>CAWBTY010000014.1:0-66556 GCA_963791895.1 uncultured Actinomycetes bacterium
GCCTCGGCGGTGAAGCGGGCGATGCGGGCGATCTGCGCCCACGTCTGCTCGACGGTCGCCGACCCGTCGATCCCGAGCACGGCCCGGTCGCGCTCCTGCGCCGCGAAGCCGGCGATCATCCCGGCCTGCGTCGAGCCGGTGACGGAGCAGACGACGATCGTGTCGAAGAAGACGCCGAGCTCGCGCTCCTGCTCGGCCACCTCGTCCGCCCAGCGCGCGAAGCCGAGCCCGCCGAGCGGGTGATCAGAAGCGCCGGCCGGGATCGCGTACGGCTTGCCGCCGCTCGCCTCGACCGACGCAAGCGCGTCCTCCCAGCTCCGGCGGATCCCGATGTCGAACCCCGACGGGTCGAGCCGCACGTCCGCGCCCATGATCCGCGAGAGGAGGATGTTGCCGACCTTGTCGTAGACGGCGTCCGGCCAGTCCACCCAGTGCTCCTGCACGAGCACGCAGCGAAGGCCGAGTCGCGCCGCCACGGCCGCGACCTGGCGGGTGTGGTTCGACTGCACGCCGCCGATCGAGACGAGCGTGTCGCACCCCTGCGCGAGAGCATCTGCGGCGAGGTACTCGAGCTTGCGCACCTTGTTGCCGCCGTACGCGAGGCCCGAGTTGCAGTCCTCCCGCTTCGCCCAGATGTCGACCGCGCCGCCGAGGTGCTCGCTCAGCCGCTCGAGCCGATGGACCGGTGACGGCCCGAAGAGGAGCGGGACGCGATCGAAGCGCTCGATGCCCGCTGCACCTGCGTCGTGGGCTTCGCTCGTCTGTGTCCTTGCCATTGGCGTCTTCTCTCGTCAACCTACAGCTCGGCTTGGGGTTTCGGAGCGCCACATGCGGGAAATGCGACAGAGCGAGTCCGGGATGAGCCCTGCCGTGTGAGGAGCGCCGGACGAGCATCCAGCTGTCGCGCTCCCGACCAGGAGCAGCGGTCACCGATGGGAGGTGATCCGAACGTGAGCGACGAGACGGTCAGCGTCCGCTACATGGTCGACGACGTCGAGGAGTCGATCGGCTTCTACACCAGCCACCTCGGCTTCACGTTGGAATCCGACTTCGCTCCCGCGTTCGCGGAGGTCGTCCGCGGGAACCTCAGGCTCCTCCTCAGCGGGCCGACGAGCTCGGCCGGCAGGCCGATGCCGGACGGGCGCCAGCCGGAGCCGGGCGGCTGGAACCGCATCCATTTCATCGTCGACGACATCGACGCCGAGGTCGAGCGTCTCCGCGCCGCCGGCCTCGGCTTCCGCAACGACGTCATCAAGGGCCCGGGCGGCAAGCAGATCCTCGTCGACGATCCGTCCGGGAACCCGATCGAGCTCTTCCAGCCGGCCGGCCAGGGAGGGAGACCGTGATGAAGACACCACCGATCGTCGAGCGGCAGGAGTGGGACGCAGCCCGCGAGGAGCTGCTGGTCGAGGAGAAGAAGCTGACGCAGAGCCCGCGACGCGCTGGCCGCCAAACGGCGCCGGATGCCCTGGCTGGCGGTGGAGAAGCGCTATCGCTTCGACGGACCGAGCGGTCCCGTCAGCCTGCTCGACCTCTTCGAGGGCCGCCGCCAGCTCGTCGTCTACCGCTTCTTCTACGAGCCGGACATCACGACCTTCGCGGAGGGCGGCTCGTACCCGGAGCGCGCCTGCGCGGGGTGCTCCTTCCTCGCCGACCAGGTGGCGCACCCCGCCCACCTGAACGCGCGGGACACGACGCTCGCCTTCGTGTCACGCGCGCCCCAGGCCGACATCCAGGGCCTGAAGAAGCGCATGGGCTGGAACATCCCCTGGTACACGCTCACCGACGACTTCGACGCCGACTTCGACGTCGGCGAGTGGCACGGGACCAACGCCTTCATCCGGGACGGGGAGCGGATCTTCCGCACGTACTTCATCGACAGCCGCGGCGACGAGGCGATGGGAAGCACCTGGGCGTACCTGGACATGACCGCGCTCGGCCGCCAGGAGGAGTGGGAGGACTCGCCGGAGGGCTATCCGCAGACGCCGCCCTACGGGTGGTGGAACTACCACGACGCGTACGGCGCGGCCGCGTGATCACGCAGCGGCAACGCGCATCGCCGGCTCTCGCCTGAGCCCCGAGGCGCGCTCAGGGTCGACTCAGGGTCATTCCGGATGGTCTCGCGCAAGCCGCGAGGCCATCCTGGCCCCATGAGCGAAACGACACACACCACTGAAACCACAGATCTCCGCCGCCTCCAGCGCAGCCGCTCCGACCGCATGGTCGCCGGCGTCTCCGGGGGCCTGGCCCGCTACTTCGAGATCCACCCTGCGATCTTCCGCGTCGGCTTCGTCGTCCTCACCCTCCTCGGCGGCGCCGGCATCCTCATCTACCTCGCCGCCTGGCTCGTCATCCCCGACGAGGGCAAGGACGACTCGGTCGCCACAGCCGCGCTGCGGAACCGCCGTGACCGGCCCTGGCCCCTGATCGGGGTCGGGCTGCTCGCCGTCGCGGGCGCGATCCTGCTCTCGCGGGCGACCCTGTGGCCCGACGGCGACTCCTGGTGGCTCTTCCTGCTCGCCGGCCTCCTGATCCTCTGGCTCACGCGCCAGCCCGCCAACGCGGCCGTCGACCCGGACGCGCCCACGGACGTGAAGGCGCTCGCCGCCCGGGACTCGCATCGCGTGCGCGGGTTCTTCAAATGGCTCGCGATCGCGCTCGTGACGCTCCTCACGCTGACCGTGCTCGCGGTCGCGATCTTCATGGCGATCTTCGACGTCGACCTCGGGAACGGCATCGGCGAGCGCACCTACGTCGTCAGGAACGTCGCGCAGCTGAAGGACGACTACGAGGTCGGGATCGGCTCGCTGAGCCTCGACCTGCGCCGGCTCGAGCTGCCCCCAGGCGAGACGCACGTGGACGCCCGCCTCGACGTCGGAGACCTGAACGTGGTCGTCCCCGCCGACGGGGCCGTGCGGATCCACGCGAACGTCGAGGTCGGGGAGATCGAGCTGCCGAACGGGATCGGCGGCGACGGGCGCAACGTCGAGAGCGAGCTGATCGAGACCGGCGACCGCGTCCTCGTGCTCGACGCGCGCGTCGGCGCCGGCCAGGTCGTGGTCGAGCGCGCCGTACGATGACGCCGCATGTCGCTGCGGGCATACGCGCCGAGCACCGACGAGCGGGTGATCGCGGGAGTCTGCGCGGGCATCGCGCGGAGCCTCGGGGTCGACCCGACCCTCGTCCGCCTCGTCTTCGCGCTGCTCGCCCTGGCCGGCGGAGCCGGGATCCTCCTCTACATCGCACTCTGGATGTGGCAGGAGCACCCGTGGATCACCGTCGTGGGCGCCTTCCTCGCGGGGTGCGCCCTCCTCGGCGCGCTCGGCCTCTCGGGCCGGTCGGTGGTCGGGATCGCGCTGATCGCCGGCGGGCTCGCGCTCGCCTGGCGCCAGGGCGGCAGCTTCCGCGCCGACGCGCCGCTCTCCTACGGCGGGCTCGGGCTTGCGGCGATCGGCGCGGTCGTCCTGCTCTGGGGCGGCGGGACGTCGACGACGCTGCTCGCCCCGGGCGCCGTCGCCGGTGCGCTCCTGCTGATCGGCGGGCCGTGGGTCTGGCGGCTCGCACTCGAACGTGACGCCGAGCGCACCGGGCGGATCCGCAGCGAGGAGCGCTCCGACGTCGCGACCCGCGTGCACGACTCGGTGCTGCAGACGCTCGCTCTGATCCAGCGTCACGCGGACGACCCGCGCCAGGTCGCCGCGCTCGCACGCAGGCAGGAACGGGAGCTGCGCGGGTGGCTCTACGCCGACCAGCCGCTCGGCGACGAGACCGCCTCGCTCGTGACGGCGCTCGAGGCCGCCGCGGGCGACGTCGAGGAGCTGCACGGCGTCCGCATCGAGCTCGCGAGCGCAGGCGACTGCCCCGTCGACCCGTCAGTGAGCGCCCTCGTGCTCGCCGCGCGCGAGGCGATGGCGAACGCGGCCAAGTTCGCCGGGGTCGAGGAGATCGACGTCTACACCGAGGTGACCGAGGACGAGATCGCGGTGTTCGTCCGCGACCGCGGCGCGGGCTTCGACCGCGCCGCCGTGCCGGACGACCGCAAGGGGATCGCGGAGTCGATCGAGGGGCGGATGGAGCGCGCAGGCGGGCGCGCAACGATCATCACGAGCCCGGGGAACGGCACCGAGGTCGAGCTCCACCTTCCGCGGAGGCCGTCGTGACGCGCGTCGTGCTCGTCGACGACCACGACCTCTTCGTCGCGGGCGTCCGCGCCGAGCTCGGGGACGCGGTCGAGGTGGTCGGGCAGGCAGGCACGGTGGCCGACGCCGTCCCGCTGATCGTCGAGCTCGACCCCGACGTCGTCCTCCTCGACGTGCACCTGCCCGACGGGAGCGGCGACGCGGTCATCAACGCCGTGGCGAACGATCGCCCGGGCGTCAAGTTCCTGGCGCTGTCGGTGTCGGACGCGGCCGAGGACGTGATCGCGGTGATCCGGGCCGGCGCCCGCGGCTACGTGACGAAGACGATCTCCGGCCCCGAGCTGGCCGCCGCGATCGAGCGCGTCGCGACCGGCGACGCCGTCTTCTCGCCTCGCCTCGCCGGCTTCGTGCTCGACGCCTTCCGCGCCGGTGAGCAGGTCGGCGGCGACGCCGAGCTCGACGAGCTCACGCCGCGCGAGCGCGAGGTGCTGCAGCTGATCGCGCGCGGCTACATGTACAAGGAGATCGCCGCCCGCCTGCACCTCTCGGTGAAGACGGTCGAGAGCCACGTCTCGAACGTGCTGCGCAAGCTCCAGCTCTCGACGAGGCACGAGCTCGCGCGCTGGGCGACGCAGCACCGGCTCGTGTAGAGCAGGTGTCCGACTTCAAGTCGGACACCGGGGGTGCGTCAGGATCCGGGCGACGCGGTCTGAAGACCGTGACGCCGGGCGGCGGCGAGCAGCCGCTCGTCGTAGGCGACGAGCGCGTCGACGTTCTCGCCCAGCGAGAGGGCGGTTGCGAGGTGAATCGCATCGAGGGTGCGCAACGTCGGTGGCTCGAGCTCGGCCGCCCGGGCGAGGAGCTCGGAGCGAAGGAGGACGACGTCGCACTCGGCGAGCGCAGGTAGTGGATCGACGCCGATTCGCCTCGCAGCGCGAGTCACCTCCGTCACGGCGAGCTCGCTGACGAGCATCGGGCGTCGCGGCTCGGCCAGGTAGCTCCTCAGCGCCTGCGTCTCGGGCTCGGGCCGCACGAGCTTGACGAGTGCCGACGAGTCGAGAAACGCGGCCGGCACGCGTTACGGGAGGCGCTCTTCGCGCTCCGCTTCGAGCGCCTCGGTGATCGACCCGGTTCCGAGCTCACTCGGTTCGGGCAGCATGGCCGACCGGCGCTGCGCCGGCCTCACAAGCCCTTCGGCGACGAGCTCGTCGAGCCACGGGTCACCGGTCGACGGTGGGACGAGCCGTCCGACCGGCCGCCCGCGGTCGGTGACCTCGAAGCTCTCGCCGCGCACGGTGCGCGCGACGTAGCGGCTGAGGTTCTGGCGCAGCTCCCGGATGCCGACCTTCTCGCTCATGTGCGTCACAATGTAGCACATTGGTCGGGCAGAGCCCTGGTGTCCGACTTGAAGTCGGACACCGGGTCAGCGGCGCCGGCAACGAAGATAGGGGCGCGGGATAGGGGGACTCCCCGACGCGCCCCGGGCCGCCCGGCGCGATCGTGGCCGCATGACCACCATCGCTTCTCCCCCACTCGCCGCGGCGCTCCGCGCCGCAGGCTTCGTCGGTCGCCTGGTCGAGCCGGCCGACGATGACTACGACGCTGCGCGCGCCTGCTGGAACGGCGCGATCGACCGCTTCCCGTCCGCGGTCGCGTACGCCACGGACGCCGACGACGTGTCGGCCGCGCTCCGCGCAGCGCGTCAGCAGGCAATGCCCTTCACGATCCGGGCAGGCTCGCACTCGGTCTCCGGACGCTCGATCCGGGACGGCGCCCTCTGCATCGACATCCGCGGGCTGAACGAGATCGACGTCGACCCGGACCAGGGAACGGTGCGCGTCGGTGGCGGCGCGCTCCTCGCGGAGCTCGACGCCGCCACACAGGAGCACGGACTCGCGGTCCCGGGAGGGCAGATCTCGCACACCGGTGTCGGCGGCCTCACGCTCGGTGGGGGCATCGGCTGGCTGATGCGCAAGCACGGCCTCACGATCGACTCGCTGCTCGAGGCCGAGATCGTCCGCGCGGACGGCACGCAGGATGTCGTCTCGCCCGCTCGGCACCCGGATCTCTTCTGGGCGCTTCGCGGAGGAGGCGGAGACTTCGCGGTCGTGACGTCCTTCACGTTCGCCGCGCACCGGGTCGGGCCGATCGTGCTGGCGGGCATCCTCGTCTACCCCTGGGAGCGAGCCCGGGACGCGTTTCGGGCCAGTCGCGCCCTGATGGCCGAGGCACCGGACGAGCTGACCGTCTTCGACGTCCTCGTCACGGCACCCCCGGCCGAGCCGTTCCCGGCGGAGCTCCAGGGCCGTCGCGTCGCGATCGTGGGCGTCGCCTGGTGCGGCGACCTCGCCGAGGGCGAGCGCGTGCTCGCACCACTCCGCGAAGCCTGTCCGCCCGCGGTCGATCTCGTGGGGCCGATGCCGTACGTCGCGCTCCAGTCGATGCTCGACGCGACCGCGCCGCCCGGCTGGCGGTACCACGACAAGCTGCACTACCTGCCCGAGGTCACGGACGGCCTGATCGACGCGCTGCTGGCCGGGTTCGAGACGGTCCCGGAGCCTGAGGCGCACATCGTCACGGGCTGGCTCGGCGGGGCGATCGACCGGGTCGCGCCGGGCGAGACCGCGTTCGGGCACCGGGAGGCGCGCGCCTTCACGTGGCTCATCGGCTGCTCGGGCGAGCGCCCCGTCGAGCCCGTCACCGCGTGGGTGCGGCAGCTCTGGCGGGACACCGAGCGCTTCTCGACGGGCGGTGTCTACGTCAACGCGCTCGACGACGGCCGCTCGGTGCGCGATGCCTACGCCGACGACGTCTGGGCTCGCCTCGTCGAGGTCAAGCGACGCTACGACCCGGAGGGCGCCTTCATCGGCAACGGCGTCGGCTGACGCTCAGAGCCCCTCGCGCACGGCGTGCGCGGCCGCCTCGGCGCGGCTGCGCACGCCGAGCTTGCCGAGCACGCGGCTCACGTGGTGCTCGGCGGTCTTCGGCGAGATCACGAGCCGCCGGGCGATCTCCCCGTTCGAGAGGCCGGAGGCGATCAGCCCGAGCACCTCGGATTCGCGAGCCGTCAGGCTCGCGCGGTCGCCACGGGAGGCACTCCGGCCCGAGGCGCCGAGGCCCGGAGGACGGCGGCGGCCTCGTCCGCGTCCGCTCGTGCCCCGAGCTCCTCGCACGCGTCGCGAGCCTGGCGCGCGACGCCGAGGGCGAGCGGAGAACCGGTCGCGGCGAGCACCCGCGCGAGCTCGAGCCGGGCGCGGGCGGTCTCGAGCGGGTAGCCGAGCGACTCGTAGCCCGCGACGGCGGCCTCGAGCGCCCGCAGCGCGGCATCGGCGTCCCCGCGAGCGGCGAACGTGCGACCCGCGAGCAGCGCGGCCCCCGCGCGGAGGTCGTCGCGGTCGAGGCGGTCGGCGAGGTCCGCGAGCTCCGCCGCAGCGCTGCCCGACGCGTCGACGTTTCCCTCCGCGAGCGCGACCTCGGCGTCGAGCGCCAGCGCCGTGCCCTCGTCGAGAGCCTCGCGGCCACGCGCGAGAACGGCCCTCGCGTGCTCGGTCTCGCCCCGCAGGAGGTGGAGCCGGATGCGAGCGGCGACGGCGATCGGAAGGTCGGGCAGGCCGTCGAGCAGCTCGGCCGCCTCCTCGAGCCGACCCTGCCGGAGCCGCAGCTCCGCGAGCGTGGCGAGCGGGAGCGCACGGTCTCCGCGACGCCGATCGGGCGCCCGGGCGAGCGACTCGGCGAGGACCGCCTCGGCTCGCACCCAGTTTCCGCTCCGCACGAGCACCGCTCCGTAGATCGCCCGACACCAGGACTGCACGGGCGTGAACCGCCGGCGCTCCGTGAACTCGACGACCGCCTCGCACCACTGGCTCGTCCGGCTCACGTCCGCAAGCCGGTCGCAGGTGACGAGGGTCGTGCAGCACGCGTCGCCGCAGGCGAGCGGATCGCTCGTCTCGCCGCTGAGCGCCACCGTCATCGCCTCGTCGAGGAGCGTGACTCCCTCGTCGACGCGGCCCTGGCGAACGAGAGCACTGCCGAGCTGCGCGAGCGCCATGCACTCGACGTCGGGGTCGGCCAGCGCATGCGCGATCGCGAGCGCGGCCCGGGCATGAGTCTCGGCGGCGGCCGGCTCTTCCGCGCACTTCGCGTCCTCGATCGCGAGCCAGCCGGCCTCGACCGACTCGGGCGCGTCGGCGAGGAGGCGACGGGCCCGTGCGAGCCAACCCGTGGCGGCGGCGGTGCGCCCGTCGATCCGCTCCTCGCCGGCGAGGTAGACGGCCACCCGACCGGCGTTCCGGCGATCGGCGCGCTGTTGATACGCGGCGTATGCCTCGCGGCGTCGATCGATCGCCTCGTCGCGCCGGCCGAGCCACCAGAGCGACTGGCCGAGGCCGTCGAGCCCGTCCGGGTCGCCCGGTGCCTCCGCCAGCGCGTTCGCAAACGCCTCGTGCGCGCCCTCCCAGTCCGCCGCGGCGAAGTGCCGCCACCCGTCCGCGACGGCGCTCATGGGCTGACCCTAGCGCTGCGGGGTCGGACGGAGCACCGGCGGGACGGACGCTGGCAGAGTGGGGACGTGGCGACGATGGCCGACCTCGACAAGCTGGCGCTCGCGATGCCGCAGACGACGAAGGAGCTGTGGGACGAGGAGCGGCCCGCCTACAAGGTGCACGGGAAGCTCTACTGCTTCCACCGCGGCCGGCGGCCGGACGCGAAGGACCCGGAGACGGGCGAGCGGCTCGGCGACGTGCTCATGTTCCGCGTCGCCGACCTCGACGCGAAGGACTTCCTCCTCGCCGACGACCGCGGCGTCTACTTCACGACGCCGCACTTCAACGGGTACCCCGCGGTGCTCGTGCGGATCCCGGACCTCGAGCGGATCGATCGAGACGAGCTGGAGGAGCTCGTCGTCGAGGCGTGGCTGACGCGGGCGCAGAAGCGCGTCGCGAAGGCCTGGCTCGCGGAGCACGGCGCCGACGAAGAGCAGGTGTCTGGCTGAAGCCAGACACCGAGGCACGGGAGCTACTTCAGGCGGTAGACGATGCGGCCGCGGTCGAGGTCGTAGGCCGACACTTCGACGCGCACGCGGTCACCCGGGCCCATGCGGATCCGATACCGCTTCATCTTCCCGGCGGTGTACCCGATCATCTCGTGACCGTTGTCGAGCGTGATCCGGAACATCCGGTTGCGGAGGGACTCGGTGATCTCGCCCTCCATCTCGAGCTTCTCTTCCTTGACTGCTATGGCCGCTCCTTTCCTCGACGGGGCCGGCGCCCGTGACCGCGTGACGGTCACGGGCAGCCTGCCACCGGACTACGCGACGACGCTGACGTTGGTCGCCTCCGGGCCCTTCTGACCCTCGCGGGCCTCGAACGAGACCTTCGCCCCCTCGGGGAGCGACTTGAACCCGTCACCGGCGATGCCGCTGTGATGCACGAACAGGTCCTTCGACCCCTCGGCAGGGGTGATGAACCCGTAGCCCTTCGCATCGTCGAACCATTTCACGGTTCCTTCTGCCATTTGAATAACACCTCCCTCACCACTCACGAACGGATAGGAAGGCGCAGACGCGCGAACCGAACTCGCTCTAACTCACGTGAACGGTAGCAGCCGACTTCCATCACTTCGCGACACCTGACACAATCGCCGGGAAGATTGTGGCCGCGTGGCCCGTCCCGTAGACGAGCCGCGTTCTGCGGCGCACCCACGAAGGGAGGAACTATGGGGACGAGCATGACGGCGATGCTCGTTGCGCCGGAGGACGTCCGCGGACGTCCCGACGGCCTCACGACCACCATCTCGCGGCAGGAGATCGCGGAGGCACTCGAGTCGGACGCGCCGCTCGACCTCTACCTCGACGTCCAGCGCGAGCAGGACGGACGGATCGAGACGACGGACGTCAAGGTGAGCTGGCAGCGCGACGACCTCCAGGCGCTGCTCGACCGGTTCGAGACCGACGAGATCACGCTCTCGTTCGACGACGCGGAGCTCGAGCGCTTCCTCGACGCGGACTTCGAGGCTCACGGGATCCGGGAGATGGTGCTGCTCACCGTTGCCGCCGCCTCGGCGTCGGCCGCGCTCGCGGCATCGACCGCCTCGGCCCAGCTGCCCGAGGGCACGGGTGGCGGTGCGGCGGCCGCAGTGGTCGCTCCCGGTCACGGCGAGGCGACGACGGCCCAGACGCTCGCGGCTGCGTCGGTCGTCACCGGTCACGACGAGGCCTCCACCGCTCGAGATCTCGCCGCCGCTCCGATCCACGACGAGGGAACACCCGCCTCCCGTGGCGTCGACCAGACCGTGCCGGGCGCGGACGAGGCAAGCCCCGCCGCACGCGGTGTCGCCCAGGCCGCGACGGCAGTCGGCACCGGCGACGCGACGACCGCGCGCGACCTCGCGACTCCCGCGATCCACGACGAGGCGACCGCCGCCATGCGCGGGGTCGACCAGGTCGTTCCGGGCGCAGACGAGGCGTCCCTGGCGGCGCGCGGAGTCGGCCAGGCAGCAGCGGCAGTCGGCACGGGCGACGCGACGACCGCGCGCGACCTCGCGACTCCCGCGATCCACGATGAGGCGACCGCCGCCATGCGCGGAGTCGACCAGACCGTTCCGGGCGCAGACGAGGCGTCTCTTGCGGCACGTGGCATCGCCACGCCGGCCGTGCACGACGAGGCGACGCTCGTGACACGCGGGATCGAGACACCGGCCGCGCCGGTCGACTCGGGCTCGAGCTTCGAGCTCCCGTCGGTCGACTCCGGTACTGCGGCCACGATCGGCGGCCTGGCAGGCGCGGGCCTGCTCATCGCGGGCGCAGCGTTCGCCGCCCGGCGGCAGCGGGTCGGGCCGGCCTAGAGAACCAGGCGTGGAGGGCCGCCGGCGGCGCGGCCCTCCACCGTCCGGTGCAGTTCAGCCCTCGGAGGCCAGTCGGCGCGCGAGAGCAGGTGTCTGGCTGAAGTCGGACACCGGGGCGAGAGAACAGGTGTCCGACTCGAAGTCAGACACCGGGGGCGACGGCTCAGTCGTCGCCGCAGCGGCTCTCGACCTGCCCGCGCAGGCGCTCGATCTCCCTCCGGTAGCCCTGGACCGACTCCGAGCGGTCGAGGAGGTCCGCGACACCGTCGCAGCGCCCCGAGGCGAAGCGGGCCCACGCGAGGTTGTACGAGGCGTATGCCTCCGTGATCGTCGAGTCGCCCTGCAGGGCGGCGACCGCCGACTCGAGAAGCGGCAGGGCGCTCGCGACGTCGCCGCGACGAAGGAGTTGAAAGCCGCGGTCGTTGAGCGAGCGGCCGCTCTCTCCGGGTGGCGGCGGGGCAGCCGGGATGGTGGTGGCAGCCGGAGTGTCGGGCGTCGTCGCCTCAGGTGTCTGTGTCACGACCACCGTCTCCCCGTCGGACGTCACCGTGCGCTCGACGGTCTCGCCCTCGGTCGTGACGGTGCGGACGACGGTCTCGCCGGGCAGCGTCGCCGTGAGCACCACGGTCGAGCGTCGAGTCGTCACCGGCCTGCGCGAGCGTCCACGCGAGGCCGCCGCCTGCCGCCGCCAGGGCGACCGCGCCGACGGCGAGGAGCCCTCGGCGGACGCCGGAGCGCCGGACCACGACCGGGCGGCGGCTGATCGACGGTTGCCGGCTCCACCGCCACGCCGAACGCGACGGAACGCCGGAGCTCGGTGACGAACGCCTCGCAGCTCACCGGCCTCGCAGCCGGGTCCTTTGCCAACCCGTGCGCGAAGACGCGGTCGAGCATGACCGGCAACGTCGGGTCGAAGACCCGCAGCCGCGGCGGCTCCTCGTTCACATGGGCCGCCGCCTCGGCCGTCATGTCGTCGCGCTCGAACGGCCTCGACCCCGTGAGCAGCTCGAAGGCGACGCATGCGAGCGCGTAGCGATCGGTTGCGGCGGTGCTCGGCTGGCCGCGTGCCTGCTCGGGTGCCATGTACCCGGCGGAGCCGAGCACCGTGCCCACGACGGTGAGGGTGGCGTAGCCGGCGGCGCGAGCGATCCCGAAGTCCGAGACGCGGATCGTGTCGTCGGCCGCCAGGAGCAGGTTGGCGGGCTTCACGTCGCGATGGACGATCCCCCGCTCGTGGGCGGCGTCGAGGGCCGAGGCGGCCTGGTCGAGCCAGCGGAGTGCCTGTCCGAGCTCGATCGGCCCCGCCTGGAGCCGCTCCGCGACCGTGCCGCCGGGCGCGTACTCCATGACGATGTACGGCAGCCCCTCCGCGGTCTCGCCGACGTCGTAGATCGCGACGACGTTGCGCTCCTCCGAGAGGCTTGCCGCTGTCCGCCCCTCCCGCACGAACCGGGCCCGAACCTCCTCGTTTCGTGCAAATCGGTCGGCGAGCACCTTGATCGCAACGACCCGGCCGAGGCTCTCGTCCCGCGCGCGAACGACTTCGGCCATCCCCCCGTGCGCGATGAGGTGCGGCTCGGCGAAGCGTGGCGGTAGCGAAGTCTCGATCGCCGCCATTCCCGAGGGTTTTCCCGCTCGTGCACCCGACGAATCATCGGGGGAGGGCTCCGGCACGCCCGGAGCCCTCCCCGCGAGTCTCAGCCGAGTAGCTCGCAGTGGTTCGCCTGCGCGACGGCGGCGACTCGCTCCCGCGCCCGATGCGCCGGGGCTAGTCGTGCTGCGCGACGACTGGAGCGTCGAGTCCCTGACCCCGGGCGTCGAGAGGTGGCTCGCGGAGCTGCCGGACGGCGACTGGGCGGCAAAGAGCCGGTTGCCGTCGACGAGCGGAGGGCCCGGCCGGAGCCGGGCCCTCCTCGTGCAGTTGGGTGGGCTACGCCGGGACCGGGACGGTCTCGGCGGCGGGTGCAGCCTCGAGCTCCTCCTTGCGGATGAGCACGAGCGAGGCGAGCACGCCCGCGGCGGCGACGCCGGCGCCGACCCAGAACGCTGCCTGGAAGCCCGTCGTCAGCGCCTCCGGCACCGGATCGCCGGCCGTCGCGGCGTCGTTCGTCTGGGCGATCGCGACCGCCGAGAGCACGGCGATCCCGAGCGCGCCGCCGATCTGCTGCGACGTGTTGATCAGGCCGGACGCGAGCCCGGCGTCCTTCGCCGGCACCCCGGCCAGCGCCGCGATCGAGATCGAGACGAACGCGAACGCCATTCCCATCGCGATGATGAGGAAGCCCGGCAGCAGGTCAGCGACGTACGAGCCCTCGACCGAGACCTGCGTGAAGTACACGAGGCCGACGGTGAGGAGGGTCATCCCGGAAACGAGCACCGGCTTCACGCCGACGCGTGTGACGAGCGTCTGCGCGACCATCGCCCAGATGATCGAGGTGCCCGCGACCGCGAGGTACGCGATGCCGGTCTCCATCGCGGAGAAGTCGAGCACCTGCTGCATGTACAGCGTCAGCATCAGGAACATCGAGAAGAGCGCCGTGCCGAGGATGAAGCCGGCGATGTTCGCCCCCGCGACCGTCTTGATGCGGAAGATCGAGAACGACATCAGCGGCTCCTTGACCCGCAGCTCCCAGACGACGAAGCCGACGAGGAGCGCGACGGCGGCGGCGAAGATGCCGATCGTCGCGGCCGACGTCCAGCCGTACTCGTTCGCCTGCGTGATCCCGAACACGGCCGCCGAGAGACCGGCGGTCACGAGCACGGCGCCGGGGACGTCGAAGCTCTTCGCCGTCGTGTCGCGGCTCTCGCCGAGGAGCACCGGCGTGAGGGCGATCGCGGCGATGCCGACCGGGATGTTGAGGAAGAAGATCCACTCCCAGGAGAGCGCGTCCGTGAAGACGCCGCCCAGGAGCACGCCCGCGGCGGCGCCGAAGCCACCGACGGCGCCCCAGACGCCGAGGGCGATGTTGCGCTCCTTGCCCTCGGTGAACGTCGTCATCAGGATCGAGAGCGCGGCCGGAGCGATGATCGCCGCACCGAGCCCCTGCAGGGCACGGGCGCCGATCAGCGACGGCTCGTTCCACGCGAGCCCCGCCAGGAGCGAGGCGACGCTGAAGAGGGCGAGACCGACGATGAACATGCGCCGGCGGCCGACGAGGTCGGCCGTCCGCCCGCCCAGGAGCAGGAAGCCCCCGAAGACGAGCGCGTACGCGCTGATCACCCACTGGAGGTTCTCCTGCGAGAACCCGAGATCGACCTGGATCGACGGCAAGGCGACGTTCACGATCGCGATGTCGAGCACGATCATGAACTGGACGACGCTGAGGAGCGCCAGGGCCAGCCATCGGTGATTCGCGGAAGCAACCATGAGAACGTCACCTTTCGATTGGAGAAGGTGTCGGACTTCGAGCCGACACCGGCCGTACTCCTCGAGAGGCTAGAGACTGTACTTGCTAATTGAAAGTACGGTCTTCCGTACTAAGAGTGCGGACAACCGAACCTTCACTGCCGCGATACAATGCGGGCGTGAAGCGATACGGCCAGTACTGCCCCGTGGCGCATGCGCTCGACCAGATCGGCGATCGCTGGGCGCTCCTCATCGTGCGCGAGCTGATGCTCGGCCAGCGGCGGTTCACCGACCTCGCAGACGCGCTCCCGGGAATCGGCTCCAACATCCTCACCGCGCGGCTGCGCAGCCTCGACTCGGCCGGGATCGTCCGCCGGACGAAGCTTCCGCCCCCGCTCGGCGTCACGGTGTACGAGCTGACCGCCGACGGGCGCGCGCTCGAGCCCGTGCTCGGCGCGCTCGCGCAGTGGGGCGCGACGACGCTCGGCGCGCCGAACGCCGGCGACTGCTGGAGCATGTACGCCGTGCAGGCGAGATTCCGCCCGGAGCTCGCCGTCGACGGCGTCTACGAGATCCGCTTCGACGAGGGCGAGGTGATGTCGCTGACCGTTGCGGACGGGAAGCTCACGCCGCAGAAGTTCGCGGCCGACGCTCCGACCCTCGCGGTGGAGCTGACGCCGGACGTGCTGCACGCGCTGATCGAGGGGCAGACGAGCGCGCGCGAGGCGGTCACGGGTGGCGAGGCCCGGCTCGTGATCGGCACGGACGTCGAGCTTGCGCAGCTCGCGGCGATGTTCGTCGCCGCGCCCGCGAGCGCGGCAGACCTGGCCGCGTAGACGGACGTCACACTGGCGTGGCTGTGGCCGACGCCGAGCCGGACGAGTCGCGCGAGCGCCAGGCGGCGAAGGCGCGCGCCTTCGTCGTCAACTCGCTGGGCGCGCGGGCGCAGTCGGTCGCCGAGATCGAGGCGAAGCTGGCCGCGCGGGAGGTGCCTTCAGACGTCGCCGAGGACGTCGTCGCGGAGGCGCGTCGACTCGGGTACCTCGACGACGGCGAGCTCGCCGGACAGCTCGCCCGCGGGTATTGCTCGCGCGGCTACGGGCGGCGGCGGGCGGCCGTCGCGCTGCGTCGTCGCGGGATCGCGTCGGCCGAGGCGGAGGCGGCGTTGGCCGCCGCGTACGGCGACCAGGACGAGGCCGAGCTCGCGGCAGCGGCGCTCGGCTCTCGCCCGGTGGGCGACGAGCGTCAGCGCCGGCGGGCAGTCGCGTTCCTCGTCCGCCGTGGCTTCTCGAGCGGCGTCGCGTGGGACGTCGTGCGGTCCCGCCGCCGCGAGGCCGACCGTTGACGCAGGGGTCACCGCTCTCGGAGGGCGGCGAGCTCCGCGCGCAGGGCGGCCACGTCCGCCTCGAGCGCGGCGACGCGCGCCTCGAGGTCGACCGTCGCCGCCTCGGGCGAGAGGACGTCCTCCGGTGAGGGGACTTCCTCGGGCGCGCGACCTTCCTCCCCCAGCAGGTGGCCGTACCGCTCCTCCTTCTGTCCCGGCCGGCGCCCGAGCCGGGCGACGAGCCCCCGCCCGGCGAGGCGCTCGAGCGTCTCGTGGACCGCGTCGAGGTCGGCGAAGGGGTGCAACCGCTGGGTGCGCTGGTTGAGCTCGCCCGGCGTCTGCGCGCCGCGCAGCATGAGCACGGAGAGGACGGCCGTCTCGTCCCCCTCCAGGCCGACGGCCTCGTCGAAGAGCTGCCGATACTTGGGCGCACGGCTTCCGGCGCCGCTCGCGAGCCGCGTCCAGCCGCGCCGCGCGAGCCGCTGCAGGGCCTCGTGGATCTCCCGCTCGTCGTACGCGACGACCGGCTCGCGGTTCGTCGTCTGGTTGCACGCGAGGCGAAGCGCGTTCAGCGAGAGCGGGTACTGATCGGGTGTCGTCCGCTGCTTCTCGAGCAGGCAGCCGAGCACGCGAAGCTCGACGGGGTCTGCGTCCACGAGGAGAGGGTACGCAGGCGGGCGCTGCTGTTCTCCGTCGGCGTACCATCGGCGAGCACCGTGCTCCTGCCGCTCCGGGACACCTACCGCGTCGCCGACCGCTTCCTCGCCGGCGAGTACCCGGGCTCGATGGACGACGACGAGGCCGCACGCCGCTTGCGCCGGTTCCACGAGCACGGCGTCACGCTCTACGTCGACCTCACCCATCCGGCCGACTCGCTCGCGCCATACGGCGCACTGCTGGTTCCCGGGGCCAGGCGCTCGTCACACGCGATCGTCGACATGGGCGTCACGACGATCCCGCACATGAGCTCGGATCCTGGACGAGATCGACGAGGCGCGGGCGAGCGGCGGCAGCGTGTACGTGCACTGCTGGGGCGGGATCGGCCGGACGGGAACCGTCGTCGGCTGCTGGTTGCGGCGCCACGGGCACGATCGTGGTGACGCGATCGCGCGCATCGCCGAGCTCCGCCGCGAGCTCACCGAACGCGTCCGTTGCGTCGCCCGAGACCGCTGAGCAGCGTGCGATGGTGGAGGCGTGGAAGCGCGGTCGCTGACCCGGCTCGTCGCGAGCGCGCTGCCACGGTCGTGGCGGCGCGACTCGGCCTGGCACGGCGAGGAGCACTGGCGCTGCGTCGCCGCCACCGGTCTCGTGCTCGGGAACGCGGGCTCGGCGGGCTCGGCGGTCGACCGCGCGCTCGTCCTGTGCTTCGGCCTCCTCCACGACACGCGTCGCGAGAACGAGGCCGTCGACCCCGGGCACGGCGCTCGGGCCGAGGCGTTCGCGCGGGAGCTGCGCGACGGGGGCGAGCTGGCGCTCGACGACCAACGGTTCAGCGTCCTGTGCGAGGCGTTGAGGCTCCACTCGGACGGTCTCGTCTCCGCCGACGCGACGATCGGCGCCTGCTGGGACGCGGATCGACTCCACCTGCCGCGCGTCTCGATCCAGCCCGATCCCCGGCGGTTCTCGACCGCCGCCGCCCACGGTGACGAGGCGCTCGCCGCGGCCGCGGCGCTGCGGCGGGACGGGGCGCCGAGCTGGGAGGAGCTCGTGTCGCTCGCGGCGGCTGTGCGCTGAGCTCGGCTCGGGCGGCGGGCGGGTGGTGCGAGGACAGGGGCTGCGCGGCGGGTGGTGCTCGGCCTCGCCGTGCGCCTGGCGCGTCGCGTGGTGGCCGTCGCGGCGGCGCACCGGCGACGGCGCACTGCGAAGGCGCACTTTCGGCACAGAGTCGGCACAGACACGTGACTCGATCCCCGGCACGCTGTCCGCATGGAAGACGGCGGCGCAGCGAAGGAGCCCGAGGCGGCCGTCGACCACACCGACGGCTTCCCGCTCGGCGCGCTGGGCGGCGCGGAGGCGCCGCACAGCTGGATCGCGTTACCCGTCGGTCGCGCGGACAACGGGCCGACGATCGCGCAGCTCGTGGAGGCCGTACGAGCCGCGGGTGGGATGGTCGGCGGGCAAGCGCTCTACGACCCGCGCTACGAGCCGGAGATGCGGCGCTTCCTGATCAGGGCGCTCGAGATGGAGGGGATTCCTCTGCCGGAGGGAGGTGATAGGCCATGAGGAGCGCGTCGACGAGGTTGCCGTCACGCTCGTAGTGCCCCCGGCGGACACCTTCGCGCTCGAACCCATAGCCCTCATAGAGGCGAATCGCCGGCTCGTTCCACGGAAAGACGTGGAGCTCCAGCTTGCGCACACCCGCACGCCGCGCCCACTCGACCGCGGCGTCGAGGAGCGCCCGGCCGACACCCTGACGCCGATGGCTTGCGGCGACCATGAGGCCGAGGTCGGCGACGTGGGCGCTCGACGGATGCGGGTCGCGTGCGAGCGACAGGCGACCGACGAGCGCGAGCCCGTCCGTCGCGACGAAGACGGCCGCGTCGGGATGCCGGCGCACCGCCTTCAGATAGCGACGTTCGTCGCCCACGGCGCGCCAGCTGTCCGTCGTCAGGAGGAAGTCCCCGGGCTCGCGTCCGACCTCCGCCGCGAGGACGATGAGCTGCGAGGCGTCCGCCGGGTCGGCGGGGCGGATCTCGATCATCGAACGACGACGCCGTGGCCGCCGCGTCTGGGGTCTCCGGCAGCGCCCAGCAGGCCGTTCGGTCGCCGCTCGACGGCCGAGACGCCGCCGAAGAAGAGGTTGCGACCGGCCCAGGCGCGCACGTCGTACGGCTCGTCGGCGAGTCCGTCGGCGACTGCGTCCGGCCATCCGCCCTCGACGTGCAGCGTGTCGCCGGCGACGTGGAGCCGCGGGCGCGCGATCGCCTCGTCGACCGGCAGACCCTGGCCGACGACTGCTGCGACGACCTGGAGGATCGCTCCGGCGAGCCGAACCGAGCCCGCGCTTCCGGCGACGAGCCGCGGGCCGCCCTCCTCGTCGAGCACCAGCGTCGGCGTCATCATGCTCGGCAGCCTCGTGCCTGGCTCGCGCGGCTCGAGCCCGATCACGTCGCGCTCACCCAGCATGTTGTTGAGCTGGAAGCCATGACGGAAGACGCCCGAGCCTGAGCCGAGAGTCGAGGAGAGACCGACCGCGGCGCCGTCGGAGTCGACGACGGAGACGTGCGTCGTCCCGGTCGGCCGTGCACCGGCGCCCGCACCGCCGTACGCGGCGGCAAGCGCACGCGTCAGCGCTCGAGCCTCGGCGGGCGACCCGAGGGGCTCGCGCTGCGATCCGTCGAGCTCTGCGAGGCCGGTCTGCACGACGGCGCCGCCGAGCGACGGCGGCGGCGTCGTCCGCACCGTGGTTCCCGCGAAGGTGCCCGCGAGAGGCGTGCGCTCCTCGACGCGATAGGCAGCGAGATCGTCGGCGAGCTGCGTGAGGAGGAGCGGCACCGCGTCCGCGCGTGCCTCGCGGAGGAGGAGCAGGGTCGGCACGAGGTCGGCCGTATCGACGAGGCCGGCGACCCCGTAGATGCGCCTGCCACCCTCCTCCCGCTGCAGGATCGGCACGAGGATCTCGTGGAGAAATGCCTGCTCGGGAGTTACCTCGAGCGGTTGGCGCGCGAGCTCGAGCGCGGGTGTGAAGAGCCGTTCCCACGCGAGGAGGCCACGCCGTTCGTGCGCCTCGACCAGGCCTTGCAGGAGGCCCGGGACGGCGACGGAGGACTCGCCGACGTGGAAGAACTGCGTCGAGGCGTCGGCGAAGTCGATCTCGATCTCGTCCATCTCGCCGGCCGCCTCGGAGGGAACAGCGAAGAAGCAGTCGAGGACGACCGGCTCCTCGCCGGGCTCGGAGAGAAGAAGGAAGCCACCCCCCGCAGGGCCGGTCAGCGGGCCTTCGGTCACGAACGCGGCGAACGTGGCGGCGAGGGCCGCATCGACGCAGGTCCCGCCCTCGCCGAGCGCCCACGCACCGGCTTCCGCCGAGTGACGATTGCCCGCGGCGACCGCCCCGCCCATGCGCAGAAGCCTACGGGGCGACCGCGCGGACGCTCGAGGAGTCGCCGCTCAAGGAGTTCCTGCTCACGATGGCAGCGGGCGAGAGCTCGAGGCGTCAGCGCAGGAAGCTCGGGAGCTCTCGCTCCGCTTCGGGCGCGGCGCGATCGCCGGCGTACGAGCCGCTCGAAGGAGTCGCCGCGCGGGTGGCGGACGGCGTGAACGAGCTTCGTCTCGACCCACCGAGGCCCGTGGCGACGACCGTTACCCACACCTGGCCTGCGAGGCGCTCGTCGACCGTGGCGCCGAAGATGATGTTCGTGTCGTCGGTCGCCGCCTGGCGCACGACCTCCGCGGCCTCGTTCACCTCGAGCAAGGTGAGGTCGTCGCCACCGGCGATCGAGAGCAGGATGCCGCGCGCGCCGACGATCTCGGTGTCGATGAGCGGAGAGCGAAGTGCGCGCTCGGCGGCCTCGCGCGCCCGTCCCTCGGGCGCCTCCGAGTAGCCGATCCCCATCAGTGCCGAGCCGGCGTCGGTCATCACCGTGCGGACGTCGGCGAAGTCGAGGTTGATCAGGCCGGGCATCGTGATCAGGTCGCAGATGCCCTGCACGCCCTGACGCAGCACGTCGTCGGCGATCCGGAACGCGTCGATCATCGAGGTCGAGCGATCGAGCACCTCGAGCAGCCGGTCGTTGGGGATCACGATCACGGTGTCGCACGAGGCGCGGAGCGCCTCGACGCCGCTGTCGGCCGCGACCCGCCTGCGGGTGCCCTCGAACTTGAACGGGGTGGTGACGATCCCGACGGTCAGAGCGCCGAGCTCCCGGGCGATCTTCGCCACGACCGGAGCCGCGCCGGTGCCGGTTCCGCCACCTTCGCCGGCGGTGACGAACACCATGTCGCTCCCGCGGAGCGCCGTGCGGATCTGGTCGTAGCCATCCTCGCCGGCGCGACGCCCGGTCTCGGGATCCGAGCCCGAGCCGAGTCCCTGGGTGATCGACTCGCCGATGTGGAGCTTGACCGGCGCGTCCGAAAGCTCGAGCTGCTGCGCGTCGGTGTTGACCGCGACGAAGTCGACCTGCGCGATGCCGGCGTCCATCATCCGGTTCACCGCGTTGATGCCGGCGCCGCCGACGCCGACGACCCGGATGACGGCGAGGTACGAGGCGACGTCGCCCGCGACGTGCAGCCGCGGCGGGCTCTCGGGCATGGGATTGACGAACCTGCTCGCGGGAGGCGTGTAGGGCTCGACCGGCTCGGCGACCGGCTCCGGCGCGGCCGCGACGCGTGAGGGCTCCGCCACGCGGGGCGGCGATGGCTCGGGCACGGGCGATGCAGGCTCGGGGACGCTCTCGATCCTCGTCGGCGCCTCGTCGGGCGCCGGGCGTGCCTCGCGCGCGTCGGGCCCACGTCGCTCGCGGCGCCCGACCTCGAAGTCGTACACGTGCTCGACCGTCGCATCGGGATCGAGCGACCGCTCCGGGGCGTCCGGCTGCGGCGTCTCGAGCGGTAGCTGCGGCTCCTGCTCCCGGGGCTCCGCGGGGGGCACCGGCTGCTGCTGCTGCTCGACGGACGTGCGCTCCGGCGCGTCTGGAGCCGGTTCGTCACCGGTCTGGGCGCGTTGAGCGGCCTCGGTCGCGCGGAAGAGCTCCGCGAGCGGGCCTTCACGCATGCTTGCGCGCTTGCGCGCCATCACGAGCCTCCTTCACGGCGACGATCTCGCGCGCCAGCTCGCGGTAGGCCTCCGCGGCGGCGCCTGTCGGGTCGTATCTGAGGACGGAGCTTCCCTTGACCGGGCGCCTCCGCGTAGCGCACCGTCTTGCGGATCCGCGTGCGATACACGAGCTCGCCGAAGTTCTCCTCGAGGATCTCGATCGCCTCGCGCGAGTGCAGCGTGCGGCCGTCGAACATCGTCGCGACGATTCCTTCGACGCCGACGTCGGGGTTGAGGTTCTCGCGCACCATCGCGAGGGTGTTCTCGAGCTGGACGAGCCCGCGCAGCGAAAGGTACTCGCACTGCACCGGCACGATCACGCCCGTCGCAGCGACGAAGGCGTTGATCGTCAGGAGCCCGAGGGACGGGGGCGTGTCGACGAGCACGAAGTCGTATTTGCCGCGCACCTCGACGAGCGCCTTCTCGAGCGAGCGCTCGCGACCGATGAGCGCGCTGAGCGCGAGCTCGGCGCCTGCGAGGTCGATCGAGGCGACCGCGAGGTCGACCTCGCGCCGCTCGATCACCTCGGAGATGGGCACCTTGTGGACGAGCACGTCGAACATCGACCGCTCGATCGCATCCGGGTTCAAGCCCTGGCTCATCGTCAGGTTGCCCTGCGGGTCGAGGTCGATGATCAGCACGCGGTGGCCCATCTCGTGGAACGCGACGCCGAGGTTGAGCGTCGTCGTGGTCTTCGCGACGCCGCCCTTCTGGTTCGCGAGGACGATCACGCGAGTCGCCGTGGCCTCGGCGCCCGTGGTGGCGCCGACCGGCTCGACGGCGGGGAGCTCGGGGACGATCGCGACCGGCTCCTGAGACTCGCGAACGGGCTCGCTCAACTCGACCGGCTCCGGGACGACTTCCAGCCGCTCGGGCTCCGTCGCCGGCTCACGGAGCAGGTGTGACGGGTGTCGCCGCGGGGCGCGGGCGAAGGCGGATGAGACCCATGACCTCGCCTCTCTTCCCTGCTGTCCACCCGACTCCTTCAACTCGCTCTCAGTCCTCTCCATCCCAGTAGTCGAGCACGTCCAGGCGGCCGATGAGGCCAAGCCCGCGGACGTTCACCTTGCCCGAGCGAGGGTAGTACGTCACGTCGCGCGGATCCCGTGTCCCGTACGCGAGCACGGCGAGACCGTCCGCGCCCGCCCGGAAGGTGTGCGCGAGACCCGTCCCTGCCGGGCGCGCGACGATGCTCCCGCGAGTGACGGGATGCACGTCGTGCTCACCACCCTGACGGAGATGGGGCCAGAGCTCGAGCGTGCCCTCACCCTCGAGGACGACGAAGATCTCCTCCTCGGCGCTGTGGCAATGAGGCGGGTTGATCAGCTTCCCGGCGCGGACGTCGAAGAGCCGCAGCCCGGTCTTCTCCGAGCCCGCGGCCCGGCCGAGGTCGCGCACCTCCCGATCGACGGTCGCGCCTGCCCGGCTCTCGCGCTCGATATCTGCGGCATTGACGATCCGCGGCGGCCGCTCGGCCAGCTCGCCGACCTCCGGCGGCCCGACCGCGGCCTCCCGCTTCCACGGGTGATCGTCGGGCGCGCCCTCGAGCACCCAGGTCGGCCCGAGCCAGGAGACACCGGCGCGCGGCAGCAGCGTGTTCGCGGCGTAGTGACGCTCGCCGAACGCGAGGACCTCGAGCCCGTCAGGGCCAGCCTGGAGCGTATGCGCGTGCTCGAGCGCGAGGTGGACCAGGCAGTCGCCCGGGCCGATCTCGTAGGCGGCCTCGTCCGAGCCGTCCCACTGCACGGAGACGCCGGCCCCGGAAAGGACGTAGAAGATCTCCTCCTCGGACGCCTCGAGATGCAGCGGAGTCGACCACTTTCCCGGCTCGATCCGGATCCGTTGCAGGCCGACGACGTTCGACCGTTGCCCTGTCAACGACTGCCAGTCGGCCGCGATGTGGCCCCGTTCGCGGCGGACGGACGGAACGTCGTCCCAGTGCGAGATCACGCACCGATCATGTCACGCTCGAGCGCCTGTCGGAGACGCCCCACGGCGACGTCGCCGGCCTCACCTCCTTCCACCCGAACCCATGCCTCGGCCTCGTGGAGAAGGGCCCGGAGCTCCCCGAGCAGCTCGACCGGCCCCGCGTTCGCCCGTCGCATGGACTCGATTCGGTCGAACCGTTCGAGAACGCTCCGTGCCTCCTCCATGTCTCGACGCTAGTGGCGCACCCGTGACGGGTGTGTGTCGCCTTCGTGCCGAATGTGTGCCGCCCACAGGGCGTCGACCCCGAGGCGCGCCCTCATGCGCGGCCAGGGTCGCGGCGCTGACCCCCGCCTCGGTTCGGCCGGGGCTCGGCTACGACGCGACGCGGACGGGTCGCTCGGATGCCAGGCCCAGGAGCTCTCCGTCGAGTCGCGTGACGAGCTCCTGGCGCTCGCCCGCACGCAGCACCTCGACGAGTGTCCGCCGGACGGCCGAGGCAGCCGGCGCGGTCGCCGGGTCTCCGCCGGCCAGCAGGGTCAGGTCGCGGTGCAGCGAGGCTCGCGCCTCGGGCTGCGTCTCGAGCAGGATGGATGCGCGGAGCGGCCAGGTCGTCCCGAGCGAGGCGTCGAGCGCGGCGCGCAGCTGCTCGGAGCGGAACGGCTCGTGCTGGAAGAGCGAGAGCTCCCAGCGGTCGAGCGCCTCGGCGAGGTTGGTGTCGACATCGACGAGGCCGAGGCGAATCAGGAGCTCCGCTGCGAGCGACCCGCGGAACTCGTCGAGCTTCGTCGGCTCGCCGGGCGGCTGGGTCGCGGCGATCGGCAGCACCGGGCGGATGCCGTACGGTCGCCCGTCGAGCGTCTCGAAGAGCACCGGCCCGGCCGCGAGGGGCGCCGCGGTCGCGAGCCGGATCGCCGAGACGACGTCGGCGATCTCGGCAGGCGCGTCCGGGACGTCCTCCCCGGCGTCCAGCCCGACGCGGTACTCGACCACGCAGTAGCGGTCGGGCTCGCTGCCGAATCCCGGCGGGAGGAGCCCCTTCGCCTCGGGCCAGTGCCGGGCGAGCTCCCCGTCGGCGACCGGCCTCACGCGAATGCCCTCCGAGAGCACCCGCTGCAGCCCGGTCGAAAGCCCGACGAGCGGCGCGACCGCCGCGTACGCACGACGCTCGCCGAAGAGCGACCGCTCGAGGTCGCCGAACGCCCGGTCGAACGACTCGTCGTCCCAGTCGAAGCCCCCGCAGGCCTCGGCAACGCGAATCAGGAGATCGAGCAGGATCGTGCGAAAGAGCGCGTCGTCGGCCGAGGGGTCGCGTCCGGCATGGGCGCGCGCGTAGATCGCCGCCGCCGGCTCGCGAGCGAGCTCTTCGAGCGCGATCAGCGCATCGTCGCGGCCACGCAGCCGGTCGGCGCGCTCCTCGACGAACGACGCGACGAGCGGCCGGTACTCGTAGAGGGTCGGCCCGTCGCGGCGGTCGTGCTCCTCGAAGGCGAACGGGAGCGTCTCACCCGCCTCGTCGAGCTCGCGAAGGAGAAACGCGAACGCCCCGAGGGTGAACGCGCGCAGCGCATGATGGAGCGGCGGCGAGCGAGGCACCATGGACACAGGTACCGGGTCCGACGGCGGATCCCTGCACACGTGCGCCGGGACACCGGCGGCTCACGCGCACCTGTGCTTCAGCCCGGGACTTCCTCGACGACGTTGGGGCCGTGCCGGTCCTCGAACCGCTCGAGCACTCCGGACTCCACGAGCCGACGGCTCGCCTCGTCGGCATCGTCGCGGGACGCGAACTCGAGGAAGACGAACACGTGGTTCGGATCGTCCACCCTGCGGAAGACGCGCTGCGCGGTGGCCTTCTCGCGCGCCCGCGGACGGTCCTGGTCGAACATCGCCCGCCAGGTGTCGTAGTCGCCCACCTGGATTCGGGTCATGATGAAGGTCGGCATCGTCGTGTCCTCCAGTCGAGAGACAGCGACGCTACACAGGTGGTGAGATCGAAGGCGACCGTCCCGGGCTCAGCCCCGCTGGCAGCGCTCGCACCAGTAGGCCGTGCGATTCTGCTCGCCGAGGCCGCGCGAGCGGACGATCCCGCCGCAGCGTGGGCAGCCACGCTCGGCCCGGCGGTACACGGCGCGCCGTGGCCGCGCGCCCGCCACGGAGGCCCGCATGGCGTCGCGACCCCACTGCAGCGCATCGGTGAGCTCGTCGTCGGTCGCCTCGCCCAGCTCGAGCCAGGGCGAGACGCGCGCGTGCCAGAGCAGCTCGGCAAGCCACATGTTCCCGATCCCTGCGACGACGCGCTGATCGACGAGGACGTCGCCGAGCAGTCGCGTCGGATCCGCGGCGCGGAGGCGCTCGAGGAGATCCGGGACGCGGGTCGCGTCGGCGAGGAGGTCAGGACCGAGGCGTCGAGGGCCGCGAGCGTCGAGCTGCAGGACGGGTCCGTTCCACTGGGTCGCCTCCCACCGCGGCGTGCGCAGGACGAGCCAGGGACGGCCCTGCCAGGGCCGCTCGCCGGCGGGCCTGACGCGCCAGCGCCCGTTCATTCGCAGATGGCTGCGAAGGACGACGTTGCCCTCGAACCGAAGCAGCAGGTTCTTTCCCACCGCGTCGACCGACTCGAGAACGCGACCGTCGATCGCCCGGGCGACGTTCGTCACGAGCCCGCGCGGGTTGGGAGACGACGCCTCGACTCGCTCGCCGACGAGGGGTCGTAGCGCCGCGGCGGCTCGATGGAGTGAATCGCCCTCGGGCACGACGTCTCGGGACGAGTCTAGGGTCGACGCTTCCCTGCGTCTGCGATCACAGGCGTCGCCGCGGGACGAGCGACCGTCACGGTGTCGGCGCAGTCTCGGCACGGACAAGGCACACGTCGGCCGCTACCGTGACTTCAGGGCGCCGCGCTCCCCCGTATCGGGGGGACGGACGACGCCTTGCGAGCGGCTGCGCGCGTGTCGGAAGCCGGCGGCTCGAGTCGCGCTTGGGGGGCGAGAGGAGGTGCACGCGATGCGGGCCTTGGCTTCGCTCTCGATCAGGCGCGGACGCGCGCGAGCCGGGCGAGGCCCTCGTAGTCGAGGACGACGGTCCTGCCCCGGTGCAACTCGACGACGTCAAGCGCGGACGCGTTCCGGAGCACGCGGTTGACGGTTGCGCGCGAGGTGCCGGCAAGCGCCGCGAGATCCTCCTGGATCAGAGGGATTACTGTCGGCGGCTCCCGGCCGTAGACGCGCGCGAGCTCCAGCACACGCCGCGCGACCCGGGTCTCGGCGTCGACCGTGTACGCCTCGACGAGCCGCTCCGAGAGGAACGACACCTGCTCGGCGAGCGCGCGCACGAGCACCTCGTCGACCGAGGCGTGCTTGCGCGCGAGCCGACGCAGCTCCGATCCGCGTAGCACGAGCGTCTCGCCCGGCTCGAGCGCGGTGACCGTCGCGCTCCGCTCGGCACCGGTCACCACCGCCAGCTCCCCGAAGGTCGCCCCCGGGCCATGGATGCCGAGCGCGACGACGTCGCCGAGCTGCGTCGTGATGCGGACGTCGAACCGTCCCTTGACGACGAGGTGGAGCGAGTCTGCGGGGTCGTGGCGATGGAAGACGACCTCACCGCGGCGATACGTCGCGCGCCGCGCGAGGGCGAGCACCGCTCGGACGTCGTCGCCCGGGATGCCTGCGAAGAGATTCCACTCCATCTTGATCTGTCGCAAGCGTTACACAACCTGTGTGACGTGCGCGAACGACGCCGAAGCGCCCACCTCATAGCGTCGGGCCATGGTCGAACGGTCGAGGAGGAGGCACGACGTGCACCACGACAACACCCTCACGAAGATGCTCGCGACGACAGCCGTACTCGCGGCGGTCGCCGCCCTACTCGCCGGCCCAGCCGGCGCGATGCTCCTGGACGCGGACAGCGACTCCGTCGGCGGCTCCACCGCAGTGGCGGCGGCGGCCGACCCCGTCGCGATCCCGTACCTGAGCCACGGCATCGGCGTCGACGAGACGCTCTACGCCGAAACGGCAACGCCCAGCGCCGTCGTCGAGCCCGTCACGATTCCGTACCTCAGCCACGGGATCGGGGTCGACGAGTCCCAGTTCTCCGGCGAGCCCTCGCTCGGGCTCACGGGCGACTCCGCGATCACGCGCGTGTCGGCGCCCGAGCCCGAAGGGCTCACCGGCGACTCGGCGCTGGCTCGAAGCGAGATCGCGACCGCCTCGAGCGGCAGCACGATCTCGTCGGGCGACGACGACTGGTCGTGGGTCGGTCTCGGCTCCGGGCTCGCCGCGGTCTTCGCGGCAGCCGCCGGAGCGCTCTACCTCTCGGCCCGGCATCGCGGCCGAGTGGCGCTTCCGTAGGCGACCGTCCGACACGGGGGCAGAACGGGGCGGGCCTGGGGGTCCCGCCCCGTTCCTTGTTCGCCAGGCAGGATTCGGCAGAAGCCGAATCCTGCGGCTTGATCCCCCGCCTGCGGCGGGGGCAGACCCCTGAAGGCGCCCGCTGTCGCGGTCGCACTGACTCGTTGCCATGAACCGCGACGAGCGGCGCGCACGAGGTCGGCCGTTTGCCGGCCCTGGAGCGAGACTACGGCCGCAACACAGCGCGCCTCGGCCCGGCAAGGAAGCCGGCGTCGACGAGGAGCTGGAGCATCTCGCTCTCGACGACCGGCCGGCCGTCGAAGCGTTCGACCGCGAGTCGTCTGCCGCGATCCGACCGCACCCACGCGACGAGGGCGTCGATCGCCGGCCGCAGCCACTCCGGCTCCGGCTCCCGGAGCGGAAGCAGCGAGCGGCCGCCTCGCTCGACGTAGAGCGCCGCGAGTCCCCCGAGGAGCACGACGTGCGCGCCGGCGACACGCGCGGCACGGGAGGCGGCCCGCTTCGGCCATGGGAGGACGCCACCGTACGGCTGCGCCGGATCGGCGGCCGCGAGCACGAGCGGCTCGTCGTCGGCGGTGCGGAGCTCCCGGAGCCGCTCGACGGCGCCCGGGAGCGCGAACTGCGCCCCGCCGAGCCCTTCGACGAAGTACCCCCGCCGACAGGCGCCGACGGTCTCGAGCGCCTTCAGCTCGCCGTAGACCGCGCCGTACCCGCCGACGATCCCCTCGGCACGCACGCCGTCGCGCGTCACGATCCCCTGTCGCTCGAGCAGGAGCTCCGCGAGCGCGCGTCGGTCCGACCCGTCGGGCCGATCCTCCCGCGACTCGTAGAGCCGCGCTGCGAGCGACCAGCGGCCGACGGTGGCCACGTCCCCGGCGGCCCGCGAGCGCGAGAAGCGGCGCGGGCGCCGTTCGGCGGTCGGGACGCCATAGCGGCGTCTCGCACGCAGGGGGGCCCACGCGTCGTTCGTCACCTCGCCGTTCCAGACGAGCTCCCAGAGCACCGCGAGGACGTCGGTTCGATCGACATCGAGCCGGAGGAGGAGCTCCGGCCAGAACGCGGCGCTCTCCGCCAAGGTCGCGCGTACGGCGTCGTGCACGTCTCCACCGAGCGGCTCGCCGCGCGACGGCGGGCCGAGGAGCGACGCATCGTCGCGGAAGTAGAGCGCGACGCGGTCGAGCCCGGCGCCGGTCCAGACGACCTCGCCGGTCGCGCAGAGCTGGTCGAGCCACGCGGGCTGGTACCCGGGGACCCGGCGCGGCAGGATCTCCGTCTCCCAGAGGCTCACCGGGAGCGCAAGGCCCTGGAGCGGGACGAGCGCCTCGCGCAGGGTCGCACGCCGGTCGATCCCGTGCCAGCCGGGCAGGAACCGGCCGAGCGCCGCCTGCTCGGCGGGCTCGACCTGCCGCCGGAGGACGGCGAGCGACGCGCGACGGATGCGTCGGAGGACGTCCGGGTCACACCACTCCCGCTCGACGCCGCCGGGCCGAAGCTCCCCGCGCACGAGCAGGTCGCGTGCCTCGAGGCCTGCCAGCGCCGACTCGACCACCTCGGCGTCGAGGGCGTAGCGCGCGGCGACCTCGCGGGTCGTGAACGGGCCGCGGCCGCGCGCGACCCGGAGAAGGACGCGGTCGAAGGCGTCGTCGATCGCCTCGAGGAAGGACTCGGGCAGCCCGCCCGGCGGCATCACCCCGAACGCGTCGCGAAAGAGACCGGCGTCCTCGGCGGCGACGAGCGCATCCTCGCCGCCCAGCCGGGCCCGGAACGCGCGGCGCTCGCGGACGAGCGTCTCGGCGAAGCCGGGATCGAGCTCGTCGTCGCGAAGGTCGCCGACCCGGCGAAGCAGGTCGTGGAGCTCGTCCGCGTTCCGCGGCACGGGCCGCAGCGAGCCCTCGACCTCGGCGAGCGCGCCCGGATCGAGCAGGTCGCGCAGCTCCTCCTGGCCGAGCAGCTCGCGCAGGAGCTCGCGATCCAGCGAGAGCGCCTGGGCGCGCCGCTCGGCGGCGGGCGTGTCGTCCTCGTACATGTAGGTCGCGACGTAGTCGAACATCAGCGACGCGGCCATCGGCGAGGCGGAGGCCGACTCGACCTCGACGAGGTCGAGCTCGCGCGACTGGAGACCGTGGAGGATGCCGCGCAGCGCCGGCAGGTCGAAGACGTCCTGCAGGCATTCCCGATAGGTCTCGAGCACGATCGGGAACGAGCCGTAGCGGCGAGCCACCTCGAGCAGGCTCTGCGCCTTGAGCCGCTGCTGCCAGAGCGGCGTCCGCTGGCCGGGCCGCCGTCGAGGGATGAGCAGCGCCCGGGCGGCGTTCTCGCGGAAGCGCGCGCCGAAGAGCGCGGTCGACCCGACCTCCTGGACGACGAGATCCTCGAGCTCGCCCGGCTCGACGAGGAGGTCGACGAGCGCGGGCGGCGCGTCGGCGTCGGGGAAGTGGAGGGCGATCCCGTCGTCCGACCAGAGCGACTGCACCTCGAGCCCGAGCGCGTCCCGGATGCGCGCCGCGAGCGCCATCGACCAGGGCGCGTGCACGCGCCCGCCGAACGGCGTCAGGACGCAGACGCGCCAGTCGCCGATCTCGTCCCGGAAGCGCTCGACCACGATCGTCCGGTCGGTCGGCAGCGCCGAGGTGCGCTCCTGCTCGCGCAGGAACGTCAGCAGGTTCTGGGCCGCCCAGGGATCGAGGTGGTACTCGGAGCGCAGCTGCGACGCCGCCTTCTCGTCCGAGAGCGCCGCCAGCTCGCGCGACGCGGCGCCGATTCGCGACCCCAGCTCGTAGGGGCGGCCGACGCCCTCGCCCTTCCAGAACGGCACCGCGCCCGGCGCCCCCGGCGCGGGCGAGACGAGCACCCGGTCGCGCGTGATCTCCTCGATCCGCCAGGTCGAGGCGCCGAGCATGAAGGTCTGTCCCTCCCGCGCCTCGTAGACCATCTCCTCGTCGAGCTCGCCGACGCGTCCTCCCCCCTCCACCTGGAAGACGCCGAAGAGCCCGCGGTCGGGGATCGTGCCGGCGTTCGTCACCGCGAGCCGGCGCGCACCCGTGCGGCCTCGGATCACGCCGGCGGTTCGATCCCAGACGATCCGCGGCCGCAGCTCGGCGAACTCGTCCGACGGGTACCGGCCGGCCAGCATGTCGAGCACGTTCTCGAGCTGCTGCCGGGTCAGCTCGGCGAACGGGTACGAGCCCTTGACGAGCTCGTGCAGGTCGTCGACCGCGATCTCCTCGTCGGCGCAGATCGCCACGATCTGCTGCGCGACGACGTCGAGCGGGTTGCGGGGGATCGCGGTCTCCTCGATCGCGCCCTCGCGCATCGCCTTCGCGACGACGGCGCACTCGAGCAGGTCGGCGCGGAACTTGGGGAAGATCCGACCCTTCGAGGTCGCGCCGAGCTCGTGGCCCGCGCGCCCGACACGCTGGAGCCCGCGTGCGACCGACTTCGGGCTCTCGACCTGGATCACGAGGTCGACCGCGCCCATGTCGATCCCGAGCTCGAGGCTCGAGGTGGCGACGAGGCACGGGATCCTGCCCGCCTTCAGGTCCTCCTCGATCAGCAGCCGCTGCTCGCGCGCCAGCGAGCCGTGGTGCGCGCGCGCGATCTCGCGCTGCCCGTCGTGCCCCGCCTCGGCCTGGGCGAGCTCGTTGATCCGCAGTGCCAGACGCTCGGCCAGCCGGCGGTTGTTGACGAAGACGATCGTCGAGCGGTGCGCGCGCACGAGCTCGAGCAGCGCCGGGTAGATCGACGGCCAGATCGAGCGCTTGTTCGCCTCGTAGCCGGAGTCCATCTCCACGCCGTCCTGCACCACCGGCTGCGACAGCTCGCTGCGGGCGTTGAGCTCGCGCAGGTCCTCGACCGGGACGACGACCTCGAGGTCGAGCTCCTTGCTCTGACCCGCGTCCACGAGGGCGATCTCCCGGCCCGTGCCCGCGACGAAGCGGCCGATCTCCGCGAGCGGGCGCTGCGTCGCGGAGAGGCCGATGCGCTGGAAGGGCTGCTGCGCGACCCGTTCCAGGCGTTCGAGCGAGAGCGAGAGGTGCGCGCCGCGCTTCGTGCCCGCGACCGCGTGCACCTCGTCGAGGATCACCGTCTCGACGGTTCCGAGGAGCTCGCGGCCCCGCGAGGTGAGGAGCAGGAAGAGCGACTCGGGGGTCGTGATCAGGACGTCCGGCGGCTTGCGCAGCATCTGTTGCCGCTCGCGCTGCGGGGTGTCGCCCGTGCGGACGCCGACCGAGAGCTGCGAGCGCAGGCCGGCGAGCGGGCCGCGGAGGTTGCGCTCGATGTCGTAGTTCAGCGCCTTGAGCGGCGAGACGTAGAGGAGCCGGAGGCCCTCGCCCGGGGTCGCGTTCAGCCGGTCGATGCCGACGAGGAAGGCGGCGAGGGTCTTGCCCGAGCCGGTCGGCGCCTGGACGAGCACGTGGCCCCCGGTCCCGATCGCCGGCCACGCGAGCTCCTGCGCCGGCGTCGGGCCGGCGAACGCTCGCTCGAACCAGGCCCGCGTCCCGCTCGACAGAGTCGAGAGCGCATCCACCCGGCCAGCGTAGCCCTCTCTCCCGGCTCTCCTGCTACGGGCGACCGTACTTCGGCGGAGACCCCCAGCGTCGAGCGCGGGCGCGTGTCCGTCCCATCCCTAACCCCCACCCACCCCGGGGAACGAACGGTACGGCTCGAGTCGTGACGGGTCCGGGCCAACTCTGTGCCGGTTGAGCCCCTCGCGACAGCGGGTCGCTCGCTCCGGAGGGGTACGATCGCCGCATGCAGCGGCCCGAGCGACTCCACTTCACGGGCGATGCCGAAGGCGACGAGTTGCTCGCGCGCGATCCGCTCGCGCTGCTGATCGGCTTCGCGCTCGACCAGCAGGTCACGGTGCAACAGGCGTTCCTCGGCCCGCTCCGGATCAGTCAGCGCGTCGGGCACCTGGACGCCGGACGGCTCGCGACGATGGATCCGGTCGAGCTCGAATCCGTCTTCCGCGAGCGACCCGCCGTCCACCGCTTTCCCGGCGCGATGGCGAAGCGCGTCCAGGCGCTCTGCGCCGTGATCGCCGAGGAATACGACGGCGACGCCTCTCGCGTCTGGACGACGGCGACCGATGCGAACGACCTCGAGCGCCGGATCCGCGCGTTGCCGGGGTTCGGCGACATGAAGGTGATCGCGCTCGGCGCCACGCTCTCGAAGCGGTTCGGGATCTCCGCGGCGGATGGGCTCGTGCCCGGCTTCCCGACCCTCGGCGACGTCGACTCCCTCGAGGCGCTCGAGGCGTATCAGGCGGCGAAGCGCGCACACAAGGCGGAGCTCCGCGCGCGCCAGGCCGAGCACGCCTGACGCACCCGTTGACGCGGGTCCCGCCGTGAGCCCGCGCGTCGAGCTCACGACGCTCACCGACGGCGGCCAGGCGGCGTTCGAGGTCGCAGGCGCGATCGCGGGCTTCCTCAACGACGCGCGCACCACCCTCGACCTCGCCCTCTACGACGTCAGGCTCGAGAGCGACGCCGGCGCGCTCGTGCTGGCGTCGCTCCTGGCGGCGCACCAGCGCGGGGTCCGGGTGCGGCTCGCGTACAACCTCGCCCATCCCGGCCCGATCCCGGTGCCGCCACCACCCGAGACACGACCCGAGGCGATCGAGGCGCTCCCCGTCGAGACCCGCGGCGTGGCGGGCGTTCCCGACCTGATGCACCACAAGTTCTGCGTGCGCGACGCCACCGACGTCTGGACGGGCTCGATGAACTGGACCGAGGACTCGTGGACGCGCCAGGAGAACGTGGTCGTCCGCGTCCTCGGCGCCGAGCGCCTCGCGTATGCGTTCACGCTCGCGTTCGAGCAGCTGTGGGAGCGCGGGATCGTCCGCGGCACGGGCGCCGTCGAGCCTCGCCCCGTCGACCTCGGGGACGGCGTCTCGGTCCGGCCCTGGTTCACGCCGGCGAACGGCGAGGCGCTCTCGCATCGGGTCGCGAAGCACATCGGGCGCGCGAAGCGGCGCGTGCGGCTCGCCTCGCCGGTGCTCACCGCGGGCCCGATCCTCGGCACGCTCGTCGAGGTCGTGAACGAGCGGCGGTGCGACGTCGGTGGCGTCGTGGACGACACCCAGGTCGACGACGTCTTCCGCCAGTGGCAGACGAACGGCGTCAGCGCCTGGAAGATCCCGCTCCTGCAGACGATCGTGACCGGCGCGCGGCTTGCAGGGAAGCCGTCCACGCCGTGGTCGCCGGGCGCCGTCCACGACTCGATGCACGCCAAGGTCGTCGTCGCGGACGACGTCTCGTTCGTCGGCTCGTTCAACTTCTCGCGCTCCGGGGAGCAGAACGCCGAGAACGTGCTGGAGATCCGGGATCCCGCCACGGCCGATCGCCTTGCCGACTACGTCGACGAGGTCCGCGCGCGGTACCCGCTCGCGACGCCACCGGACGAGCGCCCGGCGACGACGGGAGTGCGATAGAGGGCCGCGGCCGCCGCTGCGCGACGACGGCACGGAGCCGGCACGAAGACGGCGCACACGCGTGACAGTCCGGCCGCTAGCGTGGAACCAGGGCACCTGGGGTGCCCCTGGGGGCGGTTGTGCAGACGGTGCGGGCCGTGCGGGCGGTCGCCGCTGGGCGCCTCAGGCAACGCCGGCGAGGAGGAAGGCGCGGCTCTCCTTCAGCATCTCGCGCGCGATCACGAGCCGCTGCACCTCCTGCGTGCCCTCGTAGATCTGCGTGATCTTCGCGTCGCGCATGAAGCGCTCGACGGGGTACTCCTTCACGTACCCGTACCCCCCGAGGACCTGCACGGCCTCGGTCGTCACCTCCATCGCGACGTCACCGCACATGAGCTTCGCCATCGCCGAGGCTTTCGTCAGCTCCGCCTCCGGGACGCCGGCGTCGGCCATCTGGCCGAAGCGATAGAGGAGCCCGCGGGCGGCCTCCGTCCTCGTCTCCATGTCGGCGAGCTTCGCGGCGATCAGCTGATGCTCGGCGATGGGCTTGCCCATCGTCTCGCGCGTGCGGGCGTACTCGAGCGCGTAGTCGGTCGCGCCCTGGGCGATCCCGAGCGCCTGCGCGGCGACGCCGGGACGGGAGCGGTCGAGGATCCGCATCGCGAGCTTGAACCCCGTTCCCTCCTCGCCGAGGCGGTTCTCCACGGGGATCCGGCACTCGTCGAAGACGAGCTCGCCGGTCGTCGAGCCCGCGATCCCGAGCTTCTCCTCGAGGCGCGCGACCTCGAAGCCGGGCGCGTCGGACTCGACGAGGAACGCCGAGATGCCCGCATGCCCCGCATCCGGATCGGTCTTCGCGAACACGGTGTAGAGACCCGCGACGCCCGCGTTCGTGATGAAGCGCTTCGTGCCGTCGAGGACGTAGCGGTCGCCGTCGCGGCGGGCCGTCGTGCGCATCGCGGCGGAGTCCGAGCCGGAGCCCGCCTCGGTGAGCGCGTAGGCGCAGAGCAGCTCGCCGCTCGCGAGTCGCGGCAGCCACGCGTCGCGCTGCTCGTCGGTCCCGCCGAGCTTGAGCCCGAGCGAGCCGAGCTCCTGCACCGCGAGGATCAGGCCGCTCGTCGCGCAGACCTTCGAGACCTCCTCGATCGCGACGAGCGCGAGCAGCGTCCCGGTGCCGGTGCCACCGGCCTCCTCGTCGAAGAGCAGGCCGAAGATCCCCTGGTCGCGGAAGAGCTCGACGACGTCCCACGGGAACTCGTGGCTCGCGTCGATCTCGGCGGCACGCGGCGCGATGCGCTCGCGGGCCAGGGTGCGGACGTGGTCGCGCAGCTCGCGCTGCTCGGCGGTCAGGACGTCCCAGGGCACGTGCGGGAGACCGTCAGCTACCGATGAGCTCTGCCGGGACGAACTTGCTGACCTCGACGATCTCGTCGGCCGGCACGTTCGCGCGACGGGCAGCCTCGACGATCGCGTCGGGCGAGGGTGCCTCGTAGAGGCAGTAGGTGCGCAGCTTGTCCGCCGAGATGAAGGAGAAGAGCCAGCTCACGCCCTCGTCGGCGTTGATCGCATCGATCATGCGGACGTCGTCGCTCGCCAGCTCGAGCTGCTCGGCGAAACGGCGCTCGATCACGTAGAGGGGCATCGGCCGATGGTAACGAAGCTCAGTCCGGGACGAGTCCCCGACGCATGGCGTAACCGGCGGCCTCGGTCCGGTTCGCGCTGCTCGTCTTGCGCAGGATCGAGCGAATGTGGTTGGCGGCCGTGTGCTCCGAGATGTGGAGGAGCCGGCCGATCTCGCGGTTCGAGCGGCCCCGGGCGAGCTCGACGAGGATCTCGGCCTCGCGGCTCGTGAGCCCGTCCGGTAGCGGCTCCTCGGTCGTGTCCGCCGCGCCCAGCTCGCCGACGTGCCGGACGAGGCCGGGCAGGCCGATCTCCCGTCCGAGCCGGAGCGCGAGGGCGAGGTGCGCCTGGACGAGGTCGCCGTCGTCCGGCGCGCCCCGCGCGAGCAGCATGCGGGCGTACCAGTACGCCGTGTGCGCGAGCCACGTGCGCGCGCCGAGCCGCGTGTTCAGCGCGAGCGCGGAGCGGAAGTGCGCTTCCGCCCGCTCCCACTCCCCCAGCACGGACGCGGTCATGCCGAGGTACCGGTCCATCGCGCCGTAGCACCCGACGAGGTGGCCGATCATCACGTTGCCGCCCGCGTAGCGCGCCAGCTCCGGATAGAGCACGGCCGCGGCCTCGCGATCGCCGAGCGCCGCGCAGGTGTCGGCCAGGTAGACGAGCGACGCGATCCAGAGCGACGAGCGGAGCCGCCCGAGCCCGCCGTCGAGCACCCGGTGCAGCTCGCTGCGGGCGTCGTCGTCCATCCCGAGCTCGGCGTAGAGGACGCTGAGACCGGGACGCCAGGCGCCGTCACGCGAGCCCGCGTCGAGGAGCCGCACCGCCGGAGCGAGCTCGGCGAGGCGCCCCTGCTCGCGGCGGATCCCGAACATCTGGATCCCGAAGGTCCCCGACGCGTCCCTGCCCGTGAGGAGGGAGCCCCACTCCTTCGACCGCATCGCGGCACTCTCGGCCGCGTCGAGCTCGCCGTCGCAGAGCGCGAGCGCGGCCGCGTAGTGCTCTGCGACGTGGAGGAGAAACGGCTCGTTGGTCCTCCGGACCATCACGAGCAACTCCCGCAGGTGGTCGCGGGCCGCGTCGTGGTCGCAGAGGGCGACGGCTGACGGCACGAGCCAGGAGAGCGCTTCACCCTCGAGCCCGACGTCCCCGAGCGCGGCGCCGAGCTGACGCGCCTCCACGAGCATCTCGTTCACCGCCTCCTGCCTGCTCGTGCCCTGGGACCAGTACGCCTGCGCGAGCGTCGCCGCCAGGCTCCGCTGATCTCCGCGTCGGCGGGACATCGCGATCGATTCGTCGCGCGCACGCGCGGCGGGCACCGGGTCGCCTTGCAGCTCGAGGGCCCGGGCGAGCCCGCCCAGCGCGCCGGCGCGCAGCTCCGAGTCCTCGGGCCCGAGCGCGCCGACCGCCTCCTCGAGGAGCTCGGCTGCCCCGGCATCGTGGATCGCCGGCCGCCAGCAGGCGCCCTCGTAGGCAATCGCCGCCTCGGCGAGCAGCTCGGTGTCACCCAGCTCGCGCGCGAGCTCCGCGACCCGCCCGAAGGCGGCGATGGCCTCCTCGGCGTCTCCCCCCTCTGCGCGGCATCGCCCAGTCCGAGGAGCGCCTCCGCCCGCTCGCGCGCGCCGGGGATCCCGAGCTCGAGCGCCGTCCGGTACCGGGCGGCCGCGTCCTCGAATGCCAGGGCGGCGGCGGCGGACTCGGCGGCGAGCAGGTTGTACTCGACCGCGCGCTCCAGGCCGCCGACGGCAGCGCCCGCCGCATAGTGGTGCGCCAGCGCCGCGAGCCGCGCGCGACTGTCGCCGCGCGAGCGCCCGCCCGCCAGCGCCTGGGCGACGAGCAGGTGGGTCTCCGCCTTCCTGGCCGCCGACAGCCGGTCGGCGACCGCCCGGCGGACGAGCTCGTGGACGAAGCGGTACGTGAGCGTCGGCCCCGACTCCTCGAGGAGGAGACCGCTGAGCGCCGCCTCGTCCAGCGCGCCGAGGAGGCGGTCGGGCGGGACGACGGCCGCCTCGCGAAGGGTCTCGAGGTCGAGCTCGGCACCGGCGACCGCAGCGAGCTCGAGCACGGCTCGCGTCTCGGGCGAGTGGCGCGCGAGTCGCTGGCTCACGACCTCCCGGACCGTCGTCGGCGCGCCGAGCTCGGCTGCCGACCTGACGAGGCGCGCGTCGCTCGAGCTTGCGTCGATCGCGCCGGAGTCGACCAGCTCACGCCAGAGCTCGGTGACGAGGAACGCGTTGCCGCCCGTCAGCTCGGAGATCGTCGCGTGCAGCTCGTCCGCGGGCTCGACCCCGGTCGTGAGTCGGACGAACTCCCGGAGCTCGGCGTCGGAGAGCCCACCGAGCCGGATCCGGACGACGCCCTCGGTGCGGGAGACGTCGACGAGCGTGTCGGCGAGGCCCGGCGTGACCTCGCCGGCGGAGTCTCGATACGTCGCGACGATCAGCATGCGCGCGGCCGCGCCGGCCCGCACGAGGTGGCGCAGGAGGAGCAGCGTCGGCCCGTCCGCCCAGTGGACGTCTTCGAGCACGAGCAGGATCGGCGAGCGCCGTCCGGCGGCGGTGAGCACGTCGGTGACCGCCGTGTGCAGGCGGTGGCGCTGCGTGTCGGCATCCACAGCCTGGCCCTCGGTGGAGTCGCCGGGCTCGAGCGGGAGCGCCGGCAGCAGGCGCCGGAGCTCGGCGCCGTGGCCGCCGAGCGTCTCGGTGAGCTCGTCCGGCCCGAGCTCCCTGACGAGCTGCTCCAGCACCTCGGTAAAGGGCTCGTACGGGGCGCTGACCACCCCGTCGCAGTCGCCGTAAAGCACGAGCGCCCCGTCGCCGGCGACGTCGTGGGCGAGCTCGCGCACGAGCCTGCTCTTGCCCGACCCCGCTTCGCCGCCGATGAACGCGGCGCGGCGACCCTCACCCGCGGCGCGGGGGAGGATTGCCCGGAGCGTCGCCAGCTCGTCGGCCCGGCCGGCGAAGGCATAGGCCGGCGCGAGGCGGAGCACTCCCGGGAGCGAGGACGGTGCCATGATCAGATCTGATCATGGCGCATCGCGAGACACGCCGAGAAGTCGGTCAGGCCAGGTCATGACAGGCGCCCTGTCCCTCCCTAGGCTCGGCCTCGACCTTCGAGCACGAGGAGGAACGGATGAGCACGACCATGTCCCCGATCGCGAGCGCGCGCGCCGAGCTCGGCGCGTTCGCCGATCGCCTGATCGGCCCCGACGACACAGGCTACGACGAGGCTCGAGCGCTCTTCAACGCGATGGTCGACAAGCGGCCGGCAGTCATCGCGCGCTGCGAGACCGCGGACGACGTCGTCGCGGCGATCCGCTTCGCCCGCGAGCACGACCTGCCGCTCGCCGTACGCGGCGGCGGCCACAACTGGGGCGGGCTTGCCAGCGCCGACGACGGCGTCGTCATCGATCTCTCGCCGATGAACTCGGTCACGGTCGATCCCAAGAGCGCCACGGTGCGGGTCGGGGGCGGCTGCGTGTGGAACGAGGTCGACGCGGCGACCCAGCCCCACGCGCTCGCCGTGCCGACCGGGATCATCTCGTCGACCGGCGTCGCCGGGCTCACGCTCGGCGGGGGGCACGGGTACCTGACCCGCCGGCACGGACTGACGATCGACAACCTGCTCTCGGCGGAGATGGTGCTCGCCGACGGCCGGAAGGTCACGGCGAGCGCCGGCGACAACCCCGACCTCTTCTGGGCGATCCGAGGCGGCGGCGGCAACTTCGGCGTCGTCACCGAGTTCACGTTCCAGGCCCATCCGCTCGAGACGATCGTCGGCGGGCCGACGTTCTGGGCGATCGAGGACACCGATGAACTCCTGAGGCTCTACCGCGAATGGCTTCCGTCCGCCCCGCGCAACGTGAACGGATTCTTCAACTGGCACACGATCCCGCCGGCGGAGCCGTTCCCGGAAGAGATCCACCTGCGCCTCGTGTGCGGGATCGTCTGGTGCATCGACGCGTCCGACGAGGAGGCGGAAGAGGCGATGGAGCCATTCCTCTCCCTCGCGGAGCCGCTGATGCACGGCGTCGGGCGGATGCCGATCGCCGCGCTCAACAGCGCGTTCGACGGGCTCTACGGCCCGGGCGACCAGTGGTACGCGCGGGCGGACTTCGTCCGCGAGATCCCGGACGAGGCGATCGAGCGGAACCGCGAGTGGAACGCGAAGATGCCGACGTTCAAGTCCGGCTCGCACGTCTATCCCGTCAACGGCGCGGTGCACGACGTCGCGCCGGAGGACACGGCGTTCTCCTTCCGTGACGCGAACTGGTCGCAGGTGTTCATCGGCGTGGACGGCGACCCGGGCCAGGCGCAAGCGCTCAAGGACTGGGCGATCGGGTACTGGGAGGCGCTCCACCCGTACGCGGCAGGCGGCGCCTACGTGAACTTCATGATGGACGAGGGGCAGGAGCGGGTGCAGGCGACGTACGGCCCGAACTACGCGCGGCTCGCGCAGGTGAAGGCGCAGTACGACCGCGGACAACGTGTTCCGGGTCAACCAGAACATCCTTCCCGCCGCTGCCTGAGGTCGGGGGGAAAGCGCGGGCGGGCTCCGCGAGGGGCCCGCCCGCATGCACGACGTCGGCGGCGCCACGAACCTCGTCGGCGCCGTCTAGCCTGACCGCGTGATCCTCGCGAACGGGGTCGTCCGGACGATGGATGCGTCGCTGCCGACGACCGCCGCGCTCGCGATCGCGGGCGACCGGATCGTCGGCGGCGTCGGGACGCACGAGTGGGCGTTGCCGACGCCGGACCGAGTCGACCTGCGCGGTCGCTGCGTGCTGCCGGCGTTCACCGACTCCCACGTGCACTTTCCCACCTGGTCGCTCGCGCGACGGGACGTCTCGCTCGAGGGCGCCGCATCGCTCGACGAGGCCCTGGCGCGGATCGGCTCGCACCGCGCCCACGGGGAGTGGCTCCGCGGCCGCGGCTGGCGGGATGCGGACTGGGGCCAGAAGCCGTCCCGCACGGCTCTCGACGCGGTGGTCGGCGACACTCCGGCGGCGCTCTGGTCGAAGGACTACCACTCGCTCTGGCTCTCGAGCGCGGCGCTCGCGCGTGCCGACGGCGACCTGGACTTCCCGGGCGGCGTCGTCGAGCGCGATCGCGCCGGGGAGCCGACGGGCATCCTGCGCGAGGAGTCCGCGTGGCGGTTCCGCGAGCGGCACGTGACGGTGTCGGAGGACGAGTGGGTCTCGGCGACGCGCGACGGGTTGAAGCTCGCGAGCGCCCGTGGGGTCGGCGCGATCCACGACAAGGACGGCTGGCTCGGCTCGCCGGCCATCTTCGGCCGGCTCCACGAGGCGACGGGGCTGACACTGCGGGTCTGGCAGTCGCTCCCCGCCGAGCGGGCCGGGCAGCTGGCGGAGCTCGGCCTCCGCTCGCGCGTGGGCGACGACTACCTGCGCCTGGGCTACCTGAAGGCGTTCATGGACGGGACGCTCGGCTCGCAGACCGCCTGGATGCTCGACGGGACCGGAGTGCGCATCACGAGCGGCGACGAGCTCGCCGAGCTGATCCGCGCCGGGGCGGCCGCGGGCTGGCCGCTCGCCGTCCACGCGATCGGCGACCGCGCGAACCGCGAGGCGCTCGACGCCTTCGAGGCGACGAGAGACGTCTGGCAGCCGCTCGGCCTACGGCAGCGCATCGAGCACGCGCAGTGCCTCGACCCGGCCGACGTCCTTCGCTTCGCGGAGCTCGGCGTCGCGTGCTCGGTGCAGTTCACCCACGCCCCCTCGGACCGCGACCTCGCAGAGCGGTTCTGGGGCGACCGGCTCGGGGGGACGTACGCCTTTCGCTCACTCGCCGACAGCGGCGCCGTCGTCGTCAACGGCTCGGACGCTCCGGTCGAGGACCTCGACCCGCTCGCGGGCATCTGCGCAGGCGTGCTGCGGACTCTCGACGAGAGACCGCCGTGGCGCCCCGAGGAGTCGGTCACCGTCGAGCGGGCGCTCCACGCCTCGACGGTCGCACCCGCCTGGCTCGCGGGCGACGAGCGTCGCCGCGGGAAGCTCCTGCCCGGCTTCCTCGCCGACCTCGTCGTGCTCGACCGCGATCCTCTGGCGGTGCCGCCGGACGAGCTGCGTGACGTGCAGGTCGTGGCCACCATGGTGGGCGGTCGCTGGGTGCACCAGCCTCCACCCTGGGATTAGGCGTGGCCCTGTCGCCCGCGACTGCGGTCACCTTCAGGGAGATGTCTCGACGCGGGCAGGGATCAAGCGGCGGGGAGGGTAATGTCCACTGATGCGCCGGGTCGCCGCCCTGCTCGCAGTCGCCCTGGCCGCGGTCGTGGCGGCCTCCTCTGCCTCGGGCGGGAGCACGACGCGCCCCCGGGTGACGTTCTTCGGCGACTCGGTCGCCGCCGCGCTCTCGTACGAGAAGAAGGCGCGCACGCTGCTGGCGAAAGGGCTCGACCTCCAGCTCGACGCGAAGGTGTGCCGCCGGCTGGCCGAGACCGGCTGCCCGTACAAGGGCGACCGGCCGCAGAGCGTCCTCTCGCTCGTCGAGAAGCCCGAGCACCCGCTCGGCTCGATCGTCGTGATCGACGTCGGCTACAACGACGTGCCCTCGGACTACGGCGCCGATCTCGATCGCGTGATGCAGGTGCTCGTGCGGCAGGGCGTCTCGACGGTGATCTGGGTCACGATGCAGGAGAACCGCCCGCTCTACCGGACGACGAACGCGGCGATCGACGCCGCGACGAGGCGCTGGCCGCAGATCAAGGTGGCGGACTGGCACGGTGTGAGCAAGACGAAGGCATCGTGGTTCGGCGACGACGGGCTCCACCTCTCGAGCCAGGGTGCGCTCGGCCTCGCCCGCTTCCTGCGTCCGCTGCTGCTCGCTTCGTCGTGCACCGCCGCCTGTCAGCGCGCGAAGCGCGCCGGCGAGGATTGACAAATCTCGACTCGCGGCGTCGCGCCGCCGCCGTACACTGAGGACATGGCCACGCAGGCCGAGACGCGCACGATGCTCCCCGTCCACCAGGCGGGGCAGTGCTCGGTCGCCGCAACGGGAGAGATCGTCGGCTCGAAGTGGACGGTGCTCATCGTCCACGACCTCTCCGAGGGGCCGCGCCGGTTCACCCAGCTCGAGCACGCGTGCAAGGGGATCAGCCCGCGGACGCTCGCCGAGCGGCTCCGCTGGCTCGAGGCGGAGGAGATCGTCGTCCGCCGCAGCTACGCCGAGTCACCGCCCCGGGTCGAGTACGAGCTGACGGAGAAGGGCGAGGCACTCCGGCCGATCATCGACGAGATGCGTCGCTTCGGGCACGACTGGCTCGGCTGCGCCGTGCACTCGGCCTAAGGCCGAAGCGATCTAGGCCGATCGCTCTCCCAGGAGCCGGACGAGCTCGACCGCTGTCGCGGCGGCTGCGGCCATGTCCTGCACGGACGCCCACTCGCGCACCGAGTGGTAGTGCTGCCCGCCCGTGAAGAGATTCGGCGTCGGCAGGCCCTTCTCCGTCAGCCGGGCGCCGTCGGTGCCGCCGCGGATGATGCTCCGCACCGGCTCGACGCCGACCCGCCGGATCGCCTCCTCGGCAGCCTCGACGATCTCCGGGTGCCGGTCCAGCACCGGCCGCATGTTCCGGTACTGGTCCTTCACCTCGAGGGAGAACGACGCCCGCGGCTCGCGACCGACGACCTCGGCCGCGATGCGCCGGACGAGCTCCACGTGCTCCTCGAGCTTCGTGTCGTCGTGGTCGCGGGCGATCAGCCACAGCGTCGCCGCCGAGGTGCCGCCCGTCAGGCGCTCCGGGTGGACGAACCCCTCGCGCTCGTCGGTCGTCTCGGGCGAGAGCCCTTCGCCGGGCAGCGAGACGAGAACCTCGGCCATGAGCTTGAGCGCGTTGACGAGGCGACCCTTCCCCGAGCCCGGATGCACGCCGACCCCCTCGATCGTGAGCACGAGCTGGTAGGCGGAGAACGTCTCCGTCTCGAGCTCGCCCAGCCCGGAGCCGTCGAACGTGTAGGCGAAGTCCGCGCCGAAGCCCTCGAGATCGAAATGGTCGGTGCCGCGACCCACCTCCTCGTCCACCGTGAAGCCGACCCGGAGGGTCGCGCGAGGCCGGTCGTCACGCAGGAGCCGGTCGGCGGCCGTGACGATGATCGCAAGACCCGCCTTGTCGTCGGCGCCGAGCAACGTGGTGCCGTCGCTCGTCACGAGGTCGTGACCGACCCGCTCCTCGAGCCCTGGCATGTCATCCGGGTCGAGCACCTGCTTGGGATCGCCCGGGAGGTGGATCGCGGCGCCGGCCCAGTTGCGATGCACGAGCGGACGAACACCGGTCCCGGAGGTGCCGGGCGCGGTGTCGACGTGGGCGATGAGGCCGACCGTCGGAGCGCCTTCGACCGTTCCCGGGACCGTCGCGAACACGTACCCGTGCTCGGTCAGCTCGACGTCGTCGAGGCCGAGCTCGCGCAGCTCGTCGACGAGCAGCCGAGAGAGGTCGAGCTGCTTCTCGGTCGACGGATAGGTGGTGGCGTCGGGGTCGGACTGCGTGTCGATCACGACGTAGCGCAGGAACCGCGCGAGGACGTCCTCGGCGAGCTCCTCCGCGAGCGGGCTCGCGAAGAGGGTGTTGCGACTCTCAGGAGCCAAGCGCGGAGAAGCGTCGCAGGAGCTCGACCGTGGCTTCCAGCCCGTCGCGGAGGGCTGCCGCCGGGATGTTCTCGTTGGGCGAGTGGAGCTGCGAGCTCGGTCGGGTGAAACCCGTCACGATCGCCGGCACCCCGCGCTCTGCGAGCGCCGCGACGACGGGGATCGAGCCGCCCGAGCGGATGAGGAGGGGACGCTCGCCGAGGACGTGCTCGAACGCCTCGAGCGCGAGCCTCACCGCCTGTGAAGCAGGATCGACGTAGCCGGGCTCGCCCGTCGACCAGAGGTCGACGTCGACGGTGGCGCCTTCCGGCGCGGCCTCGCGCAGGAGCCTCTCGAAGACGGGGGCGATCTCCCCGGTCGACTGGCCGGGAGCGAGCCTGATCGAGACGTTCGCCTGTGCCTCGACGGGCAGCACCGTCTTCTGGAGGCGCGGCGACCCCCCTTCGAAGCCGTTGACGGTGACCGAGGGCTCCGCCGTCGTCCTGACCATGAACTCGTCCGCCGCTCGTGGGTCGGCCGGCCGGGCACCCTGGCCGGCGAGCTCGTCGCGCCCGTGTGGCAGCGCCTCCCAGCCGGCGACCTCCTCCGCGGTCGGCTCGACGATGCCGGCCCGCAGCGGCTCGGCGAGGCGCCCGTCGGGCCCCGGGAGCACCGCGGAGAGCACCTCCAGCAGGGCATGGGTCGAGGCGAGGGCGGCACCGCCCAGCATCCCGGAGTGCAGATCGCGCTCGCCCGTGCGGACGGTGACGTGGAAGTAGCAGATCCCCCGTAGCGCAGTGCAGAAGCTCGGCAGCGTCTCGGTCGCGTACCCGCCGTCGAGGACGAGGCCGACGTCGGCGGGGCCGGTGTCCTCGCCGACCCAGTCGACGACCGAGTGGCCCCCCACCTCCTCCTCCGCGTCGATCGCGAAGCGCACGTCCACCGGCAGCTCACCTGCGGCGGCGAGCAGCTCCGTCGCCTTGAGCAGCATGAAGAGGTGCGCCTTGTCGTCGGCGACCCCGCGGGCGACGAGCTTCCCGTCGCGCTCGACGAGCGTCCACGGATCCGACTCCCAGAGCTCGAGGGGATCGGGCGGCTGGACGTCGAGATGGGCGTAGGCGAGCACGGTCGGGGCGCCGTTCCCGGACGAGGCGGAGACGTGACCGAGCACGAGCGGGCGCCCCTCCCGCTCCTCGATCTCGCTCGTGCCTCCGGCAGCGCGGATCCTCGCCGCCACCCAGTCCGCCGCCGCGCGGACGTCACCGCTGCGCTCGGCGTCGGCGCTGACGGACGGGATCGCGATCAGCTCGGCGAGCTCGTCGACAAGCGCGTCGTGGGGTGGCAGCACGCGCGCGATTGTAGTGCGGTGCCCCGCGGCCGGTGCGTGCGACCGGCGCGACCGCTGCGCCGACGGACAACGCTTGTGTTACTTGAACACAAGCCGTCTTCCGCTGGCGGCGTCTGACAACGCTTGTGTTACTTCAACACAAGCGGTCTTCCGCTGACGGCCACCTGACAACGCTCGTGTTACTTGAACACAAGCGCTCCTCGCGCGTCGCATGACGCGCCGGCGGCGGCCGCAGGGAGCGTCGGAGGAGGCGGGGTGGTGCGTCAGGCGACGTCGCGGACGCTGGCCGCGTCGGCGAGGGCACGGAGCTTCTTGAGGCTCTGGTGCTCGATCTGGCGGATTCGCTCGCGCGTGACGTTGAATGCCCGGCCCACCTCGTCGAGGGTCCGCGGTTGTCGTCCGTCGAGGCCGTAGCGCAGCTCGAGCACCTGACGCTCGCGCGGCGAGAGCGCGCCGAGGATCGACCGGAGCGCCTCCCGGCGCATCGTCACCTCGGCCGCCTCGTCGGGCAGGGGCTCCGACTCGTCCGTCAGGAAGTGGCCGAACTCGGACTCCTCCTCGTCGCCGACCGGCTTCTCGAGCGAGACCGGTGTCTGGGCGCTTCGCTTGATCTGCTCGACCTCCTCGATCGCGAGATCGAGGTCTCTCGCGATCTCCTCCGCGGTCGGCTCGCGCGCGAGCTCGGCGCGGAGCTTCCGCTCCGAGCGACCGATCTTGTTGAGCTTCTCCACCACGTGGACGGGCATGCGGATCGTGCGGCCCTTGTCGGCGATCGCGCGCGCGACCGCCTGGCGGATCCACCAGGTCGCGTACGTCGAGAACTTGAAGCCCTTGCGCCAGTCGAACTTCTCGGCCGCCCGCACGAGCCCGATCGTCCCCTCCTGGATCAGGTCGAGGAACGGCAGCCCCTGGTTGCGGTAGCGCTTCGCGATCGAGACGACGAGCCGCAGGTTCGCCTCGACCATCGCCTGCTTCGCGCCGTGGTCGCCGCGCTCGATCCGCTTCGCGAGCTCGACCTCCTGCGCCGCGGTGAGCAGCGGCACCTTGCCGATGTCCTTCAGGAAGAGCTGCAGCGTGTCGGTCGAGATCTCCGCCTCGGCCGACTCCCAGGCGCGCTCGCGCTCCGCTTCCGCCTCCGCCTCGGAGGGGACGACGACCTCGATCTGCTCCTCGTCGAGCGCGTCGTAGAACGCGTCGAGCTGGTTGGCGTCGAGGTCGAGCTCGTCGAGCGCGAGCGCGAGCTCGTCGGCGTCGAGGGTTCCCTTCGCGCGGCCCGCCTCGAGGAGCGCCCGCCCCTCCTCGGTCTGGAGGGCGGTCTCCGGTGCCGTGCTCGCTCCTTGCGGATGTGGCGCTGGCGCGCTCAGGAACCGCCCCCTTTGTCGCGTGCGCGAACACGGTAGCCGCAGGTCGGGCGATCCGCAAAGACCGGAGTGGCTCACGAGACGCCGGCGGCCTCGAGCTCGTCGAGGTAGCGGCGGGCCTGGCGGGCGAGCGGTGAGCCGGGCTCGACCGTCGTCGCTCGCGTGAGCTGCGTTCTCGCCTCTCGGACCTCTCCCGACCAGAGCAGGAGCAGGCCGAGGTGGAAGCGGACGGTGGCACGATCGGGAAACCGGCGCGTCAGCGGGCCGAGGCGCGAGAAGGCCTCTGCCGGCCGGGCCTTGTCGAACCGGCCGACCGCCGCGGCGACCTGCGCCTCGACGCTCGCCGGTGCCTGCCGCGCAGCGGCGGCGAAGACCTTCTCCGCGGACTGGCGCCGACCGAGGCGCTGGAGGGCGACGCCGTACAGCAGCTTCCCCTCGGCGGTACTCGCACCCCGCCGGAGGAGCTCGAGCTGAGCCGCCGGCTCGAGCTCGTCGAGCTCGGCCGGCAGCGGGACCGTCGTCACGAAGACCGGCAGGCCGCGCGCGTACTCGGGATGCAGCAGGTTCCCGGCCGCGACGGCGTAGGGCGAGTCGGGCTCGGAATCGGCAGCGGCGCGCCAGGCGTCCTCCGCGCCCGCGAGCCCGGCCCAGAAGAGCGCCACCCCGAGGTTCAGCTGGACGACCGCCCGCTGAGGGTGGAGCCCTGCCAGCCGGTTGAGCCGGTCGACGGTGCCGTCCGGCCACCTCGCGAAGGCCTGACCGACCCGCGCCTCGAGCGAGCGGAAGCGCGCGAACGAGCGTCCCGCGTCAGCCCGCTTCCCGTCGGCGAAGAGCTGCGCCGCCCGGCGCAGCGCCACCGCTTCGGGGTCGCCCCGCACGCCCAGCTCGAGCGTCAGCGGGGGCACGCCCGCGCGCGGCTTCGCCGCGGGCGCGGCGGTGCCGGCCGGCTCGGTCTGCAGCGAGACGATCCCGACGACGAGACCGCCGGCGACGAGGGCCGTTGCGGCTGTGAGCGCGACGACGCGGGCGAGCGGCGACACGTCGTCACGGTAGCCGCGGCGGCGGCCCGCCACCCGGCTCGCCCGGGGAGTCGCGGAGCCCGTGACCTACTCGCTATATTCGTGAAAGTAATGGCCTCGTACCGTGAGCTCCTCTCGCAGGCCCGCGACGAGATCGACGAGATCTCGACGCGTGAGGCCCATGCGCTCCTCGAGGCCGGCGACACGCCCCTCTTCCTCGACGTGCGGCTGCGCGAGGAGTGGGACGAGGGGCACCTGCCGGGCGCCGTGCACCTGCCGCGGAACAACCTCGAATCGCGGGTCGAGGCGCTCGTCCCGGACAAGGAGCGTGCGCTCGTCGTCTACTGCGAGAGCGGCTCGCGCTCGGCCTTCGCGACGAAGGCGCTCCACGAGCTCGGCTACGAGCACGCGGTCAACCTCGCCGGCGGGTTCGCCGACTGGAAGCGGAACGGGTTCCCGTTCACGACGCCCGTCGCGCTGGCGCCCGCGCAGCGGGCGCGCTACGCGCGACATCTCATGATCCCCGAGGTCGGCGAGGAGGGCCAGCAGCGCCTGCTCGAGTCGCGCGTCCTCCTGATCGGCGCCGGCGGGCTCGGGTCTCCGGCCTCGCTGTACCTCGCCGCCGCGGGCGTCGGGCGGCTCGGGATCATCGATCCCGACGTGGTCGACGACTCGAACCTCCAGCGACAGATCGTCCACTCGACGGAGCGGCTCGGCGAGCCGAAGGTCGAGTCCGCGAAGCGCACGATCGAGGCGCTCAACCCCGACGTCGAGGTCGTCCCGTTCCGGGAGCGGCTCGACTCGGAGAACGTCGAGCGGATCCTCGCCCACGGCTGGGACGTGATCGTCGACGGCACCGACAACTTCCCGACGCGGTACCTCGTGAACGACGCGTCCGTGTGGCACGAGATCCCCGTCGTGCACGGCTCGATCTATCGATTCGAGGGGCAGGTCACCGTGTTCCACCCCGGCAACGGGCCGTGCTACCGCTGCCTCTATCCCTCGCCGCCGCCGCCGGAGCTCGCCCCGAGCTGCGCCGAAGGGCGGCGTGCTCGGCGTCCTGCCGGGCATCGTCGGGTCGCTGCAGGCGAGCGAGGCGCTGAAGCTCGTGCTCGGCGTGGGCGAGACGCTGGCCGGCCGCCTGCTCCTCTTCGACGCGCTCGCGACGACGTTCGACGAGGTCGCGATCCGCCGCAACCCCGACTGCCCGGTCTGCGGCGACTCGCCGACGATCACCGAGTACGTCGATTACGTCGAGTTCTGCTCCGGAGCGGCGGTGCACGCGACGTGATCACCGTCCGCATCCCGCCCACGCTGCGGAACGAGGTCGGCGGTGCGCGCCAGGTCGAGGCGAGCGGCGAGAGCGTCCGCGAGGTGATCGACGACCTCGTCGAGCGCCATCCCGCGCTCCGGCCGCAGCTCATCGCCGACGGCGACATCGCGCCGTTCGTCAACGTCTACCTCGGCGGCGAGGACGTCCGCACGCTCGACGGGCTCGACACGCTCGTCGCGCCGGGCGCGACCGTGATTCTCCTTCCCGCGATGGCCGGCGGGGCTCCCGTGCCGCCACCCGACGGAGCGGCGCCGGTCGAGCACCCCGCCGCGCCGCGGGCGCCGATCGCGTCGAGCCTGCTCGACCTCGTCGGCGGGACGCCGCTCGTCGAGCTGACGCGCCTCGCGCCGAAGCCGGGCGTGCGGATCTACGCAAAGCTCGAGGGCCAGAACCCGACCGGCTCGATCAAGGATCGGGTGGCGCTCGCGATGATCGACGCCGCCGAGGCGTCGGGCGAGCTCGAGCCGGGGCGCGCGCTGCTCGAGCCGACCTCGGGCAACACCGGGATCTCCCTCGCGCTCGTCGCCTCGCTGCGCGGCTACCCACTCACCTGCGTCCTGCCCGAGAACGCGACGGAGGAGCGGAAGCGCCTGCTCCGGCTCTACGGCGCCGAGCTCGTCCTCTCCCCCGCGGCCGAAGGCTCGAACGGCGCGGTCCGGCTCGCGCTCGAGCTGGCCGAGTCCGACCCGCGCTGGTTCGTCCCCTTCCAGTACGCCAACCGGGCCAACCCTCGGGCGCACTACGAGGGGACGGGCGCCGAGATCGCCGCCGCCCTGGAGCGGGTCGACGTGCTCGTCGCCGGGCTCGGCACCGGGGGCACGCTGATGGGAGCCGGCGAGCGCCTGCGCGAGTCCTTCCCGGACGTGACCGTTGCGGCTGCCGAGCCGCTCCCCGGCGACCCCGTGATGGGGCTGCGGTCGCTCGACGAGGGGTACGTGCCGCCGATCCTCGACGTGGCGAAGCTCGACCGGAAGGTGCTCGTCTCGAACGAGGAGTCCGTCGCCGCGGTCCGCGAGCTCCTTCGCCTGGAGGGAATCCTCGGCGGTGTCTCCTCCGGCGCGGTCGTCCACGTCGCGCGCCGGCTCGCCGACGAGCTCGACGAGGGGGTCGTCGTCGCGATCCTCGCGGACGGCGGCTGGAAGTACCTCAGCGCCGACTTCTGGGAGGCGCCCGCCGAGGCCGTCGCCGAGTCGATGGAGCAGACCGTCTGGTGGTGATCCCGGCCGCGGTGCGCGAGGCGATCGCCTCGCACGCACGCGCCGAGCTCCCGAACGAGGCCTGCGGGCTCCTTCTGCTCGAGGGGGACGTCGCCGTCGAGTACGTCCCCGGCAGGAACGCCTCGCCCTCGCCGTACTACTTCGAGCTCGACCTCGATCCGGTCGTCTGGGCCGACCTCGGCGACCGGGACGTCGAGCAGGCGGTCGTCCACTCCCACGTCTCGTCCGCGCCGCGACCGTCGCGCACGGACGTCGAGCGGATCGGCCTGTGGCGCGACCTGCCGTACGTCATCTACTCGGTGCGCCTCGACGAGCTCGCCGCCTGGCGGATCGGCGCGGGCGGCATCGAGGCGCTCCCGCTCGTCTAGGTGCGGCCCGGCCGCAGCCCGGGCCGCACCTGACCCCAGACCCCTCCCCGGAGTCCGAGTGCTACGAGATCTTGAACGAGCCCTTCATCGAGCTCGCGTGCGGATCGCACACGAAGCGGTACGTGGTGCCCTTCTTGAGCGTCACCGTGAACGTCTTCGTGCCAACGGCGGCGACGGTGGTCTTGACGTTGACGCCTCCACCCGTGAGGTGGAAGTTGTGGAAGTCCGACTTGTCGGCGATCACGAGCTTCGCCTTGCCGGCCTTCGTCGGCTTCTTCGCCATGGAGATGGTGAACCCGGGGCCGACCGTCCCCTTGTAGGTCGGTGTCGTCGCCGCCGACGCGGGTAGCGCGACGGCGAGCACGCCCAGGGTCGCGAGAGCTGCGGTCAGGATCCGTCTCATGGGTCTCCTCGTTCGCTTGCGCGGTCGCCCGAGACTACGCGCGTCGCCGCGGAGCGGATTCGACGCTTCACGTTTCCCCAACAAGTGAAACCGCGTTGGTGTCGACTTGAGTCCGACACCAACACTGTTTACTTCGCCGCGTGATCGCCGACGCGCACGTCGACCTGCTCATGGAGGTCGCCTATCGCGAGCGCCGGCTCGGCGAGACGAACGTCTTCGCCGACACCTGGCTGCCACTCCTCGAGCAGGGAGGCGTCGGGCTTCAGGTCTGCCCCGTCTACGTGGACGTCACGGTCCAGCCCGAGGGATCGTTGCGAGAAGCGCTCTCGATGGTCGCCTCGTTCCATCGCGCGGTGAGCGAGAACGGCGACCGGGTCGTCCAGGTGCAGGCTGCGGCGGATCTCGACCGTGTCGAGTCCGGCGAGCGACTCGGGCTGATGCTCTCGCTCGAGGGCGTCGAGTGCTTCGGCGTCGAGGTCTGGCCCGCGGACGTCTTCCACACCCTCGGCGTGCGGATGGCGAGCCTGACCTGGAACCGGCGTAACGCCTTCGCCGACGGCGCCGCGGAGGACGGCGGCGGGCTCTCGCGGCTCGGCCGTGAGCTCGTCGACCGCCTCGTCGAGCTCGGAGTCGTGCTCGACCTCGCCCACGCGTCCTCCGGCGTCTACGCGGAGCTCCTCGAGCGCGCCGCGGGCGCGCCGATCCTCTGCTCGCACGGCGGCTGCCGCGCCGTGAACGACACGCCCCGGAACCTCTCCGACGACCAGCTTCGGGCACTCGGCGACGCCGGCGGCCTCTTCGGCCTCATGCTGCATCCGCTCGCGATCGACCCGGTGCGCCGGACGATCGACCGCGTGATCGACCACCTCGAGCACGCCGCCTCCGTGCTCGGCGTCGAGCGCCTCTGCCTCGGCGGCGACTTCACGCGCCGCCTGTGGGAGGCGATGCCGCCGCCGCCGGAGCCGAAAGACGGGCTGATGCCCGCAGGGCTCGAGCCCGGAGTGGGGCTCGACGGCCTCGTCGGCCCCCAGGACTACCCGAATCTCCTGGCAGGGCTCGAGCGACGCGGCTGGTCGACCGAGGACATCGTCGCCGTCGCGCGCGGCAACCTCCTGCGCTTCCTCCGCGCCTCGCTCGCGGCCTGAGCGGGCGCTGGAGTTTCGCGGGAACTGGGAGGGCGGCGCCGGTCCGGCGCCGCCCTCCCCCCGGCGGGCTCCCCTACCCGCGGCGCGCGGCGAGCATCACGATGGACGCTCCCGCGATCCACGCCATCCAGGCGAAGATCCCGAAGAAGGCGACGGTCGCGAGCGACGCGATCCCCGCGACGACGCCCAGCCAGCCGAGCCACGCCGGGAGCCCGGCGCGCATCGCCGCGAGCGACGCCGGGACGGCCATGATCGCGACTCCGATGCCCGCGCCGCCGAGCAGGAACCACGCGACGTCGTCGATGCCGAGGTACGCCTCGGCCTGGGAGAGCGCCCGCGCCGGGTCGTCCGGCATGTCGACGAGCGGCGCCGTCCAGATGACCCAGCAGAGCACGAAGCAGAGCACGAACACCAGCCCGCCGATCAGGACGAGCGTCGACTCGTTCGCCGTCGCGATGCCCGCGAGCCGCGAATGGAGTGCTGCGACGAATGCTCCGCCGAGCACGAGCGAGGCGAGCGCGAACAGCCCGACCGCGATGCTCCAGCTCTCGTGCGACGAGGCGTAGGCGACGACCTCGGCAGGTGTCTCTCCCGTGTCCTCGCCGGCCGGTGTGACGAACAACGTGATCAGGCCTGCGACGATGGCGAGCCCGCCGAGCGGGCCGAGAACCCGCGTCCAGCCTTTGGCGGTGACCGCCGGTGTCGCGATGTCGATCGATGCAGTGCTCATCGTTCCCCCTCTAGTCGTGAGATGTCGGAATGCGCGGGAGCGGAAGTGAAGCGGTCGAGCCGGATGCCGGGCGACGAGCACCTCCGGTCCGACCACACGCTCGGTCGGACCGGAGGCGGCGCGCGACGGCTTCTCATCCGGTGGGGCTAGACGCCGAGCGCCGTGGGCGCCTTCGGAGCCTGGGGCTCGTAGGTCGCCTTGTAGCCGAGCATCCGGCCGAGCGGAGCGCCGAACGCAAGCCCGAGCCGCTGGAGCCAGGCGGGCGGGAACGGCAGCCGCACGTCACCGAAGTGGTGGCGGGCGATCACCGCGAGCCGCAACGGGTTCGGCATCCCCTTCTTCGAGACCTTGCCGTCCTCGGCGAGCGAGAACATCGTCTCGATCAGCTGCTCGAACCCGAGCGCCGGCGAGACCTCGCAGACGAAGTGGGCCGTCTCGTCGCCGACGTTGCGGAACTTGTGCGGCGTCCCCGCCGGGACGAGCACGCGGTCGCCGGGCTTCGCCACGATCGTCGACTTGCCGAGCCGGAACTCGAGCTCGCCGGCGAGCACCTCGAAGCGCTCCTCCTGGGCGGGATGGACGTGCGCCGCCGCGACGGCGCCGTTCGGCTCGACGAACGTCTCGACGACGACACGCTCGCCGTTCGAATCGGCCGACGTCGTGCGGAACACGAGCGTCTCGCCGGTGACGGAGTTGGTGAGCGACTGGCCGGTGGTGATCACTTGCGCCTCCTCGATAGGACTGAACTTGACGAGACGCACCATCGGGCAGGCCGCTTAGGATCCGCTCAAGCTCGGCTTAAGGGAGCGTAGGGAGGGGTCGTAAGGCTGTGGAATTCCGTCTGCTGGGGCCGTTGGAGGTGCTCGACGACGACGGCGTCCCGGTTGCGCTGGGGGGCCCGCGGCCGCGTGCCCTGCTCGCCCAGCTGCTCCTCCAGCCGAACGAGGCCGTCTCCACCGACCGGCTGATCGACGGGATCTGGGGCGAGTCGCCGCCGGCCAGGGCGCTGAACACGCTCCAGGTGCACGTCCATGCGCTCCGTTCTGCGCTCGGCGCCGACCGGATCGTGACCCGCGCGCCCGGATACCTCGTGCGCGTCGAGGCCGGCGAGCTCGACGTCGAGCGCTTCGAGCAGCTCGCGGGCGCCGGCAAGCCGCGGGAGGCGCTGGCGCAGTGGCGCGGGCCCGCGCTCGCGGATCTCGTCCACGAGCCGTTCGCACAGCTCGAGGCTGCGCGGCTCGACGGATCGCGGCTCCTGGCGATCGAGGCGCGCATCGCGGCCGACCTCGACGCAGGCCGTCACGCAGACGTCGTTCCCGAGGTCGAGCGACTCGTCGCCGAGCACCCGCACCGCGAGCGCCTCCGGGGCCAGCTGATGGTCGCCCTCTATCGCACCGGCCGGCAGGGCGACGCGCTCGCGGCGTACCAGGAGGCCCGTCGCACCCTCGTCGAGGAGCTCGGCATCGATCCCTCACCCGAGTTGCGCGAGCTGGAGCAGCAGATCCTCCGCCAGGATCCGGCGCTCGCTCCCGCGGCCCCGGAGCCGCGACCGGCGGTGGACGGCGCCCGCGGACGAGGTCGAGCTCGTGGGGCGAGCGCTCGAGGTGGCCGCGATCTGCTCCCTGCTCGACCGGGACGACACGCGGCTCGTGACGTTGACGGGCCCCGGCGGCACGGGCAAGACCAGTCTCGCGCTCGCGGTCGCACGCCGGCTCGCGGGGAACGAAGCCGTGGTCGTCGACCTCGGGCCGATCTCGGATCCCGGGCTCGTTGCCACGGCGATCGCGAAGGCGCTCGCGATCGCCGAGGAACCGGGGCGCGCCGTCGAGGAGACGCTCACGGACACGGTCGTCGACCTCGAGCGGCTGCTCGTGCTCGACAACTTCGAGCATCTCCTCGACGCTGCGGCGCTCGTCGGACGACTGCTCCGCTTCGGGCGAGCGCTGCGCGTCGTCGTCACGAGCCGGGCGAGGCTGCACCTGACGGCGGAGCGCGAGTACCAGGTGGCGCCCCTCCGGATCCCGGAGCCGCACGAGACGACCCTCGCCGAGCTCGACGGCGTCGAGTCGGTCCAGCTCTTCGTCCAGCGTGCCGAGGCCGTCATGCCGGGCTTCGAGCTGACGACCGCGAACGCAGAGGCGGTCGCCCGGATCTGCCGCGCGCTCGACGGCCTCCCCCTGGCGATCGAGCTCGCGGCCGCGCGGATCCGCGTCCTCGGGCCCGAAGGGATGGCCAGTCGTATCGGCGAACGGCTTGCGCTGCTCACGCGTCGGGCGCCGGACCTCGCGGAGCGCCAGCGATCCCTCCGGGCGACGATCGAGTGGAGCGTGCGCCTACTCGACGAGCCCGCCAGAGCCGCGTTCGGCCTCGTGGGCGTCTTCGCAGCTCCCGTCTCGCTCGAGTCGATCGAGCAGGTCGCCGGCGACATCGTCGCCGACGTGCCCGAAGCGATGGAGGCGCTGCTCGACGCGTCGCTCGTCATCTCCGAGCCCGAGCCGTCGGGCGAGCCGCGCTTCCGGATGCTCGAGACGATCCGCGAGTACGCGGTCGCCGACCTCGCGGCGAGCGGGGCGGAGCCGGTCGCACGGGACAGGCACCTCGGCGTCGCCGTCGACGCGGTGCGCCGCTGGGACGCGTCACGTCTCGGCGACCCCAACGATCGCGGCGACCTCTCGATCGTCGACGCGGTCTACCCCGACGTCCTCGCGGCACTCCGGCACGCGAAGGCGACGAGAGCCGTCGAGCTCGAGTTCCAGATCCTCTCGCTGATCTGGCGCTACTGGCGCTGGCGCGGCTACGTCGAGGACGCCCACCACCATCTCGACGCCGCCACCGCCTCGGACGACGCGCGGATCCCGCGCCTGGACGCCGCGAACGCGCTGCTCGGCGCCTCTGTGATCGAGCTCATCCGCGGCGACCTCCCGCGGGCGCGCGGTCATTCCGAGCGTGCCGCCGCCTCGTACGCCGCGGCCGGCGAGCCGGTGCTCGAGGCCAAGGCCATGATCCAGCTCGCGTCCATCGAGAACGCGAGCGGCGATCCCGAGCGCTCGCTCGCGCTCAGCGAGCGAGCCGCGCCCGTGCTCCGCGACGCCGGGGAGCTCGACATCCTCGGGATCGCCCTGATGGCAGCGACCGAGTCGGCTCGCCGGCTCGGCGACCTCGACCGTGCGCGAGCGGCGGCCGTGGAGGCCGTCGACCTCCGCGCCGCGGGGGGCAACGTCCGCGGGACCGGCTTCGCTCGCGTCGTCCTCGCAGACATCGAGCAGCGTCGCGGCGACCGGGACGCGGCGGCGCGGCTCCTGCGTCAGTCGCTCCCCGTCGCGAGCGAGCTGGGCGATCGCGAGAGCCTGGCGCCGAACCTGTTCGTCGCGGCCGCGACACTCTCGTCCTACGGCGACCACGACGGCGCGGCGCAGGTGCTCGGTGCGGCAGAGGCGACCCTGCGGCTGATGGGCAACCGGTTCGAGATGGAGCGCGAGGACTACTTCGAGCCGGTGCTGGCCGAGCTCCGGGCGGCCCTGCCTGCCGCCGAGGTCAGCGCGTCGTACGCGGCAGGCATGGCCCTGGGGCAGGAGGACGCGGCGCGGCTCGCGATCGCGCGCCTGGGCGCGCTCGAGGTGCTCTAGCGCGATGGAGTTCAGGCAGCTCGGCCCCCTGGAGGTGCTCGGCCCCGACGGGGAGCAGCTCACGATCGGCGGCAGGCGACCGCGGGCGCTCCTCACGCTCCTGCTTCTGCACGCCAACGAGGCAGTCTCGACCGACCGCCTCATCGACGGGATCTGGGGCGAGGCGCCGCCGGACGGCGCGCTCGGCGCGCTCCAGGTCCACGTCCACTCGCTGCGGAAGGCCCTCGGCGCCGACCGGATCGTGACCCGCGCGCCCGGCTACCTCGTGCGCGTCGAGCCGGGCGAGCGCGACGTCGACCGCTTCGACCAGCTCGTCGCCGAGGGGAGCCTCGCCCAGGCGCTCGCGCTCTGGCGCGGCCCCGCGCTCGCGGACTTCCGTCACGAGCCCTTCGCGCAGTCCGAGGCCGCGAGGCTCGACGACGCACGACTGAGCGTGCTCGAGACCCGGATCGAGGCTGACCTCGAGGCGGGCCACCACGCTGCAGTGACCGCCGAGCTCGAGGCGCTCGTCGCCGAGCATCCCCATCGCGAGCGCCTCCGCGGTCAGCAGATGCTCGCCCTCTACCGCTCCGGCCGGCAGGCGGACGCGCTTGCCGCCTACCGTGACGCGCGGGCGGCCCTCGACGAGCTGGGTCTCGAGCCCTCCGCGGAGCTCCGGGCGCTCGAGCGCCGCATCCTCGAGCAGGACCTCTCGCTCGACAGGCCGACCGAGGCTCCCGGGGCCGGCTCGCAGCACGTCCTGCCGCCCGACACGACGCCGCTCGTCGGCCGCGAGCTCGAGATCGCGGCCGTGACCGCTCTCCTCGGGCGTCCGGAGACCCGGCTCGTGACGCTGACCGGCCCCGGCGGGTCGGGCAAGACGCGACTCGCGCTCGCCGTGGCGCGCACGGCGCCCGACGACCTGCGAGCCGTCTTCGTCGACCTCTCGGCCGTCGCGGAGGCCGAGCTCGTGATGCCCACCGTGGCACACGTCCTCGGGGCGGGGGAGGCGCCTGGCACCGACCCGGTCGAGACGGTGGCGACGGCGCTCGGCGCGCAGGCGACGCTGCTCGTGCTCGACAACCTCGAGCAGGTGCTCGACGCGGCGGCCGACGTCGCCCGCCTGCTCGCCGCCTCCCCATCGCTGCGCGTGCTCGCGACGAGTCGGGCCCCGCTTCGCGTGACGCGTGAGCGCGTCTATCCGGTGCAGCCGCTCGCGGTTCCCGAAGCCGCGGTCGACACCGCGCGGGGGATCGAGCACGTCGCCGCCGCCCGCCTGTACGCGGAGCGTGCGCTCGCCGCCGATCCTCGGTTCGGGATCACCGACGAGAACGCGAGCGCGATCGCGCGCATCTGTCGTGCGCTCGACGGGCTTCCGCTCGCGCTCGAGCTCGCCGCCGCCCGGGTCAGGACGCTCGGGCCGGAGGGGACGGCGGCGCGCCTCGGCGAGCGGCTCTCGCTCCTCTCGCGCGGCGCGCGAGACCTTCCCGAGCGGCAGCGCTCGCTCCGAGCGACGCTCGACTGGAGCGTGCAGCTGCTCGAGCCCGAGGCGGTGCACGTGCTTCGTGTGCTCGGCGCGTTCAGCGGAGGCGCGTCGCTCGAGGCGGTCGAGGCCGTCGCGCCCGGACTCGACGCCGCGTCGGCGCTCGACGACCTGCTGGATGCCGCGCTGCTGACGCACGGCCTCGTGCCCACCGGCGAGCCGCGGTTCGGCATGCTCGAGACGGTTCGGGAGTACGCGACGGAGCTCCTCGAAGCCTCCAGCGAGGAGCGTGAGATTCGCGACCGCCACCTCGGCTGGTTCCTCGCCCTGGTCGAGGGCGACGAGCTGTACTGGCAACGGCAGATGGACGCCCCGTGGCTCGATCGCATCGAGCTCGAGCACGACAACTACCGCGCAGCCTTCGAGCACGCGCTCGCGATCGGGGACGCCGAGCGGGAGCTGCGGCTCGCGAACGCTCTGCGGTACTTCTGGCGCGTCCGCGGGTACGTCGTCGAGGGCAGACGCCGGCTCGAGGCGGCCGTCGAGCGCTCACGCGAGGTCGAGCCGGCGCTTCGGGCTCGCACCCTCGGCGAGGCCGGCGTGATGGCCTTCACGGGCGGCGACTACGACCGCTCGCGGGACCTGTGGGTCGAGGCGCTCCCGCTGATCGAGGCGCTCGGGGAGCCACGCGAGCTGGCGCGCGCCCACTTCGAGCTCGGCGCCTGGGCGCACGCCAAGAACGATCTGCCCGAGGCGCGGCGCCTCTACGAGTCCGCGCTCGAGGCGCTCACGGCCGTGGACGACCCGATCGCGCACGCCACGCTGCTCTCGAACCTCGCGATCGTCTACCAGGCGACCGGCGAGCACGAGCGTGCCCGTGAGGTCTCGGAGGCGGCGCTCGCGCTCTACGAGCGCGACGGCGACCTGGACGGGCTCGCCGTCACGACGCTGAACATGGCGTTCGTCGAGCTCCGGAACGACGACCTCGCGGCCGCGGGGCTCCGCCTCGGGCAGGCGCTCGGCTGGTCGGAGCGCCTCGGCCACCGGGAAGTGATGGCGTACGTCGTGGGCTACGCCGCCGAGCTCGCGTTCGCCCTGGACGACCCCGAGGCTGCGGCCGTGCTCTGCGGCGCGTTCGACCAGATGTTCGAGATGATCGACAGCGTGCCGCAGCCCGACGAGGTCGAGCGGCACGCGCAGCTGGTCGAGCGTCTGGCGAGCGCCTGCGACGCCGACGAGGCGATGGCGCGGGGCCGCGCGCTCTCCCCCGAGGAGGTGCCGGTACTCGTACGCGAGGTTCTCGCGGCGGCCCCGCCCGTCGAGGGCTCGGGCTAGACCTCGACGGCGAGCGAGACGGCGGCGCCCTGCTCCGCCGAGCGGTAGAGCGCCTCGATCACGCGCGCCTGCGCGGTCGCGTCGCCGCGCCCCAGGAGCGACGGCGCCTCGTGCGCGGCCGCGGCGGCGAAGTCGTCGAGCTCGAGCCGGTACGAGTTGGCCTGCTCGACGGTGATGACCTCTCGGTCGCCGTTGCGCTCGAGCACGAGCTCGCCGCCCCAGTCGACACGCCACGGGGCCGAGGCGCGCAGGACGCCCTCGGCGCCGACGACCTCGAGCGACTGACGTCTCGGCGCGAGGAACGACGCCTCGAACTGGCCGACGACCTCGTCCCAGAAGCGCATCGTCCCGAACGTCGCCATGTCGATGCCCGTATCGACGACGACCTGCTCGGCGAGGACCGAGACCGGGTCGCCCGCCACGATCCGTGCGCCGCTGATGCAATAGCAGCCGACGTCCATCAGCGCGCCGCCCGCGAGGTCGGGGTCGACGCGGACGTCCGTCAGGTCGGTGAGGGGAAACGTGAACACCGCGTGAACGGAGCGCAACCGGCCCACGGCACCCTCCCGGACGAGGCGCTCGAGCTCCTTCGTCTGCGGGTGGTGGCGGTACATGAACGCCTCGGCCAGCACGAGCCCGGCCGCCTCGGCGGCGTCGAACGCCTCCTCGACCTCGTCCGGATGGCGCGAGTACGGCTTCTCGCACAGGACGTGCTTGCCCGCCGCGAGCGCGTTCAGCGTCCACTCGTGGTGCAGGCCGTTCGGCAGCGAGACGTAGATCGCGTCGAGCTCGTCGTCCTCGAGGAGCTGCCTCGTACGACCCGTGCGCGCGCGGGATCCCGTGCTCGGTCGCGTAGGCCTGCGCCTTCGCGACGTCGCGGCTTCCGACGGCGGCGACGTCGACGAGGTCGCTCTCGGCCGCCCCCTTGATGATCTCGCGGTTGATGTTCGCCGTGGAGAGCAGCCCGAGTCTCATGGGGCAACCCTAACCGGATGGAGCGCGGGATAGAGCGACTGGTGGCGCGCGTGCAGCTCGGCGTACGCGTCACGCCAGTGCGGGTCGGGCTCGATCCTCTCCGTGACGCGCACGCAACGCTCGACGGCCTCGTGCACGTCGCCGAACACGCCGCCCGCGACGCCGCCGAGCAGCGCGGCGCCGAACGCCGACCCCTCTTCCGACTCGGTGCGCTCGAGCGGGATGCCGAGCGCCGACGCGACGATCCGCAGCCAGAGCCGACTCCGCGCGCCTCCCCCCGACACGCGTCCCGCCGTCGCCTCGGCGCCGAGCGCGCGGAGCAGGTCGAACGAGTCGCGGAGCCCGAACGCGACGCCTTCCAGGATCGCCCGGACGAGCGCACCGCGGTCGTGTCGGAGCTGGAGCCCGACGAACGCGCCGCGCGCGTCGGGGTCGGCATGCGGGGTGCGCTCTCCCGCGAGATACGGGAGGAAGGCAAGCCCCTCCGAGCCCGGCTCCCACTCCTCCGCCTCCCCGACGAGGCGCTCGAACGACACGTCGGGCGCCAGGGCCTCGCGGAACCACTCGAGCGAGCCGGCGGCGGAGAGCATGACGCCCATCGCCTGCCAGGTTCCCGGGACGGCGTGACAGAACGCGTGGACGCGCGCCTTCGGATCGTGCGCGTACGCAGGCAGCGCCGCCAGCACGACCCCGGACGTCCCGAGGACGATCGAGAGCGGACCGGGGCGATCGACACCGACCCCGATCGCCGCAACCGGCTGATCGCCGCCGCCGGCAGCGACCGGCGTTCCTTGCAACAGACCGTTGCAAGCCCGCGCCTCGCCGGCGACGGCGGGTGACTCGAGCACGGGAGGAAGCCACTCCCGCGGCAGCTCGAGGGCCTCGAGCACCTCGTCGCTCCACGCGCGGCGCTCGACGTCGAGGAGCAGCGTCCCCGAGGCATCGGAGGCGTCGATCGCCCACTCGCCCGTCAGCCGCAGGCGCACGTAGTCCTTCGGGAGCATGACCCGCGCGATCTGCGCGTACGCCGCCGGCTCGTGGCGGCGGAGCCAGAGGAGCTTCGGTGCCGTGAACCCCGTGAGCGCCCGGTTCCCCGTCAGCCCGATGAGGCGCTCGAGCCCGACCCGCTCCTCGATCTCACGGCACTCGGCGGCGGTGCGCTGGTCGTTCCAGAGAATCGCCGGGCGAACGACCCGATCGGCGGAGTCGAGCGCGACGAGGCCGTGCATCTGCCCCGAGAGCCCGATCCCGGCGACCTCGCGCCCGGCCGCGACCTCTCCGAGCGCGGCCTCGGCCGCGCGCCACCAGTCCTCGGGATCCTGCTCGGCCCACCCCGGCTGCGGCGTCGAGAGCGGATAACCGTGCGAGGCGACCGCGAGCACGTCCCCGCCGGGAGAGAGCGCGATCGCCTTGACGCCCGTCGTGCCGACGTCGAGACCGACTACGGCGGTCATGGCACGTCCTGCGCGCCAACACGGTGACCTATGCCTCCCGGGTCGCGGCCGGAGGCCGGCTTTGCCGGCCGGGAGGCCAACGTCGGTCGACCCATGCCGCGGCGCGAAGGAGGGGGCGCGTGGGGGAACCATGGGTTCCCCCACGTTTCTACGCACCGAGGGCGGCGTACACGAGCTCGTACGCCCGGACGGCGTCCTTGCGCGCCTGGGCCTCGCGCAGGGCCGTCTCGTCGATGCGGCCCGAGACGTCCCAGATGAACCTCCACTGCTTCACGCTGCGGGCCACGGCGGCGACGGCGTCCTCGGTGTACGGGTACAGATCCAGCCCGAGTCGTTCGCCGTTCTCCCCGTAGCGCGCCCGGCGCAGCTCCACGGCCAGCTCGAGCGTCTCCATGAAGGCGGTCGCGCCGACCATGTTGTCGTCGTCGAACGTCCCCCACCCCGAGTTCGCGTGCTGGTGGCCGAGCAGGCCCTCGGCGGCGAGCATCGCCGCGTACTCCCCGAGGCTCTCGCCGTTCATCAGGAGGTGCTGCCAGTCCATGTTGACCTGCACGTTCGTGATCCCGCGCTCGCGCAGCTTGTGGATCACGTGGAGCGTCATGCCGACGTTCCGCATCAGGATCTTCATCGCCGGCTCGGAGTTCTTGTGCTCGAGGAAGAGCTTCCGGCCGTGCTTCGCGCAGACCTCGGCCGCCTCGGCGACGCCGTCGAGGAACCACTCCCACGACTGCGCGTACGGGGTCTGGAACGGGTAGTTGTAGCCCTCGATCCCGGGCCAGCAGACCATGTGCGCGCCGACCTCCCCCGCGAGCTCGGCCGTCTCGCGCGTCAGCCGCCGCGCCTCGGCCCGGGTCGCGGGGTCGGGCGAGACGAGGCCACCGCGGCCGAAGCGGGCATCGAGGTGGAGCCCCGTGCAGATCGTGTAGATCCCGTGCCCGTCGAGCGCCTCGCGCACCTCGTCGAGGTTCTCGCCCGAGAGCTCGCCGGGATAGTGGAACTCGTAGTCGTCGATCAGCCCTTCGAGGCCCTCGACGGCGCGGCGCACCCGTTGCACGGTCGTCTCGGCAGCCGCGCTCGGGCTGGTAGCCGCCCGGCACGAAGCGCGTCACCATCGAGCCGAGCGCCCAGATGCCGAGGCTCGTCCTCACGCCGCTCCGGTCAGCGTCCAGCGGCTGCCAGCCGGCGGCGCGAGACGGTGTCGAGCGTCACGGCGGCGAGGAGGATGAGCGCCGGTGACCATGTACTTGATGGCGGAGCTGTAGCCGAGCAGATCGATCCCGTTCGCGACGGTCGAGATCACGAGCGCACCCATCAGCGCGCTGATCACGCGGCCACGACCGCCGAAGAGGCTCGTGCCGCCGATCACCGCGGCGGAGATGGCGTCGAGGAGCAGCGTGCCGCCGCCCGCGTTGAGGTCGACGGAGTTGAGGCGGGCGGCGAAGATCACGCCGCCGAGTCCCGCCATCAGCCCGGAGATCATGAAGACGAGCACGCGGATCCGCGGCACGTTGATGCCCGCGCGCCGCGCGGCCTCTGCGTTCCCGCCGACGGCATAGACGTGGCGCCCGAACGTCGTCCGCTCCGCGACCCACGTCCAGAAGAGCAGGAAGATGAGCACGAGCAGGAACGCGAGCGGGAAACCGCGCTCGCTGTTGGCCCAGGTCACCGCGCCGAAGATCACGACGACGAACAGCGCGAGCTTGAGTGCGACGATCACGAGGTTGTCCGTGAGAATCCCGTGGCGCCTGCGGCTGATGACGCCCGCCAGCGTCGTGACCGCGAAGAGCGCACTGGCGCCCGCGGCGATCAGGAGACCCGCCGTGTCCGAGAAGAAGTAGTTCGCGAGGTTGTTGATCGTCGAGTCCTCGATCACGATCACGCCCTGGCCGCCGATCACATAGAGGATCACGCCCTGCCAGAAGAGCAGCCCGGCGAGCGTGACCACGAACGACGGGATTCCGAGGTACGCCACGAACGAGCCCTGCAACCCGCCGATCAAGGCCGTCACCGTCGCCGCGATCGCAATCGCGAGGACGCCCTTCACCTGCCAGCTCTCGTCCGGGATCTGCAGCTGCGCGACGATCACGCCGGCGACCCCGGAGACGTAGCCGATCGACAGGTCGATCTCGCCGAGCAGGAGCACGAACACGACGCCGATCGCGATCGTCGTCACGCCGGCCATCTGCGTCATGAGATTCGTGAAGTTCCCGGCGCTCAGGTAGTTCTCGTTCTTCCAGTAGAAGAACGCGACGATCGCCAACAGGCCGAGGATGATCGGCAGCGTCCCGACGTCCCCCGCCTTGAGCAGCTCATAGCGCCGGCGGACGATCGCGCCGAGCGTGTTCGACGGCGGCTCGGCGCCGACCGCCTGCGGATCGGCAGTCGTCACGGCGTGTCGTCCGTCTGTGAGATCCCCGCGACCTTCGTCGGGACACCGGCGGTGATCGCGTGCACGACCTCCTGCTGTGTCGTCGTGCGGCGGTCGTAGACGGCGACGTTCCTGCCGAGCCGGAGCACGGTGATCCGGTCCGCGACCTCGAAGATGTCGTGGAGGTTGTGCGAGATCAGTACGACTGCCAGCCCCTGCTCCGCGAGCCGTAGAACGAGCTCGAGCACCTGCTGCGTCTGGGCGACACCGAGCGCGGCGGTCGGCTCGTCGAGAATCACGACACGCGAGTTCCACATGACGGCCCGGCCGATCGCGACCGACTGCCGCTGACCCCCCGACAGGCTGGCCACCTGCTGGCGGATCGACTGGATCGTCGTCACGCGGAGGCTCCGGAGCGTCTCCGCCGTCCGCTTCTCCATCGGCGCCTCGCGGAGGCGACCGATCAGATCGTGCACCTCGCGACCGAGGTACATGTTCTGGACGACGTCGAGGTTGTCGCAGAGCGCGAGATCCTGGTAGACGATCTCGATCCCGAGCTTGGACGCGTCCTTTGGCCCGCCGATCGAGACGCGCTCGCCCGTCGAACCACGTCTCGCCCTCGTCGATCGGGTAGATGCCGGCGATGCACTTGATGAGCGTCGACTTGCCGGCGCCGTTGTCGCCGACGAGCGCCATGACCTCGCCCGAGCGCACCTCGAAGTCGACGTCGGTCAGCGCGTCGACCGAGCCGAAGCTCTTGCGGATCCCGCGCGCCTCGAGCGTCGGCGTCGCCGAGGCGGTGGGCGTGGGTGTGGTCTCTGCGGTCGCGGTCATCGCGGAGGTGTCGAGGGCGCCCCGGAGGGCGCCCTCGACGGCTCAGCGACGGGCTACTTGCAGAATTGCCTGTACGCGCCGCGGCAGACGTCCGACTTCTTCAGGTAGCCGTCTCTGAAGAGGATGTTGTAGTTCGCCTTCGTGATCGAGACCGGCGGGATGATGAACGCCGGCAGCTTCTTCGAACCGTTCGGCACCGTCCCGGTCTGCTTCGGCTTCTGGCCCTTCAAAAGGGCGACCGCCGCCACGGCCGATGCCGTGGCGAGCTTCTTGTACTCCTTGTGGACGGTCATCGACTGCCACCCCGAGATGATGTTCTGCACGCCCTGTGCAGTCGCATCCTGGCCGGAGAGCGGGATCGGCTTGAGCTTCTTCGCCTTCAGGGCGGTCACGACCGCGTTCGCGAGGCCGTCGTTGGCCGCCGCGACGCCGTCGATCTTGTTCCCCGTCGAGACGAGCATCTGCTCGAAGATCGTCCGCGCCTTCTGGTTGTCCCAGCCCGGGACGAACTGGTCCGGGCCCTTCGTGAACGTGCCGTTCTTGATCAGCGGATTGAGCACGGAGTCGTAGCCGCCCTTGAACAGGAACGAGTTGTTGTCGGTCTCGCCGCCGTTGAGCTTCGCGATGACCGGCTTCTGCCCGTACTTGCCGCTCGCTCGGAGCCCGGCGACGACGCCCTTGCCCTGCAGGACGCCGACCGCGCGGCCGTCGAACGAGATGTAGATCGACGCGGGCGAGCCCTTGCCGACCTGGCGGTCGTACTCGATCACCTTCGCCTGCTTCGCGACCGCGGCCCTCTCGATCGCCAGCGACGAGCCGGCGTCGAGCGAGACGAGGATGACGACCTTCGCACCGTTCGCGAGGCACTGGTCGGCCTGCGTGCGCTGCTTCTGGGCGTCACCGTCGGCGTTGTTGATCACGTAGGTGACCTTCGCCTTCTTGAATGCCGCGACGAGCGCGGGGCGGTCCTGCGTCTCCCACCTGACCGATGACTTCGGGTCCGGCAGCAGGACGCAGATGTCCGCGGTCGTCGCGGTGGACTTCGCGCTCCCTGCGGTAGCGCCGCCGACCGAAAGACCCACGGCCAGCGCGGTTACCAGAAGCGCGACGATGAACTTCTTCACTCGACCCTCCTTTTCACAACCTCGATGCCTCCCGCGCGGACGGTACTCCGTCCGGCGTGCACGTTCAAACGGGACTGGAGCAATCAGCGACCGCCTATGGCCACCTCCCTCCCGCGCGCGGTGCGACCGCTCGTGGCTTGCCGGCC
>CAWBTY010000015.1:0-233403 GCA_963791895.1 uncultured Actinomycetes bacterium
ATCCCTCCCGCGCAGCGCAAGGCCCTGCGTGATGCGGGAGTCAAAGGCCGTTCGTACCAGGAGATCTCGGAGCTGCTCGGGGTCACGAACTCGGCGCTCGAGACCCTTCTCTTCCGCGCCCAGGCGGTCACTCGCCGAGCGGTGATCTGGTGACATGCGAGAGCGCGAGCTCGAGCCGCGAGATGTCCCAGGGAATCGACGGACGGCTCTCGCGCAAGGAGCAACGGCGACTGAAGGAGCATCTCGACGAGTGCGCCTCGTGCACGCGACTCTTCGAAAACCAGGGCAAGCAGCGGCGCGCGTTCAAGGGCCTCGCCCTGCTGCCGCTCCGATCGCTCTCACCCTCTTCAAGGGAGCCCCTGCGGCGACGCGGCGGTCGATGCTGCCCACAATCGGCGTGCAGGTGCCGGCGGGGCCGGCGCGCTCGGGTCAGGTAGCGCGACGGTGTCGGGGCGACCAGCATCGCGCCACCGCGCCGAGCAGGCGCAGGATCGGCGGTCGGAGGCTCGCTCGTGGGCGGCGCCGTGCGAAGGTCGCCGCGGTCCTCGTCGCTACACGAACGAGGAGACCGTCGCGACGGGGCCGGCTACGAGGCCTCAACATGATTCGGGCAGACGCTCCCGAGCCGACGCGCGAGCAGGTTCAGCGAACAGGTAACGCGTCTCCGAAGTCGACGCGCCCGCGGGCGCTGACGGCGACGAGCCGTTCCTCGGTCGGCGCGGGGATCGCGCCGGCGTCCGCTTCGTCCCAGACCCGGACTGCACGCGGCGTCGACGCCCCGAAGGACGTCTCAGAGAGCGCTGCTCGCACAGGCGGCCCGCACTCGGCGGCGGCATCCGGGGAGCCCTCCACGAAACCTTCCGTGGGGCCCCCCGTCGAGCCCTCCGTCGAGCCCCCGAAGACGGAGAGTGACACGCCCACGGGCCACGACGGTGGACGGGGGTCAACTCCCGAGACCCCGTCGGCCGAGACGCCTCCGCTCGTCGTGCCGCCGGGGACGCCATCAGGGATATCGACCACCATTGAAGCGCCGAACGGGGCGACCTCGCCCGCGGCGCCCGCCGAGGCGAAGAGCGGATGCCCGGGAGAGGGAACGGGCCCTGGCAACGGCTCAGCGTGCGGCCTCGCGCACGGCTACGACGAGCGCCCGGTGCCGGAGAGCCCCGGCTCCGCCTCGCACGAGAGTCGTGCCGCCGACGACAAGCCGGTCAAGGACACGGACGCGGGGGACGCCGGTAAGCCGGCCAAGCCGTAACCCGCTCGCCAACCCCCTCGTTCGAGGGTCTCACGACTACTCGTTATAGGGGTGCGACAGGCATCCGAAAGCGACGATAAGGTGCGGAATGCTTCGGGGGCGGCTGACCGTGGGAACTCTGCTCGTGCTGGCGCTGGCGCTCGCCGCCGGCGCCCCTGCCGCGCCCGGCGGAGAGCAGCGCGCAGCGGCCAACACAACCGTGGTGACGCGCGTCGGGTCGCTCGAAGCGCATCTCTTCCGTCAGATCAACTCGCTGCGTGTCGGGAAGGGGCTTGGCTCGCTCTCGCGCTCCTCGGCGCTGACACGTGCAGCGGCGGCCCACTCGGAGTCGATGGCCACGCACGGCTTCTTCGAGCACCAGTCGCACAACGGCGCGTCGCTCGCGACGCGTCTCGGGCGGTTCTACCGGCCGCGCGCACAGCAGTGGATCGTCGGTGAGAACCTCGCCATGTTCGGCGGCGGCGCCCCAACCGCTGAGGCCATCGTCGCAGCGTGGATGGCCTCGCCGCCCCACCGCGCAACCCTGTTGCATGAGGTGTTCCGCGAGGCCGGCGTCGCGATCATGCACCACCCCCAGGCGGGCGGCGTGTTCGGCGGATGCCCACCTGGGTGATCACGCTCGACGTCGGCCGCCGCTGAGCTCTCACGCCGAGCCGGCGGGCAGCGTCGTGGGTGCGTGGCCTCGAGGACGACGAGCGACACGCCCGTGAGAGCGCGTCGCCGTCGGAGCGAGGAAACGTCTAGGCCGTTACCGAGCGGTACGAGGCCAGGCGAGGATCGATCGCGCGGCTGAAACCGCGATCCCAGTCCACGACGACCTCGCCACCGGCGTCGATCCCGCGGACGACTCCACGATCGCCGGACCGCAATTCCGTGTCGGAGTCGGAGAGCAGCTCGATCACGCTCCCGATCCGCACCCCCGCTGCGATCCGCGCGGCGAGGAGACGTGCACCAAATGCATCCATACCCACTTCATAGGCGAAATGTCGCCCACGACCCTCCCCCTTCCGGTGGAGGTCGACCTACCCGTTGGGGCAGGAAAATGCTGCACACGTCCCGAAATAGCCACCGCGCCGGTGGCCCGTTCCGAATTCGACGGCTGAGGATGGGCCGCCGGCGCACCGGCGAGCGAAAGGCGGCGAAATGCACCGGCAGGCGCGCACAGATCGGGAATGGGGCCAGTGGCCGGGGCTGCCTCCGGGCGACCACGACGGCCGCGGCCGCTTGCAGGCGCTCTTCGCGCCGTCGGGCGAGGCCGACACCGAGCCTCTGGACGACGAGGCCGAGCTGTCGGCGCTGCGGCGGGCGTACGTCGAGCTCGACGAGCGCGAGCGGCGAGTGCGGGAGCTTCAGCTGAACGTCGCGCAGCTGCTCCGTGAGGATGCCGACGACCTCGACCGCCGCCAGGCGGAGCTGGACGGCCGCGCGGCCGAGCTCGAGCTGAAAGGCACGGCGCTCGAGGCGTCCGAGGCGGCCGTCGAGGCTCGTCGCCGCGAGCTCGGCGCGGTCGAGCTCAGGAGTGCGGCCCTCGAGCGACGCGAGGAGATCGCCCGTGCGCGTGAAACGGCGCTCGAGCACCGTGCCGACGAGCTCGCGTCGCTCGCGCGGAGCGTGACGGAGCTCGGCGCAACGCTCGTCGCCGACCCCGAAGATGACGTCGAAGACGAGCACGTCCTGCTCGTGGCGGCCGACCGCTACGTCGTTCATGTCGCTTCCGGGCCCGCGCCGCGCGTCGGCGCGACCGTCGAGCTCGAGGACGCCGACGGCGTGTGCGTCGCCCTCACCCGTTCGCCGTTCCCGGCGGACCGGCGCCGCTGCGCCGTGGTCGAACGGCTCGTTCCCGTGCTTCAGCCCAACCAGGCGTCGAGCAGCGCGTCCCCGAAGAACAGGCCGATCACCCCGCCGGCGGCGAGCGCAGGGACGTAGGGCAGCGTCGTCGTCCGGCCTGCTGATCCCTGACGGGCCAGGATGAGCAGGGCGTAGGCCGCGCCCAGGAGCGACCCCGCGAAGAGCGCCACAGCGACGTCCCAGCCGAGCCACGCGCCGAGAAAGGCAGCAAGCTTCACGTCCCCCATCCCGAGGCCGGCGGGATGGACGAGAGCGAGGACGAGGAAGAATCCGCCCGCGGCGAGCGACGAGACGATCCACTCGAGCCCGGGGTCGCGGAGTGTCTGGACGACGAGTGCCACCGCCAGCGCGGGGAGGACGATCCGGTTCGGGACGATCCGCCGTTCGAGATCGGTGACGGTGACCGCGACGAGGACGGCGCAGCCGAGGATCGCGACGATCGCCTCGAGCGAGGCCCCGAAGACGGCCACGCACGCCACCGCCAACGCGACCCACGCGAGAGCTGCCGCCAGTCGGAGACGCACCTCGCCGGATTCACCGCGCCGAGTGAGGATCCTCTCCCTCGAACGAGGCACCGGATTCCCCCACTCGGGTACGGGCTGCCGAATGCGTTCTCCACGACGATCAGAGGACTGCGGAGCTGCGCCCGCTCCTGGCGTCAGGGCGCAACAACACATGACCATTCGCGAGCCCGTTTCCTGGCAGGCTGCGCGTCGCTGGCTGATCTGGCCGACGGCCGCTGCCCTCGTTGTCGCCCTTGGCGCCCTGCTCGGCGTCCGTCTCGCCGAGGACGGGCGCCCACTTGCCGCGACGATCCTCGTGGCGTCCTTCTCGTTCTTCGGAGCAATCGTCGCCAACGTCCTCGTGTCGCATCTGATTGCCGCTCAGCGACTCTCGCTCCGCGACCCGCTGACCGGGCTCCCGAACCGTGCGCTCCTCGACGATCGCATCGAGCAGGCGCTGGCACGTTCCCAGCGCTCGGGTGAGGCCTTCGCGCTGTTCGTCGTGGACCTCGACGGCTTCAAGACCGTCAACGACCTCCGCGGGCACGAGGCGGGGAATGCGGTGCTCCGGGTCATTGCCAAGCGGCTGCACTCCGTCGTCCGCGGCGTCGACACCGTCGCCCGGATCGGAGGCGACGAGTTCGTCGTGCTCTCACTGGGCACGGCCGGGGACGACGAGGCAGCCGCACTCGTCGGGCGGCTGCGAACCGCCCTGCGGCGCCCCTACCGCGTCGGCGGTGGGCTCGTCGAGATCGATGCGTCGATCGGCTGGGCGCTCTTCCCGCAAGACGGCCTCACCCCCGACGAGCTCGTCTCCCGCGCCGACGGCCAGATGTACGCGACGAAGCGGGACACGAGCGAAGAGGCCGTGCTGCGGCCACCGCTGGACGGCGGCATCGTCCGGGACCTCGAATCGGCGCTCGAGCGGGACGAGATCGTCGTCCACTACCAGCCGATCGTGCGGATGCACACGGGCGAGATCTGCGGCGTCGAGGCGCTCGTACGGCGCATGCGGGGAGATCGCCTCGTCGGCCCGTCCGAGTTCATGCCTCATCTCGAGCGCACGCCGCTCGTGCGGACGCTGACGCTCGCCGTCGCCGCGGACGCGCTCGACCGGCTCGCCGGCTGGGACTCCGAGGGCCACGAGCTCGTCGCCGCGGTGAACGTCCCCTACCGGCTGCTCGACGATCCGGGTCTCGTCGACGGGATCGATCGGCTGCTCCGTGGCTCAGCGGCTCGCGCCGGAACGGCTGACGCTCGAGATCGTCCCGTCCGGCCCGGGAGCGGGCTGCGAGCTCGACTCCGCGATCGTCGGGCGCCTGCGCGACCTGGGCGTCAAGCTGTCGCTCGACGACCTCGGTCGCGCCTCGTCGGTGGCGGCGATTCGCATGCTGCAGCTCGACCAGGTGAAGATCGACGCGATGTTCCTCCACGACGTCGGCCGCGGCGGGCGGGCCGACGCGATCGTTCGCTCGCTCGTCGAGCTCGCCCACGGGCTCGGCCTCGAGACGGTGGCGGAAGGCGTGGAGAGCCGGCTCGCCTGGGACGCGGCAGCGGGTCTCGGCTGCGACCTCGCCCAGGGGTTCTACTTCGGCCACCCGATGTCGGCGCCGAAGCTCTCCGAGTGGCTCGCAGGGAGCTGGCCGGCGGTCTCGCTCGCGCGCTGAAGATCCGTCAGAGCAGGAGCGCGCCGGCCGCCGCGGCCAGCGGCACCACGGCCCAGATCGGGACGAAGCGCAGCAGGACCAGAAGCCCGAGGGCGAAGGCGACGTCACCCACCCCGTCGATCGACGTCGAGAGCACGGGATCCCAGAACGCTGCGGCGAGGAGCCCCACGACGGCCGCCCCGACGCCCACGAGCGCAGCCTGGACGGCGGACGACCGCCGGACGACCGACCAGAGCGGCAGGAGGCCCCCGAGGAGCAGGAACGACGGCAGGAAGATCGCCCCGACCGCGAGCGACGCGCCCGCGACGCCGTTCGGCTCGGGCTCCTGGATCGCGCCGAGGTACGCCGAGAAGGTGAAGAGCGGGCCTGGCATCGCCTGCACGAGCCCGTAGCCTGCGAGGAACTCGTCCTCGCCGACCCAACCGGGCTCGACGACGGCCTGGTCGAGCAGCGGCAGCACGACGTGGCCACCGCCGAAGACGAGCGAGCCCGATCGCACCATCGCGTCGACGAGCGCGACCGCCTGGGAGCTCGTCGCGTCTCTGAGCACCGGGAGACCGACGAGGAGCGCCGCCAAGGCCGCGAGGCAGCCGAGCGCGAGGAGGCTGCCCCTGCCGAGCCGCAGCACCGGTGCAGGCTCGGGCCGAGGCGGCGCGAAGGCGAGCACTCCGATGATCGCGCCGGCCGCGATTGCCACCGCCTGCCCCGCGAAGCCGCCGCCACCGAGCGCCAGGGCCGCCCCCGCAGCGGCCAGGGCCAGCCGCGCGGCGTCGGGCGCGAGCGTGCGTCGCATCGCAAGCACGGCGAGGGCGACGACCGGCACCGCCACGAGCTCGAGCCCTTCGATCCAGCCGGCGTCCGCGACGTCCGCCTCTCCCACGACGAGCGCGAGCGCCGTCATCGCAAGGGCGGAGGGAAGCGTGAAGCCCACCCACGCGGCGATTCCGCCCAGGCGCCCGGCCCGGTGAGCGCCGATCGCGATCCCGAGCTGGCTCGACGACGGCCCGGGCAGCAGGCTCGTGACCGCGACGAGCTCCGCGAACTCCTGCTCGTCGAGCCACTTGCGCCGCTCGACGTACTCGGTCCGGAAGTGCCCGATGTGCGCGATCGGGCCGCCGAACGACGTGAGGCCGAGCCGCCCGGCCACCGCCAGGACCTCAGTGACGGAGCCGTGCCGGCCGGGTGCTAGCGGCGTGTCGCGCCCGGCTTCCAGAGCGGCTCGTCCCGGTCTGCGAGCGTGTTCGCGGCGCGCGCGAGGATGAAGAGCAGATCGGAGAGCCGGTTCAGGTAGACGGCGACGAGCGGGCCGAGCCGGTGCGCCTCGGAGGCGCGAAGCGTCTCGCGCTCCGCCCGGCGGCAGATCGTCCGCGCGACGTGCAGGGCGGCTGCGGCCTGCGTCCCGCCCGGGAGGACGAAGCTCTTGAGCTCGGGAAGCTCGGCGTTGAAGCGGTCGCAGTCCTGCTCGAGGCGGTCGACGAGCGCCTGCTCGATCCGCAGGCGCCCCTCGACCTCGCCCGGGACGGAGAGATCGGCGCCGACGTCGAAGAGCTCGTTCTGGATGCGCTCGAGCGGCTCACGGAGCTCGTCGCCCAGCTCCCCGGCGAGCACGACGCCGAGTGCAGCGTTCAGCTCGTCGACGGCCCCGAACGCGACGATGCGCGCGTCGAGCTTCGAGACCCGCGACCCGTCGCCGAGGGACGTCTCCCCCGCGTCGCCGCCGCGCGTGTAGATCCGCGTGAGGCGCACCGGCTCGTCCTTGGCGCGGGCCATGGCCTGAGCCTACCCGGGTGTCCCGCGGTGTCCGACTTCAGTCGGACACCTGCATCTCACTCCACGACAGCGGCACCGACCGCAAGCCGCCGATCGGCCCCGCGGAGCAGCTCCCGGGCGATCACGATCCGCTGGATCTCGCTCGTGCCCTCGTAGATCTCCGTGATCTTCGCGTCGCGGTAGTACCGCTCGGCCGGGAACTCGCGCGTGTACCCGTAGCCGCCCAGCACCTGGATCGCCTCCTGGCTCGCGCGTACCGCGACCCGTGACGCGAAGAGCTTCGCCATCGCGCCGTCGGCGCCGTGCGGATGACCGGCCTGCTTGAGCCAGGCCGCCCGGAGCGTGAGCTGCCGCGCCGCGGCGATCTCGGTGGCCATGTCCGCGAGCTTGAACTGCACGGCCTGGAACTCGCTGATCTTCCGGCCGAACTGCTCGCGCTCGAGCGCGTAGTCGCGGGCCGTGTCGAGCGCCGCCTGGGCGATCCCGACCGCCTGCGCGGCGATCCCGATCCGGCCGCCGTCGAGCGTCGACATCGCGACCGCGAAGCCCTTCCGCTCCTCGTGCAGCAGTCGGTCGCCGTCCACGCGCACGTCGTCGAGCCGCAGATCCGCGGTCGACGACGAATTGAGGCCGAGCTTCTCCTCCTCGCGCGTGACCTCGACGTGATCCGCGTCGAGCACGAACGCCGAGACGCCACGCGCGCCTTCGGTTGCCGGATCCGTGCGCGCGAAGAGCAGGAACGTCGCGGCGTGGCTCCCGTTCGTGCACCACTGCTTCGTGCCCGAGATCCGCCAGCCGTCGCCGTCGGGCACCGCCGTCGTCCGCAACGAGCCGGCATCCGAGCCCGACCCCGGCTCCGTCAGCGCGAACGCCCCGAGCGCCTCACCGCGCGCAAGCGGGCGGCACGAAGCGCGCCCGCTGCTCGTCGGTGCCGAACGCGACGAGCGGCAGGCTCGCGGCGCTCGTGTGCACGGCGACCGTGACGCCGACGCCGGCGTCGGCGCGCGAGAGCTCCTCCAGCACGAGGACGTAGGAGACGAAGTCCGCCCCCGCGCCGCCGAGCTCCTCGGGCACGCAGACGCCCATCAGGCCGAGCTCGCCCAGCTTCGTGAAGAGCTCGCGGGGGAAGCGGTGCTCGCGGTCCCACTCGGCCGCGTGCGGCGCGATCTCCGTCTCCGCGACCTCTCGGGCGAGCGCCTGGATCTCGCGCTGCTCGTCGGTGAGCGAGAAGTCCACGGCCGCAGTGTACGGCGGGCCCCGGTGTCCGACTTCAAGTCGGACACCTGCCTACGCGTGCCGCAGCGGGCGGAGCTTCCGCCGCACGGTGCGAGCCATGCCGTCGGGCGTCAGGAGCCGCCGCAGCCGTCCGCGCGAGAGCTCCGCGCAGAGCACCGCCGAGGCCGCCGGCCCGCGGTCCGCGTAGCCGACGCCGGCAGCGTGGAAGGCAGGTGCGACGCGCCAGCCGTCGCCCGTCAGCTCGTACGCCTCCTCCTCCTCGACGAAGAGGCCTGCCTCAGCGAACAGGCCGTTCCACCCGCCGACGTCGTCGAGCCGGAACCAGCCATGGTCGCCGGGCTCGCCCAGGGGCACCGTGACGAGCAACCGCCCTGCAGGCCCGAGCACGCGCCCGAGCTCACGCAGCGCGTCGACCCTGCGAGCCGGAGTCGGTCTCCGCAGCGAGGCCGTAGCTCGTGTTGTCGGCGCCGACGTGCTCGAGCGTCGAGACGAGCAGCACCTGGTCGAAGGAGTCGTCCGGGAACGGCAGCGAGCGGGCGTCCGCCGTCACGCGCTCCATCCCCTCGACGTCCCGCTCCGCGAGGTCGACACCGACGAGCTCGACGCCCGAGCGGAGCAGCGCGGCGAGGTACGGCGGCTCCGCGAACGCGTAGCCGACCTCGAGCACGCGACCCGCCGCGACGAGCCGCGAGAGCACCCAGGGGATCTCGATGACCCGCTCGTCGGTCCCGCCCGGGGCCTGCAGCCAGGCGAGCCGCTCGTTGCGGGCTCGAGCACCGAGCCCGAGCGCGACGGCGTCGTCGAGCGCCCGCACGCGCACGGCCTCCTCGGCGGTGACCAGCTCGTGCAGGAACGTCGCACGTGAGAGCGTCCCCGCGGCGAGCTTCGCCAGCGCCCGCTCGCACGCCTCGGGCTCGGGCGGGCGCCGCAGGGCTTCGCGGAATGCGCGCGCGACGAACGCGTCGTCGGCCTCCCGGTGCGCGCCCAGCTCGGCGTCGACGAGCGGATCCACGGCTCAGCCGTACTCGTAGAAGCCCCGGCCGGACTTCCGGCCGAGCCGACCCGCGGCCACGTACCGGCGCAGCAGCGGGCACGGCGCGTACTTCGGGTCGCCGAGGCCCTCGTGGAGCACGTCCATGATCGCGACACACGTGTCGAGGCCGATCAGGTCGGCGAGCGCCAGCGGCCCGAGCGGATGCGCGAAGCCGAGCCTGGCGACGGTGTCGATCGCCTCGGCCTCGGCCACGCCCTCCATCAGCGCGTAGGCCGCCTCGTTGACGAACGGCATCAGGATCCGGTTGGAGACGAAGCCCGGGAAGTCGTTAGCCTCGGCCGGGGTCTTCCCGAGGTCACGGGCGAGCGCGACGATCGCATCGGCCGTCTCGTTCGAGGTCTGCTCCGCGCGGATCACCTCCACGAGCGCGAGCACGGGCACGGGATTGAAGAAATGCATGCCGATCACGCGCTCGGGCCGGGACGTCGCCGCGGCGAGCTCGGTGATCGGGATCGACGACGTGTTGGAGGCGAGGACGGCGTGTTGGGGCAGCGCCTCGTCGGCCGCGCGAAAGAGCTCCTTCTTCGTGTCGGCGTGCTCGACGATCGCCTCGATCAGCAGATCGGCCTCGCCGAGCTCGTCGACCGCGCTGACGCGCCCGAGTACCTCGTCCGGCGGCGGCCCGCCCTTCTCGTGCAGCTTTCCGAGGCTTCGCCGCATGGTCTCCAGCCCGCGCTCGACCGCGCCCGGCTGACTGTCGTGGAGCGACACCTCGCGCCCCGACGCGGCGACGACCTGCGCGATCCCGGCGCCCATCTGGCCGGCGCCGACGACGAGGACGCGCCGAAACGTCATCGGCCAACCTTCGGTTGGACGCTCATCGGTCGAGGCTACTTCGTGCCGGCAGCTCTCGTCGCCGGAGCCGCCGCACGGAGAACGCGAGGACGAGCGCGAGGATCCCGAGGCCGATCACGACCTTGATCCAGTTGCCGCGCACCTCGTCGCTGACCGAGAGCAGAGCGCCCGGATCGGTGAGGAGGCAGCTCTCCGTCGTCAGGCGGGCGCCGTCCAGGTTCGCGAGCACGCCAACCGCCTCGTCGAAGACGACCGGCTCGTCCTGGTCGTCGACGAGCGGCCTCGCCGCGGTGACCTCGACCTCGCGGCCGACCGGGCCTTTCACGCGCTGGTCGACGACCAGGCGGTAGACGACGGGGCCGACGCCGACCGCAGGCCGACGCTCGGTGATGCGGCCGACGAACGCCGCGTCCGCCGCCGCCAGCCGCTCCTCGAGCGGCACGTTCGGGCAGTCGACGGCACGCGCCGCGGGCGCGAGAACGAGCGCCGCGAGCACCGCGACCGCCAGCCGTGCCAGCAACCGCCTAGACCTCGAGCAGCACGGCGTCACCCTGTCCGCCGCCCGAGCAGATCGCCGCCAGCCCGAGCCCACCGCCCGAGCGACGCAACTCGTGGACGAGCGTCGTCAGGATCCGTCCGCCGGAGGCGCCGATCGGGTGGCCCAGGGCGACGGCGCCGCCGTTGACGTTGACACGCTCCTCGTCGGCGCCGAGCACCCGCGTCGAGTTGCGCGCGACAGAGGCGAATGCCTCGTTGATCTCGACGCGTGCCACGTCGGCGATCGTCCGCCCCGACCCGCTCAAAACCTTGCCGGCGGCAGCCGCCGGCGTGCGGGCGAGGTAGGCGAACTCGTCGGCGACGTACGCGTGACCGAGGATGCGCGCGAGCGGCTCGATCCCGCGCTCCGCGGCCCACTTCTCCGAGCAGACGACGACGCATGACGCGCCGTCGTTGACACCCGGCGCGTTCCCGGCGGTCGTCGTCCCGTCCGGGTCGAAGACCGGCTTCAGCGCCGCGAGCTTCTCGAGCGTCGTGTCTCTCCGCACGCCCTCGTCGGCGGTGACGTCGCCCACCGGCACGATCTCGTCGTCGAAGCGGCCCGCGTCCTGCGCGGCCGCGGCGCGCTCGTGCGAGCGCACGGCCCAGGCGTCCTGATCCTCCCGGCTGATGCCGAGCTCACGCGAGACGGCGGAGGCCTGCTGCACCATGTGGAGCCCGTCGAACGTCGACGTGAGGCCGTCGAACACCGTGTGGTCGAGCACCTCGCCGTTCCCGAGCCGGTAGCCGAAGCGTCCCTTCGGCAGAAGGTACGGCGCGTTCGACATCGACTCCATCCCGCCCGTGACGACGACGTCGTGACGGCCGGACGCGATCATCAGCTCGGCGATCTCGACCGCTCTGATGGACGACGCGCACACCTTGTTGATCGTGTCGGCAGGCACCTCCTTCGGGATCCCTCCGGCGATCGCCGCCTGACGGGCCGGAGCCTGGCCGACCCCTGCCTGGAGCACCTGGCCCATGACGACGTAGCCGACGTCCTCGGGCGCGACGCCGGCGCGCTCGAGGCCGGCGCGGATCGCAATCGCGCCGAGCTCGGTTGCCGGTCGGCCGGCGAGGCCGCCGCCGAGGCGACCGAACGGCGTGCGGACGGCCGAGACGATCACTGCCGACGGCATGGAGGGAGCGTAGCCACCTGACCCGCGTCCGGTGTCCGACTTCAGTCAGACACCTGCGCTGCTCGACGCACAAGAGCAGGTGTCGGCTGAAGCCGACACCGAGTACGTCAGCAGACTTTCATCTCACGTGCACGCAACCGCCACGCTCAACACCGACCTCCTCACGCCGCTCGGCGCGTACCTCCGCCTGCGCGCGATGGGCGACGCGAGCTTCCTACTCGAGTCGGTCGAGCGCGGACGCCTCGGTCGGAGCTCGTGGATGGGAGCAGGCTCCCGCCTCGTCTCGTTCGCCGAGGCCGAGGAGCTCGACGTCCCCGTCATCGGGTACGTCGCGTACGACGAGATCGCGAAGCTCGAGCCGACGGTGCAGCTCCCCGCGGACGGGAACGGGTTCCCCGAGAGCCGCTTCGTCGTCGCCGAGACCCTCGTGCGCTTCGACCACGGTGCGGGCACCGCCGAGGTGCTCGCCGGCGATGCCGAGGAGATCGCCGGCCGCCTCGTGGCCGGGATTCCGTGGCGACGCGAGGAGACGGGGCCGAGCGAGCCGATCCGGCGCTTCCCCGAGCGGGAGCGCTACGAGCAGATGGTCGCGACGGTCAAGGAGCACATCGTCGCGGGCGACGTCTTCCAGTGCGTCCCCTCCCAGCGCGCCGAGCGACCGACCTCGGCGACGCCGCTCGACGTCTACCGCGCGCTTCGCCGCGTGAACCCGTCGCCGTACCTCTTCCTCCTGGACCTCGACGGGCTCGCGCTCGTCGGCTCGTCGCCCGAGCGCCTCGTCGCGTGCCGGGACGGCCAGGCGAGCCTCTGCCCCATCGCGGGGACGACAGACCCCACCGAGGGCGACGTCGAGCGTCTGCTCTCGTCCGAGAAGGACCGGGCCGAGCACGTGATGCTCGTCGACCTCGGTCGCAACGACCTCTCGCGTGTCTGCCGCGCCGGAAGCGTGCACGTCGCGCGCGAGATGGAGGTCGAGCGGTTCTCCCACGTCTCCCATCTCGTCTCCGAGGTCGTCGGCGAGATCCGCGACGGCGTGTCGTCGTTCGACGTGCTCCGGGCCTGCTTCCCCGCCGGCACCGTGAGCGGCGCGCCGAAGATCCGTGCGATGCAGCTCATCTCGGAGCTCGAGGGCTTCCGTCGCGGCCCGTACGGCGGCGCCGTCCTCTACGCCCTCCCGGACGGCACGATGGACGCATGCATCGCACTCCGCACGATGGTCATGCGTGACGGCATCGCCTACCTCCAGGCCGGTGCGGGGATCGTCGCCGACTCCGAGCCCGCCGCCGAGCACGAGGAATGCCTCCGCAAGCTGGCAGCGCTCGAAGCTGCGATCGACCTCGCCGAGGTCGAGGCGCCCTCCTAGCCCATGAAGCTCCTGATGATCGACAACTACGACTCGTTCACCTACAACCTCGTGCACCTGTTCGAGGAGCTCGGAGCCGAGGTCGTGACCGTGCGGAACGACGCGATCACCGTCGACGACGCGGCCGAGCTCGCGCCCGACCGGCTCGTCGTCTCCCCCGGCCCCGGCCGCCCCGTGGACGCAGGCGTCTCGATCGAGATCATCAGGCGGCTCGGCGAGACGACCCCCACGCTCGGCGTCTGCCTGGGGCACCAGGCGATCGTCGAGGCGTTCGGCGGCACGATCGGCCAGGCGAAGGCGCTGCTCCACGGCAAGGCGAGCCTCGTCACCCACGACGCGGGCGGTGTCTACGAGGGTCTTCCCGACGAGCTCGAGGTCGGCCGGTACCACTCGCTCGCGGCGACGGACGTCCCCGACGAGCTGACGGTCACGGCGCGCACCGCGGACGGCGAGGTAATGGGCGTCCGGCACACGCGGTTCCCGATCGAGGGCGTCCAGTTCCACCCCGAGAGCGTGCTCACCCCCCTCGGGCCCGAGCTCGCGAGGAACTTCCTCCGGTGATCGCCGAGACGATCGCCCGCATCGCCGACGGCCACGACCTGAGCCGCGCCGAGGCCCGCTCGGTGATGAACGTCGTGATGGAGGGCGAGGCCACTCCCGCCCAGATCGGCGGCCTCCTCGTGGGCCTCCGCGCCAAGGGCGAGACCGTCGACGAGCTCACCGGCTTCGCGGAGGCGCTCCGCGAGCACGTCGTCCCGGTCCATCCGACCCGAACACCGCTCGTCGACGTGGTCGGCACGGGCGGTGACGGCGCCCGCACGTTCAACATCTCGACCGCGGCTGCGCTCGTCGCGGCCGCTGCCGGGGCGGCCGTGGCGAAGCACGGCAACCGGGCCGCGAGCTCCGCCTGCGGCTCCGCCGACGTGCTCGAGGCTCTGGGTCTCGCGCTCGAGCTTCCCCCCGAGCGGATCGCGGCCTCGATCGACGAGCACGGGTTCGGCTTCATGTTCGCGCGCGCCCACCACCCGGCGATGCGGCACGCGGCGCCGATCCGGCAGGAGCTCGGGACGCGCACGGTCTTCAACGTGCTCGGCCCGCTCGCGAACCCGGCGGGCGCGCGCGACGGGGTCTTCGGGGTCTACGCGCCCGAGCTCGCCCGCACCTACGCCGAGGCGCTCGCCGGCCTCGGCGCGCGCCGGGCGCTCGTCGTCCACGGCGCCGGCGGCGTCGACGAGCTGACGCCGTTCGGCTCCTCGCTCGTGGTCGAGGTACGGGACGGGCGCATCGAGGAGTGGGAGCTCGACCCCGTTTCCCTCGGGATCGAGCGGTCGGACGCCGCCGAGCTCCGCGGCGGTGACGCCCTCGCCAACGCGGCGACCATCCGGCGCGTGCTCGCGGGGGAGCGAGGCGCCCGGCGCGACGCCGTCGTCCTCAATGCGGGCGCAGCGCTTCTCACGGCGGCCGTCGTCGACGACCTGCGCGAGGGGATCGCGGCGGCGGGGGCGGCGATCGACGACGGGGCGGCCGAGGCGACGCTCGAGCGGCTCGTCGCGTTCTCGAACGTGGTGACTGCCTGATGGGACGTTTCGAGGCGGCGCTGCGCGAGCCGGGGCTCGGCGTCATCGCCGAGATCAAGCGACGCTCACCCTCCGCAGGCGAGCTCCGCCCCGACGCCGACCCGGCGTTGATCGCCCCTTCGTACGCGGCTGCGGGAGCGGCGGCCATCTCGGTGCTGGTCGACGAGCGCTTCGCGGGCTCCTGGGACGACCTCCGCGCCGCGCGGGCGACGACCGACGCGCCGCTCCTCGCCAAGGGGTTCTTCTCGACCGCGGACGATCTGCGAACGGCCAAGGAAGCGGGAGCAGACGCCGTGCTGCTCCTCCTCCGCGATCTCGACGACGCGCAGTCGAAGGCCCTTCTCGCCGAGGCGGGACGCCTCGCCCTCGACACGCTCGTCGAGGCGCACGACGCGGACGAGCTCGCGCGCGCGATCGCGCTCGAGGCGCCCGTCGTGGGCGTCAACGCGCGCGACCTCTCGACCTTCGCGATCGACCGTCGGGCACAGCTCGCGCTCCTCGCCGCGATCCCTCGCCGATCGCGTCGTGATCGCCGAGTCCGGGATCGAGTCGAGGGCCCAGGGCGCGGCCGCAGAGCTGGCGGGCGCCGACGCGATCCTCGTCGGCTCGACGCTGATGCGCGCGCCCGACCCGGCGGAGAAGCTCGCGGAGCTGATCGCCCGGCCGCTCGTGAAGGTCTGCGGCCTCACCCGCGAGGAGGACGTCGCAGCGGCCGCCGAGGCGGGCGCCGATCTGCTGGGGTTCGTCCTCGCCCCCGAGAGCCCGCGCGCGGCGGAGCGCGTGCTGCCCGTTCCCGAGACGACGCTCGCGGTCGCCGTCTGGGTCGGGGAGGCGGGCGAGAGCGAGGCAGAGCTCGATCAGGTGCACACCGTGGAGACGGGCAAGGTCAGGGGCCGCGAGGCGACGCTCTACCGCGGCGGCGAGGCAGTCGCCCGCGTGCTGGACCTGCCGTGGGGCGAGGCGGATCCCGAGCACTGGGCACGCGCGGCGGACGTCGACGGCCGCGTCGTCCTGGCGGGCGGGCTCGGGCCGGAGAACGTCGCCGCTGCGATCGAGGCCGTCCGGCCGTGGGCCGTCGACGCCTCGTCGTCGCTCGAGAGCGCGCCGGGGGTCAAGGATCACGGGCGCGTGCGCGCCTACGTGAAGGCGGCCAACCGGTGACCGCGCGTCGAGGAGACCTTCGGCCCGTACGGCGGGAGGTACGTCCCGGAGACGCTGATCCCGGCGCTCGACGAGCTCTCGGCCGCGTGGGACGAGGCGAGGCGAGACCACGCGTTTCGCGCCGAGCTCGACGAGCTCGGGCGCACGTACGTCGGGCGCCCGTCGCCGATCACGCTCGCCGACCGCTTCGCACCGGGCAGGCGCGTCTACCTGAAGCGCGAGGACCTGAACCACACGGGCGCGCACAAGATCAACAACGCGCTCGGTCAGGTCGTCCTCGCCGGGCGGCTCGGGAAGCGGCGGATCATCGCCGAGACCGGCGCCGGCCAGCACGGCGTCGCGACCGCGACGGCGTGCGCCCGCTTCGGCCTCGAATGCGTCGTCTACATGGGCTCGGAGGACATGCGCCGCCAGGCCCCCAACGTCGAGCGGATGCGTCTTCTCGGCGCGACGGTCGAGCCGGTCGAGCTCGGCACGAAGACGCTCAAGGAGGCGACGAGCGCGGCGATCCGCGACTGGATCACGAACGTCGAGACGACGCACTACGTGATCGGCTCGTGCGTCGGCCCGGCGCCGTATCCGGAGCTCGTCGCCGAGCTGCAGGCGGTGATCGGCCGCGAGGCGCGCGAGCAGCTCCTCGAGCGGGAAGGGTCGCTCCCCGAGGTCGTCGTCGCGTGCGTCGGGGGCGGATCGAACGCGATCGGCATGTTCGCCGCCTTCGTCGGGGACGACGCCGTCCGGCTCGTCGGGGTCGAGGCGGCCGGCGCCGCGTCCCTCGGCGCGGGGCGGACCGCCGTTCTCCACGGCTCGCGCTCGTCGATCCTCGCGGACGAGGACGGCCAGATCGCCGACGCGCATTCGATCTCCGCCGGGCTCGACTACCCGGGAGTCGGCCCGGAGCACGCCTGGCTCCGCGACACCGGCCGCGCGGAGTACCTCCCGTGCACCGACGCGGAGGCGCTCGACGCCTTCGAGCGGCTCACCCGCCTCGAGGGGATCATCCCCGCGCTCGAGTCGGCTCACGCGCTGGCGGTCGTCGACGGGCTCGACGCCGACTATGTCGCCGTCTGTCTCTCGGGGCGCGGCGACAAGGATCTCGCGGAGGCGCTCGCGGCGCTCGAGAGCAGATGAGGAAGACGCTCGTCGTCTACCTCGTCTGCGAGCCCGAGACACCCACTCTCGCTCGCGCGGCAGTCGAGGCGGGAGCGGACGTGATCGAGCTCGGGTTCCCGTTCTCGGATCCCCTCGCGGACGGCCCGGTGATCCAGCGGGCCTCCGAGCGAGCCCTCGCGCGAGGGATGCGGACGCGTGAGTGCCTGGACTGCCTCGGCGAGACGCGGTCGCTCGTCGGCGACGCCCCGATCGTCCCGATGACCTACGCGGCGATCCTCGAGGCCTACGGCTGGGAGCGCTTCGCGGCCGATGCCGCCGAGCGTGGGGCGACGAGCCTCATCGTCTCCGACGTCCCGGCCGGCCAGCGGCCGGAGCTCCGGCGCGTGCACCTCGTCGCGCCGACCTCGACCGACGAGCGAATCCGCCTTGCCGCGTCGACGACGGACGGCTGGCTCTACCTCGTCACGGTGACGGGAACGACCGGGGCGCGGACAGAGCTCTCGTCGGCCCTCGCCGGGCTCGTGGAGCGGGTCCGCCCGGTGGCGGACGGGGTGCCGCTCCACGCCGGCTTCGGCATCTCGACACCGGAGCAGGCGGCCGCAGCGGCGTCGCTCACCGACGGCGTCGTGGTTGGCTCGCGCGCGGTTCAGGTCGCCGAGGACGGGCCTGACGCGCTCGGCGCGTACGTGGGGAGCCTGCGGAGGGCGCTGGACGCTCTGGCGTAGCCGAACGGAAGGCAGGTGTCCGACTTGAAGTCGGACACCGGGGATTTCAGCCGGACACCTGCTCTTCCTCGGGCCCCGGCCCGACCCGGACGAGCATCTTCCCGATGTTCGCGCCGGTGAGCAGCCCGATGAACGCCTCCGGCGCGCGCTCGACGCCGTCGACCACGGTCTCGCGGTAGCGGATCGTCCCGTCGGAGACGAGGGGGCCGACCTCGGCGAGGAACGCCGCATTGCGCTCACGGTGATCGAAGACGAGGAATCCCTGCATCCGCAGCCGCTTCGTGACGAGCATGAAGAGGTTCCGTGGCCCCGGCTCCGCGCTCGTCGCGTTGTAGCGCGAGATCGAGCCGCACGCGACGACGCGGCCGTGCGCGCGGAGCGCGCCGATCGCAGCCTCGAGCGTCTCGCCGCCGACGTTGTCGAAGTACACGTCGATGCCGTCGGGCGCGTGCTCGCGCAATCCGTCTCGCGTGGAGACCTGCGTGTAGTCGAAGACGCCCTCGAGACCGAGCTCCTCGAGCCACGCGACCTTCTCGGCAGTGCCCGCGCTCCCGACCACGCGTGCACCACGGCTGCGCGCCAGCTGCGCGGCAATGCTCCCCACGGCGCCGGCCGCACCGGAGACGAACATCGTCTCACCGGCTCGCACCTCGCCGATGTCGAAGACGCCGACGTAGGCGGTCAGACCCGGCATGCCGAGCACGCCGAGCGCGGTCGAGACGGGTGCCGCTGCCGGGTCGACCGCGCGGAGGCCGCGCCCGTCGGTGACCGCGACCTCTCGCCAGCCGAGGTCGTGCACGACCCAGGCGCCGACCGGCCACCGGTCGTTCCGCGAGGCGACGACCTGTCCCACCGCACCGCCCGTGAGCGGCTCGCCGAGCGCGAACGGCGTCACGTACGACCGCGTGTCGTTCATCCGCCCGCGCATGTACGGGTCGACCGAGACGAAGGCGTTGCGAACGACGACCTCGCCGTCGCCCGGATCGGGCACGTCGACCTCGGCGAGCTCGAAGTCCGAGGGCACGGGCGCGCCGCTCGGCCGGGAGGCGAGCCGGATCTCCCGCGAGCGCAGGGCCACGGGCGGCATCCTACGCCGATCCGGTCGCTACCCTGGGTTCCCGTGGCCGCGCGACGGCCCTTACGGAATCTTCCAAGACCGTTGTTAGCGTGCCGCGCGGCTCGTCGCCCGTGGGCTCGGCGAGCGGTCTGCAAACGTTGACGGAGGACGCTCGGCGTCGTCGTCGAAGGGAGCTCGATGCGCCGTATCACGATGATCTTCACGCTCTTCGCCCTCGCGATCGCCGCAGGGCTCGTCCACGCGCACGGGGCCGCGGCCGGCGACTTCGCCGACGAGCCGTGCGTCAGCGCGGGCGGTGACAACTACCTCTGTCCATCGGCGTACCGAGGGCTCCGCGTACGCACTCGACATCAAGCTCAAGGAGCCGTGGGACGACTGCACGGAGTTCAGCGTCTCCTCGGGCGACTTCCCGGCGGGTCTGTCGGTCTCGAACAACGGGAATGTCCGGGGGACGCCGACGAAGGCCGGGAGCTACACCTTCTACCTCACGGTCAGCTGGAAGAGCACGCCGCCGTGCGTGACGCAGTCGCCCTCCGACCGGAAGTTCACGATCAACGTCGCGCCGCAGGTCGTCCGCGCCTTCGTCTCGACGGGCTCGCTGCCCGACGCCAGCATCGGCCAGGCCTACACGGCACCCGGGCTCAGCATGGCGAACGGCAGCGTCAGCTCGTGGACGCTCGCGGGCGGGACGCTGCCTCCGGGGCTCACCCTCGCCGCGAACGGGGTCATCTCGGGCACGCCGACGGCGAGCGGGATGCACAGCTTCACCGTGCAGGCGAACGCGTCGCCGAACAACGACACGAAGGGGCTCTCGATCTTCGTCGTCGCTCCGCTCGAGCTCCAGGCCCTCGACGGCAAGAAGCCGCCGACCACAGGGCTGACCGCCCGAGCCCTGCTCAACGCACCGCTCACGACCGGCGTCAAGGCCGTCGGCGGTCGAGGCGCATACACGTTCGCGACCACGGGCACCCTGCCTCCGGGCCTGACGCTCGATGCCGCGACCGGCGCGCTCACCGGGGCCGGCTCGAAGGCGGGCACGTATCGCTCGACGATCACCGTCACCGATCAGACCGGAGCGAAGCAGTCGCTCCCGTTCTCGATCACGATTCTCCCGCTCATCGACTTCGTCAAGGGCAAGACGTTGCCGCAGGGCCGGGTCGATCGCTTCTACGCCGCGCGGCTCCCGGTGACGGGCAAGGATGCGCGAACGGCGCTCTTCGCGGTCGCCGGGCGCATCCCGCCCGGGCTCGAGCTCAACGAGACGACACGCCGGCTCGAGGGAACGCTGCTCGTACCCGGTACCTACCGGCTGCGGGTGTACGCCTTCTCGGCGAGCGGCGCCCCGATCAGCAAGCTCTTCACGATCAGGGTCCGCGCGTAACGGGCTCGCTCTCGCCCGCCCGGGAGAGCCCCGGGCGGGCGAGAATGTCCTCGTGCGCTCCTTGCGGGGACACCTCCTCGTCGCCGGCCCGTCACTCGTCGACCCGAACTTCCGTCACACGGTGGTGCTGCTGGGTGACCACGGCGACGACGGGGCGATGGGCGTCGTCCTCAACCGCAGCTCCCCGGTCGCCGTGAGCGACGCGGTCCCGCCTCTGGCAGCGCTCGTCGGCGCGGACGAGCTGGTCTTCCTCGGCGGTCCCGTCCAGCCCCAGGCCGTCGTCGTCCTTGCCGACTTCGCCGAGCCCGAACGCGCGGGCGAGCTCGTGCTCGAGAGCGTCGGCTTCCTTCCCGGTGAGCTCGACGATGCCGCAGAGCTCGGCACGCTGCATGCCGTGCGGGTGTTCGCCGGGTACGCCGGCTGGGGACCCGGCCAACTCGAGACGGAGCTGGCAGAGGGATCCTGGCTCGTCTTCGCGGCCGGTGTCACCGACGTCTTCACCGAGCGCCCGGACGAGCTCTGGAGCGAGGTCCTCCGACGCGAGGGCGGGAAGTACGCCCTGCTCGCCCTCCTCCCCAGCGATCCACGCGTCAATTGACGCATGTAGCACTCGAAACGTAAACAATTCGTTTGGACTCGCCCTCTGGGAATGACAGACGGGCGCGGGCCGTTCACACTGGTACGGGCGCGCCGCGGCGTAATCGCTGCGTGGCGCCGGACCTCAGACACACGTCACCACTGCGCGGGCACGACTGCGCCGCGCTTCCGAAGCGAAAGAGGACAATCCGTTGGAGACAAGCATCATCGAGATTCCCGCACTGGACGCGTTCGCCGCCGAGGCGGAGGAGCGCGGCAAGGTCGAGGCCACCGAGCTCGACGCGCTCGTGCTCGAGCACGACCTCGACGAGGAGGCCGTGACCGCCTTCAAGACGCTCCTCGCGGAGCGCGGCGTCGACCTGCCCGCAGCGGAGGAAGAGGACGACTTCGAGCTCGACCTCACGCCCGGCTCCGGCCCCGCGACCACCGATTCCCTCGGCATGTTCCTCTCCGAGATCGGTCGCTACCAGCTCCTCACCGCCGCCGACGAGATCGCGCTCGCGAAGCGTGTCGAGCGCGGCGACCTCAGCGCCAAGGAGCGCATGATCAACTCGAACCTGCGGCTCGTGGTCTCGATCGCGAAGCGGTACCGCGGGCACGGCGTGCCGTTCCTCGACCTGATCCAGGACGGCGTCATCGGCCTCAACCGCGCGGTCGAGAAGTTCGACTACCGCAAGGGGTTCAAGTTCTCGACGTACGCGACGTGGTGGATCCGCCAGGCGTGCCAGCGGTCGGTCGCGAACCAGTCGGCGACGATCCGCGTTCCCGTGCACGTGCAGGAGCGGCAGCAGAAGCTCAACCGGGCGCGCCAGCGCCTCGAGGTGAGCCTCGGCCGGCAGCCCACGACCGAGGAGCTCGCGAAGGCGACCGGCCTCAAGCTGCATCACGTCCAGGAGGCGCTCGACGCCGTCGAGGCGTCGGTGTCGCTGAACCAGGCCGTCGGCTCGGACGGCGACGGGGAGCTCGGCGACCTGTTCGCCGATCGCACCGCCGTCGACCCGGTCGACGAGGCGGACGAGTCGTTCCAGCGCGAGCGCGTCCGCTCGGCGCTCGCCGGTCTGCCCGACCGCGAGCGACGGGTCCTCGAGCTCCGGTTCGGCTTCGCGGGTAAGGACAGCATGACCCTCGAGGAGATCGGGCGCGAGCTCGAGCTGACCCGCGAGCGGGTTCGCCAGCTCGAGAAGTCGGCGCTGACCCGGCTCCAGCACGCGCTCGACCACGACGCCCGGCCGCTCCGCAGCCGCCGGGACCTCGCTGCGTCGGCCTGACCGTCGGATGCGACCGGGACGTGGCTTCAGCCGCGTCCCGGTCTGCACCGCGCACGATGCTGGGACGCGGCCAAGCAACGTCCCAGTTCCCCGTGATCGTTGCTACCGTGCCGATCGCAATCTAGGACGTGGTCCGGTAGTGCTGTTTTTGCACCTTCCTGCCCGTTCGTGAGTCAAGGCAAGGAGGTGTTCAGCGACATGGCAACCGGAACCGTAAAGTGGTTCGACGACGCCAAGGGGTATGGGTTCATCACCCCTGACGACGGCGGCAAGGACCTCTTCGTCCACTTCAGTGGAATCACGGGCGACGGCTTCAAGTCCCTCCCCGAGGGCGCGAAGGTCGAGTTCGTGGCCGAGCAGGGTCAGAAGGGCCCGCAGGCGACGAACGTCACCCTCGCCGGCTGAGACGCTGACCAGGGCGCGCTCCCACGGGAGCGCGCCCTGCACTCTTCCGGGAAAGGACGACGTTGGCGGACGACGACAAGGTCGAGCTGCAGGGCGAGGTCGTCGAGGCGTTTCGGGGCGGCATGTACCGGATCGCGCTCGACAACGACCACGAGACGCTCGGATACGTCTCCGGCAAGATGCGGCGCTATCGCATCCGGATCAATCCCGGTGACCGCGTGACCGTCGAGCTCAGCCCGTACGACCTGACTCGCGGCCGGATCACGTACCGGCAACGCTGAACCTGCCCTGACTGGCGTCGGCCTCGTAGGCTCTCGCCGTGAGCGCTGTCCCACCGGTTCTCTGGACACCCGACCCCGCTCGGGTGGAGCGCGCTGCGATCACGCGGTATGCCCGCTGGCTCGCGGAGCGACACGGCGTCGAGACCGAGGGCTACCACGAGCTCTGGCGCTGGTCGGTGACGGAGCTCGAGGCGTTCTGGGCCTCGATCTGGGACTTCTTCGACGTGCACGCCTCGTCGCCGTACGAGCGCGTCCTCGGGCGGCGCACGATGCCCGGCGCGGAGTGGTTCCCGGGTGCACGGCTCAACTACGCGGAGCACACGTTCCGCGATCGCGACCCCGGGACGGTCGCGGTGCTGCACGCCTCGGAGCTTCGCCCCCTGACCGAGACGACCTGGGGCGAGCTCGCCGAGCAGACCCGCCGGCTCGCGTCGGCCTTCCGTGGCGCAGGGATCGGGCCGGGCGATCGGGTCGTCGCGTACCTGCCGAACGTGGTCGAGGCCGTGATCGCCTTCCACGCGTGCGCGAGTCTCGGCGCGATCTGGTCGAGCTGCTCGCCCGACTTCGGCGTCCGCAGCGTCGTCGACCGCTTCGCGCAGATCGAGCCGCGAATCCTGCTCGCCGCGGACGGCTATCGCTACGGCGGCCGCGACCACGACCGGCTGGACGTCGTGCGGGCGCTCCAGGAGGCGATCCCGTCGCTCGAGCGGACGGTCGTCGTGCCGTACCTCGACGACGATCCGGCGCTCGACTCGTTGAGCCGAGCCACGTCGTGGGACGCGTTCCTGGACGAGGGAGGCACCGACGAGCTCGCGTTCGCGCACGTGCCGTTCGCCCATCCGCTCTGGGTCCTCTACAGCTCGGGCACGACCGGCCTGCCGAAGGCGATCGTGCACGGCCACGGCGGGATCCTCCTCGAGATGCTGAAGAAGCTGCACCTGCACGTCGACCTGCAGGAGGACGACCGTCTCTTCTGGTTCACGACGACCGGCTGGATGATGTGGAACTTCCTCGTCGGCGGTCTTCTCACCAAGGGCTCGATCGTCCTCTACGACGGGAGCCCCGGCCACCCCGACCTCGGGACGCTGTGGCAGCTGGCCGAGGAGGCCGGCGTCACCTGCTTCGGCACCTCCGCGAGCTACCTGGCCGCGTGCATGAAGGACGGCGTCGACCCCCGGGCCGGCCGCCAGCTCTCGCGGCTCGAGGCGGTCGGGTCGACGGGCTCGCCGCTCGCGCCGGAGGGGTTCGACTGGGTGTACGACCGCCTCGGCCCCGACGTCTGGCTCTTCTCGACCTCGGGGGGAACGGACGTCTGCACCGCGTTCGTCGGCGGAGTGCCGACGCTGCCCGTGTACCGCGGCGAGCTGCAGGCGCGCGCGCTCGGCGCGAAGGTCGAGGCGTGGTCGCCCGCCGGCGAGCCGCTCGTCGGCGAGGTGGGCGAGCTCGTGCTCACCGAGCCCATGCCCTCGATGCCGATCGGTCTCTGGGGCGACGAGGACGGCGAGCGGTATCGCTCGAGCTACTTCGACACCTTTCCCGGCGTCTGGCGGCACGGCGACTGGATCGAGCTGACCGACCGCGGGACGGCGATCATCACCGGCCGCTCCGACGCCACGATCAACCGCGGCGGGATCCGGATCGGAACGGCCGAGATCTACCGCGCGGTGCTCTCGCTCGACGAGATCGTCGACGCCCTGGTCGTCGACCTGCCACGCGATGGGACGCAGGGGTACATGCCGCTCTTCGTCGTCCTCCGCGAGGGCGTCTCGCTCGACGACGAGCTCGTCGCGCGGCTGCGCGCCCGGATCCGCGAGGACTGCTCGCCACGACACGTTCCGGACGAGGTTCGCGCGGTCCCCGCTGTGCCGCGGACGCTCTCGGGCAAGGTGCTCGAGGTGCCCGTCAAGCGGATCCTCTCCGGGGAGCCCGCCGACCGCGCTCTGAGCCGCGACTCGCTCGCCGACCCCGATGCGCTCCGCCCGTTCGAGAAGCTCGCCGCCGAACTCACCGAGAGGAGACCTGAATGACGTACGTGGCCGCCGACGATCGCTACGACCGCATGCCGTACCGGCGCACTGGGCGAAGTGGCCTGCTGCTCCCGGCGATCTCGCTCGGGCTGTGGAACAACTTCGGCGCCGACCGGCCGCTCGAGACGAGTCGCGCGATCGTCCGACGAGCGTTCGATCTCGGCATCACCCACCTCGACCTGGCGAACAACTACGGCCCGCCGTACGGCTCGGCGGAGGAGACGTTCGGAAGCCTGCTCGCCTCCGACCTCGCGCCGTACCGCGACGAGCTCGTGATCTCGACGAAGGCCGGCTACGACATGTGGCCCGGCCCGTACGGCGAGTGGGGCTCGCGGAAGTACCTCCTTGCGAGTCTCGACCAGAGCCTGCGCCGACTCGGCCTCGACTACGTCGACATCTTCTACTCGCACCGGTTCGACCCGGAAACGCCGCTCGAGGAGACCATGGGGGCGCTCGACACCGCCGTCCGGCAGGGGAAGGCGCTCTACGCGGGGATCTCGTCCTACTCGCCCGAGCACACGCGAGAGGCCGCAGAGCTTCTCGCGGGCCTGGGGACGCCGCTCCTCATCCACCAGCCCTCCTACTCGCTCCTCAACCGCTGGATCGAGGACGGCCTCGTCGCGACGCTGGGCGAGCTCGGCGTCGGCTGCATCGGCTTCTCGCCGCTCGCGCAGGGGCTCCTGACCGACCGGTACGCGAACGGGATCCCGGAGGATTCGCGCATCGCGCGCTCGCTCTCGCTGTCCGAGGACCAGCTGACGGAGCAGACGAGGGAAAAGGTCCGCGGACTCGCGGAGATCGCCGCTGCGCGGGGCCAGACGCTCGCCGCGATGGCCCTCGCGTGGACGCTGCGCGACGCGAGGATGACCTCGACGCTCGTCGGCGCGTCGAGCGTCGAGCAGCTCGAGGCCAACGTCCGAGCGCTCGACCGGCTCGAGTTCGGCGACGACGAGCTCGCGGAGATCGACCGCTACGCAACCGAGAGCGACATCAATCTCTGGTCGGAGTCCAGCGAGAGCTAGGCAGCGCGTCTCGACGACCGTTCCGATCCCACCGGCGCTGACAACGCTTGTGTTACTTCAACACAAGCGGCTCCACCCATGTGGCGTCGGACAACGCTTGTGTTACTTGAACACAAATGTTGCCACCACAGGCTGCGCGACGGTTCATGACCAACCGAGCTCGCGGCCGAGGAGCGCCTCGAGCCGGCGGTTGGGCTCGGCGAACGTCGCCGCGAGCCCGGCGCGCGTCTCGGGGCGCATCTCCGCATACTCGCGACCGAAGATGCGGGGGTACTCGTCGAGCTCGTGCGGCTCGGCGTCGAGGAACTCGAGGATCTCCGCGTACGTCCGCTCCGGGCTTTCCCCGAGATCCTCGGTGCGGACGACGAGCAGCTGCTCACGGGGAAAGACGGCCAGCCACCGCTCGAGCTGCTCGGCGTACCGCCCGCGCGCGACGTAGGTGTGATCCCACCATGCGCGACTGAAGGCGCGCGGGTCGGCGACCAGGCGCTCCTCCTCGCCCTGCGTCCGTCGAGGCTCGGCCGCGAGAGCGTCCTCGAAGGAGAGCGGCTCGCGCCCCAGCGCGACCTCGTGCTGGTAGTGGGAGTACGCCCGCGCGACCGGATCACGGACGAGCGCCACGAGCCGCGCCTCGGGCACGAGCGAGCGAACGCGCTCCGGCGCGAGCGGGTGGAACAGATAGCTCGGGCTCGCCTCGCCGACGAGGAGCCCGCGGCTGCGCAACGGGAACTGCCCGCGATACCACGCCTCGCCACGCCACCAGTGCCGGTCGAAGAAGCTGACCTCCTTCCACGAGGGCCCCGTGATCCCCGGATGCCAGCGGAGATAGGCGTAGAGCGCGGTCGTGCCCGCTTTCTGGGCGCCGATCACGAGGAAGTCCGGCAGTGGCCGCCAGCGCGACGTCGCGCGGCCGAAGCCCCAGATCGCGTTGCGCGCGACCTTCCGGACCGGCTCGGGGATCCGCGGGACTACCTCGGCCGGCAGGCGACGCAATTCGGCCCTAGACGTCGCTGTCCGCGACCGGCGTGCCTCGCAGCACCATGATCGTCCCGGCAGGGCACGACCAGGTCATCTCGTCGACCGCTCGCCGGCCCGCCCGGACGGCCGGTCGCGCTCCGCGAGCATCCGCGCCTCCTCGTTCGTGTGGCCGCGATAGAACGCAAGCCCGCGCATGGACTCGTCGGGTTGGTACCTCGCGCACGAGCGCCCCGGTCGTGGCGTCGTACACGAAGGCCTTGCCCGTCTGCCCACCGGCGACGAACAGCCGGCCACGGTCGAACTCGATCCCGATCGCGGCTCGGCCTGCGGCCCCGGGCACGAGGACGCGACCGGCGCCCGTCCGAAGATTCCCGCGGTAGACGGCACCCGTCGGGATCGACCCTACGTAGAACGTCGTGCCCTTCCCGATCGAGATCCCTTCCGGCTGGAACCCGTTCGGCAACGGAATGGTCTCCGGGAACGTCGCTTTCGCTGCGGCCGTCGTCGCGAGGACGACGAGCGCGCCGACCAGTGTCAGGAACATGCGTCCCATCGACTCACTCTCCCCTTCTCGGCTTCAGGTCTCCTCTCCACCTACCCGATCGCCTCCCTGGCTACGCAACCGAGCCATGAGCGGTTTCGACGCGCGATCATGTGAGCCGTGACCGAGGTCCGGGTCGATCGGTGGCTCTGGGCGGCGCGGTTCTTCAAAACGCGCGGCGCGGCGTCGGAGGCGGTGCTCGGCGGACGCGTGCACGTCAACGGGGTGCGCGTCAAGCCGGCGAAGGGCGTGCGCGCCGGCGACCGCCTCGAGGTCACCGTCGCGCAGGCCAGACGAGAGCTCACCGTGCTCGCGGTCGCCGATAAGCGCGGATCGGCAACCGTGGCTGCGACGCTCTACGAGGAGACGCCCGAGTCGATCAGGCGGCGCGAGGAACTGGCCCTCGAGCGTCGCCAGTCACGCCCGCTCGGAGCCGATCTCGGCGCGCGCCCCACGAAGCGCGATCGGCGGCGGCTCGACGCCCTCCGCCGCGCGCAGCGGCGCCGCGGGACATGACATGTCCGGACGGCTACAGAACCTCGTTCGATGGAACGGCGGCGGCGAATCGTCGAGGCGTCGACCGAGTCGGCTCACGAGCGCGATCTGGGATGATCGTTTCCCGAGAGCGAAGGAGAACCGATGGACTGGAAGCTCGAGCTCGTCTCGATCCCCGTCACGGACGTAGACCGCGCGAAGGCGTTCTACGTGGACAGAGCGGGATTCGTCGCGGATCACGACCACGTCATCTCCGACGAGCTTCGCTTCGTCCAGCTGACGCCTCCCGGGTCGGCGTGCTCGATCACGCTCGGCGTCGGGATCACGGACGCGCCACCCGGCTCGGCGCGGGCGCAGCTCGTAGTCGACGACGTCGAGGCTGCTCGCGCGGCCCTGGTGGACCGAGGAGTCGAGGTCGGCGAGGTCCAGGAATTCCCGTGGGGCTCGTTCGTCTTCTTCGACGATCCCGACGGGAACGAGTGGGCCGTACAGCAACTCCCCGCCCGCGCGGCCGCAGCGCAGGACTCCCGCTGAGCCTCGATATCCCGCGCGGCGCGGTCGGCGTCGCCCGAATCGGGATAGGGCTCACATGACGTTCGTCGCAGCGAGGATGGCGAGCGCCCAGAAGACGATGCAGCCGGCGAGCGCACCAAGGGTGATGAGGTCGGACAGGCTCATGCCGCAACTCCAAATAGGCCCGGACGCCCGGGCGGCTGACGGCCGGGCGACTCTGGCGTCTGCGACCACGATCGTCAAGGGCTGCTGGGTCGGGCGCCCGCGTCCTCGGGATCAGGACCTCGAGGCGGGCTGCGATTGCCCGCCTGGGCCGATGGAGTCTTTCAGCTCTCCTTGTCGGCCTGGACCGTGTCGAGGAACGCCAGCACGCGCTCGGTGAGCATGGCTGCAGCGGCGGCGTCGTAGGCCGGGAGCGAGGAGTCGGCGAAGAGGTGCTCCTCGCCCGGGTAGAGGAACAGCTCGGCGCGGTCGGTCGAGTCGGCGAGGGCCCGCGCGGCCTCGAGGTCCTCGGCGAAGAACGGGTCGGCAGCCTTGCCGTGCACCTGCACCGGGACGCCCTCGGGCCAGGCGTCCCCGAACTCCGAGACCGGCAGGCACGAGTACATGAGCAAAGCGCCGCGGGCGTCGGGCCGGGTCTGCGCGAGCTGCTGCGCGACCATGACCCCGAAGGAGAAGCCGGCGTAGACCGCCTCCCGGCTGGTCCCGTCGGCGGCGGCCACCCCGCGCTCGGCGAGGGCGCCGAACCCCGCTTCGCGCGCGAAGGCCATGCCCTCCTCGATGGTGTCGAACGTGCGCCCGTCGAACAGGTCGGGCGTACGCACGGTGTGCCCCGCCTGCCGCAACTCGTCGGCGAACGACCGCACTCCCTCGGTCAGCCCCTGGACGTGGTGGTAGAGCACAACCTCGGTCATCCCGGATCCTCCTGAGTCATTGATCCATTTAGTTGGAACATTCGGCAATGCTAGTCTGTTCAATCATGGCTGTCAACCCGTCTCCCCCGGACTACGACCTCGCCGACCGGATCGCGCTCACCAGGCCTTCCCAGGTGAAGGCGATCGGCCATCCCCTTCGCACCACGATCCTGGGGCTGCTCCACGAGCGCGCGGCGACGGTGACCGAGCTGGCGGTTGCGGTCGAGCGGCCGAAGAGCACGGTCGCCCACCACGTCAAGGTGCTCGGCGAGGCCGGGCTGGTGCAGGTGGTGAGGACCCGGCGGGTGCGGGCGATCGAGGAGCGGTTCTACGGGCGCACGGCACGGATGTTCTACGTCGGGGTCGAGCGGGGCCCCGACGGCGATGACATGCCTCGGGACTTCAACGATTTCGAGGTGGCGGCTCGGGAGTCGGCCGCGGCGTACCGGGACGGGAAGCTGTGGGGTTTCATCCGGCACGCCCGGATCTCGGAGGCGCAGACGTCGGCGTTCTGGGAGCGGATGGCGGAGCTGGTGACGGAGTTCGACCAGCTTCCGCGATCGGGCGAGACCGTGTATGGATTCGCGGTCGGCATCTACCCCACCGACCATCCGACCCTACCGGGCAACGCCGACTAACGACGGCCCCGTGAGGCTAGGTCGCCGAGGGCACGTCAGTCGGGCAACGACTCGGGCAACAACTCAGGTCGTCATCCGGATCGGCACCTCGTACTTCGCAACCGAGGTTCGGCTGCCGGGCGTGTCACCGGCAGGCATCGCGTTCAGCATCTCGTCACCTTTGCGGTAGTCGTCCTCGGTGTCGAAGAACACGATCACGACCGACTTCTCGGCCTCCGCATCGTGGAGCACGATGATCTCTTTGGCGGGCAGCCCCTCGGGCGGATCCCCGTCCATGTCCTTGCGCATCTCCTCGATGCGGTCCTTGCCGACCCCGTCGAACGTCACGACGCGTGCGAATGCCATTGCGTAAGCCTCCTTTGTCATGGGCGACGCGAACCGTTCGCGTCGCACTGCACGGCATTCTTCACGATAAGAAACGCCCCCGCCCCTACGACCTCGGCGCTTCGCGGTACTCGTGCACCGTCGGGCTTGGCGTTGACGTCGCCTGAGTGTTCGGGAGGATCGGCGTCCTGTCCGAGCGCACCCAGGCTGAACTCGGGTACCAAGTGGGTACCAGGCTGGCGAGCGTACGACGCTAGAACGACGAAAGGCCCGCATTTGCGGGCCTTTCCAGTAGCGGGGGCAGGATTTGAACCTGCGACCTCCGGGTTATGAGCCCGGCGAGCTACCTGACTGCTCCACCCCGCGTCGCGACTCTATGGTAGCACTGGATCGTGGCTTTCTGGCTTGCGCTGCTCCTCTACATCGTCGCCGTCGTGGGCGGAATCCTCTACGTCGTGCTGCGCGGGCTCGCGCTCAAGCGCGCGATCAAGCGCACGGGCGGCGCGCTCGGAGACGAGACGGCAACGCATCTCGGTCGCAACCGAGCAGATACAGGTGCACATGGACCGGATGAACGGCTCGGTCGTCCGGCTCGGGGAGACGAGCCGGCGACTGTCGGTCTCGCGGCTGCGCCTCGAAGTGCAGCTCCAGGCCGTTCGCGAGGCACGCGAGACGATGCGCCGGCTCCTCTGGTTCATCCCGGGCGTCTGAGCTACCTCTTCCGCGCGCGGAAACCGCGAGTACGGTTCGGAGCGTGCGAGTCGCCGCAGTCGACCTCGGCACGAACACCACGCGCCTGCTCGTCGCCGACGTCGAGCACGGCCTGCTGGACCAGGTCGTGCGACGTGAGACGATCACGCGCCTCGGCGAGTCCGTCGACCGGCGCCGGATCCTGCTCCCGACCGCGATCGCCCGCGTGCGCAACGTCCTCGTCGACTACCGGCGGGAGGCGGAGGCCCTCGGCGCCGAGCGCGTGATCGCCGTCGGCACGAGCGCCGTTCGCGACGCGGACAACGGCGAGGCGTTCCTCGGCGAGGTCGAGTGGAGCTACGGCTTCACGACGCGGATGCTCGACGGCGGCGAGGAGGCAGAGCTGATGCTGCGTGGTGTCGCCTCCGACCTGTCGCTGGGCGCGGGGACGCTCGTGATCGACATCGGCGGCGGGTCGACCGAGCTCGTGACGACCGGTGCAGACCGACTCGAGTGGGCGGTCAGCACGGAGGCCGGGAGCGTGCGGCTCACCGAGCGGTTCGTTCACGGCGACCCGCCGTCGGAGGACGAGCTCGCGGCGTGCGCGGCTCACGTCGAGTCGCTCCTGCCCCCGCTCGAAGTACGGCGGGCGATCGGGGTCGCGGGCACCGTGACGACCGCAGCGGCCGTCGAGCTCGGTGGAGAGGGGTCGGTACACCGGCGACGCCTGAAGCGCGAGTCCGTCGAGCGAGTCCTCGCGCAGCTCGCCTCGCTCCCGCTCGACGAGCGCGAGCGCGTGCCCGGGCTCGAGCCTGCTCGGGCCCCCGTGATCGTCGCCGGTCTCGTCGTGCTGCGGACGATCCTCGCCCGCTACGGGCTCACCGAGCTCGAGGTGAGCGAGCGCGACCTGCTCGACGGGGCAGCGCTCGCGGCCGCGGAGCTGCCGGAGCCCGAGGAAGGCCCGGTACCGCCGACGGCCTTCACCTGCTGCTAGGAGAGCGCCGCGAGGAGGCCCTGGACGTACCCGACTGCGTGGAGCCGCCCGAGCGTCGGGTAGCCGGGGACGACCCAGTCGTCGCCCGTCAGGGCCGGGGAATGATCTGTACGCAGCGGCGCATCGACGCCGGCCTCCACGTAGGCCCGGATGCATGCCGCCATGTCGGTCGGCCCGTCGTCGACGAACGTCTCCACGAACCGCTCCGGCGTGCCGCGCACGTCCCGGAAGTGCACGAAGTGGATCCGCCCCTCCGCCCCGAAGCGCCGGATCGCGGCCGGGAGGTCGTCGGTCATCAGGGCCACGTTGCCCTGACACATCGTCATTCCGTTCGCCGGGCTCGGCTGGAGCTCGAAGACGCGGTCGTACGCCTCCAGCGAGCGAACGATCCGGCCGATCCCGCGGAGGGGCGAGAGCGGAGGGTCGTCGGGATGCAGCGCGAGGCGCACGCCGGCCTCCTCGGCGACGGGGACGGCGCGCTCGAGGAACCACGCGAGGCTCTCCCAGAGCTGCTCCTCGGCCACGGGTGCGTTGGGCGCGTCAGGGCCGTCCGCCCAGGTGGAGAGCTCGAACCCCGTCGCGGTGGCGCCCCCGCGCGCGGGGAGCGAGCTCGACGTCCGCGACCAGGGGACGACCGCCATCCAGTTGTAACAGAGCACCTCGATCCCCAGCCGCCCCATGTTTCGCACCAGCTCGAGCACCGTCTCGAGCTCTTCCTCGCGCCCCGGCAGACCGAGGCGGAGCCGGTCCATCGGCGGGTTGTCCTCGATCACGGTCAGTCGCAGCCCGGCGTCCTCCACCTCCTGCGCGAGCAGGGCGAGCGGCCCGTAGCCCCACGGCGGCTCGGGTGCGTGCGCGCGCCAGTCGGTGGCCGCACGCGGCAGCACGCCGACCGCCTCCTCGACGCCGACCTGGCGAAGCTGGGCCCACGCCGCGGTCGGCCGCGAGTCGAGCAGGATCTCCGCGAGGCGAAGCATCGCTAGAAGCTCTTGACCGCGAGGAAGCCGCCGTCCGCGACGAGCGTCGCGCCGGTCACGTACCGCGCGGCGTCCGAGACGAGGAAGACGACGACGTCCGCGACCTCCTCGACCGTCCCGATCCGGCCGAGCGCGTTGGCGGCGCGAACCCGGTCGAGGAAGCTCCCCGCGTCCGCCGTGTTCATGCCGTCGAGGTCGCGGGCCAGCATCGGCGTGTCGATCGTGCCGGGCGCGATCGCGTTGACCCGAATCCCGTGCTCGCCGACCTCGACCGCGAGCGCCCGCGCGGCCGCGACGAGACCGGCCTTGGCCGCGCCGTAGGCGACGCAGCCGCGCAGGGTCGCATACGCCTGCACCGACGTGACGAAGACGATGCTGCCCCCGCCTCGCGCGCGCAGCGCCGGGATCGCGAGCTGCGCGCTCGTCAGCGCTCCCTTCAGATCCACGTCGAGGACGCGATCGAGATCCTCCGGCGTCATCTGCTCGAGGTCGACGTAGATGCCGACGGCGGCGTTCGCGACCATCACGTCGAGTCCGCCGAAGCCGGCGACGGCGGTGTCGACGATGCCCTGCACCTCGGCTCGCTGCCGCACGTCGCCCACGCACGCGCGGCCCTCCGACCCGGTCTCGCGGACGAGTGCCAGCGTCTCCTCGAGCCCGCCCGGATCGACGTCGTTGGCCACGACCTTCGCACCCGCAGCCGCCAGTGCGACGGCGATCCCGCGCCCGATCCCGGAGCCGGCGCCCGTGACCGCCGCGACGGTGCCGTCGAGTCTCACCCGCGCATCATGACGAGACCGCGGCGCCCGTCGACCGGCGCTGGTCGAGAAGCTCGTGAAGCCCTCTCAGCACGCCGGCGATCCTCGCACGATCCCCTCGACGAGTCGCGCGAGGAGATCGTCGTCGCCGACGTTCCCGGCGGATCGACGCCCGCGAGCGCGTCGACGTTCGCCTCGGCGTGGGCGTCGGGCCACTCACGCAGCGAGCGCTCGAGCTGCGCGTCGTCCGCTCGACGTACGAGCCGGAGACGTCGGAGGCACGCCGGCTCCGATGGCCGGCGCTCGGCCGGACCGACGGCCGTCATCCCGGCGCGGACGCCGGCGAGCGCCGCAGCGCAACGCACGATCACGCTCGCGACCGCTGTGAGCGCCTGCTCGTAGCCGCGCGCGACGAGCTCCTCGTCGTGGAATGCGATCCTACAGGTCTACCGATCGGGGTGAAACCAGCGCCCGCCGGCACTTGCCCCGCCGTCGACATGGAGGGTCTGCCCGGTCAGGAACGACCCCGCGTCGGAGGCGAGCAGGAGGCACGCGCCGACGAGCTCGCGCGGCAGCCCTGGCCGCTCGACCGGGACGCGGTTCAGGATCCAACGGCTCATGTCGCCGTCGGCCCAGATCGGCGCCGCGAGCGGCGTGTCCATGAACCCCGGCGCGATCGCGTTCGCGCGGATCCCGTGCTCGGCCCACTCGAGCGCCATCACCTTCGTCAGCTGGCTGAGCCCCGCCTTCGCCGGCCCGTAGACGGAGATCTGCTCGAGCGCGTAGAGCGCGTTCAGCGAAGAAACGGAGACGATCGAGCCACCGCTGCCCTGCTCGATCATCCGCTGCGCCGCGGCGCGCGAGAGGAAGTACGGCAGTCGGAGGTCGACCCGCGTGATCCAGTCCCATGACTCGCGATCCATCTCGAGGATCGGCATCCGCCGGTTGACGGCGGCATTGTTGACGAGGACGTGGACACCGCCGAGCCGCTCGACGGCCGCGGCGACGATCCGCTCGGGAGCGTCCTCGTCGACGAGGTCGACGAGGACGCCGGCGGTCTCGACGCCGGCGTCCTCGAGCACCGAGACGAGCCCTGCGAGGGCGTCCCCGTCGATGTCGGTGACGAGGACCGACGCACCTGCAGCTCCGAGCCCGGCCGCGAACCAGCGGCCGAGCCCGCCGGCGGCGCCGGTCACGATCGCGACGCGCCCGTCGAGCCGGAAGAGCGTATCCGGGGCGAGCGCGGCGACGGCGGCACGGTCGAGCACCGGCGCGGCGACCGTCGGATCCCCGGGACGCTCGGGCGGCATCGGGCGCGATCCTACTGCGGCAAGCCTCGCCCCTACTATGGATCGCATGGCGACGACCCTGGCAACGGGCACGTCGGTCGAGCTCGCGACCCTCGCCGCGATCGAGCGGCGGGTGCTCTGGCTCGCGATTCGCATCGTCGACTACGCGAACCGCGAGCGGCCGAGCGGCGACGCGCTCAAGGTGGGCGGCCACCAGACGTCGTCGGCGTCGATGGTCACCCTCATGACCGCGCTCTGGCTCGCGGACCTCGACGCCCGCGACCGCGTCAGCCTCAAGCCGCACGCCTCGCCCGTGCTGCACGCGCTCGAGTACCTGCTCGGACGGCTCGACCGCTCGTACCTGACCCGGCTCCGGGACTTCGGCGGCCTCCAGAGCTACCCGTCGCGCACGAAGGATCCGTACCCCGTCGACTACTCGACGGGCTCGGTCGGGCTCGGCAGCGCGGCACCGCTCTTCGGGGCTCTCGCGGACCGCTACGTCGAGACGCACTTCGGCACCTCGACGGGCGGCCGGTTCATCTCGCTCCTCGGCGACGCGGAGCTCGACGAGGGAAATCTCTGGGAGGCGGTCGCGGAGCCGCTCACGCGTGGGCTCGGCAACGCGCTCTGGATCGTCGACCTCAACAGGCAGTCGCTCGACCGGGTGATCCCGGGGATCCGCGCGGCGGAGCTCGAGGCCCACTTCCGGACGAGCGGCTGGGACGTGATCGAGCTGAAGTACGGTCACCGTCTCCGTGCCGCGTTCGAGCAGCCCGGCGGCACCCATCTCCGGCAGCGGATCGACGAGATGCCGAACGAGGCGTACCAGGCGCTCTACGGCGCCTCCCCGGAGGACGTGCGCGCGGCGCTGCTCGAGCCGTTCGCAGGCGACGACCTCTCCTCGCTCGAGCATCTCCTGGACGAGACGGGCGACGTGGACGCGCTCGTGCGCGACCTCGGCGGCCACGACCTCGATGACGTCCTCGCGGCGCTGCGTCGGGCTCGCGAGACGACCGACCGACCGTCGGTCATCTTCGCCTACACGATCAAGGGCTACGGCCTCGAGATCGCCGGCCGCCCGCAGAACCACTCCGCGCTCCTGACGGGCGACCAGCTCGCGAGCTTCCGCAGCGAGGTCGGGCTGACACCCGAGACCGAATGGGACGGCTTTCCGGCGGGCTCGCCGGAGGCCGAGCTGCTCGAGGCCGCGCGTGAGCGCCTCGACCGCGGCGACCGTCCGCCGGCGCCGACGTTCGCCGTGCCGGCATCGCTCACCGAGCGAGATCCGTCGGCCCCGCTCTCGACCCAGGCGGCCTTTGGCCGCGTCCTCCTCGAGCTCTCGCGCGTCGAGGACGTCGGCGAGCGGCTCGTGACGGTCTCGCCGGACGTCGCCGTCTCGACGAACCTCGGTGGGTTCGTCAACAAGGCCGGTGTCTGGGCGCCCGCGCAGGAGCCCGTCTACGACGAGATGGAGGACTCGCCGCTCAAGTGGCGGGTCGGCCCGACGGGACAGCACGTCGAGATGGGCATCGCCGAGATGAACCTCGTCCTGCTGCTCGGCCAGCTCGGGCTGACGTGGGACTACCAGCGCGAGCGCCTGCTCCCGATCGGCACGGTCTACGACCCGTTCGTGATGCGCGCCCTCGAGGGGATCGTCTACTCGACGTACTCCGGCTCGCGGTTCGTCCTCGTCGGCACGCCCTCGGGCATCTCCCTCTCCCGCGAAGGCGGCGCTCACCAGTCGATCTCGACGCCGGGCATCGGCATCGAGACGCCCGGCCTGACGTACGCGGAGCCGTGTTACGCGCGCGAGCTCGAATGGCTCCTGCTCGACGCGCTCGATCGCCTCCAGCAGGAGGACGGCGAGTCGCTCTACCTACGGCTCTCGACGAAACCGGTCGACCAGGCTCCCTTCGCCGGCCTCGTGGAGGCGGTCGGCGCCGACCTCGTGCGCGCAGCCGTCGTCGCCGGAGGCTTCCGGCTTCGCGAGGCTCGCCCCGCAGCCGAGGACCGGGTCGTGCTCGCCACGTGCGGCGCGATGGTGCCGGAGACGCTCACCGCCGCGGACGCGCTCGCCGAGGACGAAGGGGTCGAGGCGACCGTCGTCGTGCTCTCGAGCCCCGACCGGCTCTTCCACGAGTGGCAGCGCAACCGCACCGCACCGCTCCGCGGCGAGCCGAGTGCCCCGAGCCACCTCGAGAGGCTCGTCCCCGCGACGGAGCGCGAGCTTCCGGTCGTCACGGTGATCGACGGCTCCAGCCATGCCCTCTCCTGGCTCGGCTCCGCGCTCGGAACGCGCTGCGTGCCTCTCGGCGTCGACCGCTTCGGCCAGACGGGATCGCAGCCGGAGCTCTACGCGGAGTACGGGATCGACCCCGCGTCGATCGTCACCGCGGCACTCGTGGCGTTGGAGCCGTAGACATGTCGGTCGAGGCGCTGCTCGTGCGCGTCACTCCCGCGCGGGTCGACGAGCTCCGACGGTCGCCGGGCGCGTTCGCCGCCGAGGTCGAGGAGCTCCTCTCGGCGCCGGAGCCCCCCACGGCCGATCGCGGCGTGATCGCCACCGACCGACTCCTGCGCCTCGACGAGTGGTCGGCGACGCTCGCCGCTCCCGGGAACCTCGATCCCGAGCATCCACTCGCGCGAGCCGTTCGCTTCGGCAACCACCCGCTGCCGGGCGTCGAGATCGGGTACGGCGAGGTCCTCTTCAACGCGCCGGAAGAGGTGGCGCGGATCGCGACCGAGCTGAAGGCGCTGCCACCCTGGGCGGCGTTCAGGGCGACCGACTGGGGCGTGTTCGAGCCGGATCACTGGATCACGGACGGGGACGCCGGCTATCCGTCCGACGCCGAGGGCGTGCTCCGGCGGGCAGCCGAGGTCCTCGAGCTGCTCGAGGGCTTCTACCGGGGCGCTGCGGAGTCAGGAGACGGCGTGATCGTGGCTGCAGTGTGAGGCCCGGCTCCGGCCCGGTCGTTGCTCACGCCTCGACCGCCAGCCTCCGGCGGCTCCTCGTCCTCGGCCAGGCGCCGCTGCAGCACCGCGCGGGAGATGACACCGACGAGACGGCCGTCGTGGACGACGGGAACGCGTTCCGCGTCGTGCTCCTCGATGAACCGGAACGCCTCGTCGAGCGGAGTCTCGGCGTCGATCGTGTAGTACGGCTGCTCGGCGAGCGCCCCGAGCGTCGTCTCGCCCGGATCCCGTCCTTCGGCGACGACGCGCGCGACGAGCGTCTTCCGCGTCACGACCCCCACGAGCTCGCCCTCCGCACCGACGACGTAGACGGCCCGCACCTCCGCCGGCGTCAGCACCTCGCCGGCCTCCCGCGCGGTCGCGGTCGCCGGAAGCGCCCGCGGCTCGGCGATCATCGCGTCGCGGACGCGGCTCGTCGACTCGCTGCTCATGGATAGAGGCCGCGTGCCTCGAGCGCCGAGGAGACGTCGCGGATCCCGGCGACCAGCGCCGCCGTGCGCATCGGGAGCGCGCGCTCGTTCGAGATCTCCCACACGCGATCGAAGGCGTCGTTGAGCTTCTCCGCGAGCTTGGCCCGGATCTCGTCGCGCCCCCAGAAGAGGCGGCCGAGATCCTGCACCCACTCGAAGTAGGAGACCGTCACACCGCCGGCGTTCGTGAGGATGTCGGGCAGGATCGGGATGCCACGGTCGAGGAGGATCGCGTCCGCCTCGAGCGAGGTGGGCCCGTTCGCGCCCTCGGCGATCATGCGGCAGCGGAGACGGGGGGCGTTGTCGGCGTGCAGCTGATCCTCCCGGGCGGCGAGCACGAGCACGTCGCATTCGAGCTCGAGCAGCTCCTCGTTCGTGATCCGACGCCCGGTCTCCCACCCCTCGAGCGACCCGTGCTGGATGGCGTACGCGCTCATCGTCGGCACGTCGAGGCCGGCGGGGTCGTGAATACCGCCCGAGACGTCCGAGACGGCGACCACGGTCGCGCCGCGGTCGACGAGCTCCTGGGCCGCGATCCCGCCCACGTTGCCGAAGCCCTGGACGACGCAGCGCTGCTCGGCGAGCTTCCAGCCGAGCCGCTCGCAGGCGCGTGCCACGACCATCACGACCCCGGCGCCCGTCGCCTCGTGCCGGAAGACCGACCCGCCGATCGAGATCGGCTTCCCCGTCACGATCTCGGGCACGGCGTGGCCGCGCTGCATCGAGTACGTGTCCATCATCCAGGCCATCGTCTGCTCGTTCGTCGCCATGTCGGGCGCCGGGATGTCCTCCTGCGGGCCGATGAACGGCAGGAGCTCGGACGTGAACCGGCGGGTGAGCCGCTCGAGCTCCTTCTGCGAGAGCGCCCGCGGGTTGCAGCGGACGCCGCCCTTGGCGCCGCCGTACGGGAGTCGCAGGAGCGCGCACTTCCACGTCATCCAGACCGCCAGCGCGGCGCACTCGCCGAGCGTCACCTCCGGGTCGTATCGGATGCCGCCCTTCGTCGGGCCCATCACGCTCGAGTGCTGGACGCGGTAGCCCGGGAAGACGACCCGCGTCCCCTCGTCGAGCTTGATCGGGCAGGCGACGATGATCGACCGCTCCGGGTGCCGCAGCCGCTCGGCGACGCCCGGGTCGACGTCGGCGTGCGGAACGGCCTGGTCGAACTGCGCGATCGCCGTCCGGTAGAGCGGCGTGTCGAACTCGAGCTCGGCGAACGACGGGACGTGCTCGGTGCTCGCCATACAGCAATTCTAGTTCCTGTTCGCCAGGCAGGATTCCGCAGGAGCGGAATCCTGCGGCTTGATCCCTCGCCTGCGGCGAGGGCAGATCCCTGAAGGCGCCCGCTTCGCGGTCGCAACTGCCTCGTTGCCCCGACGTTCTCTGTGTCTGGCTTCAGCCAGACACATGCTCTACCGAGCGCTGCGGCGTTCGGCGATGATCGCTCGGATGTTCTACGAGCCGCGATCGGGTCACGGCCTCCCGCAAGATCCGTTCAACGCGATCGTCCTGCCGCGGCCGATCGGCTGGATCTCGACGCTCGACGAGGATGGCCGTGTCAACCTGGCGCCGTTCTCGTTCTTCAATGCCGTTGCGTACACGCCGCCTCAGGTGATGTTCGCGACCACCGCGGCGCATCACGCGGGCGGGCACAAGGACTCGATGCGGAACGCGCTCGCGAGCGGTGAGTTCGTCGTCAACCTCGCGACGTACGCGCTGCGCAAGGCCGTCAATCTGACGAGCACGCCTGCGCCGCGCGGCGTCGACGAGCTGGGGCTCGCCGGGCTCACCGCCGTGCCGTCACGGCTCGTGGCGCCGCCGCGCGTCGCCGAGAGCCCCGTGCAGCTCGAGTGCCGCGTGGTCACGTCCGTCGAGCTGCCGGCGCCCGACCCCGCCGACCCCAACACCGTCGTCTTCGGCGAGGTCGTCGGCGTGCACATCGCGGACGAGGTGATCTCCGGCGGCCTCGTCGACGTGCGTCGGCTCCGGCCGATCGGCCGGCTGGGCTACCGCGAGTACGTCGACGTCACCGACAGCTTCGCGATGACGCGGCCCGGTTGGCCGCTACGAGCCGAAGAGCAGGTGTCCGACTGAAGTCAGACACCGAGGGGGACGCTCTTGGCAACGAGGCAGTTGCGCCGCGACTGCCGGCGCCTTCAGGGATGGGATCACGGCTCTTGGCAACGAGGCAGTTGCGGCGGCGAAGCCGACGCCTTCAGGGATCTGCCCTCGCCGCAGGCGAGGGATCAAGCCGCGGGAATCCGCTCCTGCGGATTCCCGCCTGGCGAACAAGAACCTGTGCCGGGGCTGGGAGTCGAACCCAGATGTCCCTTGCGGGACGGTCGGTTTTAAGCCGACTGCGTCTGACCAGTTCCGCCACCCCGGCGCGAGAAGGTCTAGGTTCGGCCGGGTAACAGCGTGTCGGGCGGGAACCGCTCCGGCCCCTGGAACTGGTATGCGTCGAAGAACGCGGCGAAGGCAGGCTCGTCGAAGCCGGGGCACTTCGCGAGGTACGCGGTGCCCTTCTCCGGCTCCGAGGCGCTCTCGGTGACCCACGCCCCGAGGGCGATACGGTCGCCCAGGGCCGGATACGGCGCGAGGATCGTCCCACGGGAGTTCTCCTGGACGAATCCCTTCAGCGCCTGCACCGTCTCCTCGGGGACGCCGGTTCCGTACTGAATCGCGATGCCGCCATGCTCGAGGTTGTGGACGAGCTGGGCCTGGTTGACGGCGTCGTCGTAGGTTCCCCAGACGGCCGGCACCTGGTAGTGCGGGCCACTCGTCGGTGGCGTGGTGTTCCAGGCCTTCGAGGTGCCGTCCGGCGTCGTGACCGAGTGCGAGCCGACGAGTGCCGGCGTCGCCGAGAGCGTGCAGCCTGCGGCCTCGAGCGCGGCTCGAGCGTCGGGGCCGTCGTCGCCACCGCCGAGGGCGAGCGCCGCACCGATGCCGATGACCGCCAGGAGCGCGACGCCGCCGAGGGCGAGCATCGCGAGCAGGCGGTTGTCCCGGCCGCCGCTCGGCGCCTTCGGCACCGCCGCGGCGCGCGGCTTCTTCCCGTGAGGGCGTGGCTTCGGCGGCATGGAGAGGGAACGATAGCCGCGGATTCAGGGTTTCCGTCCGACGCGGACGCTACGGTCCCTCGCCCTCATGGCGATGCTTTTCTTGATCATCGGTCTCGTCGCCGGCGCCGCCGGTGTCTACTTCGTGGCCCTCCGTCGAGCGCTGACGGAGCGTGACCATGCGTTAAAGGCGGCCGCGGAGACGCGTCAGGCGCTCGCGGAGGTCGAGGGTGCGCTGGGAGCGGAGCGGCGCGCCTTCGACGAGCGTGTACAGACGTCGATTCGCGCGCTCTCGGCCGAGGCGTTGCGGGCGAACGCCCAGTCGTTCACCGAGGCGGCGATGGGTCGCCTGGGCGAGTACGTCGAACCCTTGCGCAAGTCGCTCGAGAAGGTCGAGACGAACGTCGGGTTGCTCGAGCAGCAGCGGCAGCGCGCGTATGGCGAGATTCACAAGGAGCTCGAGATCGTTCGGGAGACCCACGAAGGCCTGCGGACGCAGACGGGGAATCTCGTCAACGCCCTGCGTGGGGAGTCGCACACGCGTGGTCGCTGGGGCGAGATCCAGCTCCGACGCGTGATCGAGATGGCCGGGATGCTGTCCTACTGCGACTTCGACGAGCAGCCCGCCGTCGAAGGAGACGAGGGTCGGCGACTTCGGCCGGACGTCATCGTGCGCCTTCCCGGCGGCAAGTCGATCGTGATCGACTCGAAGGTCTCGCTCGTCGGGTACCTGAAGGCGCACCAGCACGGAGCGGACGACGACGTCCGCCGGGCCGGGTTGGCCGACCATGCCCGGCAGGTACGCGACCACATCGGGCGGCTCGGGCAGAAGGCCTACTGGCGACAGGTCCCGGACACGCCCGAGTTCGTCGTCATGTTCCTGCACGACGAGACGTCGTGGCGAGCTGCCCTCGAGGTCGACCCCACCCTGGACGAGCTCGCGCTCTCCAACAACGTGATCCCTGCCTCGCCGACCAACCTCATCGGCCTGCTACGCGCCGTGCACTACGGGTGGCAGCAGGAGGCGATCGCCGACGGCGCGCGCCAGATCAGCGAGCTCGGTCGCGAGCTTTACAAGCGCCTCGCGACGATGGGGGCGCACGTCTCCCGGCTCGGCCGCTCGCTCGACGGCGCCGTCAAGGCCTACAACGAGTCGGTGGGGTCGCTCGAGCGCCAGGTGCTGCCGCAGGCGCGCAGGTTCGAAGAGCACGGGATCACGGGCGTGGAACCTCCGGAGCTCGCGCCCATCCAGCGGACGACGCGCGCGCTCAGTGCCCCTGAGCTGACGAACGACAGCGGTCAGGGCGCGCTGGAGATACTTCCCGGTGACGCGCACGCTGCATGAGGGCTGGAACACCCGCGTGCCCGGATTCGTTTCTACAGTGAAGGACGAAGAATCGACCGAGGAGCTTTGAACAGCGTGAGTGACGTCAGGAACGTGATCGTGATCGGCGGCGGTCCCGCCGGATACACCGCAGCGCTCTATGCAGCGCGCGCCAATCTGGAGCCGCTCGTCATCGAAGGCTTCAACTGGGGTGGGCAGCTGATGATCACCTCGGACGTCGAGAACTATCCCGGCTACGCCGACGGGATCATGGGGCCGGCCATGATGCAGGACTTCCGTCGTCAGGCCGAGCGCTTCGGGACGACCTTCGTGACCGACGACGTCACCCGCGTCGACTTCTCCGAGCGTCCGTTCCGGGTCTGGGTCGGCGACGAGGAGTACCGCGCGGAGTCGGTGATCATCGCGACCGGCGCGAGCGCCCGCCAGCTGGGGCTCGAGACCGAGCAGCTCCTCCAGGGCCGAGGCGTCTCGTACTGCGCCACCTGCGACGCCGCCTTCTTCCGCGACAAGGTCGTGGTGGTCGTCGGCGGCGGCGACTCGGCGATGGAGGAAGCGCTCTTCATCTCGCGTTTCGCGAGCAAGGTCTATCTCGTGCATCGGCGCGAGGAGTTCCGCGCGTCGCCGATCATGGTCGACCGTGCGCGCGCGAACGAGAAGGTCGAGCTCGTCCTCAACAAGGTCGTCACCGAGGTGCTCGGCGGCCCCAAGGTCGAGGGCGTGCGGCTGGAAGACACGAGCACCGGCGAGGAGAGCGTCCTCGCGACCGACGGGCTCTTCGTCGCGATCGGTCATGACCCCAACACCGCGCTCTTCCTCGATCAGCTCGACCACGAGCCCGAGACCGGCTACCTCGTGACGCGTGGCAGGTCGACGGAGACGAACGTCCCGGGTGTCTTCGCCGCAGGCGACGTGCAGGACCACGTGTACCGGCAGGCGGTGACGGCGGCCGGCTCGGGCTGCGCGGCGGCGCTCGACGCCGAGCGCTGGCTCAGCGAGCAGAGGCACGCCGCGTTGTCCGTCGTCGCCACGACCTGAGATCCACGAGAGGCGTTTCCGGCCGACTCACCCATTAGCCTCGTCGGACGGTGGCGGTGCCCTGGACGGATCTGGTCGACCCGACCCACGAGGAGATCCTCCGCTCGATCGCGACCCCGCTCGACCCGGACGCCGTGGAGATGCTCGCAGCGCCCGCCACGGATGCACGCAACGCGCGACCGCTGCTCGAGTCCCACGGCGCCTACGTGCTGGCCGTCCTCTCGCGACCGCGCGTCGTCCCGCTCGGCGACGGCGTCGAGTACTTCGAGATCGACGTCCTGGCCGCCCCCGAGACGCTCGTCACGATCCGCAAGACCGGGCCTCGCGGCGACCTTGCTCCCGTCGACGGCGTCGCCGCCCGCATCGACTCGGAGGCGACGCCCGGCCAGATCGTCCACGCCGTCGTCGATGACGCTGCGGACGCCTTCCTCGAGCTTCTCGACGGTCTCTACGAGCGAATCGACACCCTCGAAGCGGATGTCGAGCGCCTGCCGGGGCCGGAGGTGCGCCAGAGAGTCGCCGCGCTGCGGCATGAGCTCCTCGTCGCGCGGCGCACCGCGAGCGCGACGCGAGGAGTCGCGCGGCGCGTGCTCGACGGCCGCATCGACGTCGGCCACTCACAGCTCTTCCCGCCGAACGTCGAGGCGCTCTTCGTCGACACGTACGAGACGCTCGTCCGCGTCACGGAGGAGCTCGACGTCGCTCGCGACCTGCTCGCCGGGGTGCGGGACTACTACCAGGCCAAGATCACCGAGCAGCAGAACGACGTCGCGAAGAAGCTCACCGTCATCGCGTCGCTCGTCCTCGTGCCGAGCCTGATCGTCGGCTTCTACGGGCAGAACTTCCAGGGGGTGTTCGACTCGGGCTACTGGTCGCTCGGGACCTCGCTCGGCCTGATCGCGGCCTCGACGCTCGCCCAGCTCGCGGTCTTTCGCTGGCGCCGCTGGATCTAGCGTCACGCTCAAGCGTGGGCAACCGCCGACCACGCGGCTACCCTCGAAGAGGGTGAGCGCTCCGGCCCACACCTCGTCCACCCACGGCTCCTTCGCGATGGGCTCGCGATTCGCGGTGGTGCTCGATCGCACACTGCCGTTCGCCGGCCCCCTGCTTGCGCTCGTCCTCGGAGCCGTGGCGCTCGGCCGGCGGCCGCTCGACGTCGACGAGGCATCCGCGGTCGCAGCGGCACAGGGCGCATTCTCCGACGTCGTCGGGCGGGCGCTCTCCGACGATCCGGCGCGTGCCGGATATCTCGCGCTCATCCAGCCGGTCGTCGCCTGGAACGACGCAGAGCTGTGGGTTCGGCTCCCTTCGGTCGTTGCGTCGGTCGTGGCTGCCGTGGCGGTCTACCGCCTGGGCCGGCGAATCGCGGGCCGTGAGGCGGGCGCCGTCGCGTCTGTCGTGCTCGCGTCGTCACTCGGCGTCGTCCTGCTCACGCGCTCCGTCGGCCCGTTGCCGCTCGCGCTCGCCGCGATGCTCGTGTCGAGCGCGCTCTTTGCGCGCGCGGTAGAGCGCGGCCATGCGGTCTGGTGGGCGCTCTACGTCGTGAGCGCCGCAGTGCTCCCTCTCACCCATCCCGTCGCCGCGAGCGCGGTTGCCGCGCAGCTCGTCGCGCTCGTCGTCGCGCGGCGCCAGGTCGACCTGCGGCTCGCGGTCCCGGCTGCCTGCATCGCGACCGTCGAATGCGGTCTCTTCCTCGTCGCGGCGGCGGTCGACCGGGCCGATGCGGTCGACGGTGCCGGCCCGCTCGAGCTCGGGGATCTCGGTGCCGGCCTCGGCCGGGCGGTCGGTTGGAGCCCCGTGGTGGTCGGTCTCGCCGCGTGGGGCCTCGTGAGCCTCTTCCGCAGCACGGACAGGCTCGAGCGTTGGAAGCCGGTGCTGGTCGCGGGTCTCGCCGCCATGCCGCTCGTAGCGGTGCTCGGAACCGGCGTCTTCCTGCCCGTGTACCCGCGCGAGGCGCTGACGGTCGCGATCGGCGGCGTCTCGCTCGCCGCGGGCATCGGGCTCGTCGCGATCCCGGACCGAGGGCTGCGCCTGGCCGCCCTGGCGTCCGTGGCCGCCGTTGCGATTGCGGCGCTCGTGACTGCGGCGCTCGACGAGCGGCGGGAGAACTGGCCGGCGGCCGCGGCGATCGTGCGGGCCCAGACGACGGGTCGCGACACCATCGTCGTGCTGCCCCGGCGCGCGCGCGCGGCGTTCGAGTACCACGCACCAGGGCTCCGCCCGCACGACGTCGGTCGCGGCGACGCGGTGACCGTCGTCGTCGTGGGCGACCCGTCGCTCGCGGTCGCGGCGGCACGCGAGGTCGTCTCACCGCCCCGCTACGCGCTCCTCGAGCAGTCCTCCGCCGGGACCGGGCTCGTCGTGCAGCGCTGGGTCCGACCCTGAGGTTGCGCCGCGCGCGCCCTGGACCATCCTCTGACAACCACCCCCAGGGGCACCCCGGTGCCCTGGTACCAGCGTATCGGCGCAGCGATGCCGACTTCGTGCCGGTTTCGTGCCGGGAATGTGACGCAGCGAGTAAAGAGCGGCAGTCAGGGCGCCGATCGCGCCGGTTCCATCACAACCCTCGCCGAGGGACAGAGATCGCTCAGCACGCATTCGTCGCACAGCGGTCGTCGCGCGTCGCAGACGCGCCGCCCGTGCCAGATCAACAGGTGCGGGAACCTCCCCCAGTCCGCCCGTGGCACGACGCGTTGGAGATCGCGCTCGATCTTCACCGGATCCTCGTTCCGGGTGAGTCCTAGCCGCTGCGAGAGTCGCCGCACGTGGGTGTCGACGACGACGCCCTGTGGATGCCCCAGCTCGGCCGCGACGACGTTCGCCGTCTTTCGCGCCACGCCCGGAAGTCGCAGGAGCTCCGGCAGGGTGCGCGGCACCTGACCGTCGAACTCCTCGAGGAGCACGCGCATGGCGCCTCTGATCGACTTCGTCTTCTGCCGGAAGAAGCCGGTGGCGTAGATGTCGCGCTCCAGCTCGTCGACCGGCACGGCCAGGTAGTCCTCGGGCCGTCGGTACTTGCGGAAGAGCCGCTCGGTGACGCGGTTCACGTTCGCGTCCGTCGTCTGCGCGGAGAGCATCACCGAGACGAGCAGGTCGAGCTCGCTCGAGAACCGCAGCGCGATCGTCGCATCGGCATGCTCGGCCGCGAGCCGTTCCACGATGGGACCGATCCGCTCGGTGCGACGCCCCAGCCCTCGCCGGCGGGCCTCTCCGACGTAGCTACGCGCCACGGCGGCTCTCGAAATGTGCCGCCGCCGCGTCGGCCGTCGTCACACCACGGAGCGCGTCCCGGAAGACGTCCGCGAACGAGGGGAAGCCGGCTCGTTCGAGCCGAGCGAGCGCGAGGTCGACGTCGTACTCCGTCCGCCGCAGCTCGAGCCCGCCGTCGAGGAGCGCCCAGAAGGCTCCGGGGCGGCCCTCGTACGGAAGCCCCACGCTGCCGGCATTGACGAGGCGCGGAGCTCCGGGAACCGAACGATCGAACTGGGCGTGGGTGTGGCCACAGATGACGACCGCCGCGTCGGTCGAGGCCAGCGCCGCGCGGACGTCGTCGTCCGGAGTCAGCGTCGTGACGATCGCCTCGTCGTTCCCCGGCGTCGCGTGACAGAAGACCACGCGTCCCAGGCCGGCGACCTCCCGTTCGATCGTGGGCTGCCAGGTCGCGACGAACGATCTCGTCTCCTCGTCCAGCTGCGCCTCGCACCAGCGGCCTGCCTCGCTGGCGGGGTGCAGGACGTCGCGCTCGCAGTTGCCCCTGACGAAGACGGCGCCCGTCTCACGCAATCGCTCGACGCACTCGACCTGCAGCGGCCCCCAGAGCACGTCGCCACCCACGACGAGCTCGTCCACGCCCTCGATCGCGACATCCGCGAGCACCGCCTCGAGCGCCGGCAGGTTGCCGTGGATGTCGTAGAGGGCCGCGATCCGCACCCCGGAGACGCTACTCGCGCCGGTCAGCCTTCGTCCGGCTCGAGGCCGGGGTCGTACGGCAGGCCATCCTCGGCCAGGAGCGCCGGCCCGGCACACACGCGGTCGAGCGCCGGGCAGCCCGAGCAGGCGAACGCGCTCGGCGTCGGCCGGAAGTCGCCCTCGCGGATCCGCGCGATCGCGGCACCGAGCTCTCGCTCGAGCTCCTCGACGTCACCGCGGGAGAACGACTCGGAGACGACGTCCTCCGGTGCCTCGAGGAACTGGTAGACCACCTCCACGTCGTCCGCGCCGGCGCGGAAGCAGGCGAGCGCATAGACGAGCCGCTGCGTCAGGTACTCGCTCTCGACGACCTCGCGCGGAAGGCGGCCGTCGAGGACGTTCGTCTTGTAGTCGAGCACGAGCGCCCTCTGCCCCTCGCGCCAGAGGACGTCGAGGCGGCCGTTGAGGAGCACGCCGTCGAGATCGAACGCGAACGGGCGCTCGACACGCGCACCCCCGAGAGCGGCGATGCGCGAGGCGAGCGCCGACTCGCAGTAGCCGCGCACGAGAGCGTCGACCCGGTCGAGCTCGAGCTCGCTGACCGCCGGGTACCAACCGCGGACCACGTTGCGCAGGTCGTCCGGGGGCGCCGGACTCGCGAGGTCGACCTGCTCGAGCGCGCGGTGGACGGCATCACCGACCTCGGTCGGGTGCAGCCCGCCTGCGCCGCTCGCCGGACCCCAGGGCACAGGCTTCATCCCCGCGACACGCTCCGCGTAGTACCGGTACGAGCATCGCTCGAAGAGCGAGAGCGCGCTGTACGAGAGCCGCGTGACCCGATGGAGCGGTGGTTCCGGAAGCACGGTCAGCTCGCGCAGTCGCGGCGCGGGTGGCGGCAGCGCCTCGCCGGAGCCCTCGAAGAGCGCGAGCTGCCCCTGCTCGGTGACAGGCGCGGGCGCCGGCTCGGCCGTCGTGGCCCCGGCGGGCGCCTCGGGACGCCCCCGGTCGATCCGCAGCACCACGGTCGCCTCGCCCCGGTCCAGCTCGAGAGGAACCGACGGGTCGCCGGCACGCGCCTCCTCGTCGAGGCCGAGACGGGTTAGCGCCCAGCCGATCGGGGTCTCGTCGCTCCCGTCGCCGGGCGGGCCGATCGAGCCGGAGACGATCAGCCGCTCCATCGCGCGGGTCATGGCGACGTAGTAGAGGCGAAGCCGCTCGGCCTGCTCCGCGCGGTCCCGGTGCTCCTTGACGTCCTTGTACGACTCGGTGCCGACTCTCGTTCCCGTCGCCGGATGGGCGACCTTGAAGCCGAACCGGCCGTCGGAGAGCGCGAGGATGTCCGAGACCGGAGGGCGACTCCGTCCGGCATCTGCGACGACGACGACCTTGAACTCGAGGCCCTTCGCCGCGTGGATCGTGAGCAAGCGGACGGCGTCGGCGCCCTCCTCCTCGGAGACGGCGTCCGACTCCTTCGCGCCGACCGCCTCCTGGCCGGCCACGAACCGGACGAAGCCCTCGAGGTCTGCCCCGCGGAGCTCTTCGTACGACCGCGCCAGGCGCGCCAGCTTGCGGAGATTCGCGTAGCGCCGCTGTCCGTCGCCGCGGGCGAGGATCGCGAGGTCGTAGTCGTGCTCGGCCACGATGCGCTCGCAGAGGAGCTCGAGCGGCGCGGCCGCCGCGACGTGGAGCAGTCGCTCGTAGCGCTGCCTGAAGGCGAGGAGCAGGCGCTGATCCTCGTCTGCGAGGTCGCCTGGGAGCGGCCGCTCGAGCGCCCGGAAGACCGGCTGGCGCTGCGCCTCGGCCCGGATCAGGACGAGAGCGTCGTTCGAGACCCCGACGAAGGGTGACGCCAGCACGGTCAGGAGCGCCTCGTCGTCGTAGCGGTTGTGCAGGAGCCTGAGGTACGCGAGCAGGTCGACCACCTGCTGTTGCCCGAAGTAGTTGCGTCCGGCGGCGCGGTAGGTCGGGAGGCCGACGGCGCGAAGCTCCTCCTCGAACCACTCGGCGTCCGTGCCGGCGGCGAAGAGGAGGACGATCTCGCCCGCGGTCGCATCCCCGGCATCGACGAGCTCCCGAACTCGCTGCGCGACGTGCCGCGCTTCGGACCGACGCCAGTGGACGCCTGCCTCACCGGCGGCCTCCTTGTCCGTGACGAGCAGCTCGAAGGCGGTTCGCAGCACGGACGTGCCACGGCCGTCGGCAGGCTCGAGCGGCTGGAACTCGTCTCCGAACTCCGCGCCGAAGAGCTCGTTGACCGCGGCGAGCACCTCGGGGCGGGAGCGGTAGTTCTGCGTCAGCGGTAGAACCGTGGGAGCGGCCTCGCGCCGCTCGCGGAACACGGCCACGTCCGCGTGGCGAAAACCGTAGATCGACTGGAACTCGTCGCCGACGAGAAAGAGGTCCCGGTCGTCGTCCCCACCTCCGAGCAGGTCGAGGAGCTCCGTCTGCAACCGGTTCGTGTCCTGGAACTCGTCGACCATGATCGAGCGAAAGCGCTCCTGCTCTCGCTCGCGGATCCGCGCGTCGTCGCGCAGCAGGTCGCGCGCACGCAGCTGCAGATCCTCGAAGTCGAGCGCCGACTCGCCGTCCTTCGCCTCCGCGTAGGCCTCCGCGAACGCGGTGAGCAGCTCCTGCAAGAGCTCGCGGTCCCGCGTGGCGAGCTCCTCGAGCGACGCCGCCACGACCGCGTCGCGGGCTTCGGCGAAAGCCGCCGCACGCGGCCCACGCACCTTCAGCTCGAGCAGGGGGAGCAGCCGCTCGGGGAGGGCCGTGGCGGCGATCAGGTCGAGCGCAGCGGAGGCGGACCCGCGCTGTGCCTCCGTGGCGCGCTCGTCGGCGAGCAGGCAGTCCGCCGCCTCGCGCAGCGCGCCGATCCGCTCGGCCAGCGGCACGCGAACCCCGCTCGCCTCGAGGACGAGCTCCCGTCCGGCCGAGCGGAGCGTCGCGTAGACCTCGACGAGCATGCGGCGTAGCCCGGCTGCGCCGTACGTCGCGAGGAGCTGCCAGCGATCCGGCTCGTCGACGGCGCAGAACCGCTCGAGTGCGACCGTGAACGCCTCGGCTTGCAGGACGAGCGCCTGCGGCTCGTCCAGCACCCGGAACACCGGATCCACGCCCGCGGCGAGCGGGTACGCGCCGAGCAGGCGGCGGCAGAAGCCGTGGATCGTCGAGACCCAGGCGCCGTCGAGCTCCAGCGCGAGATCGGGGCGCTCGCGCTCGATCAGCCGCGACCGGATCCTGGCGCGCAGCTCGCCCGCGGCCCGCTCGGTGTAGGTGATCACGAGCAGCGACTGGACGTCGAGCCCGTCGTCGACCACGGCGGTGACGAATCGCTCGACGAGGACCGCCGTCTTGCCCGTGCCCGCGCCCGCTGCGACGAACACGGTGCCGCGAGCGTCGATCGCGGCCTGCTGCTGCTCGTTCGTCGCGGGGACGAGCGTCGTCACGGCCGCTCCTTGCGGCAGATGCGCCAGAGGTCGCACCAGTGGGGGCACTCCCCACCCTGCGGATCGTGCTTGACGTCGCCGGCTCGGATCCGCTCGACGAGTCCGACCGCCGTCGCGCGCGCCGCGTCGACCGCAGCGTCGAACTCGTCCGGCTCGAGATAGTCGCGCCGGCTGAACCCGGGGATCCGGTCTTCCTGCTCGCGCAGGATGCCGCGCGGGCGGCGCCCACCGCCGACCGGGACGTACACGCCCCCCATCGGCTCCATCCCGAGTTGATCGCGGAGCACGAGCATGTAGAGCGGCAGCTGCAGAAGGTCGCGCTCGCGGATCTCGGCGGCAGACGAGGCCGCGCCCGACTTGTAGTCGAGCACGATCCCGCGCGCGCCCATGCGGTCGCCGTCGACGCGGTCGATCTTGCCGCTCACGACGACTCCGGGCTCGAGCTCGAACGAGCGGAACGACACCTCGAGGTGCCGGGGAACGAGCGGCGACTCCGAGGCCGCCTCGTCCCGCACGAGCTGCTCGAGGTCACGCCGCAGCCCTTGCTCGAGCTCGCGCCGATCGAGGTCGCCCGCGTCGATCCGGAGACCGGTCTCCACCGCCTGGGCGACACACTCGTGCATCAGCGTGATCGCGGCCTCGAGGTTCTCGTCCGTGACGCGGTCCGCGCCGGGAACGGCGCTCGGCAGCTGCTGGTAGAAGCGCTGCAGCGCCGCGTGGAGGATCGAGCCCCGCATCATGCGGTCGATCTCCTTGTCGATCGTCGCGGGCCGGAGGTAGCGCTCGACGAACCAGGCGGCGGAGCACGACGCCATGCGCTCGAGCTCCGAGACCGAGTACGAGTCGCGTCCACCGACGAGCCGAAGCGCGCGCTCGTGCGTCAACCGCGTGCGTCGATCGAACGCCGACTCTGCTCGCGCCAACCGTCTGCTCCAGCCGTGCTCGCGCGCCAGGGCGGCGGCCTCGACGCGATTTCGGCTCCCGAGCGCCGCGAGCGCGCGGAGCCGCTCGCGCTCGGTCGGGGCCGCCTCCAGGTCGCGGGTGAGCGCCGAGAGCGGCCGTCGCACCGTGTGACGCCGGACGTCGTCGGGGTCGAAGAGCTCGCGCACGCCCTCCCAGAACGGGCTCGGCTCCCGCAGTGTGCCCTCGTCGCCGACCGCCTGGCGTACGAGGACGAGGCGCCGGCGGGGGCGCGAGCACACCGTCGCGAAGAGGAAACGGTCGCGGCTCGCGGCGTCGGGTCGCACGAGCCGAGCCTCGCGCCGGTCGTCCAGTGCGTGCCGTGTGTCGTCGTCGAGGAACGGCTCGCTTCGTGGCCTGCGTGGGAGCGTGCCCTGCTCGAGACCGAGGACGAAGACCGTGTCGAAGCGGCGCGTTCGGGCGCGCATGAGATCGAGCACTGCGACGCGGCCGGGCGCACCGGGCCGCTCACGCCGGACGGTCGCGCGCTCCAGCACCGAGAGAACGTCTGCGCGACTCAGCTCGAGCCCGGACGCAGCGAGCGATTCGAGCTCGTCGAGCGTGCGGGTGACGGCGTCGTGGGCCTGCAGGTCGAGTCGCGACCGGTCGTCGAGCGGCGGAGCCGTGGTGCCGTGGGCGTTCTTCAGCATCGCGGCCGCGAGCTGCCGGGTCGTCTCGACCGCTGCGCCGTCGGCGAGCGCGAGCTCGAGTGGAGGAAGCGGGCGCCCGTCGCGGAGCTCCACCGTCACCGCGCTCGCGCGATCGCCCCGCACCACGCCGCGCCCGCGCAGGCGGCCCTCGATCCAGTCGACGTCCCGGCGCGGGACGCCGGAGTACGGCGAGCGAAGGTGCGCGTACAGCTCGGGTCGCTCCCCGCCCAGCCAGGCAAAGCGGAGCAGGGCGAGCAGGGCGTGCCCGAACGGGGTTGTCCGCAGAGCGACGCGACCCTCGAACGCGAGCGGGACGCCGAGCGAGCCGAACGCCGCCTCGAGCGCCAGCCTGACGCTCTCGACGGACGGGCAGACGACGGCGATCTCGTCCGCGGCGACGCCGGCCCGCACGAGGCCGAGGACCTCGTCCGCGACGAGCTCGAGCGTTCCTCGCCCACCCGCGCCCTCGAGGAAGCGCAGGGAGGAGTCGAGCGGGCTCCGAGCCGGGGACTCGGAGAAGAGCTCGCGTTCGATGTGCGCGAGCGCCGGTGGGAGAAACTCGTGGGAGCGCGAGGGCAGCTCGACGACGTCCCCGTCCGCAAGGAGCGCCAGATCGTCGACCGTCCTCCTCAGCGAGGCGTACGCCGGACGGCCGGGCTCGTAGGGCAACGACACGTGGACGTCCGTCCGCGCGGCGAGGGCCTCGAGGAGTCGCCACTCGGCACCGGTGAGGTCCTCGAAGCCATGGGCGTAGACCGGCGCGCCGCCCCAGGAGTCGAGGTCGCCGGTCAGGCGCTCGATCGCTCGGCGTCGAAGCGCGCCGCGATCCCAGGCGGCTAGGCGGTCGAGCTCCGCGCGGTACGCCGCGAAGAGCTGGGCGAGCGGCTCGCCGACGTCCTCCGGGTCGAGGAGGGCGCCGTCGAGCTCGGCAAGCGTTCGTCCCAGTGCATCCGCATAGCCGGTGAAGCGGACGCCTCCGGCCGCGTGACTCTCGGCCACCCGACGGAGGACGATGGCCCGCTCTGTCTCCCCGAGCACCCTTCGCCCCGCGCCGTCCTGCTGGGCGAGGCGCTCGAACAGGCTGTCGAACGTGGCGACGGTTCCGGCCAGCAGTCCGCCGCACCGTTCGACCAGCTCGCGCTCGACCCGTTCGACGTCGGCCCGGTTCGGCACGACGAGCCACGGATCGCGCTCGAGCTCGTCGACGAACCGGTCGAGCAGCAGGCGAACCTTGCCCGCATGCGCCGGGCCGACGACGAGAGTGAGACCCACCGGTGCATGGTAGTCGGGGCTTCCGCCGGTTCCGCTTACGCGCGCCAGGCGAAGCCCGCTACGAGCGACCGGAACGTGGCTGTGGCCGCATCCCGGTCGCCGAACGGACGTGTGGCCTCGAGGTCCGACCTCGGACGGAAAATCAGGCGAGCGATTTTGGCTTGCGCCCGCGACGGGCGACTGCCGAGCCGGGCATCGTTCCTGCGCACGAATCGCAGAGGTCCGCAGCCTTCGCGCCGCGTCTCGCGTCGGTGAACGTGACGCGCATCACGGCACCCTTGCCTTCCTCGACTTCGGAAGCACACTTGTCGCAAACGAGAACGGTCTTTCGCGCCACGATTACCTCCTCGGGGTACAAATCGCTTACGCGCTTTGCACCTAGATAGATGAGTCGAATTGCATCCTACAATACGCGCCCGATGTGTGTATCTCTAGTCGAGCTGCGAAGCAGCTCGACTGACTAAACTCCCGCCCGATCATGGATCCCCGCACCATCGTCGTCCTCGAGGGCGACCAGACCGGTCAGGAGCTGCTCGAGGCGTCGCTTCGGGTGCTGCAGCCGGACGTGCTCGGGCTCGAGTTGGAGCTCCCACGCTTCGATCTCTCCCTGGAGCGTCGCCGCGAGACCGGCAACGAGGTCGTGCGCGAGGCCGCGGCGGCGATCGCCCGCCACGGGCTCGGGCTCAAGGCTGCCACCGTGACGCCCGAGGGCCGCGACGACGTCGGCTCGCCGAACCGGATCCTCCGCGAGGACATCGGCGGCAAGGTGATCGTGCGCACGGGACGTCGGATTCCCGGCGTGCTCCCGGTCGGCGGTGTGCACTCCCCCATCTCGGTCGTGCGGATGGCGGTCGGCGACGCCTACGGCGCGAAGGAGTGGCGCGAGGGCGAGGGAGACGACGAGGTCGCCTTCCGCACCGAGCGGATCGAGCGGCGCATCTGCCGCGCCGTCGCGGAGTTCGCGTTCCGTCAGGCGAAGCGGACGGGGGCGAAGGTGTTCGGGGGGCCGAAGTACACGGTCAGCCCCGTCTACGAGGGCATGCTGAAGGAGGAGATGGACGCGGCTTCCGAGCGGCATCCGGACGTCCCCTACGAGCCCCAGCTGATCGACGCGACGTTCGCCCTCCTCATCTCCTCGAGCGGTGCCCCGATGGTGATCCCCGCCCTCAACCGCGACGGGGACATCCTCTCGGACCTCGTGCTCCCGCTCTTCGGCTCGATCGCGGGATCGGAGTCCCTGCTCGTCGCGTTCGGGGACGAGGTCGACCACCCGACCGCGCTGATGGCCGAGGCGGCGCACGGAACTGCGCCGGCCCTCGAGGGCAAGGACGTCGCGAATCCCATGGCGATGATCCTCGCCGCGGCCGCGCTCCTCGCGCACACGGACGACGAGGAGTGCGAGACCGCCGGCCGCGCGATCCGCGAGGCGACGCTCGAGGCGGTCGCGGAGGGAGCGCGCACGGCGGACCTCGGCGGGCACCACGGCACGACGGCGTTCACGGACGAGGTGATCCGCCGGACGCGGACGAAGCTCGAGGTGTGGGCGGCGCTCTAGATCTTGTTCGCCAGGCAGGATTCGGCAGGAGCCGGATCCTGCGGCTTGATCCCCGCCTGCGGCGGGGCACATCCCTGAAGGCGCCCGCTGTCGCGGTCGCAACTGCCTCATTGCCAAGGATGCTCTTGGGTGTCTGGCTTCAGCCAGACACCTGCTCTCCGAGAAGCCTCCGAGACCTGCCCGAGTCAGGCCGCCTACGAGCTCGGAGGCGACCAGTCCAGCGCGATCCGCCACTCGCTCCTCAGCACGGCCGCGTAGACCTCCGTCGCCTTGGCCGTCCCGTTCGTGGCGTCGAGGATCGCCTGCGTGCGAGCCGCACGTGCCGGAAGCCCTCGCGTGCGCGGCCACGTCCGCGAGCAACTGCCATGTTCGTCTCCGACCTGGCGTAGGACGACGAACCCCGGCGCTGCAGGCTTCCCGGTCCGCCTCAGCAGTCTGGCCCGGCACGAGGCGTCAGGCCGCGACCGCGGCGGTGCCCCAGGTGATCTCGCCGGCGTCGAGCGCGCCGACGAACGCGCCGACGACCTCGGGATCGAACTGCGTCCCCGCGCAGCGCTCGATCTCCTCCACGGCGTCCGTGGCGGCGAGTGAGGGACGGTAAGGCCGGCCGGAGGTCATGGCGTCGAACGCGTCGGCGACGGCGAGCAACCGGCCCTCGAACGGGATCGCCGGCCCGGCCCGCCGGGTCGGATAGCCGTCCCCGTCCCAGCGCTCGTGGTGGAAGAGCACGCAAGGAAGGGCCGGAACGAGCGAGGGAACGCCCGCGAGGAGCCACATGCCCTCGACCGGATGCGCGCGGATCTCCGCCAACTCGGCCTCGTCGAGCGTTCCGGGCTTCGCGAGCACCTCGGGCCTGACGTTGACCTTGCCGACGTCGTGCAGGACCGCGCCGAGGCGCAGTGCGTGCAGCCGAGCCTCGTCCCACCCGAGCCTGGTGGCGACCGCCTCGGCGTTCGCGGCCACGCGCGCGGCGTGGGCGCCGAGCAGCGGATCGTAGGCGTCCAGGGCGCTTCCGAGGTCGGCCAGACGGAGCACGGGCAGTCTGGTTCCCTTCCCGCGGCCAGAACCCTTCCCGTAGATTCCGTCGCCGAATGCGAATCTGCGTGCCCCGGGAGTCCGCGCCCGGCGAACACCGGGTCGCCCTCACACCGGAGGCGGTCATCAAGCTCGGCGCCGCCGGCTTCGAGGTCGTCGTCGAGCGGGGAGCCGGAACGGCGGCCGGGTTCACCGACGACGCGTACGCGGCGGCGGGCGCAGAGTCCGGCGAGACCGGGGAGCTTGCCGGGTGCGCCGCGGTCGTGCGCGTCGGCAACCCGAGCCCGACCGAGGTCGAGCTGCTGCAGCCCGGCACCGTTCTCGTGGGCTTCCTGCAGCCGCTCAGCGATCCCGAGGGCATCGAGCGGTTGCGGCAGCGCGGCGTGGTCGCCTTCGCGATGGAGTCCATCCCGCGCACGACCCGCGCCCAGACGATGGACGCGCTCTCGTCGCAGGCGACGATCGCGGGCTACAAGGCCGTCCTGCTCGCCGCCGATCGCAGCCCGAAGCTCTTCCCCCTGCTGATGACGGCTGCAGGCACGATCGCGCCGGCGCGCGTGCTCGTGCTCGGGGCAGGAGTCGCCGGGCTCCAGGCCATCGCCACCGCACGACGGCTCGGCGCGGTGGTCTCGGCCTTCGACGTCCGACCGGCAGTGGCGGAACAGGTGGCCTCGATCGGAGCGACGTTCCTCGACCTCGGCGTGCGCGGGGAGGAGACCGAGGGCGGGTACGCAAGGGAGCTCACGGCCGAGCAGCAGCAGGCGCAGCAGGACGCACTCTCCGCGAAGATCCCCGACTTCGACGTCGTCGTCACGACGGCGGCAGTGCCTGGCCGCGCCGCGCCGACGCTGATCCCGGCGAGCGTCGTCGAGGCGATGCAGCCCGGCTCCGTGATCGTCGACCTCGCCGCCGAGACGGGAGGCAACTGCGAGCTGACCGAGCCGGGACGGGAGCTCGTGCACGAAGGGGTCAGGATCGTAGGGCTGACGAACGTCCCCTCGCTGATGCCCGCCGATGCGAGCCGGCTCTACGCGCGAAACGTCTCGGCGCTCCTCGAGCACCTGGCGCCCGGAGGGACGCTCGCGCTCGACTTCACGGACGAGATCACCGCGGGTGCCTGCGTGACCCGCGCGGTCGAGGAGGTGGCCGCGTGACCGATCTCGGGCTCGTGATCGAGCTGACGATCCTCGCCCTCGCGATCTTCCTCGGCTTCGAGGTGATCTCGAAGGTGCCGACGATGCTGCACACGCCGCTCATGTCGGGCACGAACTTCATCCACGGGATCGTGATCGTCGGTGCGATCGTCGTGCTCGGCTACGCGGACGACACGTTCACGAAGGCGATCGGCTTCGTCGCGATGGTGCTCGCGACGGCCAACGTCGTCGGCGGCTGGCTCGTGACCGACCGGATGCTCGAGATGTTCAAGCGGCGACCGGACGGTCGCTCGTGATCTCGGATCCGGACGTCATCGGCCTCCTCTACCTGGCCGCGATCGTCAGCTTCATCGTCGCACTGCGGTTCCTCTCGTCGCCGAAGCACGCGCGGAGGGGCAACTGGGTCGGCGGGGCCGGGATGGCGATCGCGATCGCGACGACGCTGCTGCTCGACGGGATCGGCAACTGGCCGCTCATCATCGGCGGCGCCGCGATCGGAACGGTGGTCGGCGTGATCGGCGCCCGGACGGTGAAGATGACCGCGATGCCGCAGATGGTGGCCCTCTTCAACGGGGTCGGCGGCGGCGCCGCGGCACTGGTCGCGCTCGCCGAGTTCCACGTCGCGGACGGTTTGCTCGCACGGGAGGAGCTCGTCTCGATCGTCCTCTCGGCACTCATCGGCTCGATCTCGTTCTCGGGCTCGCTCGTCGCCTTCGCGAAGCTGCAGGAGCTCGTCTCGGGCCGCCCGATCGTCTTTCCGGGGCAGAACGTCGTCAACGCGGCGACGGTGCTAGGGGCAGCGGGGCTCGGCGTCGCCCTCGTTGCCGGGGCCGAGGCGGAGTGGGTGCTCGTCGCCCTGCTCGGGCTCGCCCTGCTCTTCGGCGTGATGTTCGTGCTCCCGATCGGCGGCGCCGACATGCCGGTCGTCATCTCGCTCTTGAACGCCTTCACGGGTCTTGCAGCCGCGGCGACCGGCTTCGTGCTCGATTCGACCGTGCTGATCGTCTCGGGGATGCTCGTCGGCGCGTCGGGCACCTTCCTCACGCTGATGATGGCGAAGGCGATGAACCGCTCGGTCGCCAACGTCCTCTTCGGCGCCTTCGGCCAGGTGCAGACCGGTACCGGCACCGTTCGGGTGGACGACGGGCGCACCGTGCGCTCGACGACCGCGGACGACGTCGCCGTGCAGCTCTCGTTCGCCCGGCGAGTCGTCGTCGTGCCCGGCTACGGCCTCGCAGTCGCGCAGGCGCAGCACGACGTGCGCCAGCTCGCCGAGCTGCTCGAGGGCAAGGGCATCGACGTCGCCTACGCGATCCATCCCGTCGCCGGTCGGATGCCCGGGCACATGAACGTCCTCCTCGCCGAGGCCAACGTGCCGTATGACCAGCTCAAGGAGATGGACGAGATCAACCCGGACTTCCCGCAGACGGACGTCGCGCTCGTGATCGGCGCCAACGACGTCGTGAATCCGGCTGCGCGAAGCGATCCGGCGAGCCCGATCTACGGCATGCCGATCCTCGACGTCGACAAGGCGACGAGCGTGATCGTGATGAAGCGCTCGATGGCGCCGGGGTTCGCGGGCATCGACAACGACCTCTTCCTCGACCCGCGCACGACGATGCTCTTCGGCAACGCGAAGGACTCGATCGTGAAGCTGATCGGCTCGGTCAAGGCGGTCTAGGGGCTCTCCTCGATGGTTCCCGTCTTCTCGCGCGAGGCGGTGCTCGCGGCCGTCTCGCCCCACGACGCCTACGACGCCGTTCGCGACGGTTTCGTCGCCCATCACCGCGGCGATTGGACGATGCCGCCCAAGGTCTACGTCACGAACTATCCGGCGGGCGACTTCCGGGCGATGCCCGCTCTCGGCGGCGGGCACGCGCTCCTCAAGTGGGTCACGTCGTTTCCGGGCAACCCGGCCCGCGGGCTGCCGACCGTGACCGGCCTCGTGCTTCTCTCCAACGCGGAGACCGGCGCGCTCGAGGCCGTGCTCGACGCAGCGGCGGTGACCGCGCTGCGCACCGCGGCGGCGGGCGTCGTGGCCATCGACGCGCTCGCGGGCGAGACGTCCTCGGTCGCGGTGGTCGGGTGCGGGGTGAACGGCGCAGAGACGGCGCGCATGCTCGCTGCCCGTGGCGTCGCGCCGGTCGTCTGGGACGTCGACCCGGGGCGTCGCGCGAGCGTCGCCGAGGACCTCGGCGCACGGGTCGCAGACTCGTTGGAGCACGCGCTTGCCTGCGATGCCGTGATCACCGTCACGCCCGGCCACGAGGTGCTGTATCCGACAGGGTCCCTACGCCCGGGTCAGCACGTGTCGCTGATGGGCGCGGACGGCCCGGGTAAGGCCGAGGTGGCGCCCGAGGAGCTCGCCCGCGGGCGTCTCTTCTGCGACGACTGGGAGCAGGCGAGCCACGGAGGCGAGCTGACCGCGGCGGTCGCAGCCGGCGTCGTCACACGCGACGACGTGACGACGCTGGGTGCCGTGCTCGCGGGCGACGCCGAGGGCAGGCGCGAGGGCGACGAGACCACGCTCTTCGACTCGACGGGCCTCGCGATCCAGGATCTCGCGGTCGCGCGCGTCGCGTTCCTCCGGTCAGGGGAGCTAGACCTGCCCCGGCTCGAGCTCTGACTCGAACGAGAGCCAGACCCACCGACGCGTCGGAGCCCGCGGTCGTCAGTCGCCGAGCAGTCGCGCCGGCTCGAACAGGTCGAGCAGCGGATCACGGTCGCCGAGCAGCGCCCGCGCCACGAGCCGTCCGCACGCGAACCCGAGCACGTTGCCGTGGCCGGAGTAGCCGCCGGTCACCCAGGCTCGTTCCAGCCCCGGCACCGGGCCGACGACGGGGAGAAAGTCGAGCACGAGCCCGAAGATCCCCGCCCAGCGATAGTCGACCCGGAGCTCGCGCCCGACGAGCTCGTTCACGAAAGCCGACAGCGCGCGCTGGACGTCGTCGGTCACGGTCTCCTCGTCGGTGAACTCGGCCTCGAGCGACACGTCGCGGAAGCCGCCGGCGACGATGCGGCCGTCTTCCGCCTGGTGCCAGTAGTCGAAGCCGTGGCGACCGTAGTGCGGCACGTCGAAGAGCCGCTCGGCGAGCGGCTCTGTCGCGATCACCTGGCCGCGGGTCGGCACGATGAGTCCCTCGATCGCTCCGAGGAGACCACTCGGATAGCCGTCGGTCGCCACGACCACCGTCCTGGCGTCGAGCTGCGAGAGGTCGGTCACCCGCCGTCCCTCGACGATCTCGACCCCCGCGGCCACCGCCCGCTCGGCGAGGCGCCGGACGAGGCGGGCCGGGTGGAGCGCGGCGTCGGTCGGGTGACGGATCGCGGCCGTGAACCTTCCCGCGAGCACGCCACCGGGCGTGTCGATCCATTCGGCCTCGAGCCCGTCTGCCCAGAGCGCCTCGATCTCGTCCCGTAAGTCCTCTCGCTCCTCGCCGTCCGCCGCGAGTCGGAGGCTTCCGTGCCGACGGAACGCATCGCCGCCGAGCTCGCCCAGTGCGCGCAGCTCCGACTCCGTCCACTGCCAGAGCGCCAGCGCCTGCTCTCGCCCGACGGCACCCACGACCGCGTCGTACGGCGCTGCCGTCCCGCGCAACGCAAAGCCACCGTTGCGCCCGCTCGCGCCCTCGGCGACGCCGCGCGCGTCGACGAGACGCACGCCGACGCCGGCCTCGGCGAGCGTCAGGGCGCACGCGCACCCGGTGATCCCCGCGCCGACGATCCCGACGTCGACGGCCTCCCATGTCGTCGGCGCCTCGAACGCTGGAAGTCGCTCCTCGAGCCAGTACGACGTCACGCGGCGATCGTAGTGGCCGCCCGGGCGGAGGGCCTCCCTCAGCTCGTGCGCGTCCGGCGTACGACCCCGTCCTCGACCGAGACCACGCGCGCGAGCTCGAGCAGGGCGAGGGAGCCGGCGAGCGGACCGGGCTCGAGCCCGCTCGTGCGCCCGAGCTCGTCGAGCGTCGCGTCGCCCGCGTCGAGGGCTGCGAGAACCGCGCGCGATGCGGGATCGTCCGGCAGGTCGACCGCCGGCCGCGCCGTGAGACCCATCGTCTCGAGCACGTCGGCAGCGGAGGTCACCGGTGTCGCGCCGAGTCGCAGTAGCGCATTCGTCCCGCGGCTGAGAGCCGAGGTGATCTCCCCGGGGACTGCGAGCACCTCTCGCCCGTCCTCGAGCGCGAAGTCCGCGGTGATGAGCGCCCCCGAGCGCTCACGCGCCTCGACGACGACGGTCGCTCGGGCCAGCCCGGCGATGATCCGGTTTCGGGCGGGGAAGCGCCACGGCGCCGGCTCGACGCCGGCCTCGTACTCCGAGACCACGAGCCCACCGCCGGCCAGGATCGCGCGAGCGAGCTCCGCGTGCGCGGCGGGATAGTCGCGGTCGACTCCGCACCCCAGGACGGCGACGGTCGCGCCGCCCGCGGCGAGGGCGCCGCGATGCGCCTCGCCGTCGATCCCGCGCGCGAGCCCGCTGACGACCACCGCGCCCGCGGCCGCTGCCTCCGTCGCGAGGAGCCGCGCGACCGACCGGCCATAGCCCGAGCAGGCTCGCGCCCCGACGATTGCGAGCGCGGGACGCTCGAGCAGCGAAGGATCCGCATCGCCACGGATCCAGAGACGGGCCGGAGGGTCGGGGATATGACGGAGCAGCGTCGGATAGCCGGTCTCACCGCGGCGAATCGAGCGGATCGTCACGCCGTGACAAGCCCGTTCGGCGAGCGGTAGCTGAGCGCCTCGGCGACATGCTCGGGGAGCACCTCGTCCGATGCGGCGAGCGCTGCCACGGTGCGCGCGACCCGCGCGACACGCGCTCGCCCGCGCCCGGTGAGGGGCAGTCGGTCGACGGCTCGGTCGAGGAGCTCCGAGGCGGCCACGGTCCGGCGGGGAGCGCGTTCGCCCAGCCGGTGCGACGCCGCGCGCACCCGGCCGGCAACCGTCGTGGACGCCTCCGACGGCCCGGCAGCGAGCTCCTCGGCCCGCGGTCTCGGCATCGCGACGACGAGATCGAAGCGATCGAGGAGCGCGCGCGACACCTTGTCCCGGTAGGCGGCGATCCGGGCGGGTTGGCACTGGCACTCGAGGCGTGGATCGCCGCGCGCCCCGCACGGGCACAGGTTCATCGTCGCCACGAGACGGAAGCTCGCCGGGAAGAGGGCTCGGCCGCCGACCCGCGCGACGGACACGATCCCGTCCTCGAGCGGCTGGCGCAGCGCCTCGAGCACGGAGCGCGGGAACTCGGGGAGCTCGTCCATGAGGAGAACGCCGCGGTGAGCGAGACTCACTTCTCCGGGACGCGGGACGGCGCCGCCGCCGATCACGGCCGCCGCCGAGGCACCGTGGTGCGGCGCGCGAAACGGCGGCACCGAGACGAGACCCGAGCCCGGCGGAAGCGTCCCGGCGACCGAGTGGATGCGTGTGACCTCGAGCGACTCCTCGTGCAGGAGGGTGGGCAGGATCGACGGCAGGCGCCGCGCGAGCATCGTCTTCCCTGTCCCGGGCGGGCCGGCGAGGAGGAGGTTGTGCGTCCCTGCCGCGGCGAGCTCGAGCGCCCGACGTCCGCGCTCCTGCCCGCGAACGTCGGCGAGATCCGGAAGCGCCGCTCGCTCGAGTGGAATTTCGCCCGGAGACGCGGGCGCGATCTGCTCCTCGCCCCGGAGGTAGGCAACGGCTTCGGCCAGGTGGTGGACCCCGACCGCCTCGATGCCCGCGAGGGCCGCCTCCTGCGCGGCTTCGGCCGCGCAGAGCACGCGGTCGAGCCCCGCGCGGGCTGCCCCCTCCGCCGCCGCGATCGTCCCGGTGACCGGCCGGATGCGCCCGTCGAGGCCCAGCTCGCCGATGCACGCATGGACGGCGAGCCGGTCGCGGGGAAGCTGCGTCGAGGCCGCGAGCACCGTCAGCGCGATCGCGAGGTCGTACCCGGTCCCCTCCTTGCGCAGGGCGGCGGGCGCGAGGTTGACCGTGATCGCCTTGCGCGGCCACTCGAGGAGCGCCGAGTGGACTCCGCTCCGGACGCGGTGCTTCGCCTCCTGGCACGCCCGGTCTGCGAGCCCGACGATCGCGAAGGACGGCTGCTCCCCCGAGCGCAGGTGCGCCTCGACCTCGACGCGACGCGGCTCGAGGCCCACGAGCGCGAACGTGACCGCGCTGCCGAGCACCTTCCCGACGCTACGGCCCGACCCGTGACGAGATCGCGCCGAGTTCGTGCCGAGATCGTGACGCCGCGGGCGTCGCTCAGGCGGCGCTGCAGACGAGCACCGACTCGTAGTACTCGCCCGCCCGCCGGCCCGTGCGGCGGTTGACGTGGCGTTCGAGCCGATCGTCGAGGCGCAGCCCGGCGCGGGAGAGGATCCCCGGGTAGAGGTCTCGCCGGTCGTTGACGACGATGCACACCGGGGCGTCGGGCGTGAGGGCCTGCCGCGTGTTGGAGAGCACTTCCGCGACCCCCTCGACGTACGCGCGGATCGCCTCCCGGCCGACACCGCGCGCGGGTCTCCCGAGCTCGGCCCCGTGCCGTCGCTCCAGCCCGAGCAGCTCGTAGGCGTACCTGTGCTGCTCGTGGTAGTCGATCAGCCCCGGGTACGGAGGCGACGTGACGATCGCGTCGAACGGGCCCGAGACGTCGAGCTCGCGCGCGTCGCCGTGGACGACGGACGCGTGGACGTCCTGTGCTCGCGCCGCGGCGAACGCCTCGATCCGCCCGTAGTAGCCGGAAGGCCTGCCGGGGCAGGCCTTCCTGGTCGGTTAGGCCAGCGACGGAGGGCGCTGGCCGGTGGTGGAGTTCAGTCAGTGAGGGCTGAAGTCGTACGTCCCAGCCCAGTGCCACAACTCGGTCGGGGTCCCTCGACCGGTGACCGTAACCACGACGCTGGCATGGAACCAAGTGAACTTCCCTGTCCCACCCGAGAACTCGCAGTGCATCGGATCCCCGCCGAGGAAGCATGTGCCGAACGCATTGTTGTTCCCCGGCCCGGGCAGGTCGAGTACAACGGCACCGCCCGCAGGGGTTCCAAGGCCACCCGGGTCGAGATAGAAGATCTTGGAGCCAACCTCGATCTGCTTGAGGCTTGATGCAGTGATCTGGCAGTAGGGAGGATTTTTCGTCGGAACGAACCCTGAGCATTCCTTCGCCACAGCGAGGTCTCCGCCCCGCGGGGACGCTGCTCCTGCAAACGCAGAGGACGATCCGACGACGAGCACCAACACGACCACGGTTGCCGCCGCGACCTTGGCGGCGAATAACTGACGTACGCTCATCTCTTCTCCTCAAGGAGTGGCGGGAGCAGAGACCCGCTCCCCTAGTCAGCGAGGAAAGAGGGCTGGGCGTCGCAGAAGGCTATGGCGACCCGGGTTGCCCAAGGGGCGCTCGCGCGACTCGACTCGCTGTGGGAGGATTGTGCGCAGAATCACAAGCAATTGTCAAAGCCCCGGTGACGCTCGCGCCGGGTGCTTCGCCTCCTGGCACGCCCGGTCTGCGAGCCCGACGATCGCGAAGGACGGCTGCTCCCCCGAGCGCAGGTGCGCCTCGACCTCGACGCGACGCGGCTCGAGGCCCACGAGCGCGAACGTGACCGCGCTGCCGAGCACCTTCCCGACGCTACGGCCCGACCCGTGACGAGATCGCGCCGAGTTCGTGCCGAGATCGTGACGCCGCGGGCGTCGCTCAGGCGGCGCTGCAGACGAGCACCGACTCGTAGTACTCGCCCGCCCGCCGGCCCGTACGGCGGTTGACGTGGCGTTCGAGCCGATCGTCGAGGCGCAGCCCGGCGCGGGCGAGGATCCCCGGGTAGAGGTCTCGCCGGTCGTTGACGACGATGCACACCGGGGCGTCGGGCGTGAGGGCCTGCCGCGTGTTGGAGAGCACTTCCGCGACCCCCTCGACGTACGCGCGGATCGCCTCCCGGCCGACACCGCGCGCGGGTCTCCCGAGCTCGGCCCCGTGCCGTCGCTCCAGCCCGAGCAGCTCGTAGGCGTACCTGTGCTGCTCGTGGTAGTCGATCAGCCCCGGGTACGGAGGCGACGTGACGATCGCGTCGAACGGGCCCGAGACGTCGAGCTCGCGCGCGTCGCCGTGGACGACGGACGCGTGGACGTCCTGTGCTCGCGCCGCGGCGAACGCCTCGATCCGGTCGAGCGTGTCGAGGGTGTAGCGCAGCAGGAAGCGCCGCGCCTCCTCGACCGGCTTGCACGTGCGTCGGTGCTTGTAGCACCAGTAGGGCTCGAGCTGCGGCTGTCGAGGAAAGTCGAGGTCGAAATGGGTCGTGCGGCGTGCCGAGCGAGCCGCCCGCGCGAGCACGACCCGCAGCACATCCGCCGACGCGACCTGATCGACGAGCGACCGGAAGTGGAGCAGCTCCGCAGCCGCCCGCGGCGCGAACCAGTCACGGACGTACGAGGACGCTTCGGCCGACCGCTCGGTGCCCGGCTCGTACGCCGAGGCCTCCGCGTGCGCCCACAGCAGGTCGCGACGGACGGCATCGAGGTTGTGGGGACGCGTCTTCACGCGCATCAGCAGGCAGTTGAAGCCCGCGATGTCGATGCCCGTCGCGTCACGACCTGCCTCCAGTGACTGGACCAGCGTCGTCCCGGAGCCGGCGAACGGATCGAGGACGTGCCCGCCCGGCGTGACGTAGCGTTCGAGCAGCGCCTCGACGAGCTGCGGCACGAACTTGCCGAGGTACGGATGGAGGCGGTGGACGTGCTTCGTCCGCTCGCGCTCCGGCAGGTCCGCCTCGGACCAGGAGAGAGCGAGGTCGAGCCTCCCGTACAGGGCCTCCTGCGTCGCCGCCATACGAGGAGGTTCGCCCTGCGACCGCCACATTCCTACGTGTGCCGAGCGTCCGCCCAGCGGGTACGACTCAACCATGGCGGAGCCGGGCGGCACGGGACGTTTGCGCTTCGGCCTGCTCGGGCCGCTCGAGGTCGCGAATGACGAGGGAGCGCTCGCGGTCGGGGGGCCGAGGCAGCGGGCACTCCTGGCGCTCCTGCTCCTCCACGGGAACACGGTCCTCTCACGGTCACGTCTCATCGACGCTCTCTGGGGCGAGCGACCGCCCGAGACGGCGGCGAACGCGCTGCAGGTCGGCGTGCACGGGCTCCGCAAGGCGCTCGGGGCCGGGCGGATCGTGACGCACGCCGCCGGCTACGCCCTCCACCTCGACCCGGACGAGCTGGACGTCGCGCGCTTCGAGCACCTCGTCGAGCGAGCCCGAACCGAGCAACCGGCCGCCGCCGTCGCGTCGCTCGGCGAGGCGCTCGACCTCTGGCGCGGCGACGCGCTCGCCGATCTCGGTGACCCTCCCTTTGCGCCGGTCGAGGCAGCCCGCCTGGAGGAGGAGCGACTCGCAGCGGTCGAGCGCCGCTTCGAGCTCGAGCACCTGCTCGGCCGCGACGCCGAGCTCGTTGCCGCGCTCGAGCGCCTCGTGGCGACCCATCCGCTCCGGGAGCGACTCGCGTGCTCGCTCGTCAAGGCGCTGTATCGCTCGGGCCGGCAAGCCGATGCGCTGGATGCACAGCGCGAGGCCCGCGCGCGGCTCGACGAGCTCGGGATCGAGCCCGGACCCGAGCTGCGACGGCTCGAGCAGGAGATCCTGACGCACGACCCGTCGCTGGCCGCGCCGGCTCCCAGGCCGGCACTCGGCAACCTGCCTGCCTCCCCCACGCCGCTCGTCGGTCGCCATCTCGAGCTCGGCGCGGTCACGGCGCTCCTCGAGCGGAGCGACGTCCGCCTGCTGACGCTCACCGGCCCGGGCGGCACCGGAAAGACTCGGCTGGCGCTCGAGGCGGCCTGGCGGAGTCGCGAGGCGTTCCCGGACGGTGCCGTCTTCGTCGACCTCTCACCGCTCGCGGATCACGAGCTCGTCGCGCCGACGATCGTGACCGCGCTGGGGGCGCACGAGGCCGGAGCCCTCGCCGTCGACGCCGCGGCCGCGGCGCTCCGGGGGCGGATCCTCATGCTCGTGCTCGACAACTTCGAGCAGGTCGATGCGGCCGGTCCCGTCGTAAGCGCCCTGCTCGCGGCAGCCCCCGGTCTCACCGTCCTCGCGACGAGTCGCTCGCGGCTCGATCTCTCGGGCGAGCACGTCTATCCGGTGCCCCCGCTGCGAGTACCGGCCGCCGGCGAGCGCCACGTCGAGGAACTGGCACGCACGGAGTCCGTCGCGCTGTTCGTCGCGCGGGCGGCAGCTGCCTCGCACGGCTTCGAGCTCACGAGCGCCAATGCGCATGCCGTGGCTGCGATCTGCGCTGCGCTCGACGGACTGCCGCTCGCGGTCGAGCTCGCCGCCGCCCAGGTTCGCTTCCTCTCGCTCGATGAGCTCGTCACGCGCCTGGGACGGAAGCTCGAGGTGCTCACGGGCGGGCCGCGCGACATGCCCGCGCGGCAGCGGACGTTGCGGGCGACCATCGACTGGAGCTACGAGCTGCTCGACCAGCCCGACCGGGAGCTCGTCGCCGCCCTCGGCGTCTTTGCCGGAGGGTGCACCGGATCCGCCGCCGCCGCGGTGTGTGATGCCACGGCCCACGCGCTCCAAGAGCTCGTCGACAGAAGCCTCCTCCAGAAGGACGAGCGGCCGAGCGGCGAGCCCCGGTACAGGATGCTCGAGACGGTGCGCGAGTACGCGCTCGACGAGCTTGCGGCCGCCGGAGGAGAAGCTGGCGCCAGGAGCCGGCACGCTGCGTACTTCCGCACGATGGCCGTCGAGGCGGGAGCCGCACTGTGGAGCCCGATACAGGGGCCGGAGCGTGCGGCCTGGCTCGAACGGCTCGAGGCCGAGCAGGACAACATGCGAGCGGCGCTCCAGTGGGCGGACGGAGCCGGAGACGACACTCAGCTCACCATCGCCGTCGGGCTCTCCGACTACTGGCACGTCCGTGGCTCGTTCGTCGAGGGCCGCGACCAGCTCGCCCGTGCCCTCTCCCAGCATCGAGGCTCCGAGGCGCTCCGGGCCAGGGCCTTGCATCACTCGAGCTTCTTCCTCCTCGGGCTCGGCGACCTCGTTCGAGCCGACGCTGTCGGGACGTGAAGGCCTCGCGCTCTATCGGCGCGTCGGCGACCCCGAGGGAATCGGCCGCAGCATCCATCTCCTCGGACACGTCGCCGAAGCGCGGGGTGAGAACGCCCGCGCGCTCGAGCTCGCCCGGGAATCACTTGCGCTCGCCCTCGAGCTCGACCATACGCGCGGCATCATCGTCTCGCTCTCGCAGGTCGGACACCTGACGGCAGCAAGCGATCCGGAGGGTGGGAGTCGCCTGCTTTCCGAGGCGCAGGAGCTCGCGCGCGAACACGGCGACGACACCGTGTTGGCGGATCTCTGCCTGGTGGCGTCCAGGCTCGAGCGCTCGCGGGGCGACCGCGCGGCCGCCCTCGAGCAGGCGCTCGAAAGCCTTCAGGTTTGCCTCGTCTACCACATGGAGTCGGGCCTCGGCGCAGCACTGCACGAGCTCGGGCTTCTCGCTGCGGACGTCGCCCCGATCGAGGCCGCCCGGCTCCTCGGAGCGGCCGAGAGAGTCCGTGACGCGATCGGAGGTTCGGCGACCCACGGGATCGGGGCCGATGAGCTCTCAGCTTCGGACACGATCGTCGCCACGCTGTCAGCCGAGCTCGGCGACACCGCGTTCGAGACCGCCCGCGCGGAGGGGCGGGTGCTGAGCCCGGAGGAAGCGGTCACCGCCGCGTTCGGCGACGACGCGCTCCGAGCGCGGGGCTCGGAGCGCGTGTCACCTCCGGGTCAGTAGTGGATGCCGCGCTTCGCGTCGAACGCCCGGAGCTTCTCGATCCGCACGGGGATCGGCGGGTGCGTCGAGAAGAGCGCGGCCATACCACGCCCGCCACGACCGCCGAGTGGGTTGGCGATGTAGAGCGACGCGGTCGCCGGGTTCACGGCCATCGGCAACGCCTCGGCGCCGCGCCCCAGCGTGCCGAGGGCGTCGGCCAGCGGACGTCCCTCGCCGAGCAGCTCCGCGGCGGTCTGGTCGGCGAGGTACTCGCGCTGCCGCGAGACCGCGAGCTGGATCAGCATTGCCGCGATCGGCGCGACGATGATCGCGGCGATCGTGCCGACGAGCCCGAGCGGGCTCTCGTCGTCGTCGCCGCCGCCGAAGAGCCACTGGAACTGCAGGAAGTTCGCGATCGCCGAGATCGCGGCCCCGATCATCGCCGCGATCGTGGTGACGAGCACGTCACGGTTGCGGATGTGCGCGAGCTCGTGTGCGATGACGCCGCGAACCTGCTCCCGCGGCATCAGCGCGAGGAGGCCTTCGGTGACCGCGACGGCCGAGTGCTTCGGGTTGCGGCCGGTCGCGAAGGCGTTCGGCTGCTCGGACGGCATCAGGTAGAGACGCGGGACGGGAATTCGAGCCCGCGTCGCGAGGTCCTCCACGTCCGCGACGAGCTCGGGCGCCTCGCCCGGCTCGAGCGGCCGCGCGCGGCTCACCTTGAGCGCGATGCGGTCCGAGAACCAGTACATCGCGAGGTTGAAGCCGACCGCGATCAGGAGGAACACCACGATCCCGCCGGCGCCGCCGACGAGCCCGCCGACGGCGATGAAGAGCGCCGAGAGACCGGCGAGCAGGATCCAGGTGCGCATTCGAGTGTTCATGTGGGTGTGTCGATCCTTTCCGGCTGACGTTCGGTGATTGTCAGCCGAAGGTTTCTCCCGCCGTCTGCGACGGCCGACGCGCCCGGGAACATCGCTGCGAGCAGCGGTGCCCGTTGTGACGAGCGCGTCCGTTCGGGGATAGTGCCCCCCGGCTCTTGTACTGACTGTAACGGAACGTGCGTTCCGCTCATTCCCGCAGATCGAGCCGTTCGAGGTGGCCGTCGGTGATCGCGGCGACCTCGAAGCCGATCTCGAGCTCGGCCGTCTCGGGGTGGGCCTGGAGCCAGGACGCGGCGGCCTTGCGGACGCGCCGTCGCTTCTCGCGGTCGACCGCTCCGACGGCGCCGCCGTAGCCCTCCCGCGCGCGCTCCTTCACCTCGACGAACACGAGGCGCCGACCCCTCCGCACGACGAGATCGAGCTCGTGCCCGCCGGCACGGACGTTCGCGCCGAGGATGCGATAGCCGCGGAGGCGGTAGTGCCTGGCGGCCGTCCGCTCGCCGCGGTTCATGCGGCGAGGTAGGCGCGGGCAGCGAACGATCTGCGGTGCTGCGGGCAGGGGCCATGCGTGAGCACGGCCCTCGTGTGCGCCGGGGTGATGTAGCCGACGTGGGACGAGAAGCCGTAGCGCGGGTAGAGGGCGTCGAGCCGCCGCATGAGGCGGTCTCGCGTGACCTTGGCGACGATCGACGCAGCCGCGATCGCGGCGCTCTTCGTGTCCCCGTCCACGACCGCCGTGTGGGGCGGCGCGAGCGGGCCTAGGCGGAAGCCGTCGACGAGGCACGCCTCCGCGGGAGGGTGGAGCTCGTCCAGGACGACGCGAAGGCCCCAGAGGTTCGAGCGATGGAGCCCTCGGCGGTCGATCTCGCCGGACGAGATGACGCGAACGGCTATCCGTGAGGCCGCTGCGAGAACCGCGTGGTACAGGCACTCGCGCTCGGCCGGCTCGACCTGCTTGGAGTCGTTCAGCCGTGCCAGAGGGCGGACGCGGTGGTCGCGGAGCCCGTCGTAGTCGAGCAGCACCCCGGCGACGACCAGCGGCCCGGCGAGCGACCCTCGACCGGCCTCGTCGGCCCCCGCGACGTAGCGTGCGTCGAGCCGCCGGTCGTAGCGGAGGAGTCGCTGGCCCGAGGAGAGCGGCACCGATCGAGGATAGCCCTCCCTCCCGGACGGGACTGTGCCAACCTTGTCTCAGGTGTCCGACTTCGAGTTCGGACACCCTGCCGTCACGCCGGCAGCACGCAGCCGGCGTTCCTCGACTCGAGGCGGATCTCCGTCGTCACGCGCGTGGCGAGCGGGACGAGCTGGACGCGGTACCAGTCGCACCCGCCCTCGACTCGCCGCGCCGCGCAGATGACGACCGTCGCCTGGCGCTCGACGAACCACGGCCGCGGGTTGCCGGTGCAGTGCACCTCGTCCGTGTCGTAGGACGCATCGCCGGTCAGGTACGACTGGGTGGCCTCGCGCGCGAACCGCTGCGTGTCGTCCTCGGGCCCGCCGCAGCCGGCCAGGAACGGGACGAGCGCCAGCAGCGCGAGGCTCGCTCTCATGCGATGAATCTAGACGTCACCGAAATGCAGGTGTCTGACCGAAGTCAGACACCTGGGCGCGCGCTAGTCAGCCTTGCCGCAGCTCTCGGACACGCGATTTCTTGCCGACGCGACCGCGGAGGTAGTAGAGCTTCGCCCGGTTCACGTCGCCGATCATCGCGACCTCGAGCCGCTCGATCTTCGGCGAGTGGAGCGGGAACGTCCGCTCGACACCGACGCCGAACGAGTTCTTCCGCACCGTGAAGGTCTCGCGCACGCCGGATCCCTGCCGCTTGATGCAGATTCCCTCGAAGACCTGCACGCGCTGCCGGTTGCCCTCGATCACCTTGAAGTGGACGCGCAACGTGTCCCCCGCCTTGAACGCGGGCACGTCACGCAGCTGGCGCCGCTCGAGGCTCTCGATGATCGTGCTCATGGCAAGAGGTCGGCCGACGGCCGGGGGCGGATGATAGCGGAAGCGGGCTATGACCCTGGCGAAGTGCAGGGTGTCTGACTGAAGTCAGACACGGGTGAGGCCGGCGGGAGGCGCGGTGTCCGACTTCAAGTCGGACACCGAACGCACGTGACCGCTCATCGCACCGAGGCAGTTGCGACCGCGACAGCGGGCGCCTTCAGGGGTGTGCCCCGCCGCAGGCGGGGATCAAGCCGCGGGATTCGGCTCCTGCCGAATCCCGCCTGGCGAGCTAACGCAGCGAGATTCGCTGCGGTGGCCAGTACGTCGCGAAGACCTTGCCGATGAGGTTGTCGCGGGGGACCGAGCCCCACTCGCGCGAGTCGCACGACTGCGAGCGGTTGTCGCCCATCATGAAGTAGCTCGACGCGGGGACCTTGACCGGGCCGAACTCCTCGCCCGATCGGCGCCCGGCGTCGATGTACGGCTCGACGAGCTTCCGCCCGTTGACGAACACGTAGCCCTCGCCGCGCTCCAGGCGGACCTCGACGGTCTCCCCGGGCATGCCGATCAGCCGCTTGACGAACGTGCCCCCCGCGCCGCACTTGATCTGTGCCGCCTCGGGTGTCTCGAAGACCACGATCTCGCCGCGTTGGGGGTCGCGGAGGTGGTAGATGAACCGGTTCGCGAGCACCCGGTCCGAGAACCGCGCCTCGCAGCCGGACGCGGGCTGGGCGCAATGGAGCGTCGGCTCCATCGAGGACGACGGGATGCGGTACGGGTTGACGACGTAGGCCTTGACGAGCAGGACGATCGCGATCGCGCCGACGATCGTCACCAGCCAGTCGACGGCAACGCGAATCGGATCCGGCAGGCCCCGCGTCAGCCGGTCGACGGGGTTCCGCGAATGCCGTCGCGGACGTGGTGGCGACGATTGGGGCGGCGACTGGCTAGACGGCGCGCGTCCGTCGAGAGAGATCTCGTCCTGCGGAGCGGAGGACGGCCACCCGCTCGCGGCCTCCTCGTCGGGACGCGGCAGCTGCGGGAGGGTGCGATCCCCGTCAGGCAGCTCCCCCGCGGCCGGCGCATCGACCTCGCGCCGTGTCTCGCGCTCGTCGATGCCGCTCACCCGACGCTCCGGAGGCGGCTCTGTTCCCGGCGCCAACGCTCGATCTTCCCGTGGTCGCCCGAGAGGAGCACCTCGGGCACCTCCCAGCCGCGATAGGTCGCGGGCCGCGTGTAGTGCGGATACTCGAGCCCTCCTTCGAGCTCGGCCGAGAAGCTCTCGTGCTCGCCCGACCCCTCGGCGAGCGCGCCCGGGAGCCGGCGCGCGATGGCGTCGAGGAGCACCATCGCGGGCAGCTCGCCCCCGGAGAGCACGTACGGGCCGATCGAGACGGCATCGGTGCAGAGCCGGCTCACGATCCGGTCGTCGAAGCCCTCGAACCGAGACGAGAGCAGGGCGAGCTCGCGCTCGGCGGCCAGCTCCTCGACGAGCCCTTGGTCGAGCTGCCGTCCCTGCGGCGTGAGCGCGACGATCCGGCGGGGCCGGGCGTCGCCGTACACGGACTCGAGCGCGGCGTCGACGACGTCGACGCGGAGCACCATCCCGCTCCCACCGCCGTAGGGGTCGTCGTCCACCTGCCCGGCGCGTAGAGGGGTCGTCTCGCGGTAGTTGAGGAGACGCAGCTCGAGCTCCCCGCCCAGCACCGTCGCGAGGGGCTTCTGCTCCGTCAGCCAGGCGAAGGCGTGCGGAACCTGCGTGAAGACGTCGACGCGCACGGGCGACCCAGGGTACCCCTAGGTCTTCGGGCGGGACGTTGCGGGGGGAGGAAGGAAGCCCGCCACGACGACGATGCGCCCGGTCTCGAGATCGACCGCCAGGACCGCGTCCTCGATCAGGGGGACGAGCGTGCCGTCCTCGAGCTCCACGTTGTCGTTCGCGAGACCAGGATGCACCGCGACGACGCGGCCGAGGTCGCGGCCCCCTTCCTCGGAGACTGCGAGCCCGACGAGCTGGAAGGCGTAGTAGCTGTCGGGATCCGGCGGCGGAAGATCGGCGACCGAGATGGTGAGGATGGCACCGCGCTCGACCTTGCGGTCGAGTCGGATCGCACGCCGGCCGCCTCCGACGCGACGTGTCGACTCGACCGTCGCCTGCGTCCCGTCGACCAGCACCGTCGCGCCGACGGCCCAGCGACGCTCGTCGTCGCTCGCGTCCTCGACGACGAACGATCCGTCGAGGCCGTGCGGGCGCCCGACCCGTCCGACCGGCACGAGCTCGTCGGCCAACTAGTCGGCGATCTCGAGCACGAGCCGGCGGTCGCCGCGGGCGCCGGCGGAGCGCACGACCGTCCGCAGCGCTCGGGCGACGCGGCCGTGCCGGCCGATCACCTTCCCGACGTCGTCGGGTGCGCAGTGCAGGCGCAGGACGACGACGTCGCCCTCGTCGTGCCGCTCGACCCGGACGGCCGCAGGGTCGTCGACGAGCCCGCGCGCGATCCAGGCGAGAAGCTCCTCCACTGCTGCTACTCGATGCCGGCGGCCTTGATCAGGCGCGCGACCGGGTCGGACGGCTGCGCACCCTTCGCGAGCCAGTCCTTGACCTTCTCGGCATCGAGATCGATCGTCGACGGGTCGGTCTGGGGGTTGTAGCGCCCGACGATCTCGATGAAGCGACCGTCGCGCGGCGAGCGCGAGTCCGATACGACCACGCGGTAGATCGGGTTCTTCTTCGACCCGACGCGCGCCAATCTCATCCGTACTGCCATTCCGTCGTTTCCCTTCGTCGTTGGTGCGACGGCGAATTGTGCCCGAAGACGTCGGGCCGAGCCGCGCGAATGGTCTAGCGCCGGCGACGCTTCTGCCCGGAGCCGCCGACGAGCTCGGGCGGGAGCGCCGGCATCTTGCCCTTGCCCATCGACCTCATCATCTTCTCCATCTGCTTGCGCGCCTGGAGCAGCCGGTTGACGTCCTCGATGGTCGTGCCGCTGCCGGCCGCGATCCGCCTGCGCCTCGGGCCGTTGATCGCGTGGGGCACGCTGCGCTCGTGAGGGGTCATCGAGAGGACGATGGCCTCGACGCGGGCCATCTGCCTGTCGTCGACCTCGAGGTCGTCGAGCTGCCCCATGCCTGGCATGAGCTTCATCACACCCTTGAGCGGCCCCATCTTCTTGAGCATCCGGGTCGACGCGAGGAAGTCGTCGAAGGTGAACTGGCCCTGGAGCAGGCGCTGCTCCATCGCCTGCTGCTCGTCCTCCTCGACGGCCTGCTCCGCCTTCTCGATCAGGGTCAGAACGTCGCCCATGCCCAGGATCCGGGAGGCCATGCGGTCGGGGTGGAACACCTCGAGCTGGTCGACCTTCTCGCCGACCGAGGCGAACTTCACCGGCCGGCCCGTGACCGCCTTGACGGAGAGCGCCGCGCCTCCTCGCGCGTCGCCGTCGAGCTTGGTGAGGACGATGCCGTCGAAGGCGATCCGCTCCTGGAACGCCCTCGCGACGTTGACCGCCTCCTGCCCCGTCATCGCGTCGAGCACGAGCAGGACGTTCAGCGGCTTCACGGCGTCGCGTACCAGCACGAGCTCGTCCATCAGCGCCTCGTCGATCTGGAGGCGGCCGGCGGTGTCGACGATCACGACGTCGCAGCCGTCTGCCGTCGCACGGGCGAGCCCGTCGCGCGCGGCCGCGACGGGGTCGGTCGTCTCCGTCCGGTAGACCGGCACCTGGAGCTGGCGACCGAGCTGCTCGAGCTGGTCGATCGCCGCCGGCCGCTGGAGATCCGCCGCCACGAGCCCCGGCGTCTTCTGCTCGTGCTTGCGCAGCCGGAGCGCGAGCTTCGCCGCCGTGGTCGTCTTGCCCGAGCCCTGCAGGCCGCAGAGGACGATCACCGTCGGCGGGCGCCCGAAGACGAGCTTGGAGTCCCCCGAGCCCATCAGCTCGCTCAGCTCCTCGTGGACGATCTTCACGACCTGCTGGCCCGGCTCGAGGCCCTTCAGGACGTCCTGGCCGAGCGCGCGCTCCCGGACCGCGCCGACGAACTGCTTCACGACCTCGAAGTCGACGTCTGCCTCGAGCAGCGCGAGTCGGATCTCCCGTGTGGCCCGGGTGACGGTCTCCTCGTCGAGGCGCGAGCGCCGCCCGAGGTCGCCCATGGCGTCCTGAAGGCGGTTGGCGAGCGTGTCGAACATGGCTCCGAAGGGTACCCCGGGCGCCTCGCTGCGCTGTGGCGCGGCTCTCGGCGTCCTACACTCCGGCCGTGCTCGTTTGTGACACCTGTGGCGAGCAGAACCGGGCGGGCGCGCGCTTCTGCTCGGCCTGCGGCGCGCGGCTCCCCCTCGAGCAGCGCGACGGCCTCGAGGTCAGGAAGACCGTGACGATCCTGTTCTGCGACACGGTCGGGTCGACGGCCCTCGGAGAGGTCACCGACCCCGAGACGACTCGTCGGGTGATGACGCGCTACGCGGAGACGATGGCCGCGGTCGTCCGCGATCACGGCGGGACGGTCGAGCGCTTCCGGGGCGACGAGGTGATGGCCGTCTTCGGTGTGCCCGTCGTGCACGAGGACGACGCGCTCCGCGCCGTGCGCGCCGGCCGCGAGATGCAGCGGAGCCTCACGGGGCTGAACGAGGAGCTGCGCGAGCGGTGGGGCGTCGAGCTCGCCTGCCGGATCGGGATCAACACCGGGGAGGTGGTCGCCGGCGACCCGTCGACAGGGGAGACGTTCGTGACCGGGGACGCGGTCAACCTGGCGAAGCGGCTGGAGCAGGCGGCCGAGCCGGGCGGGATCCTGATCGGTACGGCCACGTACCCTCTGGTCAAGGACGCCGTCACGGTCGGGCCCCGCGAGCGGTTCAGCGCGAAGGGGAAGAGCGACGACGTCGGCCGTCACCGGCTGGACGAGGTCCACGCGACTGCGGCCGGGTACCTCCGACGGCTGGACGCGCCCCTCGTCGGTCGCGTCCAGGAGCTGTCGGAGCTTCGCGCCGAGATAGAGCGACTCTTCACCGAACGTCAGTGCGGCGTTCTCACCCTGATCGGCCCCGCCGGCGTGGGGAAGTCGCGCCTGGCCCGAGAGGTGGCGTCACAGTTCGAGGCGACCGCCCGGGTCGCATCCGGCCGCTGCCTCGCGTACGGGGCCGGGATCACGTACTGGCCGCTCGTCGAGCTGGTGCGCGACCTCGGTGGCCTCGACGCCGTCGCGGAGACGATCGCCGGCGCCGAGGACGCGCCCGCGGCCCTCGAGCGTCTCCGCTCGGCGATCGGAGAGTCCGAGCTCGTCGCACCGAGCGACGAGCTCTTCTGGGGCATCAGACGGGTGTTCGAGAGCATTGCGCAGGATCGGCCGCTCCTCGTCTGCCTGGAGGACATCCACTGGGCGGAGCCGACCTTGCTCGACCTCGTCGAGTACGTCGCAGCGTTCGGGGTCGGCCCGATCGTCGTCCTCTGCAACGCCAGGCCGGACCTGCTCGAGGCGCGCCCCACCTGGGCGCGGTACTCGTTGGTCGAGCTCACGCAGCTGACGGACGACGAGACCCACGAGCTGATCGGGTCGCTCGGCATCGACGACGCCCGAGCACGACGCACGATCGCGGCGACGGCGGAGGGCAATCCGCTCTTCGCCGAGCAGCTCGCCGCGATGGTGCTGGAGTCCGACCCGGAAGACGTCGAGCGACTCGCGTTGCCCGCATCGATCCAGGCCCTGCTCGCCGCGCGCCTCGACAGCCTCGAGCCGGGCGAGCGCCGAACGCTCGAGCGAGCGTCGGTCGTGGGAAAGGAGTTCTGGCAGCGTGCGGTCGCCGACCTCTCGTCGCCCGCGGAGCGGCCGCAGGTCACGACCAGGCTGCTCTCGCTCTCGCGGAAGGGACTCCTCAGCCCGGTTCGGGAGGACGGCGCGACGGCGGACACGTTCCGGTTCCACCATGCGCTCATCCGCGACGTGGCGTACGCGGGAATCCCGAAGGCCATCCGCGCCGACCTCCACGAGGGGTTCGCCAACTGGCTGCAGTCGCAGCCGCCCGGCTTCGGCGAGCACGACGAGATCGTGGGCTACCACGCGGAGCAGGCGTACCGCTACCTGGCCGCGCTCGCGCCGGGTGACCAGCGGGTCCACGCTCTGTCGCGGCAGGCGTCGCGGCTCCTCGGCGGCGCCGGCAGACGCGCGTTCGCGCGCGACGACATGCGCGCCGCCTCCAATCTCCTCGGACGAGCGGTCGACCTCATGGCGCCCGACGACCCCGACCGCGGCGAGCTCCTGTTCCAGCTGAGCGGAGCTGCGTGGTCGACGGGCGACCGCGTTCGGGCGGACGAGGCGCTCGAAGCGGTCGTACGTGCCGCGACGGACGAGGGAGACACCCGCCTCGCGTGGCACGCGCTGCTCGAGCGGGCTGCGCGCCGCGGCTTCGCTCACGACGCGGAGGCGGACGAGCTCCTGGCGGTCGCGGAGGAGGCCCGTGGGGTGTTCACCGCGGCGGGCGACAGCCTCGGCCTGGCACGAGCGTGGCGCCGGATCGGCTTCGTCCACCGCCTCCGGGGGCAGTTCGGACTGGCGGTCGAAGCGGGCGAGGAGGCGCTCGTGCACGCGATCCGCGCCGCCGACGGTCGAGAGGAGGGCCGGATCGTCGACGGCCTCTGTAGCGCTCTCCTCTACGGGCCGATGCCGGCCCCGGCCGCGATCGAGCGCTGCCACGAGCTGCTCGCGGGCGCGCGAGACAAGCCGTCCGTCGAGGCTGCCGTCCTCAGCTCTCTCGCCGGGCTGGTCGCGCTGCGGGGCGACTTCGACGAGGCCCGTCGCCGCTACAGGCGTGCGAAGCGGCTGTGGGAGGAGCTCGGTCTCCGCTTCGCGGTCGCCGGCCTGACGCAGGTCGGGGGCGAGATCGAGCTGCTCGCACACGAGCCCGCCGCGGCGGAGCAAGAGCTGCGAACCGGCGCCGAGATCCTCGTCGGCGGTCGGCGGCAACGCGCTCCAGTCGGCGCTCCTTGCGAAGGCACTGGCCGCACAGGGGGAGGAGGCGGAGGCCGACGAGCTGGCGCACGAGGCCGAGGACCGCGGCCGGTGGGCGCGAGATCCAGGCCGAGGTCATCGCGGCTGCGACCAGGGCGTCCGTCGCCGCGCGGCAAGGCGACCCGGGCGACTGCGGTGCACATCGCTGAGGCGGCCGTGGCGCGCGCCGAGCGGTCCGACGCGCCGAACCTCCGCGGCGATGCCCTGGTCGTGCTCGCGACCTGTCTCGCGGAGCTCGGGCGAGAGCTCCGAGTCGGATGCCCGGAAGGCCGAGGCTCGAGAGCAGTACGCGCTGAAGGGGAACCTCGCCGGCCCTGGAGCGGCTGGACGGCTACGGGGTCGCCGGGCTTCCATCCGCGTGCACCGGCGGAGTATGGTCGCCGCGGGGATCATCCGGAGAAGGAGATGGGATGAGTGCAGACACGGGAGGAAGCGAGGGCGGCTACGGGCAGGAAGGCCCGGGAGAGCCGCTCGAGATCGTGGGCCGCTACGACGCGAAGAGGTTGACGGGCGACGACGAGGACCAGCACCATCTGGGCTTCACCGGAGCGCTGGACGAATGCGCTCGATCAGATGGAACTCCAGATTGGCGCGGCCGGGACATGACGATCACAGCTGGAGGCCTCGATCACGAGAATCCTGGCGCGGTGGGCGAGTACCGGGCGCATTGCACGAGCCCGTGGCCGCCGCTCGAGCGCTCGCGCCGCGGCGTGACTGACGCTGAACGGGTGCGGCGCTCCTAGAGCGCCGCACCCGCATAGGCAGCGGGGAGGGAGACGGCACCCATGCGCTCGACCGTTTCCATCTCGACGGCGAACAGGTTGTGGAGCGGTGCCACCTCGACCTCAGGCTGATTCACCATCCCGTGCGCCCGGAGCGCCGGCATCAGCCGGAAGTCGTAGAACGCCTGGAAGGTCTGCTCGGTGCGCCAGATCTCCGTGACGACCAGGCCACCCTCGGCCTCGGCCGCGACGTGGAGCACTGCGCCTGCGGGTGGGTTGGCGTCGAGATCCAGCGACGCGATCGCGCCGTCGTACGTACTCGGAGAGAGGTTGGGATAACGAGAGATGACTGCAACGGCCATACCGAGCGTCTCCTTTTCGAATGCCCCGGACAGAGCGTAACCCGATCGAGGGTATCCATCCAGAGGCGCTACGCGCAAACACGCTGGAAATCCCCCGTTCGGGGGAGATTCTATAGAGATTGTGCGCCAGGCGGGATTCGGCAGAAGCCGAATCCCGCGGCTTGATCCCTCGCCTCCGGCGAGGGCAGATCCCTGAAGGCGCCCGCTTCGCAGTCGCAACTGCCTCGTTGCAATGAGCGGTGCGTGCGCCTGGTGTCCGACTTCAAGTCGGACACCTGCTCTGCTCTTGTAGATTCGGCAGGAGCCGAATCCCGCGGCTTGATCCCTCGCCTCCGGCGAGGGCAGATCCCTGAAGGCGCCCGCTTCGCGGTCGCAACTGCCTCGCCGCTCTACCGAGCTCGAGATCCGACGAGCGCGCGTGCGTAGTCGCGTGCGTCGAACGGGCGCAGGTCGTCGACGCCCTCCCCCACCCCGACGAGCTTCACGGGCAGGCCGAGCTCGTGGACGATCGCGATCGCGACGCCGCCCTTCGCCGAGCCGTCGAGCTTCGTCAGGGCGACGCCCGTCACGCCCGCGGTCTCGGCGAAGAGGCGCGCCTGCTGGACGCCGTTCTGGCCCGTCGTCGCGTCGACGACGAGCAGCGTCTCGTGCGGGGCACCCTCGATCCGCGTCGCGATCACGCGCCGGATCTTCGCGAGCTCGTCCATCAGGTTCCCCTGCGTGTGGAGCCGGCCGGCGGTGTCGACGATCACCACGTCGCGACCCCGCGCGCGGCCGGCCTCGACTGCGTCGAACGCGACGGCCGCCGGGTCCGCACCTCGTGCCCCGCCGACGAAGTCCGCGCCCGCGCGCTCCGCCCAGATCTCCAGCTGCTCCTCCGCGGCCGCCCGGAACGTGTCCGCGGCCCCCACGAGGACGGAACGCCCGTGCTCGGTGAGCTTGCGCGCGAGCTTGCCGATCGTCGTCGTCTTCCCGGTTCCGTTGACCCCGACGACGAGCACCACGGTCGGCCCCTCGCCTGCCGAAGCGAGAACGGGCGCGTCACCGAAGAGCGACTCGACCTCGTCCGCGAGCGCGTCCCCGAGGTCGCCCACCTCGCCACGCGCCTCGAGCCGGCGGACGAGCTCGGCCGTCGAGGCGACACCGACGTCGGCACGGATGAGCGCGACCTCGAGCTGCTCCCAGGCATCCTCTTGCGCCGGGTCGAACGACGCGCCGAGCTCGGCGGTCAGCGCACGTCTGCTCTTGCCGAGCGAGTCTCGCAAGCGGGAGAAGAACCCGCTCCGCTCCTCCTCGTCCTGCGCGCTCTGCGCATCTCCCAACAGCTCGGCCCACGTCCGCGACATGGCGGCGAACGCTAGCGGTGGGGCTCAGGCCGTCGCGTGGAGCCGCTCGTCGCGCGGGAGGCGACGCGAGACGATCTGAGAGACGCCGTCGCCGCCCATCGTCACCCCGTAGAGGACGTCGGCGGCCTCCATGGTGCGCTTCTGGTGCGTGATCACGACGAACTGGGCGCGGTCGGCGTACGTGCGGAGGAGCTCCACGAAACGGGTGATGTTCGCGTCGTCGAGCGCCGCCTCGACCTCGTCGAGGAGATAGAAAGGGCACGGCCGCGCGAGGAAGAGCGCGAAGAGGTACGAGATCGCGCCGAGCGCCTTCTCGCCGCCCGAGAGCAGCGTCAGCCGGGTGATCTTCTTGCCGGCCGGTCGGAGCTCGACCTCGACTCCTGCCTCCGCGTCTCCGTCGTCCTCGTCCGGCTCGACGAGTCGGAGCCGTCCCTCCCCGCCGGGGAAGAGCGTCGCGGCGACCTCCTCGAAGTTGGCCGCGACGGCTGCGAACGTCTCGTCGAAACGGCGATTGACCGTCTCGGTCAGCTCGTCGCGGAGCGCCGCGAGCTCGCCCAGCGACTCCTCGAGATCGGTGCGCTGCAGCGTGAGCTCGTCCAGTCGCTCCTTCTCCGCGTCGTACTCCTCCCGCGCCAGCGGGTTGACCTTGCCGAGCGCCTCGCGCCGGGCGTCGAGTCTCGTGATGCGGGAGGCGAGCTCGTCGCGTTCGCCGTCGGCGGCGCCCTCCGCGCTCTCGTCGGCCTCCCCACCGCCGTCCGCAACGGCGTCCTCGAGCCGTCGGCGCGCCTCGACCGCCTCGCCGTCGAGGCGCGCGAGCTCGACCTCGACGGCCGTCGCGCGCTCGGAGACCTCCTCCGAGGCCTGGCGAAGCTCCACCTCGGCGGCTCCCAGCCGCCGCAGCTCGGCACCGAGCCCCGACGCCCGCGTTGCGCCGGCGTCGACGCGGGCGCGGATGGGCGTCTCGAAGCGCCCGGCGAGCCCAGTCGCGCGCTCCAGCGCGTCGGCGAGCGAGGACGAGAGCGCCGCGAGCCGCTCGAGCAAGTCGACGTCGAGCGACGCACGCCGCGGGGCCCGCTCGACCAGCGCGATCTCCGCACGGCGCGCGTCGTCGGCGGCTCGATCGGCTCGCTTCGACGCCTCGTCGAGGGTGGCGAGCGTCCCGGCCGCCTCGGCGGCGAGCTCCTCACGGGGCCGATCGCCCGTTGCGCCCAACCCGACCGGCACGCCGCCGAGGCGCGCGACGACGAGATCGGCAGCCGATGCGCGGCGCGCGCTCTCGGTCGCCTCGCGCCGGGCATCGAGCTCGAGCGCGGTCAGCGTGCGCAGCTGCTCTCCGAGCTCGGTCGCTCGGCGCTCCCCCGCCACACGGCTCGCATTGACGGGCGCTTCCACCCGGGCGATCGCCTCGGTCGCGCGCCGGAGGCCGTCCCGGAGGCTCTCGGCGACCGCGACGAGCCGACCGAGCACCGCCGGGTCGGCCGTCTCCGACCGGAGATGGGCGACACCCGCATACGCCTGCTCGGCTTCGGCCAGCCGTGCCGCGGCCTCGTCGGCCTCCCGCGCAGCACCTGCCGCGCGCGCGGCGAGCTCCTCCGCCTCGTCGGCGAGCGCCCGCCTCCGACTGTCGAGCTCGAGCAGGACGGCCTCGCCGGTCTCCCCCGCCAGCCAGACGTCGCCCCGGTCGGCGTCGTAGCCTTCTCCGTCCGGGGTGATCCCGATGCCCGTCTCGAGCTCGCGGAGCTGCGTGCGCTCGACGAGCCAGATGCCCTCGAGGAGACGCAGCGCGTCTTCGGGCCCGGAGACGAGCGACGCGAGAGGGCGGGCGCCGTCGACGGGCGCGGCGAGCGGCTGCCGACGCGGCGAGGCGACGACGACGGCGAGATTGCCGAGGCCACGCGTCCGCGCACGGTCGATCAGGGCAAGCGCGTGCTCGTGATCGGCGGCCAGCAGCGCCGACGCGCGCCACGTGAGCGCCGCGGCAACGGCCTTCTCGTGGCCGGGCTCGACCTCGAGGGACGCCAGCGCCAGCCGCTCCCCTTCCTCGGCGAGCGCGCGGGCGGCGGGTGCGATGCCCTCTCGCTCGGCCAGCGACCGCTCGAGGGCTGCGAGCCGCTCGCGCGCCGTGCGGGCACGCTCTGCGAGATCGTCGCGCTCGCCCGTCGCCGCTCGTGCCTCGAGACGAGCAGTGTCGGCGCGTCGTTCGAGCTCGGCCGGATCGGGGGCGCCGGTGCGCGCGTGGGCGCGAGCTGCCTCGTAGCGCTCCCCGAGCTGGCGCGCGAGCTCGAGCGACCCTTCGTGCCGGCCACGCAGCCGCTCGCGCGCGGTTCCCAGCGAGACGAGCGCCCGGTGGGCGGTGCCATGCACACCGGTCAGCTCCTCGAGCCCGCGGTCGAGCGCCTCGCGCTCGCCCCGGACCACATCGAGACGCTTCTCCCCCTCGTCTGCCGCGGCGCGCTCGATTGCCGCGAGCAGGGCGTGCGCGTGACGCGCGCGCTCGGCGGCCTGGCCGCGCTCGGCGGCGGCGTCGCGGGCCGCGGCGCTCGCGTCGCGCGCGGCGGCTTCGAGAGCCCGCAGCGTGTCGTCCGTGCGCGTCTCGCGTGCCTGTCGCGCCTCGACGAGGTCGGCCTCGAGCCGGCTCGTCGCGATGCCCGCCGACTCGCCGCGGACCGCGAGCCGCTCGCCGGCCCCCTGCAGTCGGTACAGCGCGCCGAGGGCGTTCTCCCGGGCGCCGGCTGCGTCGGAGAGCTCGAGCTCGACCGATTCCCGGTCCGCGAGCACGCTCGCAAGCCGCTCCTGGGCCGATCTGCGGGCGAGCGCTGCCGCCGTGCGACGCCCCTCCGCCTCGACGCGCCTCGCCTCGATGCCCTCGAGATCGAGTCGTGCCATGCGGGCGCGGAGCCCCGCGATCTCGAGTGCGAGCTTCTCGGCCCGCTCGGCGGCCGTCGCCTGAAGCGCCAGCGGTCGTAGGCGCTTGCGCACCTCGTCCTCCACGTCCTTGGCTCGCTCGACCTGGGTCGCCACCCGGGCGAGCTTCAGCTCCGCCCGGTGCCGGCGTCGCTTGAACTTGCCGAGCCCTGCGGCTTCCTCGACGAGCGCCCGCCGATCCGCGGGCCTGGACGCGAGCACGGCATCCACCTTCCCCTGCCCCACGATCGAGTGCATCGAGCCGCCGAGCCCGACGTCCGCGAGGAGCTCGACGAGATCGGTGCGGCGCACGGGCGCGCGATTGACGAGGTACTGCCCCTCCCCGCCGCGCACCAGCCGACGCACGATCGAGATCTCGCTGTAGTCGAGCTCGTCGCCGAACCCTCCGTCCTCGTTGTCGAACACGAGCTCGACCTCGCAGTGATCGGCCGCGCTGCGGCTCTCCGAGCCACCGAAGAGGACGTCGTCGGGCTTCTCCGCTCGCAGCTCCGAGGGCGTGAGCGAGCCGGCCGCCCAGACGATCGCGTCGGCGACGTTCGACTTCCCGGACCCGTTCGGGCCGACGACGACGGCCACCCCGGGCTCGAGGCTCACCTCGATCGGGTCGGGGAACGACTTGAAGCCGCGCAGCTTGATGGAGCGCAGGTGCACCGGCGGAGAAGTATCGCGAGCGCCACGGACGACGCAGGCGTGGGGGAAACCATGTTTCCCCCACGTGCCCCCTTCTTCACGCTCCTGTCCCGCACGATGTGCACTGGCCTCCCGGCCGGCAAAAGCCGGCCTCCGGCCGCCACCCATCGCGCCGCCCTCAACGAAGAGAACCAGTGGCGACCGAAGACGTGCTCAATGAGGGGTAGCAAGGGACGCACGCATCGGAAGAGCAGGTGTCTGACTGAAGTCAGACACCGGGAACACGGGACGTCATCCTTGGCACAGAGGCAGTTGCGACCGCGAAGCGGGCGCCTTCAGGGATCTGCCCGCCCGCAGGGCGGGATCAAGCCGCAGGATTCGGCTCGGCCGAATCCTGCCTGGCGAACAAGGAACTTGCCAGCGCTTGCTCCGCGGCTTCCTGCTCGGCCGCCTTCTTCGTCGACCCGGCTCCGACACCGAGCTGCTCGCCGTCGATCAACGCGGCGCAGACGAAGCGGCGCTCGTGCGGGGGGCCGTCGACCTCGAGCACCTCGTAGTGAACGATCCTGCCCGTCCGCGCGAGAGCCTCCTGCAGCTCGGTCTTGCTGTCGACATGACCGGTGCTCGCGTAGTCGATGCGCTCGTCGAACCCCTCGACCACCGCTGCTGCGACGGCGTCGAAGCCGACCTCGAGGTAGACGGCCGCGATCGCGGCCTCGAGCAGGGCGGCCAGCACGTTGCGGCTGAGCGAGATCCGCTGGAGCTCGGGATCCGGCACGTCCCTCGCCCGCTCGACGAGGACGGCCCCGAGCCCGAGCTCGCGCGCCACGGCCGCGCAGCTCTGCCGCGAGACGACGTGCGCGCGAATCTTCGCCAGCCTGCCCTCGGATGCCTCCGGGAAGCGGTCGTACAGTGCCCGCGCGATCGCGAGCTCGAGCACCGAGTCGCCGAGGAACTCGAGGCGCTCGTACGAGGACCCGCGATCGGTCGCCCACGAGGTATGGGTGAAGACCTGTTCGCGGCGCTCCGGGGGGAGGGCGTCGATCAGGCGCGCGAGCGCCCCGCCCTCCCCCTCGGACACCTCACTGATGCTCGACGACGTAGTCGACTGCCTGGCCGACGGTCGTCAGCTTCTGCGCGTCCTCGTCCGGGATCTTCAGCCCGAACTGATCCTCGAGCTCCATGATCAGCTCGACGAGGTCGAGCGAGTCGGCGGAGAGGTCGTCCTGGAACGACGCCTCGTCGGAGATGGCGCCTTCGTCGGCGCCCAGCTTCTCGACGAGCGCGACCTTGACGCGCTCGTAGACCTCATCGCGGGAAAGAGCCACTTCGGAACCTCACTGGTCGTCTACCGGGCGGATTGAGCGGACGACAATAACATCACAGACATGGGGGAACCCATGGTTCCCCCATGAGCCCCCTCCTTCGCGGTTGCGCATGGATTGAGCCGCCTCGGGCCTCCCGGCCGGCAAAGCCGGCCTCCGGCCGCGACCGTTCGCTCACTGTTGCATGTGCGGACTCGCTGCCTCAGCCGCTCGCGCCACTTGGCGGCGACGGCAACCGGGCAGCAAGACGCTCGACGAGCGAGTCCACCCGGCCTCCCGGCCGGCGAAGCCGGCCTCCGGCCACGATCGGCCGTTCGCGGCTCGCGGAAGAGCACGCCTCCTTAGCGGCCGCCCGACGCCTCGGAGCCGACCGTAGGCAGTCGTGCGGCAAGACGCTCGACGAGGCGATGCTCCACCCCTCGCGCCGCCATCCGCGTCGCGTTCGCGATCGCGACGCGCGAGCTCGAGCCGTGCGCGATCACGACGAGCCCGCGGAGGCCCAGGAGGTAGCCGCCGCCGTACGTCTCGGGGTCGAGCCGCGCGCGCAGGCTTCGCGCGGCGGGTCTGATCAAGAGGCCCCCGAGGCGGCCTCGAGCCGATGCGCGGATCTCGCTGCGCAGCGCCTCGAGCACGCCGCGGATGGTCCCTTCGAGGGTCTTCAGCGCCACGTTCCCCGTGAAGCCGTCGCACACGACCACGTCGGCCGAGCCGTCGAGGAGCGCGCGCCCCTCGACATTGCCGTCGAAGCGCAGCTCCGCGGCCTCCAGCAGCGCATGCGTGTCGAGCGTGAGTTGATTCCCCTTCTCGGGCTCCTCGCCGATCGAGAGAAGGCGGACGGACGGGTTGGGCGCGTCGAGGATCTCCTCGGCGAAGACGGCGCCCATGTGGGCGAACTGGACGAGATGCTCGGGTCGAGCGTCCGCGTTCGCGCCCGCGTCGATCAGCACGGTCGGCCCCTGCCGTCCCGGGATCACGATCGCGATGCCGGGGCGGAGGACACCGGGCAGGCGACGCACGTGCCGGAGAGATGCGGCGAGCACCGCGCCGGTGTTGCCTGCCGAGACGACGGCGGCTGCATCACCGTCACCCACCGCGCGGGCCGAGCGAACGAGGGACGAGTCCGGCTTCGCCCGGACGGCCTCGGCGGGCTTCTCGTCCATCGCGATCGACTCCGTGGAGGGGACGAGCTCGAGGCCTTGCGTGTCGAGGCTCGACGGGCCGAAGAGGACGGGCTCGATCGAGTCCGACGCCGCCTGGACCGCGCCGGCGACGACCTCCTCGGGGGCGTGATCGCCTCCCAGCGCGTCGATCGCGACGCGCGCACGCGTCGGAGTCGGAGGCAAGGGCCTCGCCCCTACGGAGCGGGCGCCCGGAGAGGCTTGACCTCGCGCCCGCGATACGTCTTGCACGTCGGGCAGACGCGATGCGACTGCTTCGGCGAGCCGCACTGCTCGCACGTCGAGACGCGCGGTGCGTCGATCCCGTGCTGGGCGCGGCGCTTGTCGCGGCGGGACTTCGAGGTCTTTCTCTTCGGGACGGCCATGAGCGACGGCCCATGGTAGCGGAGGAGGCGAGCGTCGGACGCGGCTCAGGAGAGGGTCACGACACGAGTCGGCGAGACCGCCTCGAGGAAGCGTCGGTCGTGCGAGACGACGACGAGGGCGCCGTCCCAGGTCGCGAGCGCCTGCTCGAGCTGCTCCACCGCCTCGAGGTCGAGGTGGTTCGTCGGCTCGTCGAGGACGAGGAAGTTGACGCCTCGCGCCTGGAGCTCGGCGAGCTGTGCCCGTGTCCGCTCGCCGGGCGAGAGGGTCGCGCAGGCACGGACGATGTGCGCGGCGCCGAGCCCGAACTTCGCGAGGAGCGTCCGCGCGTCCACCGGCGTGAGCTCGGTCCGCGCGACGAACGTGTCGAGCAGCGTCTCGCCTCCTGCATACGTCGTTCGCCGCTGGCCGATCACTCCTGGCACGACGCCCCTGCCGAGCTGCCGCTCGCCTCCGGCGAGGTCGCGCTCGCCCAGGAGCGCACCGACGAGCGTCGTCTTGCCGCTGCCGTTCGGCCCGCTGATTGCGAGGCGCTCCCCGGGCGTCACCGCAACGTCGAGCGGGCCGAGCCTGAACGAGCCCTGCTCGACCACGGCGCCGGAGAGTCGGACGACGGGCGACGGGAGCCGACCGCTCGCGCGAAGCTCGAGCCGGAGCTCCCACGGCTCGAACGGCTTGTCGGGGAGCGGGTTGCGCTCGAGGAGCTTCTCGGCCTGGCGCACCTTCGTCGAGAGCGCGCGCGTCCCTCGGCGCCCCGCCCCTGCGCCGTGACCGCGGGCGTCGGTTCGGCGGCGGGCGAGAAGCCCCGTCAGCTCGCGGCGGCGGTCCTCGGCCGCCTCCAGCTCCGCGTAGGCCGCTTCACGCGCCTCGTCGCGCCGCCGCTCGTACGTCGTCCACCCGCCCGCGTACTCGCGAATTGCATGTGTCCAGGGATCGACCTCGGCGATCCGGCGCACGGTGCGGTCGAGGAACGCCCGGTCGTGCGAGACGAGGGCGATGGCGCCCGGGAACGCGTCGACGAAGCTCTCGAGCCACGCGAGCCCTTCGGCGTCGAGGTCGTTGGTCGGCTCGTCGAGGAGCAGCAGGTCGGCCTGCACGAGGAGGATCGCCGCGAGCGACGCTCTCGCCTGCTCGCCCCCGGACAGTCCTTCGACCCGTCGTTCGAGCTCGACGCTCAGCCCGAGACGACCGCACACCACGCCTGCGCGCGCGTCGAAGTCGCCCCCTCCGAGCGCCAGGAAGCGCGAGAGCGCCGCGTCGTAGCGGTCGGACAACGCTCGAGTTGCTCCAACACGAGCGTTGTCAGGCGCCGAACCGGTGAGCGCGGCCGCGGCGGTCTCGAGCTCCCGCTCGGCCGCGGCGATGCCGGTCAAGCGAGCGAGACGGTCGCGAAGCGTCTCGGCCGCTCGGACCTCGGGCTCCTGCGGGAGGTAGGCGACCGTCGCCTCGGGCGGATCGAGCTCGACCCGGCCACGGTCGGGTCGCTCGACACCGGCGAGGAGCCGCAGGACCGTCGACTTCCCGACGCCGTTCGGCCCCACCAGGCCGATCCTCGCGTCCCGAGCCACGTCGAGGGACGCGTCCTCGAGGACGACCTGGGCTCCGTAGGACTTGGCGACGCCGACGAGACGCGCATGCATGACGGTGGTGACCTCCTCGAGCGGACAGGCGCAGCCGGCTCGCGAGAGCGGCTGCGAGGGGCGTTGAGTCCGCGGTCAGTCCGTCATGGGCGTGCGCCGGAGCGCGCGCCCACCGTAGCAGCGTCAGTCGCTCGCGTCGCCGCGCAGCGTCTCCAACGCGGCCCAGCGAGGGTCGACCGGCTCGTCGTCGTGCTCGTGCGGCTCCACGTTCAGGTCCTTGCCGCAGACGGGGCAGAGCCCTGCGCAGTCGGGTCTGCAGAGGAACTGGTCGGGCACCTCGAGCGCGAGCTGGTCGCGAGCCCAGGCGCCGACGTCGAGGTCCCCCTCGACGACGTACTCCGACCGCAGCTCGTCGTCCCCGGCAGGGTCGGTCGCCTGGTACTCCTGGGCGTCGATCAGGATCGGCAGGGCAGCCGGGGTGAGGCAGCGCACGCACGGGCCCTCGAGGCGCGTGCCGAAGCGCAGTCGGAACACATCGCCGCTCGAAGCCCGCTGGACCACGAGCTCGGCCGGCGTCTCGCGTGGAGTCGGCTCGTAGACCTCGCCGCCGAATCGAAGAGGCTCGAGCGTGAGCTCCAGCTGCTCCCGGTGCTCCTCGCCCGGTCGCAGGCGGAGCGTCCGCAAGGGGAAGCGGGTCATGCGGTCGAGGGTAGCGCGTGGGTGGTGCGCGGCCCGCGGCCCGCTGCCCGGGTGCCCGACGCGAGTTCGTGAGGCTGCGATCAGGAAGCCGTGTGGGTTCCGTTAGGCGGGTGAATCTTCCGTTAGGAGGCGATCTGCGTCCCGGGATCCGGGTTAGACCGTCTCCGACAGCTCGTTCGCAACGACGAAAGGACTCACGCGATGCGTACGGCACGAAGAACGAACCTTCTCTGGACGCTCGTCGCGGCGGCGCTCGCCTCGCTCGCGACCGTCCTCGCGTTGCCGGGCGGCGGCTCGGCCGTCACGCTGGAGCGTCCCAACAACACGGCCGAGCCGCGGATCAGCGGCACGGCGACCGTCGGCTCCACGCTCACCGCCTCCCAGGGCACGTGGACCGGCGCGCCGACGAGCTACGCGTACCAGTGGGTGCGCTGCCCCAGGAACGGCGGGAACCCGGCAGGGAGCGACTGCGCCGTGATCGGCGGCGCGTCCACCACCAGCTACGTGGTGGCCGAGGCCGACGTCGACCGGCGGCTCCGGGTGCGCCTCACGGCGGCGAACGCCGACGGGCAACGCACCGTCGCGTCGAACGCGACCGCGCTCGTCCGCAGGGCGGACACGGGTCGTCCTGCCAACGTCCAGCCGCCGACGCTCAGCGGCACGCCCGCGCAGGATCAGACCCTGCGAGTGAGCCCCGGCACGTGGAACGGCGTCCAGCCGATCACCTTCACGTTCCAGTGGCTCCGCTGCGACGGCGGTGGCAACAACTGCGTCGTCCAGGCCGCCTTCCACGACGACGCCTACCCACTCCGCGAGGGTGACGTCGGCAAGACGATCCGCGCCCGCGTCATCGCCCGGAACTCGCGCGGCGAGTCGAATCGCCTCACGGCGCAGAGCCCGGCCGTGGCGGGGCCGCAGGGCCCGGTCGGCCAGATCACGCTGCCGAACGGCGAGAAGTCGATTCCGGTGACGAGCGTGCCGGCGAACGAGAGCCTCGTCGTCGACCAGGCGGTGTTCGGGCCCAACCCGATCCAGTCGCGGACGGCGCCGTTCACGGTCCGGGTGAAGATCGAGGACTCGCGCGGCTTCGTCGTGCGCGACGCGCTGGTCTTCTTCCGCTCGACCCCGCTCGTGACGCGGAACGCGCAGGATCAGCGGACGGGCCAGGACGGCTGGCTGACGCTGACCGTGACGCCCGAGCGGGACTTCCCCGCCCTGCGCAGCGGATACAACCTGCAGTTCTACGTCAAGGCGTACCGCCAGGGCGATCCGACGCTCGCCGGCATCGCCGGCACCCGGCTCGTCCAGGTGCCTCTTGAGCCGGTAACGAGCTCCGATCGCTCTCACGAGGGGCGGCCCCGCGAGGCCGCCCCTCGTGTTACTGGTACTCGCCGGAGGAGCCGTCGCGGTCGATCGGGCCGATGCCCGCGACCACGGTTTCCTGCGAGCGCTCGTGGAGCCGCTCGCGCCCGCGCCGGACGGCCCCGAGGAACTTGTCGAGGTTGACCTCGAGGGTCGAGAGGATGCCGTCGGCCCAGTCCTCCATCTCGAGGCGCGTCTCGCGCGCGTCGCGGCGCGCCTCCTCGACGATGTCCTGCGACTGGCGCTCGGCGAGCTTCACGATCTCCGTCTGCGAGGCCTCGCGCATCGCCTGCTCGCGCGCCTCGCCGATCAGGCGGTCGCATTCGCGCTTCGCCTCCGCGAGCATCTCCTGGCGTTCCTTCACGATCCAGCGCGCCTGCTTGATCTCTTCCGGGATCGTGGCGCGCATCTGGTCGAGGATGTCGTAGATCTCCTCCCGGTCGATGCGCACCTGGTCGGTCAGCGGCACCGCCTTCGCGTTGTGCACGAGATCGTCGAGCTTGTCGATGAGAACGAGGACGTCCATGGGTTGGATGGTACTCGCGCTCGCGGACGCTGGGGCGATCATTCCTGCGGGCTGAGGGGGGCGCCGGGGCGGCCGTTCGGATACAGCTCGCGGAAGCGCTTCGCGACCTCCTCGGTGACGAGGCCGTCGACGTTGCCCCCGAACGAGGCGATCTCCTTCACGCCGCTCGAGGAGACGAAGGCGAACTCGGGGCTCGACATGACGTACATCGTCTCGATCTCGGGCGCGAGACGGTGATTGAGGCGGTTCATCTGGAACTCCCACTCGAAGTCCGCGATCACGCGCAGGCCCTTCACCATCGTGCGGGAGCCGTGCTTGCGGGCGAAGTCCACGACGAGCTCGCTGAAGACGTCCACGACGACGTTCTCGACGTCGGTGACCGCGTGCTCGACGAACGAGACGCGCTCCTCGACGGTGAAGGTCGGCTGCTTGTGCTGCGGGTCGCGCACGACGCCGACGACGACCGTGTCGAAGATCGCCGCCGCCCGGCGGATCACGTCCACGTGCCCGAGCGTGACGGGATCGAACGTCCCGGGGTTGATTGCGACGATGGGTTCGCGATCGGTCATGGGGCGAAGACGGAGAGCCGCGCGGAACCGTACCGTCGCGTCGTCACGAGGTCGAGTGGTAGCGCCGGCTCGACGCGGGCGTCCGTCTCGACGACCGCGAGCCCCGAGTCCGCGACGACCTGCGGCAGGAGCTCTGCGAGCTTCGGTTCGAGCGCCTTCCAGCGCTCGTACGGCGGGTCGAGCAGGACGAGGTCGTAGCGACGACCCGCGACGATCTCCTCGCGTGCGACGGCGAGCGCGTCCCGTTGCACCACGAGCGCCCCCGTGAGGCCGAGCGTCTCGAGGTTCGAGCGGATCACGCGGCAGGCGGCGCCGTCTGCCTCGGCGAACACGCAGCGCCGCGCTCCTCGCGAGAGCGACTCGAGCCCCAGGGCACCCGAGCCCGCGTAGAGGTCGAGCACCGTCGCGTCGTCGACGGGGCCGACGAGGTTGAAGAGCGCCTCGCGCACGCGATCCCCGGTCGGCCGCGTGTGGGCGCCCTTCGGCGCCGCGATCCGGCGCCCTCTGTGCGTGCCCGCGATGATCCGCAACCCGCGCGGAGGCTACAACGCGGCGACGGGCAGAACGATGAGATCCCGAGGCCCGGACGGTCTGAATGGGTACGAACCGACGACCCGGGAGGAGAGAACGATGGACGAGCGGTTCACGGCGACCCTGCAGAAGAGCCCTGCCGACGGCGGCTGGACGTACGTCGTCTGGCCGGAGTCCGTCGAGTACTTCGGCACGCGAGGGCTCGTGAAGGTGCGCGGCACGATCGACGACGAGCCGTTCCAGAGCTCGTTCATGGCTCTCGGCGACGGGACGCACAAGCTCCCGGTGAAGGCAAGCCTGCGCAAGACGATCGGCAAGGAGGCCGGTGACGAGGTCCGCGTCCGCCTGCTCGAGCGGCTGGGCGGCTGACCGCGCCGGTCAGAACGTGCCGAAGCGCTCGAACGCCTCGAGCGGCGAGGTGCCGGCGCGCACCGCCTGCCGGATCTCGTTCTCGGTGCCGGCCATCTGCTCGGCACTCTCCAACACGGCCGCTGCGACGCTGCGTGGGACGACGACCACGCCGTCCTCGTCCCCCACCACCCAGTCGCCCGGCTCGACGCGCACGGCGCCGATCTCGATCGGAACCTGCGTCGCGACGACCTCCCAGCGCCACGTCGAGTCCTCGGGAGTGACGAAGCGGGTGAAGACCGGGAAGCCCTCCTCGACGATGAACCGCGTGTCGCGGCAGCCGCCGTCGATCACGCATCCCCCGACGCCGCGCGACGCGAGCGAGACCGCCGAGAGCTCGCCGAAATGCGCCGAGCGGTCATGACCGGTCGCGTAGACGGCGACGTGCTCCGGGGGGACGTCGCCCAGCATCGCGAGAGTCTTCCGAATCGTTGCGTCCCAGTCCTCCTGCTCGGACGGCGCCCCCGCGACGGTGAAAGCCTGCCCGACGACGCGCATGCCGGGAGCAAGCGGGCGGATCTCCGGTGGCAGCGTCTGGCGGCGCAGCCCGAGGTCGTCCAGCACGTCGGCCAGGACGCCCGTGTAGAGAGCGGCGAAGCGGTCGCGCATCGCGCGAGCCTACGTCGTAGGCTCGGGCGGTGGCGAGCACGGCCATCGTGACGGGAGCGGGTCGCGGCCTCGGTGCCGCGATCGCAGTGCAGCTGCACGCGGACGGGTGGAACGTGACCCTCGCCGACGTCGATCTCGCGCGCGCAAGACACGAGGCGCAGGCGCTCGGCGAGCGGGCACTGGCGGTCGAGCTCGACGTCCGCGATCGCGAGAGCTGGACACGGTGTCTCGAGGCGACGACGACAGCGTTCGGCGCGGTCGACGGCCTGGTGAACGACGCGGCGCGCGTCGAGCTCGGCGGTCTCTTCGAGCTCGACGAGGAAGAGTGGGACGACGTGCTCGCGGTCAATCTCCGCGGTCCCTTCCTCGGGGTCCAGGTCGTCGGCGCGGCGATGCGCGACCGCGGCCGCGGGCGGATCGTGAACATCTCGTCCGACGCCGCGTTCACGGGTCGCGGCGCCACCGGCGCGCACTACGCGGCCTCCAAGGCGGGACTGCTCGCGCTGACCCGCCGTGCAGCGGCGGCGCTCGCATCGACCGGCGTGACGGTCAACGCCGTCGCTCCCGGCCCACTCGACGGCGAGCTAGTCCGCGAGCTCGTTGACGACCCGGGCGCGGTGGCCTCGTCGCTCCCGGTCGGGCGGCTCGGCCGTGCCGACGAGGTCGCCTCGCTCGTCGCCTGGCTCCTCTCCGACGCCGCGGGGTACGCGACGGGCGCCACCTTCCGGATCGACGGCGGCGCGACGCTCTAGGACGCTCCGACGTGCTCGGCAGCGCCGAGCAGCCGGTCGGCCGCCTCCTCGAGCAACGGCTCGCCCTCGAGCTCGCCGGCGAGCTCCTTCGCGCGCTCGAGCAGGTCGCGATCGGCGCGCAGGCGCGTGAAGCGGAGATCGGTCAGCCCAGACTGGCGTGCACCGACGAGCTGACCCTCGCCGCGGATCTCGAGATCGCGTTCCGCGAGCTCGAAGCCGTCGGTCGTCGCGACCATCGCCTCGAGCCGCTCGAGGGCGGATTCCGAGAGCTCGTCGCGGTGCCGTGAGACGAGCAGGCAGTAGGACTGCTCCGCGCCGCGGCCCACCCGGCCGCGCAGCTGGTGGAGCTGCGCGAGACCGAACCGGTCGGCCTCCTGCACGATCATGATCGTCGCGTTCGGCACGTCGACGCCGACCTCGATCACGGTCGTCGCGACGAGCACGTCGAGCTCGCGCTCGTTGAACGCGGCCATCACTGCCCGTCGCTCGGCGGTCTTGAGCCGGCCGTGGACGCAGCCGACCCGGTAGTCGCGCAGCTCGTCCGCCCGTAGCCGCTCGGCCTCGCCCTCGGCCGCGCGCGCGATCGTCGTCTCGGAGCCCTCGACGAGCGGGCAGACGACGTAGGCCTGTCGTCCGTCGTCGAGGTGTCGGCGTAGGCGCCCGTACGCCTCCGCGCTGCGCTCCTCGGTGACCCACGCCGTCACGATCGGCTTGCGGTTCGCCGGAGGCGTGGAGATCTCCGAGACCGACAGGTCGCCGTAGACGGTGAGGGCGAGCGTCCGTGGGATCGGCGTCGCGGTCATGTGCAGGACGTGGGGCGAGCGGCCCTCGGCGAGCGCCGCGCGCTGCTCGACGCCGAAGCGGTGCTGCTCGTCGACGACCGCGACGGCGAGATCCGCGAACTCCACCTCTCGCTGGATCAGGGCATGCGTGCCGACCGCGATCCCGACGTCGCCCGAGGCGACGAGCTGGTGCACGGTCCGCCGCTCGCGCGCCGTGACGCTCGAGGTGAGGAGGGCCACGCGGACTCCCAGCTCTGCACAGAGCGGCTCGATCGTGAGGAAGTGCTGCTCGGCGAGCGTCTCCGTCGGTGCCATGAGCGCGCCCTGCCGTCCGGCCTCGACCGCCCGGAGCAGCGTGTAGAGGGCGACCGCCGTCTTGCCCGAGCCCACGTCGCCCTGGAGCAGCCGCTGCATGGGCGTCGTGCGGCCGAGGTCGGCGTCGATCTCGACGATCACGTGCTCCTGCGCGTCCGTCAGCGTGAACGGCAGTGCGTCCCGGTAGCGCGTCGTGAGATCGCTCGCCGGGGGCAGCGCCTCGGCGACGAGCGCCTCGCGCTCCACCGAGCGCCGCCGGAGCGCGAGCTGCAGGGTCAGGAGCTCGTCGAGCGCGAGGCGGCGGCGAGCCTGCTCCGCGTCGTCGTCCCCGCGCGGGCGATGGATCCCGACGAGCGCGTCCGCGCGGAGCGGCAGCTGCTCGACGAGTCGCACGCCGGCCGGAAGCGGCTCTCCGCCGGCCCGCGCATACGCCAGTGCGGCCTCGGTCACCGTGCGCAGCGTCTTCTGGGCGAGGTCGGCGGTCGACGGATAGACGGGCGCGAAGTCGGCGGTCTCGACCGCCTCGCCGACGTCGTACGTCGAGACCTGGAAGCCGAAGCGGTTCTGCTTACCACGCAGCCGGAGCCGCGTTCCGGGTGCGAGCCTCGCCTCGAGCCAGGGCTGGTTGAACCAGGTGGCACGGATCTCGCCCGTGTCGTCGGCCACGTGCGCGGTGAGGATGTGAAGGCGGCCGCGGCGCCGGGACGACGCGCGCCGCACCCTGACGTCGAGGACGGCCTCCTCCTCGCCGAAGAGCGCTGCGATCGTCCGCTCCTCCGCCGCCGACTCGTAGCGGCGCGGCCGGTGCGCGAGGACATCGCCGACCGTCTCGATCCCGAGCCGTCCGAGCTTGCGCCGGACCGCCGGCCCGACTCCGGCCAGCGTGTCCACCGGCCGTTCGAGGACGTCTGGTCGCGGAGTCGAGCCGGTGACGGGCCACTGCTCGGGCGCCTCCCGGCCCCCGAACCCGACCGACGCCGCTCTCCGAGGCACCCCGGCGAGTCTACGAGGTGGGGCGGCCGAGGGCGCCCCTCGGGCGGCCCCGCTACGCGTGGTGTCCGACTTCAAGTCGGACACCCGGTCTTCCGCTCCCGACCTACCCCTAGTCCTGGAACCAGAAGAAGCCGACCGAGCCAGGCCCGGTATGAGTCCCGACGACGGCGCCGAGCGGCTCGATCAGGTCGATCGTCGCCTTCGGTCGCGCGCGCGTCGCGAGCTCGGTCAGCTCGCCGATCCACTCCGGCGCGTTCGCGTGCGCGATCGCGAGCCGGAGGCCCTCGCGATCCTCCGTCTCCGCGGTGAAGAGCCGCTCGAACTCCTTCAGCGCCTTCTGCCTCCCGCGGGCGCGGGCGACCGGGACGACGACGCCGTCCTGCACCGAGAGGATCGGCTTCACGTTGAGGAGCGAGCCCGCGAGCGCCTGCCCCTTGCCGATGCGGCCGCCCTTCTGGAGGTACTCGAGCGTCCCGACCGTGAAGACGACGCCGTTCCCGCGGAGGAAGCGCTCGACGAGCTGCTCGATCTCCTCGTCGTTCGTGCCTCTCTCGAGCCGCCTGTCGATCGCCTCGGCGAGCAGGGCGCACGCGAGCGACGCCGTCTCCGTGTCCACCACCTTGACGATGTCGCGGCCGAGCTGCTCCGCCGCGCGGACGGCCGACTCGTAGGTGCCCGAGAGCTTCGAGGTCAGGTGGATCGACCAGATCCGCGTGTAGCCGGCGCCGACGAGCTCCTCGTAGCAGGCGAGGAAGTCGGCGGGCGTCGGCTGCGACGTCGTCGGCAGCGAGCTCGCCGCGGCGAGGCGCTCGTAGAACTGCCCGGGGCCGATGTCGACCTGGTCGCGGAGCGGCTCGCCGTCGAAGAGGACGTAGAGCGGCACGATCCGCATGTTCTCGTGGCGCTCGCGCGCGTCCACGAAGTCGGAGGTCGAGTCGAGGACGATGGCGGTCGTCTCGCGGGTCAACTCCACGCGCGAACCCTAGTGCGTCGCGGTGGCCGCCGCCGCGCGGATCGCATCCGCGAGACGCTCGACCGGGCCCCCCTTCTCGACGACCTCGACCGCTCCCGCGCGCAGGATCTCGTCGCGTTCCTCCGCGGTCGCCTCCGCCGTCAGGCAGACGACCGCGGTGGTCGCCGCGGCGCGCACGGCGCGGGTCGCCTCGGCGCCGTCCAGGCCGGGCAGGCGGTAGTCCATCACCACCACGTCGGGCGCGAGCTCGCCGACCGCGCGCGGTGCATCCGAGCCGCTCGAGACGGCACCGACGACCTCGAGGTCGGGCTGGAGCGCGAGCAGGAGCTCGAGCGACGAGCGGTAGACCTCGTTGTCCTCGACGAGGAGGATCGCGATCCGAGTCACTCCGCGGAGAGGAGGAGCGGATAGTGCGGCTGCCCGCCCCAGCTGACGTCGGCCTCGATCCCGCGCTCGGTGAGCCGCTCCCGTAGCTCCTCGTCGGTCGGGGCGTCCTCGCCGCGGATCAGCTGCACGTACGTGAGGCCGTCGCGCGCGAACCGGTCGAGGAGCGCGTCGAGCACGACCCAGAGGCTCTCGTCCGCGGAGAACGCCTGCCCGTCGAGGATCGCGAGGAAGTCGCCCTCGGTGGCCGTGATCCCGTCGACCGTGGCATCGCGCGAGGCCCGGGTGATCTCGGCGGCCGTCACTGCCTCGATCGCCTCACGCATCGCCGCCTCGTTCTCGTCCGCCGGGAGCGACGCGTCGAACGCGAAGGCGCCCGCGATGCCCTCCGGCACCGAGTCCGTCGCGATGACGCGCACGTCCTTCGTCGACTCGCTCGCCGCGTTCTCGGCGGCGAAGCGCACGTTGGGGTTGTTGGGGAGGACGATCACGTGCTCGGCGTTGACGGCCGTGATCGCCTCGAGGATCTGCCCGACCGAAGGGTTCATCGTCTGGCCGCCCTCGATCACGATCGCGGCGCCCTCGCTCCGCAGGATCTCGCGGTTGCCGGGCCCCTGCGCGACTGCGACGAGCCCGACCTCGCTGGGGGACGCCTGCGCGGCGGCGTGGAGCTGCGCGAGCCAGCGCTCGCGCTCGGCGGCCTGGCTGCGCATGTCGCCGATCTCGACCCGCTCGTCGGCGACGAGGCCCACGGCGCGCCCGATCGCGAGCGCGCTCTCGGGCTCGTCGGTGTGGACGTGCACCTTCGCGATCGACTCGTCGCCGGTCACGAGCAACGAGTCGCCGAGCGGGTCGAGCCGCGCGTGCAGCGCATCGAGGTCGAGCTCCTTCCCCTCGACGAGGAAGACCGTGCAGAAGCGGAACTCCGACTCCTCGTGGTGGATCGACTCCTCCGAGAGCTCCTCCGTCACCTCGGGCGGCGCCGGCAGCGGCTCGCCCGTCAGGCCGTGGAGGACGCCGCGCAGGAGCTCGACGAGCCCGGCGCCGCCCGCGTCCACCACACCCGACTCGCGGAGCTTGTCGAGCATCTCGGGCGTGCGGCGCACGGCGTCGTCGCCGCGCTCGATCGCGTGGGCGAGCGCTTCGGCGACCGGCAGGCTCCGGGCGTCCGGACGCTCCGCTTCCTCGGCCATCTCGCGGATCACCGTCAGCATCGTCCCCTCGACCGGGATCTTGACCGCGTGGTACGCGCTCGTCGCTCCGCTGCGCAGCGCGAGCGCGAGGACGTCGCCGTCGACCTGCTGCCGCTCCCCGAGCACCCGGCACATCCCCCTCACGATCGTGCTCAGGATCACGCCGGAGTTGCCCTTGGCCGCCATCGTCGCCTCGCGCTGGATGTCCGACGCGAGCTGGGCCTCGGTCGACGCGGTGGACTGCTCGAGCGCCTCGACGATGCCGCGCATCGTCAGCGCGAGATTCGTGCCCGTATCGCCGTCCGGCACGGGATAGACGTTCAGCGCGTTGATGCGCCGCCGATGGAGCTCGATGTTCTCGAGCGCCGAGCCGGCGAGCCGGCGGACGAGCCGGAGGTCGATCATCCGGTCTTCCTCGCGTCGTCGACGTGCACGTCGACGTCGGTCACGGTGAGGCCCGTGTGGCGCTCGACCTCGTAGACGACGCGCGAGCGCACCATCGCGGTGACCTCTCCGAGGTTGATCCCGTAGTCCACGACGACGTGCAGCTCGAGCGCCGAGGCCTCCGTCCGTCTCGCGGACGCGGATCCCGCGGTCGTGGCGGCCCCGTTTCAGGAGCCGGAGAGGACCGCGCCGGCCCGCCTGGTCGACGACGCCGAACGACTCGTCGACCGCGCGACCCGCGATCGCCGCAACGGTGTCGGTCGTGATCGAGACCCGACCGAGATCGCTCTCGCCGAGCGCGACCGTCGCCTTTTTCACGTAGCCGAGTCTAGATGGATTGCGGGGTGAGCGAACCGGGCCGTTGCCCTTCACCTCGACGGCGGCGCACACTGTCACGGCCGGAGGCCGGCTTTGCCGGCCGGGAGGCCAAAAGGCTTGCGGCGGGATATGTCCGTGAAGGAGGGGGCTCGCGGGGCAACCGCGGGTTCCCGCGCGCTACTAGACTGCTTTGGTGACCTTGCCGGCCTTGAGGCAGCGCGTGCAGACGTAGTCGCGCGTCGGCTTGCCGTCGAGGACGAGCCGGACACGCTGGAGGTTCGGGTTGAACCGCCGCTTCGTGGCGACCATCGAGTGCGACCGGGAGTTTCCGGTCGACGGCTTCTTCCCGCAGATGGCACAGACCCTCGACATGCGACGCGCAATGGTAGCCGACGTGGGGGAACCCAGGGTTCCCCCACGAGCCCCCTCCTTCTGCGTCTCTACCGAACGCCGGAGCTTGGCCTCCCGGCCGGCAAAGCCGGCCTCCGGCCGCGACCGTCTACGCCGCAATCGACCTGATCCGGGTATCAGCGCGCTGCGGCGGCTCGGAGATTGGCGAACAGATCGGCCATCTCGAGCGCCGTCCGCACGGCCTCGGCGCCCTTCGCGATCCGGGCCTCCGCCTGGTCGAGCCGCTCGAGCGTGAGGACGCCGAACGCGACCGGGACACCGGTCTCGATCGCGGCGAGCTGGAGCCCCGAGGCGGCCTCGCTCGCGACGTACTCGAAGTGCGGCGTGTCGCCGCGGATCACGCAGCCGAGCGCGACCACGCAGGCGAAGCGGCGCGTCTTCGCGAGCGCCATCGCCGCGAGGGGAAGCTCGAAGGCGCCGGGGACCGGCATCACGGTGACCGAGGCCTGGTCGACGCCGCGGGCGGCGAGCTCGTCGAGCGCCGACTCCAGCAGCCTGCCGGTGATCTCGCCGTTGAACCGGCTGACGACGATGCCGACCGCGCGGCGCCTGCCGTGCGGCTCGCCCTCCAGCACGGAGTAGCCGGGCGGAACCGAGAGCGCGGCTGGCGCGTGCTCCGAGCTCGCCTCCGCAGGGGGTGGCTCGCTCTCCGGCACGGGCACGGCCGCCGGCGTCTCGCGCCGCAGGCCGACGGGCTCGGGCTCGGGCTCGGGCTCGAGCTCGGCTCCTCGCGCTGGCTCCTCGCCGTCGGGCGTCTCCGCCGGTGCGGGCTCGTCCGCGGGGATCTCGCTCGTCGCGCTGGGCCAGCCGCCGAGGACGTTCTCGCTCGCGCGCTCGAGGTCGTCGACCTCGGTCGTCTGCGTCGCAACGTCCTCGTCGTCGCGGCGGTCGGGATCGTCCATCAGGTCATCCTCTCTCAGGCATCGTCGAGGTCGTACCGCTCGTCCTGGTGGCGTAGGGGCCCGATCGTGTGCCCGAGCTTCTCGCGCTTCGTCTCCAGGTACCCGCGGTTCTCGGGGTTGGGCTCGATCTCGATCGGCTCCTGCGACACGACCGTCAGGCCGAAGCCGCTGATCCCCGAGATCTTCCGCGGGTTGTTCGTCAGCACGCGGATGGTCGTCAGTCCGAGGTCGGCGAGGATCTGCGAGCCGATCCCGTATTCCCGCGCGTCGGCCTTGAAGCCGAGCTCGAGGTTCGCCTCGACGGTGTCCCTGCCCTGCTCCTGCAGCTCGTACGCCCGGAGCTTGTTCAAGAGGCCGATCCCACGCCCCTCCTGCGCCAGGTAGAGGAGCACGCCGCGGCCCTCCTGCTCGATCAGCTCGAGCGCGCGCTCGAGCTGCTGACCGCAGTCGCACCTCTGGGAGTGGAAGACGTCGCCCGTGAGGCACTCCGAGTGGACGCGCACGAGGACGTCGTCCTGGCCGGCGACGTCGCCCTTGACGAGCGCTACGTGCTGTTTCCCGCTCAGCGTCTCCCGGTACGCGACCGCCTGGAAGTCGCCGTAGTCGGTCGGCAGGCGGACGGAGACGACCCGCTCGACGAGCTTCTCGGTCTGGCGCCGGTACTCGATCAGGTCGGCGACCGTCACGAGCGCAAGCTGGTGGCGCTCGCAGAAGGGGATGAGATCGGGGACGCGCGCCATCGTCCCGTCCTCGTTCATCACCTCGCAGACGACTCCGGCCGGGGTCAGCCCGGCGAGTCGCGCGAGGTCTACAGCGGCCTCGGTCTGGCCCGAGCGCTTCAGCACCCCGCCGGCACGGGCACGCAGCGGAAAGACGTGGCCCGGATGGACGAGGTCGTGGGGCGTCGCCGCGGGGTCGACGGCGACCTGGATCGTCCGCGCGCGGTCGGCGGCGGAGATGCCGGTCGAGATGCCGTCGCGTGCCTCGATCGTGACGGTGAACGCCGTCCCGTGGGGCGCCTCGTTCTGATCGGTCATCTGACGGAGGCCGAGCTCGTCGCAGCGCTCCGGCGTCAGGCAGAGGCAGATCAGCCCGCGACCGTGGGTGGCCATGAAGTTCACCGCGTCGGGCGTGACGAACTGCGCGGCGATGGTCAGGTCGCCCTCGTTCTCGCGATCCTCGTCGTCCACGACGACGACGAACCGGCCGGCCCGGATCTCGTCGATCGCGTGCTCGATCGTCGCGAACGGGCTCGTCTCGCGCTCGGTGGTGGCGCTCACACGACCATCGTAACCCCGACCGCGTTCCGCTCAGCGGGGGACGAGCAGCCGCTCGACGTACTTCGCGAGCACGTCGACCTCGAGGTTCACGCGCCGCTCCGGCGCGAGGCTGCCGAGGGTCGTGGCGGCGAGGGTGTGCGGGACGAGCACGACGGCGAAGGCGACCTCGTGCAGCTCCGCCACGGTGAGCGACACGCCGTCGACGGTGATCGAGCCCTTCTCCACGCAGTAGCGCAGCACCTCGGGCGCCGCGCCGATCCGGACCCGCAGCCCGTCTCCCTCGGGCGCGACCGAGGTGACGCTGCCGGTGTCGTCCACGTGACCCTGGACGAGATGGCCGCCGAGCGGCTCGCCGGCACGGAGGGCGGGCTCGACGTTGACCGCGGCGCCCGGCTCGAGCCGCCCGAGCGTCGTCCGCGCGAGGGTCTCGGCCACGGCGTGGAAGCGGATCCCCGTGCCGTCGATCGTCTCGGCGGTGAGGCAGACGCCGTCGATCGCGACGGAGTCTCCGACCGACGTGGACGAGGCCGTCCCGGGCGCGTCGACGAGGAGTGTGCGCCCGTCCTCGCCTCCTGCGACCTCGACCACCCGGCCGACCTCGCGCACGATGCCCGTGAACATGCGGCCGAGGCTACCGCGCGAGCCGGTGTCCGACTTCAAGTCGGACACCGTCCTCACAGCCTCGCGCAGCCGCGCGTCGAGCAGGACGTCGTCGCCGACGCGCTCGACCTCGAGCGCGCCGAGCTCGATCGGCTCCGGCAACGCGCCGAGCATCGCCGGCCCGCCGCCCGCCAGCACCGGCGCGACGAAGACGAGCAGGCGGTCGACCAGGGCATCCGCGAGAAAGGCGGTCGCGAGCGTCGGACCGCCCTCGAGGAGGAGCGACTGGACGCCCTCGGCCGCGAGCGCCTCGAGCTCGTCCGCGAGTCGCCCGCTCAGGAGCTCCAGCTCGGAGCCGGCCGGCAACGGGCCGCGGCCGAAGGCGAGCCGGCGCGGCTGACGCGCGACCGGGACGTCGCGGGCGTCGAGCCGGGGCGCGTCCGCGCGCACCGTCCCCATCCCGACAGCGACCGCGTCGACGGACGCCCGCAGCTCGTGGACACGACGGCGCGACGCCTCTCCGGTCACCCACCGCCGCCGGGCACGACCGCCCGGCCGTCGAGCGACACGGCGAGCTTGAGCACGACGTGCGGCCGTCCGAGCGAGACCCAGGTGCGCCACGCCTCGTTCTGTCGCCTTGCTCGCTCGAGATCCCGCAGGTCGGTCGCGACGCCGGCCGCGCGCAGGCGCTCGGCGCCGCCTCCGGCCTCGGCGCTCGGATCCGCGCAGGCGGCGACGACCTTGCCGATGCCGGCCTCGAGGATCCGCTCGACGCAGGGCGGGGTCCGGCCGTGGTGCGCGCACGGCTCGAGCGTCACGAAGAGCGTCGCCCCCCGCGCGCGCGCCCCGGCCTGCGTCGAGTGCGACGACCTCGGCGTGACGGCCGCCCGCCGGCTCGGAGACCCCCTCGCCCACGATCTCTCCCTCGGCCGAGACGACGACCGCGCCGACGGTCGGGTTCGGATAGCCCTGGCCCGCTGCGGCGTCGGCCAGGTCGAGCGCCCGTTCGAGGCTCATCGCCGCCGCGGCGGCGAGCCGCCGGTAGGCGGCCGCGGGATCGGGGTCGCCGAAGACCGCGCTTCCCGCCACGAGCAGCGAGGCCCCCGCCTCCCGCACCGCCGCGGCGTTCTCCTCCCCGACGCCGCCGTCGACCTGGATCGGGACGCTCACGAGCCGCGCGAGCGCCGCGATCCGGTCGAGGGCGTCGGGCATGAACTCCTGCCCCGAGTACCCGGGGTGGATGCTCATGCAGAGCACGACGTCGGCCTCTGCGGCGCGCGCCGCCTCCGCGGCCCGCTCGGGGCTCGTCCCGGGATTGAACGCGAGCCCGACAGCGAGCCCGCGCCGCCTCGCCTCCGCGGCCACGGCGGCGACGTCCTCGGACGCCTCGACGTGGAAGGTCACGGAGTCGGCTCCCGAGTCGGCGAACTCCCCGAAGTGGTGCACCGGGTCGTCGACCATCAGATGACAGTCGAGCACGCCGCCCGCGGCGTGGATGCCGGGCGCGATGGAGCGCAGGACGACGGGCCCGATCGTCACGGGCGGGACGAAGTGGCCGTCGCCGCAGTCGAAGTGGAAGACGCGGCAGCCCGCCCCGAGCAGCGCGTCGATCTGCTCGCCGAGCCTGCGGAAGTCGGCGGCGTAGAGCGACGGCTCGACCTCGCCACCGTCGCGAATCCAGTCGCTCCAGCCCATTCGCGCGATCCTAGGCCTCTGCGAGAAGCTCGGCGCAGCGCACCATGTCCTGCTCGAGCTTCTCGGCGCCGACGCCCCAGGCGAGAGCGTGCACGACACCCCAGAGCCGCATCCGCTCGCGATCGAGACCCGTCGCCTCGACGAGGACGTCCAGCCGCCGCACGATCCTCCGGCGGTCGCCTGCGCCATCGAGGAGCCAGCGCCTGTCACGGAGGAGCGAGGCCGCGTCGAAGGCGGGGTCGCCGACGAGCGGCTTCGGGTCGATCGCGAGCCAGCCGCGCTCGTGGGAGCGGAGCACGTTGCCGCCGTGGAAGTCCTGGTGGAGCAGCACCCGTCGTGCGTCCGTCGCCGGCAGCGTGCGGCAGGCGTCGACCGCGACGGCCACGAGCTCGGCCGGGAACGCTCGGCCGGTCGAGCGCCAGTCGGCGGGGATCGTCTCGGCCCAGCGGGCGGCCTGCTCGTCGAGAGGGCGAAACGCGTGCTCGGGCGAGGGCTCGCGATGCAGCGCCTGCAGCAGCTCGGCGCCGATCGCGGTCGCACGCTCGTCGTCCTCGACGCTCCAGAGCGTCGTTCCCGGCTCGATCCGCTCGAGGAGCAGCGCGCGGCGGTCGTCGTCGCGCGCGAGGAGCGTCGCAGCCCCGTCGCCGGCCCACCAGGCGAGCGCGTCCGCCTCGTGCTCGCTCTCCTCGTCCGGGAACGAGACCTTCAGGACCGCCGGCGTCCCGTCTGCGGCCTCGACGGCCAGCACGAGCGCGACGTTCCCGCCCGTCAGCGGCTCCCCGACCCTGAGCGACCAGCGCTCCGCGCAGTGCGCGACGTGCTCGGGCAGGCGGGCGAGCCAGGCGGCGCCCTCCGGCGAGGCCCGCCACCAGTCGAGCGCGGCGGGGATCCTCACGAGACGAGGAGGCGCGCGACGAAGAAGCCGCTCGTCCCGTGGACGTGCGGCAGCGTCTGCAGGAGCTCGGGGCGGGTTCGGTGCCGAAAACGTGGCCACTCGTCCCCCAGACGCGGGTCGAGCGTGGCGTGCCCGTCTGCGACGAGGGCATCGACGACCTCCTCGTTCTCCGCGGCGTTGATCGTGCACGTCGAGTAGACGACCGTCCCGCCCGGCCTCGTCCGCTCGATCGCGGCTCCGAGGAGCTCGCGCTGGAGCTCGGGAAGCGGCTCCGCGCGCCAGCGCAGGTCGGGACGGGCGGCGAGCACGCCGAGCCCGGAGCAGGGCGCGTCGACGAGCGCGCGGTCGAAGCCCGTGAGCTCGGGCGGCAGCTCGCGTCCGTCGGCGCGAACCACGCGCACTCCGGTCGCTCCCAGGCGGCGGGCGTTCTGCTCGAGCTGCTCGGCGCGCGCCTCGTCGACCTCCACCGCGACCACCTCACCCGCGAGCATCGTCGCCTTGCCGCCCGGCGCCGCGCAGAGATCGAGCGTCCGCTCGCCGGGCCGCGAGCCGACGACGTGGCCGACGAGCTGCGAGCCGCGGCTCTGCGGCCAGACGCGACCCTCGGCGAGCGCTGTCCTCGTCGACGCGCTCGACGACCCACGCGCCCGGCAGGTCGGGATCCTCGGCTCCCTCGATCGTGCCGCGCACGAGCCGGACCGCCGTCTCGGGCTCCTCGTTCTGCGCCGCCATCAGCGCCCTCGCGTCATCCGAGCCGAGCTCGCGCCACCAGGTCTGGGCGATCCAGTCGGGGTAGGAGTGCCGGAGCGCCGCCTCCCGGGCCGTGGTCTCCGGGAGCGACTCGAGGAGGCTCCGGGCGCCGTCGGCGAGCTTCCGCAGCACCGCGTTCGCGAACGGGACGGCGCGCTCGAGCCGCGCGCGGCGCACGAGCTCGACTGACTCGTTGACGGCGGCATACCGCGGCACGCCGTCGAGGTAGGCCAGCTGGTACGCGCCGAGCCGGAGCGCCGCCCGCACGGGCGGGTCGAGCTTGCGGACCGGCCGCCGCCCGAGCGTCTCGATCGCGTGATCGAGGGCACGGGCCCGCTGGATCGTCCCGTAGGCGAGCCGCCGCGCGAGCGCGCGATCCCGCTCGTCGAGCCCGGCCGCTTCGGAGCGCAGAGCGCGATCGGCGTAGGCCTCCTCCTCGAACACGCGTCGGACGACGGTGAAGGCGACGCGCCGCGCCGGCGAGATCGAGCTCACCGCAGCCCGCGCCGCCAGGCGTCCACAGGCATCCGCTTTCCCCCTTCGGGCTGCACCTCCAGGGGCTCGAAGCTCCCGTCGGCGGCGACTCGTGCCCGCCAGACCGTCACCCGCCGGCCCTCGAGCTCCGCGCGCGCGCCGATGTGCGGGCTGAGCGCGCGTACGACGCGGACGAGCTCTGCCGGGGGGCGATCGAGCTCGAGCTCCCGGTCGTCGGGGCCGATCTTCGCGGCGTACGTCGGCTCGCCGACCTGTGCCTCGAACCTCGGCGGCGACTGCGCGAGCACCTCGTCGAGGAGCCGAGCCGAGACCTCCGCCGCGCGCGCGAAGATCGCGCCCGCGTCGTCCTCGTCCTCGATGGGGAAGGCCTCCCGGGCTGCGACGGGGCCCGCATCCAGCTCGGCGACGGTCTCGTGGATCGTCACGCCCGTCTCGCCGTCGCCCGCCATGATGGCGCGCTCGACCGGTGCCGCGCCGCGCCAGCGCGGGAGCAGGGACGGGTGGACGTTGAGCCACGTCCGCTCGGCGAGCAGGTCGGTGGGGATCAACAGGCCGTACGCGCAGACGACGACGGTGGCCGCGTCGAGCTCGAGCCCCGCGGCGGGACGGTCGGGCTGGAGCACGCGGATCCCGAGCCGTTCGGCGGTCGCCTTCGCCGGCGGCACCCCGAGCCGCCGGCCTCGACCGCCGCGCGCGTCGGGCCGGGTGAGGAGCGTCGTCACCTCGTGCCTCGCCGCAAGGCGTTCCAGCACGTCCGCGCCGAACGGCGCGGTGGCGGCGACGGCGATCCGTGCCACGCGGTGCTAGGACAGGACGAGGCGCGGACGCAGGGCGCCGAGCGCCTCGCGGCGCGACTCCGCGTCCGTGCGGTCGAGCATCAGCGTGCCGTCGAGGTGGTCGAGCTCGTGCTGCACGACCCGGGCCGAGTGGCCCTCGAGCTCGAGCGAGACGGGCTCGTCGGCCGCATCCCGAGCGTCCACCTTCACGCGGACGGCGCGCTCGACCGGGACACGCAGCGAGCCGAGCGAGAGGCAGCCCTCGGAGTCGATCTCGGTCTCGGGCCCGAGCGGCGTGACGACGGGGTTCACGAGCACGTGGTCCTCCTCGTCGAGGGTGCAGACGAAGAAGCGCCGGAGGATCCCCACCTGCGTCGCGGCGAGCCCGGCGCCGTCGGCGTCGTGCATCAGGTCGAGCATGCGCGCAGTGACCTTCTGCAGCTCCGCGTCGAAGGTCTCGACCTCCTCGGCCCGCATGCGGAGCGCCGGATCCCCGTACTGCCGGATCTGGGAGAGGGCGATCTCCTTGCGGACGAGCCGCTCGGCCTCGGCGTCGAGCTCGGCCTCGGTCGGCTCGTCCTCGTCGTGCTCGTGGTCGTGCTCGTGCTCGTGCGCATGCTCGTGCTCGTGCGTGCACCGTGCGACACGGCGCGAGTGTAGATGCTCAGGCTTCGATCACAGCCTGCGTCTGGAGCGTTCGGGTGACGAGTCGGCCGTCGTCGTCGGTGACGTCCACCTGGAGCACGATCGTGCGCCTCCCGAGGTGGACGAGACTCGCCTCCGCGGTCACCGCACCGCCTCGCACGGCGGCGAGGAAGTTCGTCTTCGCCTCGATCGTCGTCGTCGTCCCGCCTTCCGGGACGTTCAGGAACGCGAGCATCGCCGCGGTCATGTCGGCGAGGGACATCAGGTAGCCGCCGTGGAGGATCCCCGCTGCGGTGCAGTGCTCGGGTGCCCAGGCGCCGCGGAGGACGACGCGATCGGGACCTGCCTCGACGCCCTCGATCGCGAGGTGCGCCGCAAGCGGCATCGCCTCGCGGATCGTCGCCGTGAGGGTCTCGTCCACGGGAGCTTTCTACAGCGACTGGGGGTCGACGTCGACGACGACCGTGAGCCCGTCGCGACGCATCGTGCGGGCGGCGGCCGCGAGGAGCGCCGAGGCGTGGCGCGCGACGGTGCGCGGCTGCGTCGTCTTCGCGATCAGGTGCGCTCGATGCCGGCCGCGGAGCCGCAGGACGGGCGCGGGACCGAGCAGGTCCGCCTCGACGCCGTCCAGGCGCGCCCTGAGCTCCCGCAGGGCGGCGAGCGGCGCCTCGCGCTCCGGCCCGGCGACGAGGATCGAGACGAGATGGCGGTACGGCGGGTAGCCGAGCGCCTCGCGTCGCTCGAGCTCGCCGGCGAGGAACCCGGCGACGTCGTGGTTGACCGCATGCCGGAGCGGTGTCGCGTCCGGCTGGAACGTCTGCACGAGGACCCGCCCGGGCGCGTCGCGCCCGCTGCGCCCCGCCAGCTGCGTGACGAGCTGGAAGGTTCGCTCCTCGGAGCGGAAGTCGGGGAGCGAGAGGCCCGTGTCGGCATCGACGACCGCGGCGAGCGAGACGCCGGGCACGTGATGGCCCTTGGCCACCATCTGGGTGCCGACGAGTACCGCGCGGTCGGCGGCCCGGAATCGCTCGAGCGTCTCGCGGACGGCACCGGGCCGCGCCGAGACGTCGGCGTCGAGCCGGAAGCGCTCGAGCTCGGGGACGCGGCGCTCCAGCTCGGCCTCGAGCCGCTGCGTCCCGGCGCCGATGCGGGCGAGGTCGACCGAGCGGCACTCGGGGCAGTGCTTCGGCACCTGCTCGACGCGCCCGCAGTGGTGGCAATGGAGCGCCTCGTCGCGGTGGAGCGTGAGCGCGACGTCGCAATTCGGACACCGCCGTGAGGTCCCGCAGGCGCGGCAATGGATTGCGGGCGCGACGCCGCGCCGGTTGAGGAGCAGGATCGCCCGGCCGCCGGACTCCACGAGGCCACCCAACGCGGCGAGGAGCGGGGCCGAGAGCGGGTAGCCGGCCTCGCGGCGCAGGTCCACGAGCTTCACGGGCGGGAGCGAGGCTCCGATCCGCGCCGAGAGCGACGAGCGACGCAGGCGCAGCCAGCTCTCGGGCCGCGGCGTCGCGGAGCCGTAGACGGCGACGGCGCCCTCGAGCGCCGCTCGCTTCGCCGCGACGGTGCGCGCGTCGTACCGGGGATCCGACTCCTGCTTGTAGGCGGTGTCGTGCTCCTCGTCGACGACGATCAGGCCGACGCCGCGCATGGGCGCGAAGACCGCCGAGCGGGCTCCCACGACGATGCGTGCCTCGCCGCGCGCGATCCGATCGCGCTCGTCGCGCCGCTCCGCGTCCCCCAGCGAGGAATGGATGATCGCCACGAGGTCGCCGAACCGCCGCCGGAAGCGTCCGACGGTCTGCGGCGCGAGCGCGATCTCCGGGACGAGCACGATCGTCCCGAGGCCGCGGTCGAGGGCCGCTGCGCACGCCTGGAGGTAGACCTCGGTCTTGCCGCTGCCGGTGGGGCCCTCGAGGAGCACGTGCTCGCCGACTCCCACGTCGAGCGCGGCCACGATCCGCTCGATGGCGTCGCGCTGGTCGGCGGTGAGCGTCTCCGGCTCCGGCTCGCCGGGGAGCGACTCGCGCACGGACGGCGACGGCCGCTCGCCGCGCGGGGCACGGCGGACCGGCGCGACGAGCTCCAGCGCTCGCGCCGGGGTCGAGCCGTAGTAGTCGGCGACCCAGAGTGCGAGGTCGACGAGCGAGCCGGGGATCTCGTCGAGCACCTTGCCGGCGGCGACCGGGTCGACTCCGGCGGGCAACGGGACGCCGACGTCGGAGACGACTCCCCGCGTCGAGCGACGGCCGAAGCTGACCGAGAGCACGCTTCCCTTGCGGACGCCCTCGGGCACCTCGTAGGTGAACGGCCGGGCGAGCGACCGGGTCGAGACGAGCGGGTAGACGGAGGCGAGCGGCACGAGAGCGAGCGTAGTCCCGCACCCGGAGGGCCTCGGGTCCTGCGAGAGCCGTACCACGGAGGTACGGTTCCCCTTACATGAGCGGGACGATGATCCGGGCGAGCGGCGTGTGCAGGTCCTTCGGCGAGGTCGCGGCGCTCGACGAGGCCGACCTCGACGTGGATCGCGGAGAGATCGTCGCGCTGCTCGGCCCCTCCGGCTGCGGCAAGACGACGCTCCTTCGTACGATCGCGGGCTTCGAGCGGCCGAACGCCGGGACGATCGAGATCGACGGCCGAGTCGTCGCGGGTCGCGGCGCCTGGGTACGACCGGAGGCCCGCCGCGTCGGCATGGTGTTCCAGGACTACGCGCTCTTCCCGCACCTGACCGTTGCCGAGAACGTCGGCTTCGGCCTGTCGCGCGGCGAGCGGGCGCGACGGGTTCCGGCGCTCCTCGCCGTCGTCGACCTCTGCGGGCTCGGCGGGCGGTATCCGGCCGAGCTTTCGGGCGGTCAGCAGCAGCGGGTCGCGCTCGCTCGCGCACTTGCCCCCTCACCCGAGATCGTGTTGCTCGACGAGCCCTGGTCGAACGTCGACCCGCAGCTGCGCGCGGAGCTGCGGGAAGAGGTCGAGGCCGTGCTGCGGCCGCTCGGGGTCACCGCGATCCTCGTCACGCACGACCGCGAGGAGGCGTTCTCGCTGGCCGACCGGATCGTGCTGATGCGGGCCGGTCGCGTCGAGCAGGTCGGGACGGCCGAGGAGCTCTACTTCGGCCCGGGCTCCCGCTGGGCGGCGGAGTTCCTCGGGGCCGGGAACCTGCTCGCGGGGCAGGTCGAGGGCGCAGGCGTGCATACACCCTTCGGGATCCTCTCGGCGAACGGGGCGGCCGGGCACGTCGAAGTGCTCGTCCGGCCCGAGCTCGTCGCGCTCACCCCGGATCCCGACGGCCGCGGCGAGGTCGTCGCACGCGAGTTCCGGGGGCACGACGTCTTCTACCGCGTCCTGCTCGACGGGCTCGAGGTGGTCGCCCAGCGGCCGTCGAACGAGGTCGTCCCGCTCGGCGCCCGCGTGTCGGTGCGGCTCCACGAGGGCCGTCTCGCCGTCCTGCACTAGATCTGTTGTAAGGTCTGCCTTACATCAAGGCTATGGGCAACCTTAGAACAGGAGGGCGGATGAAGGCGATCGGAGGGCTGGCCGTGCTGCTCGCAGGGGCGGCGTGCTCGCCGGGTGCGGCGGCGACGAGGGAAGCGGCCCGATCACCGTGTACTCGGGTCGCGAGGAGGAGCTCGTCGCGCCGCTCTTCGAGCGGTTCACGGAGGCGACCGGGACCGAGGTCGAGGTGCGCTACGGCGACTCTGCCGAGCTCGCGGCGACGATCGCCGAGGAAGGCGACAACTCTCCCGCCGACGTCTTCTTCGCACAGGATCCCGGATCGCTCGGCGCCGTCGACCCGCAGCTCGCCGAGCTCCCCGAGGAGATCCTCGAGCGCGTCGACGAGCGGTACCGCGACGCGAACGGCCGCTGGGTCGGAACCTCGGGTCGCACCCGCGTGCTCGTCTACAACACCGAGCGGCTGACGGACGACGAGCTCCCGGGCTCGGTGCTCGAGCTGACCGAGCCCGCCTGGAAGGGCCGGATCGGGATCGCCCCCACGAACGCCTCGTTCCAGGCCTTCGTGACCGCGATGCGGCTCGAGCTCGGCGACGACGAGACGCGGGCGTGGCTCGAGGGGATGAAGGAGAACGGCGCCAAGTCCTACGAGAAGAACACGCCGATCGTCGAGGCGGTCGCCTCCGGCGAGATCGACGCGGGGCTGGTGAACCACTACTACCTCGCGCTCGTCAAGGAGGAGCAGCCGGACGCGCCGATCGCGAACCACGTCTTCGCCGGTGACGATCCCGGTGCGCTCGTCAGCGTCGCCGGCGCGGGGGTGCTCGCGAGCACCGACCAGGAGGACGACGCCCGGGCGTTCGTCGAGTTCCTGCTCTCCGACGACGCACAGCGGTTCTACGTCGAGGAGGCCGAGGAGGCCGAGTATCCGCTCGTCGACGGCGTCGAGCCGTCGGAGGGTCTCGTGCCGCTCGACGAGATCGAGGGGCCCGACGTCGAGCTGACGGCGTTCGGAGCCGAGCTGGAGGAGACCGTCGAGCTCCTCCGCGAGACCGGCTGGCTCACGTAGGCGAACGGGAGACGACTCACAGGTGACCGCGGCCGGGAGGCGTCCCCCACTCCCGCTCGTCCTGGCCGCGGGCTCGGTCGTCGCGCTGCTGCTCCTCCCGCTCGCCTACCTCGCGATCCGGGTCGCGGGTGGAGGCACCGCGGCGCTCGACGTGCTGTGGGACGACTCGACGGCGCGGCTCGTCGTCAACACGGTCCTCCTGGTCGTCGGCGTCGTTGCCGGCGCAATCGCCGTCGCCGTCCCGACGGCCTGGCTCGTCACCCGGACCGACCTCCCGGGCCGCCGCCTCTGGTCGGTCGCGGCCGCTCTGCCACTCGTCATCCCGAGCTACGTCGCGGCCTTCTGCCTGCTCGGGCTCTTCGGCGAGCGCGGGCTCCTGCAGCAGGCGCTCGGCGTGGAGCGCCTGCCGGACCCCACCGGGTACTGGGGCGCCGTCGCGGCGCTGACGCTCTCCACCTACCCGTACGTCTTCCTGCTCACCCAGGCGGCTCTCCGTGACCTCGATCCGTCGCTCGAAGAGGCGGCGCGCGGGCTCGGCCTGACGCGGACGAGGGCCCTGCTGCGCGTGACCGTCCCGGCGGTACGGCCGTCGGTCGCTCTCGGCTCGCTCCTCGTCGCGCTCTACGTCCTGTCCGACTTCGGGGTCGTGTCCTTGATGCGCTACGACTCGTTGACGCGGGCGATCTATCTCCAGTACCGGAGCCTCTTCGACCGCACCCCCGCCGCCGTGCTGGCGCTCGTGCTCGTGGCCCTCACCGCAATCGCACTCGCCCTCGAGCTGCGCGCACGCACGCGGGGCCGGCTCTGGCGCACCGGCCCGGGGGTAGCCCGCAGGTCGGCGCCGGTCGCGCTCGGTCGCCTGCGGTACCTCGCGCTCGGCTGGTGCTGCCTCGTCACGACGGTGTTCCTGCTCCTCCCGGCCGGGGTGCTCGCGTACTGGCTCGGACGGGGCATCGCCAACGAGCGCGCGCTCTCGCTCCCGGTCGAGGAGGCGCTGAGCTCGCTCGGCGCCTCGAGCCTCGCCGCCGTCGTGACGCTCCTGGCGTCGCTGCCGGTCGCGGTGCTCGTCAGCCGCTATCCGACGCGATTCTCGCGAACGCTCGAGCGGCTCTCGTATGCCGGAAACGCGCTCCCCGGGCTCGTGATCGCGCTCTCGCTCGTCTTCTTCGCCGCTCGCTACGCGTCGCCCGTCTACCAGACGCTCGGGCTGCTCGTCTTCGCGTACGCCGTCCGTTTCTTCCCCCAGGCGCTCTCGGCGGTCGAGACGGCGCTCGCACGCGTGAGCCCGCGGATAGAGGAAGCCGCGCGCGGGCTCGGGCGCGGCCCGCTCGCGACGACCTGGCTCGTCACCGTGCCACTCGCGCGGTCGGGCCTCCTGGCCGGCGCCGCGCTCGTCTTCCTCTCCGCGATGAAGGAGCTTCCCGCGACGATCCTGCTTCGGCCGATCGGGTTCGACACGCTCGCGACCGAGATCTGGAGCGCGACACAGGTCGGCGCGTACTCGGAGGCCGCGATCCCGTCGCTGCTCCTGATCGGGCTCTCCGTCCCCGTCCTCTGGCTCCTGCAGGACCGCGGCGGGATCGCGGACGGAGGCGGGTAGACTGCCGCTCCATGGCGGGCCACGGGCATTCGGTCGACGAGTACCTCGAGGTGATCTACTTCCTGGCCTTCCCGATCGGCGAGTACCGGCCGGCGGGCGAGAGCGCGATCGCGTCGCGCGTGGCCGAGATGCTCGGTATCTCGCGTGCGTCTGCGGGCGAGATGCTCAAGCGCCTCGAGGCCGAAGGACTGGTCGAGCGGGGCGAGCAGAAGGAAGCGATCCTGACGCCGTCCGGCATCGAGCGCGCCGAGCGCGTCGTGCGCAAGCACCGGATCATCGAGCGGTTCCTGACCGACTTCATGGGCTACACCGCGTCGGAGTCGCACGTCCACGCCGACGAGATGGGCGACACGTTCACGGACGAGATGATCGACCGGATGTACGAGCGCCTCGGCCGCCCCGACCGGTGCCCCCACGGCTGGCCCGTCTCCACGGACGTCGAGCAGACGGAGAACGCCGGGCTCGTCGCGCTCGCCGAGCTCGAGCCCGGTCAGAGCGGCGAGATCGTGCGCCTTGCCGAGCACGACGGCGACCTCCTCCACTGGTTCTACGACGAGGGCTACGTCCCCGGCTCGAAGGTCGAGCTCCGCGAGGCGCAGCCGGCCGCCGGCCAGCTGAAGGTCGTCCTCGACGAGCACGAGCGCGCGATCGGCGAGAAGGCCGCGCAGGGCCTCTACGTCCGGCTTGCCGCCTGACTTACACGCGGCTTACGCTGTGCACATTCCCCGCGAACGGCGCCGTGGTTCGCTTCGCCGCGAACCCTTGACGAAGGAGACCGACACGTGACCAGGATTCTCGCCCTCCTCACCGCGCTCACCGCCTGCGCCGCGCTCGCGTTCGGCGTCCCCGCCGCCGGAGCGGCCGACAAGCCGTCGCTGGCGGACGAGGTCGCCGCGAAGCTCGGCGTCTCGGCCGAGCAGCTCCGCACCGCCTTTCGCGCGGTTCTCGCCGCACGGGTCGACGCGGCGCTGGCAGCGGGCAGGCTGACTCCCGAGCAGGCCGCGAGGCTCAAGGAGCGGATCGCGAACGCGAAGGGCCTCGGCCTCGGCGTCAAGCGCGGCTTCGCGAAGAAGCAGCAGGGGCTCGTGAAGCGGATCGGCCTCAAGTCGAAGCGCCTCGGCGCCGCTGCCGCCTACCTCGGCCTGACGCGCGCGCAGGTGCGCGCCGAGCTGAAGGTCGGCAAGTCGCTCGCGCAGGTCGCTGCCGCGCAGGGCAAGACCTCGGCCGGCCTCGTCGCCGCGATGCTCGCCCCGGTGAAGGAGCGCCTCGCCAAGGCGGTCGCCGCGAAACGGCTCACGCAACAGCGGGCGGACGAGATCCTCGAGCGGCTCACCGAGCGGGTCGAGAAGCGCGTCGCGCGGGTGCGCGCCGCATAGAAGGCGGGGTGTCCGACTGAAGTCGGACACCGCGGGTGGCAGCGAGTCAGTTGCGACCGCGGAGCGGCGCCTTCAGGGATCTGCCCCGCCGCAGGCGGGGATCAAGCGGCGGGAATCCGCTCCTGCGGATTCCCGCGTCGCGCAGCAAGGCGGAGCGCCTCGGCCTTGTCGGTGCGCTCCCACGTGAAGTCCGCGTCCGAGCGACCGAAGTGGCCGTACGCGGCGGTCTTCGCGTAGATCGGCCGACGGAGCTCGAGGTCGCGCAGGATCGCGCCGGGCCGCAGATCGAAGGTCTCGCGCACGAGCTCGGCGATCCGCTCGTTCGAAAGGCCCTCGGCCTCGCTGCCGAAGCAGTCGACGAGGACGCTCATCGGGTGCGCGACCCCGATCGCGTAGGCGACCTGCACCTGGCACCTCGCCGCGAGGCCTGCCGCGACGACGTTCTTCGCGACGTGGCGCACCGCATAGGCGGCAGAGCGGTCGACCTTGGTGGGGTCCTTGCCGGAGAAGGCGCCGCCGCCGTGCGGTGCGGCGCCGCCGTAGGTGTCGACGATGATCTTGCGGCCGGTCAGCCCGGTGTCTCCCATCGGCCCGCCGATCACGAACTTGCCGGTCGGGTTGACGTAGAGGAAGTCCTTTGCGCCGAGCTTTGCGGTGTCGACGAGGTCGCGGTACTCGGCGTGGAGCACGGGCTCGACGACGTGCTCGAGCAGGTCGGGCTTGATCAGCGACTCCGCGTCGAGGCCGTCGCGGTGCTGCGTGGAGATGAGGATCCGCTCGATCGCGACCGGACGCTGCCGCCCGTGCTCGTCGACCTCGTAGCGGACGGTCACCTGGGACTTGCCGTCCGGGCGCAGGTACGGGAGCACGTCGGCCTTGCGCACCTCGGCGAGCCGCCGGGTGAGCTTGTGCGCGAGCATGATCGGGAGCGGCATCAGCTCCTCGGTCTCGTCGCTCGCGTACCCGAACATCATCCCCTGGTCGCCCGCGCCCATCCGGTCGATCGGGTCGGTGTCGCCGTGCTGTGCCTCGTACGAGGCGTCGACTCCCTGCGCGATGTCGGCCGACTGGTCGTCGATCGCGACCATGACGCCGCACGTCTCGGCGTCGAACCCGTACTTCGCCCGGGTGTAGCCGATCTTCGCGATCGTCTCGCGCACGATCGAGCGGACGTCGACGTACGTCTCGGTCGTGATCTCGCCGGCGACGACGACGAGGCCCGTCGTGATCAGCGTCTCGCAGGCGACGCGGCCGTTCTCGTCGTCGCGGAGGACGGCGTCGAGGACGGCGTCGGAGATCTGGTCGGCGATCTTGTCGGGGTGCCCCTCGGTGACGGACTCCGACGTGAACTCGAAGGTGCGCGCAGCCACTGGGGCGGAAGAGTACCCGCGCCCGTCGGATCAGGGAGCGAACCGTCCGTGGCGCGTTCACCAGCCCCACACCACCCCGATGCCGGGCGGATGACCATGGGTCGCCGGCGCGCACCGAGACTCCTCGCCGTCAGGGAAAGCCAACCGGGGAGGACGCATGCTGAGGGGAACACGCACAGCGGTGCTCGGCGCGATCGGGCTCACGGCGGTGGTCGCGACAGCCGTCGCGGTTGCGGCGATCACGCCCTCGAAGCCCTACGCCGTCGGCATCGCCGAGGGCTACGAGACGAAGCCGTTGCTGACCGTGGGCGACACCGTGCCGGAGACCGGCAATCCGGCCAGGCAGTACCAGATGGTCGGGATCCCGGACGGCCTCGGCGCGCACAAGGGCAAGGGCCGGACGACCGTCCTCTACATGAACCACGAGCTCGGCTTCGACGTGCCGTCGCGCACGACGCTCGGCGAGCCGCGCGATCGCGGCGCGGTCGTCTCGCGGTACATCCTCGACCGCGACGGCACGCCCATGAGCGGCGAGCGTGCCTACGACGAGGTGTACCTCGAGAACACGTACGTCGGCCCGGCTCCGACCGAGGCGAACACGACTCGCTCCTTCGCTCGCTTCTGCTCGGCCTCGCTCGCCGGCAAGGCGGACGGCTTCGACACGGAGATCTACTTCGCCAACGAGGAGTCCGCCGGCGCCAGCACGTTCGACGGCCTCGGTGGGGTCGCCGTCGCCATCGTCGGCAACAAGGCGCACGGCCTCCCGAAGCTCGGGCACTTCGCCTGGGAGAACACCCTCGTGAAGCCGGACAAGCGAGGCAGGAAGCAGGTCGTGCTCGTCGGGATGGAGGACGGGCCCTCCGACCTCGCTGTCGCAAACTCGAACAGCCAGGTCTATCTCTACGTCGGCACCAAGGAGCGCGGGAGCTCGAGCGTCCTGAGCCGCAACGGTCTGGACAACGGCAAGCTCTACGTGCTGGCACCCGTCAACCCGGCCTTCTCGAGCGAGGAGACGTTCACGAGCGGCTCGATCGACGTGAAGTGGGTCCAGGTGCCCAACGCGAACACGACCACCGACGTCCAGCTCGAGGCGGCGAGCGACGCGGCCGGCGCGTTCCGCTTCGCCCGACCCGAGGACGGCGCCTTCAACAAGGAGAACAGCGACCACTACGTCTTCGTGACGACCGGTGGCTCGACCTCGCCCGCGACCGCGAACGCGCTCGGTCGCATCTACTCGCTGGAGTTCGACGAGGACGACCCGCTGAGGCCGGCGAGGCTCACCGTCGAGGTCAACGCCGACCAGGTGCTCGCCGCCGGGGGCGACACCGCCATCAGCCCGGACAACATCGACACGAGCGAGGACTACCTGATGGTCAACGAGGACGGCACGACGCAGAGCCGCGCTGCGATGACCTCGAAGAACCGCGACGGATCGATCTGGCGCTTCCGGATGGGCGAGAGCCGGGTGCGGGGCGCCTCGGCGACGCGCGTCGCCGCGCTCACGGGCTCGCTCGGCGGCCGCAACGACAACCTCCCGGTCACCGCGGGTATCTGGGAGACGACCGGGATCATCGACGCCTCCGCGTTCTTCGGCGACGACGCCTGGCTCTTCAACGTCCAGGCGCACCCGCCGACGACCTCGCCGCCGGACACGGTCGAGGACGGGCAGCTCCTGCTGCTGACGCGGGACGACTAGGACGGATCGTCCGTCCGTGTGACCAGCGAGGGGCCGGCAGGTGCCGGCCCCTCGCCGTCTCACTCGACCGTCGGCTCCCGCTCCATCAGCTGTCCGACGAGCTCGGTCAGCGAGACTCCGGCCAGGACCGCGCAGACGCCCTCGGTGATGGGCAGCTCGAGCTCGAGCCGGTGTGCGAGATCGCGCAGCACCGGCGCCGTCGTGAGGCCCTCGACGACCATCCCGATCGAGCGGACGGCCTCCTCCTGCGTCGCCCCCCTCGCGATCAGCTCGCCGGCCCGTCGGTTGCGCCCCGACTTCGACCAGCAGGTGACGATCAGGTCGCCCATCCCGGCGAGGCCGGCGAACGTCTCGGGGCGCGCGCCCGCTGCGTCCGCCAGCCGGCCCATCTCGGCGAGACCACGGGCGACGAGCGCCGCCTTCGCGTTGTCACCGAGGTCGAGCCCGTCCGCGCCCCCGGCGGCGAGCGCGATGACGTTCTTCGCGGCCGCGCACAGCTCGACCCCGACGAGGTCGTCGTTGACGTAGACGCGGAAGGTCGTCGAGTTGATCGCGAGCTGGAGCTGCACCGCGAGCGACAGGTTGTCGCAGGCGATGACCGCCGCCGCGGGGAGGCCGCGCGCGATCTCCTCGGCGATGTTCGGCCCGGAGAGGACGGCGACGGGGCGGTCGCGGACGAGCGTCGAGAGCCGGTCGCCCGTCGCCGGGTCGAGTCCCTTGGTGAGGCTGAGCACCGGCGACCGCCCGGGCAGCGCCGTGACGACGCCCGCGAAGGCGGCGCTCGGGACGGCGACGACGACGAGGTTCGCCTCCGCGAGCGGCGCCTCGGCGATCGTCGTGGCGCCGATGCCGGAGAGGTCGACCGAGGTCATGTACCGCGGATTGCGGCCCGTCTCGCGAATCGCCGTCGCCTGATCACGGTCGCGGCAGGCGAGCGTCACCTCGTGTCCATGGTCGAAAAGGAGCCGCGAGAACGCCGTTCCCCACGAGCCGCCGCCGACCACCACGATGTTCACCCTGGGCCGCCCATCCGGCCGGATGCTACGACGAGCGCTGGAAGTCGATCGACACCGGCACGCCCTGGAGCTCGAATCGCGCGCGGAGCTCGTTCTCGACCCAGTAGCCGTAGTCGCGCGTCACGAGCCGTGGGTCGTTGACGAAGATCCGCAGGCGCGGCGGCCGGGTGGCCGTCTGCGTCCCGTAGAGCAGCTTCAGCCTCCTGCCGCGCTCTCCCGACGGCCCGGGGCGCGCCTGCTTCAGCTCGCCGAGGGCCTTGTTGAACGCCGGCGTCGGGATCCGCGTGACGTGCTTCGCGAAGAGCGACTCGACGTGGTCGAGCAGCCGCTGGAGCCCGCGTCCCGTCGCCGACGAGACCGCGACCGCGGGTGGCCGCTGCCGGAGGCGCCTGTTCAGGAGCCCGCGCGTCTCCTGCAGGTCGACCTCGCCGATGTCCCACTTCGAGAGGACGACGAGCGTCGAGCAGCCGGCCTTGCGCGCCACGTCCGCGACCGACAGGTCCTGCTCGACCACGCCCTCGGACGCGTCGACGAGGACGAGCGCGACGTCGGCCCGCTCGGCCGCGTCGAGGGCCCGGAGCTCCGAGTAGTACTCGATCCCCTGCCGCTGGCGGCGCTTGCGGCGGAGGCCGGCCGTGTCGACGAGCCGGAAGGTCGTCTCGCCCCGGACGAGCATCGTGTCGATCGCGTCCCGGGTCGTGCCGGGCACGTCGGAGACGATCACGCGCTCCTCTCCGACGAGCGCGTTCAGGAGGGACGACTTGCCGACGTTCGGGCGCCCGAGGATCGCGACCCGAATCGCCTCGTCGCCGACAGGCGTCTCGTCCGTCCCCGGAAGGCGCGCCACGATCTCGTCGAGCAGATCTCCCGTGCCGTGGCCGTGGAGCGCGGAGAGCGGGACCGGGTCGCCGAGCCCGAGGCGGTGGAACTCGACGGCCTCGAGGTCGCGCCGCGGGTCGTCGATCTTGTTCGCGAGCACCGTGACCGGCTTTCCCGAGGCGCGCAGGATCGTTGCGAGCTCCTCGTCGCCGGGCGTGATGCCCGCCCTCGCGTCGACGACGAAGAGCACGAGGTCGGCCTCGTCCACCGCCGCCCGTGCCTGCTGGGCGATGTGCCGCCCGTAGGGGCCGGTGTCGGCCTCGTCCACCCCACCGGTGTCGACGAGCCGGAACGTGACGCCGTTCCAGTCGCAGAGGAGCTCCTTGCGGTCGCGTGTGACTCCCGCGGTCTCGTGCACCACGGCCGCCCGGGTCTCCGTCAACCGGTTGACGAGGGTCGACTTGCCGACGTTCGGAAAGCCGACGATCGCGACCGTCCCAGCGATCCGAACGGGTGCGGCGACGTCGTCGTCGCTCACGCGGGCGGTGTCCCGTCGGGACGGCCGAGCCGGTGCACGTCGACCAACCAGTCCCAGAGTCGCCGGATCTCGGCCTGAACCAGCACCGATGCCTCCTTGTAGCCCTTCCCGCCCTTGGGGAGGCCGTCGAAGGTCATCGCCTCGCCCCAGGCGAGCGAGACGGGCTGGAAGCCGCCGAGCCGCCACACCTGCGTCCCGTGGATCGCGATCGGGAGGATCGGCACGCCCTCCTGCAGCGCCACCATCGCGGCGCCCGCCTGGATGTCGCCCGGGACGCCGGACCGCTGACGTGTCCCCTCGGCGAAGAGCCCGAGCGCGTTCCCGTCCGCGACGACGCGGCGCATTGCCCGCACGGCCTCGCGGTCCGACTCGCCGCGGCGGACGGGAAAGCAGCCGAAGGCGCGGATCAGCGCCCCGAGCCCCGGCGCGCGGTGCGCCTCGATCTTCGCCATGTAGTAGAGGACCCGAGGGCTCGCGACCCCGAGGACGAGGGGATCGAGCCAGCTGAAGTGGTTCGACGCGACCACGATCCCGCCCTCGAGCGGCACGCGGTCCTTCCCGTAGACCTTGAGACGCGAGAAGACGGTCGCCAGCGTGCCGATGGTCGGCCGTCCGAGCGCCCAGCTGACGTCGGCGGCGTTCATCGCGCCTCGCCCGCCAGAGCCGCGATCCGGTCGACGACCTCCTCGAGCGTCAGGTCGGTCGTGTCGACCTCGACGGCGTCCGGAGCGCGATGGGTGTTCGCGGCGTCGCGCGCGTCGCGGCGACGCAGCTCGTCGGCGAGGTCCGCGGCTTCGACGCCCTCGCGCTCGGCGTGCCGGCGGGTGGCGCGCACCGCGGGATCGGCGACGAGCCAGATCTTCAGCTCGGCCTCGGGAACGACGACGACGCCGATGTCCCGTCCCTCGATCACGGAGTCGCCCGCCCGCCCGAGCTCACGCTGGCGTCGGCGCATCACCTCGCGCACCTCGGGATGGCGCGCTACGACGGGCACCGCGGCGTCGATCTCCGGCTCGCGGATCCTCGTCGTCACGTCGGCGCCGTCGATCGAGACCCGCCCGGTGTCGTCGAAGACGACGGGGTGCGCGCCGGCAAGCGCCTCGAGCGCGGGCCCGTCGTCGAGCGTCACCCCCTCGCGCAGCGCGAGCCAGGTGAGCGCGCGGTACATGGCGCCCGTGTCGAGGTAGTGGAACCCGAGGCGATCCGCGAGCGCCTTCGCGACCGAGCTCTTGCCGGCCCCCGCCGGCCCGTCGATCGCCACGATCATCGCGCGGAGACTAACGGCGGTCGTCCTCGGCGACCGCCGAGGCGCGGCGGAGCTCGGCAAGCATCTCGAAGAAGCCCGGAAAGCTGACCGAGACCACGTCAGCGCCGTCGATCCGAACACCTTCGCGGGAAGCGAGCCCGGCGACCGCGCCGAGCATCGCGAGCCGGTGGTCGCCCCGGCTGGAGATCCGCCCGCCACGGGGACGGGCCGGGACACCGGTCACGCGCAGCCCGTCCTCCCGGCCCTGCGCGCGCACGCCGAGCGCGCGTAGGGCATCGACCGTGGCCTCGATCCGGTCGGTCTCCTTGGCCCGCAGCTCGGCGGCGCCGCGGATCACCGTCTCTCCGCGGGCACAGGCCGCGGCAAGCGCCACGAGCGGCAGCTCGTCGATCGCGAGCGGCACCTCCTTCGCCTCGACCGTCGTGCCGACGAGCGGCGCAGCGTGGATCTCGAGGTCGCCGGCGGGCTCGCCGCCGATCTGCCGGCGGTTGTAGCTCGTGATCCGCGCCCCCATGCGCTCGAGGATCCCGAGCAGGCCGGTGCGGCGGGGGTTGAGGTTGACGCCGTGGACGTGGAGCTCGGAGCCGGGGACGAGGGTGGCCGCGACGAGGAACGGCGCCGCGGACGAGAAGTCCCCTGGCACCTCGACCTCGCCGAGCGACAGTCGCTCCGCCGGGCTGACCGTGACGCTCGTCGCCCTGACGGTCACGGACGCTCCGGCCGCCGCGAGCATCCGCTCGGTGTGATCGCGCGTCGGTGCCGGCTCGACGACCGTCGTCTCTCCGTCGGCGGAGAGACCTGCGAGCAGGATCGCCGACTTCACCTGGGCGCTCGCCACGGGAAGCTCGTAGTCGATCGCCCGCAGCGTCCGGCCGTGGATGCCCATGGGCAGGCAGCCCTCGGTGGTCTCGACGCCGGCCCCCATGCGCGCGAGCGGCTCGGCGATGCGACCCATCGGCCGCTGCGAGAGCGACTCGTCGCCCGTGAGCTCGAACTCCTCGCCGACCTGGCCCGCGAGGATGCCGGCGAGGAGCCTGACGAGCGTGCCCGCGTTCGCGCAGTCGATCGCGCGACCCGGGCCCTTCAGGCCGCGGAGCCCCTTCCCGAAGACGCGCAGCGTCTCCAGCCCGTGCTCGTAGACCTCGACACGGAGCGCCCTGACCGCCGAGATCGTCGCCTCGGTGTCCGCCGAGCGGCCGAAGCCGGAGATCCGCGTCTCGCCGTCGCAGATCGCCCCGATCAGGACCGCGCGGTGCGAGATCGACTTGTCGCCCGGCACCGCGAGGTGGCCGACGAGCCGGGGCACCGGCTCGACGAGGAGGCTCTCGCTCATTCGTCGAGCACCGGCGCGGCGACGACGCCGTAGCCCTGCTGCTCGAGCACCTCGGCCGCCCGCTGCGCCTCGCCCTCCCCCGCGACGAGCATCGTCAGCGTCCCGCCGCGGTCGACGGAGACGTGGTCGAACTCGAAGTCCTCGACGTTGATGCGCTCGGCTCCGAGCGCCTGGAAGATCCCGGCGAGCACCCCGGGCCGGTCGGAGATGTGGATGCGCAGACGGTGGAGCGTGCCAGGGTCGGCGAAGGCGGTCGCCAGCAGCCGCCTGCGATGCCCGCTCGCCTCGCCGATCCAGCGGGCGAGGAAGCCCGCGTCCTCCGACTCCAGCGCGCGCTCGACCCGCTCGATTGCCCGCCGCTGCTCGGCGAGCGCGCCCGCGAGCGCCTCGCGGTTGTCGAGGAAGATGTCGACCCAGATCCGCGGGTTGGCGCCGCCGATCCGCGTCATGTCGCGCAGCGAGCCGCCCGCGGCCTGCAACGGGTCGTGACCGTCGATCCGGGTCGAGCCGGCCTGGTTGAGGAGCAGGTTCGCGAGGACGTGGGGCAGGTGGCTCGTGACCGCGACGAGCCGGTCGTGTGCGTCCGGCCCGATCGCGACCGGGCGCGCGCCGAGCGCGCCGACGAGCCCGTGCACGAGCCGGAGGCGCTCGGGCGCGGTGGCGGCCGTGGGCGTGAGGAACCAGGTAGCGCCGTCGAAGAGGTCGGCGCTCGCGCGCCCCGGGCCCCGCGTCTCGGCCCCGCAGATCGGGTGTCCGCCGACGAACCGTCGATCGGAGCCTGCCGCCGCGCAGACGGGCCGCTTGGTCGAGCCCACGTCCGTGACCGTGGCGCTCTCCGAGGCGAGCTCGAGCACCCGGCCCACCACGCGGGGCAACTCGCCGACCGGCGCCGCGACGACGACGAGGTCGGCGTCGGTCACGGCCGCGCCGAGGTCCGAAGCCGCCTCGAGCGCGCCGCGCTCCTCGGCGACCGCGAGGTCGTCCCGGCTCGGGTCCCAGCCGCTGACCGTCGCGGACGCCGGCGCGGCGGGCCGCCAGGCCCAGCGAGGCGCCGATGAGCCCCGTCCCGACGATGGCGAGGCGGTCGACGTTCACTGCTCTCCTCGCTTTGCGGGCGCCCGGAGGGCGATCATGCAGCCCGCATCAGCTCGGCGACGCGGAAGGCGAGATCGAGGGACTGGCGCGCGTTCAGCCGCGGATCGCAGAGCGTCTCGTACCGGTGGTCGAGCTGGTCCTCCCGCACCTCCTCCGAGCCGCCGAGACACTCCGTGACGTTCTCCCCGGTGATCTCGAGATGGACTCCGCCCGGCCACGTCCCGACCTCGCGGTGTGCGGCGAAGAACCCCTCGATCTCGCCGAGGACGTCGTCGAAGCGGCGCGTCTTGTGCCCGGACGGCGTCACGAACGTGTTGGCGTGCATCGGGTCGCATGCCCAGAGCACCGGGCTCCCCGAGTCGCGGACGGCGCGGGCGAGCGGCGGCAGCACCTCGCGCACGCGCTCGGCGCCGAGTCGCGCGACGAGCGTGAGGCGCCCGGGCACGCGGTCGGGGTTGAGGCGCTCGCAGAGCCCCACGAGCTCATCCGGCGTCGCCTTCGGCCCGACCTTGACGCCCACCGGGTTCTCGACGCCGGCGAGGAACTCGACGTGCGCGCCGTCGAGCTGGCGGGTGCGCTCCCCCACCCAGAGGAAGTGGGCCGAGCAGGCGTACCAGTCGCCGGTCGTCGAGTCGCGCCGGACGAGCGGCTCCTCGTAGTCGAGCAGGAGCGCCTCGTGGCTCGTCCAGACGTCGACCTCGTGGATCGTGCGCTCGTCTCCGAGATCGATCCCGATCGCCTGCATGAACCGGAGCGCACGGCCGATCTCGTTGGCGATCACCTCGTACCGCCGCCCCTCGAGCGAGCTCGTGACGAACTCCTGGTTCCACGTGTGCACCTGCGTCAGGTCGGCGAAGCCGCCCTTCGTGAACGCACGCAGCAGGTTGAGGGTCGAGACGGCCTGGTAGTACGCCTGCAGCATCCGCTCCGGATCGGGGATCCGTGCCTCGGGCGACGGCTCGTCCGAGTGGATCGCGTGCCCGCGGAACGACGGCACCTCGACTCCGTCGATGCGCTCGGTCAGCGCCGTGCGCGGCTTCGTGAACTGGCCGGCGATCCGGCCGACCTTGACCATCGGCAGCGTCGCCCCGTAGGTCATCACCGCTGACATCTGCAGCAGCACCTTGAGCCGCTCGCGAATCGCGATCGCCGAGACATCGCGGAACGACTCCGCGCAGTCACCCGCCTGCAGGAGGAACGCCCGGCCCTCGGCCGCCTCGCCGAGCGCGCGCAGGAGAGCACGGGCCTCGCCCGCGAAGACGAGCGGCGGGAGCTGCTGGAGACGCTCGCGCACCGAGTCGACGGCGGCCGGATCCGGCCAGTCGGGCTGCTGCAGCGCCGGGCGCGAGCGCCACGACGACGGGATCCACGGCTCGGTCAGCGCCATGGGGCGAGTGTATCCCCGGTGCTTTTGACGCTTCCCCGGAAAACCGCTAGAACAGACGGATGCCCGCGCTCGACCGCATGTCCCTCTACTGGCGCGCTCACGCGCCCATGCACACGCGCGGCCGGAAGCTCGTCTAGCCCTCCCGGTCGCCGAGCGAGCGAAACGGAGCAACCGTGAGGATCTTCTCGGGCATCCAGCCCACAGGCGACAAGCACCTCGGCAACTACATCGGCGGCTTCCGCCAGTACGCCCAGACGCAGGAGCTCGGCGAGGCGTTCTTCTGCATCGTCGACCTGCACTCGATCACGGTCGAGCACGACCCGCGCGACCTCCACGACCGCACGCTCGACCTCTTCGCGATGCTGCTCGCGACCGGGCTCGACCCCGACCGCTCGACGGTCTTCGCGCAGAGCCACGTCCCGGCGCACGCGGAGGCGAGCTGGCTGCTCTCCGCGGTCGCGAGCTACGGACAGCTCGGCCGGATGACGCAGTTCAAGGAGAAGGGCGAGTCGCGCGAGTTCGTCTCCGCGGGCCTCTTCACCTATCCGGTCCTGATGGCCGGCGACATCCTGCTCTACCGCACCGATCGCGTGCCGATCGGCGACGACCAGCGGCAGCACCTGGAGCTCGCCCGGGACATCGCGATCCGCTTCAACTCGCGCTTCGGCGAGACCCTCGTCGTGCCGGACGGCATCTATCCGGAGGTCGGCGCGAGGATCATGGACCTGCAGGAGCCGACGAAGAAGATGTCGACGACGGGCGGCACCGAGCAGGGCACCGTGAAGCTGCTCGACGAGCCCGACACGATCCGGAGGAAGTTCCGCTCGGCGGTCACCGACTCGGGCCGCGAGATCCGGCGCGGCGACGACAAGCCGGGCGTCTCGAACCTCGTCGACATCCTCGCCGTCGCGACGGGGCGCACGCCCGACGAGGTCGAGGCGGCGTACGAGGGCAAGGGGTACGGCGACCTGAAGAGCGACGTCGGCGAGGCGGTGGTCGAGCTCGTGACGCCCGTGCGCGAGCGCTACCTCGAGCTGCGCGCCGACGAGAGGGAGCTGCTGCGCCTGCTCGCCGTCGGCGCCGGCAAGGCGGCCGCTGCGTCCGCGCCGACGCTCGCGGCGATGTACGAGCGCATGGGGTTCGTCCGTCCGGGGTAGAAGCTCGTCGTCACGCGGCCGAAGTAGCGTGACGACGAGCGCAGTCGACGACAAGGGGCGAGCGAATGGCACGGGACGACGACGAGACCGAGATCCGCCGCGAGCCCGACCGGTGGGTGACGCCCGAGGAGACCACGGTCGAGCGGGTCGAGGTGGAGCGAAGCGTCCCGCCACCCGCGCCGGGCGCGGCACCGGAGGCCGAGGAGGCCGTGGTGCACGAGCGCCAGACCGTGCGCCAGCGCGACGACGGCGCGATCGAGACCGAGACGGTGCGCCACGAGGAGCGACGGCGCTGGTCGGGTGGCAAGATCGCCGCACTCGTCGCGGCACTTCTGCTCCTCCTCGCAGCCGGCAGCGGCGGCGGTCTGGTACTTCACCGAGGGTTCCCAGTCCACGGTCCCGGCCGTCGAGGGCCGGACGCTCGACCAGGCGGTCGCCGAGATCGAGGAGGCCGATCTGACCTCGGACATCCTCACGGAGCCGAGCGACGCGGCCGAGGGCACGGTCTTCCAGCAGAGCCCGTCCGCCGGCACGGAGGTCGACGAGGGCTCGAGTGTCACGATCCGCGTCTCGGGTGGCCCCGACACGATCTCCGTCCCGAACGCCGTCGGGCTCGGCGAGGCCGAGGCACGCGACCGGCTCGTCGACGCGGGCTTCGAGGTCCAGACGGAAGAGGTCTTCGCCGAGCGCGAGCCGGGGACGGTCGTCTCGCAGGAGCCGTCGGCGGGCGCGCAGGCGAGCGAGGGTGAGACGGTCACCATCCAGGTCTCGAAGGGCAGCGGGCGCGTCGACGTCCCGAACGTCGTCGGGATGACGCGCGCCCAGGCCGAGGCCGAGCTCTCCTCGGCGCAGCTCGAGGCGAACGTCGTCGAGGTGCCCTCCGACGAGCCCGAAGGCACCGTCGTCGCCCAGAACCCGGTCGGCGGACAGGCCCAGCAGGGCTCGGCCGTGCGCCTCAACGTCTCGGGAGGGCGGTAGACCGGAGGCTCCTGGCCTCTACAGCCCGACCGAGCGGCGCAGGCGGCGCACCTCGTCGCGGGTCAGCTCACGCCAGTCCCCGGGGCGGAGTCGCCCCGGGCCGAGTCCCGCGTACCGGGAGCGGCGGAGCCGCTCGACGGGGTACCCGACCGCCTCGAGCATGCGCCGCACCTGCCGGTTACGGCCCTCGTGGAGCACGAGCTCGATGCGTGACGGCGCCAGGCGGCGAACGCGCGCGGGCGCCGTCGGGCCGTCGTCGAGCTCGACGCCCGTGGCGAGCGCCGCGAGCGTCTCGTCGCTCGGCTCGCCGCGCACCTCGGCGACGTACGTCTTCTCGATCCCGTAGCGGGGATGGGCGAGCCGGTGAGCGAGCGGGCCGTCGTTCGTCAGGAGGAGCACGCCCGTGGTGTCGCGATCGAGCCGGCCGACGGGGACGATGCGCACGTCTCCCTTCACGAGGTCGACGACCGTCGGCCGGCCGCTCGGGTCGCTGGCGGTCGTGATCGTGCCGCGCGGCTTGTTGAGGAGCACGTGACGAAGGGCCTGCTTGCCGATCTCGCGGCCGTCGACGCGCACGACGTCCGTCCGCTCGACGAACGTGTTGAGCTCGCCGGGCCTCTCGTTCACCGTCACCCGGCCCGCCTTGATCAGCTCGTCCGCGCGTCGACGGGACGCGACGCCGGCACGGGCGAGGAACGCGTTGAGGCGCACGGCGCCATTCTCGCGCGGCTACCCTCCCGCGCGTGCCGGACCACGCCGACCTGACCCGCCGCCTCGCCGACCTCGTCGTGGGTTACGGCGCGAACGTACAGGCCGGCCAGATCGTCGGCGTGACGACGTACACGGGCAAGGAGGCGCTGACCCGCGAGGTCACGCGCGCCGCCTACGAGCGTGGTGCCCGCTGGGTCGACGTCACGATCACGGACCCCTGGCTGAAGCGCGAGCGCCTGTTGCATGCGGACGAGTCGACGCTCGACTACGTCCCCCAGTGGATGATCGACCGGCTGAATTGGCTCTCCGACGAGCACGCTGCCCGGGTCTCGCTCACCGGTCCGGCCTCACCCGACGCGCTCGACGGGATCGACCCCTCGCGCGCCGGACTCGACCTCCTTCCGTACCTGCCGAACACGGGCGAGGTCGTCAACCGCGGAACGACGAACTGGTGTGTCGCCCCCGCCCCGTCGCCCGGCTGGGCCTCGCTCGTCTACCCGGAGCTCGAGCGGGACGAGGCGTTGGACCGGCTCTGGGAGGCGATCGCTCATATCTGCCGTCTCGACGAGGACGACCCCGCCGAGGCATGGCGCGAGCGCGCGAGGACGCTGGAGGCCGTCGCCGCGCGGCTCACCGAGCGTCGCTTCGATGCGATCCGGCTGAGCGGCCCCGGCACCGACCTCACGGTGGGGCTCTTCCCGTCCTCCGTGTGGCACGCCGCCGATTTCACGACCGTCGACGGCCTGCGCCACTTCCCGAACCTCCCGAGCGAGGAGATGTTCACGACGCCCGATCCCGCTCGGGTCGACGGCCACGTGACCGCGACACGGCCGCTCGAGGTCTACGGCGCGCTGATCGACGGGATCCGCGTCGAGTTCGAGCAGGGCCGCGCCGTGCGCCTCGACGCCGACCGGGGTGCGGAGACACTGCGCTCCTTCGCGGCGAAGGACGACGGCGCCTCGCTGCTCGGCGAGCTCGCGCTCGTGGACGGCGAGGGGCGGATCGGGCCGCTCGAGACGGTGTTCTACGACACGCTCCTCGACGAGAACGCCGCGAGCCACATCGCCCTCGGGAGCGGCTACGACCTCGGCGTCGAGGACGACTCCGACAAGGCGCGGGTCAACAAGAGCCGGATCCACGTCGACTTCATGATCGGCTCGCCCGAGCTCGACGTCGACGGGCTCACAAGCGACGGCGACGCAGTCCCCCTCCTCCGCAACGGCGCCTGGCAGCTCTAGGGCCTGCTCGCCAGGCGGGAGTCCGCCGAGCGGACTCCCGCGGCTTGATCCCTCGCCTGCGGCGAGGGCACATCCCTGAAGGCGCCCGCTTCGCGGTCGCAACAACCTCGTTGCCAAGCGAGGCATCCGGTGTCTGACTTCAGTCAGACACCCGCTCTTGCTTACACGGGGGGTTGAGGCTCGTACTGGATGTACCGCTTCACCTCTCGCGCGCGCTCGACCGAATGGAGCCGCGCGACGAGGTGCAGGGCCATGTCGATCCCGGCGGAGACACCGGCCGCGGTCACGATCTCGCCGCTGTCGACGAACCGATCGTCGGGGCGAACCTCGATCGTCGGATCGAGCTCCGCGAGCGTCTCGAGGCTCCCCCACCACGTCGTCGCCGGACGGTCCCGAAGCAGCCCCGCTGCCGCGAAGACGAGCGCTCCGGTGCAGACGCTCGTCATGAGCGTGCCACCCGCCCGCAGGCGCTGTAGTCGTTCCAGCACCACCGGGTCGGCGAGCTCACGGCGCGAGCCACGGCCACCGGGGTAGACGAGCACGTCGATCGCCGGAGCCGAGTCCCACGTCTGGTCGGGCACGACGCGCATGCCCTTCGCGCACCTGACCGGCTCGGCGGAGCCTGCGACCGTGAACACCTCGATCCCGTCGTCGGGCCACTGGCTCGCCCACGCGCCGAGCACTTCCCACGGCCCCGCGAAGTCGAGCTCCTCCGCGTCCTCGAAGAGCGCCACGGCGATGCTTGTCATGGCTCGATCCTACGACGCGCGTGCCTCGGCGACCGCGAGCAGGCGCTCGCGGATCGCCTCCTGCTCGCCACCGAGATCATCGAGCCGGGGCAGCTCGGCGAGGGTGTCGAGCGCGAAGACGCGCTCGAAGAGAGGCGTCACCCGGTAGCGCACGGCGCCGCCCGGGCTGCTCTCGCGCCCGCCCTCGGCCACGAGCCCGCGCTCGACGAGCGAGGCGACGGTCGAATCGGCGGCGACGCCGCGAATCCGGGCGATCTCGGGACGGGAGACCGGCCCGAGGTACGCCACGATCGCCAGCGTCTCGAGCGCTGCCTGCGACAGGCCGCGCTCGACCGGACGCTCGAAGAGGCGGCCGCATGCGTCCGCGGCCTCGCGGGCGGCGCGGAAGGCGTAGCCGCCCGCGACGCGCTCGAGCACGATGCCGCTGCGACCCTCCCGATAGCGCTCGCGCACGAGCCCGAGCGCGGTCTCCACGCGCTCGGCGTCCTCCTCGGCCGCAGCGGCGAGCTCGTCGACGGACAGCGGCTGAGAGGCGACGACGAGCAGCGCCTCGATCGTCCGCGCGAGCGCGTCGATCGGGGTGCCGGCGATCGTCTCGGTGGAGATCAGGCGGAGCGGACGGTCCACGCGGCAGTCCTTTCTCTCTCGGTGCGGGAAACGCGAATCGGGGCGAACGGCGCGGCCTGCGCGAGCGCGACCTCGTCGGACTTGCGGAGCTCGAGCAGCGCGAGGAACGCAACGGCCTGCTCGATCCGCGGCAGGCTGCCGACTTCCCCGTCGAAGTCGAAGACGCGCCGCCGTCGGAGGACCGAGCGGAAGCGCTCGAGGAACTGCGCGACGGGCGGAAAGCGAAGGGCCATGTGCGAGAGGGACACCTTCGGCGGCGGCACGGCCAACCCTCTCAGCGCCTCGGCGAGCAGGACGGGATCCTGCGGCGCGAGCCGCCGCTCGGCGCGCGGGGCGAGCGGCGCGGGCCCGAGCCGGTAGAAGCGGTCGCGCTCCGCAGCGAGCCGCTCGCGCAGCCAGGTCGCCGCCTCCTTCATCCGGCGGTACTCGGCGAGCCGCCGGGCGAGCTCCTCGGCCGCCTCCTCCGGCTCGAGCTCGTCGAGCTCGGCGCCCTCCTCGGGGAACAGGTGCCGTGCCTTGATCTCGAGCAGCGCCGCGATGAGCACGAGGAACTCGCCGCACGCGTCGAGGTCGAGCTCGTCTCGCGCCGTCAGGTGCTCGACGAACGCGACGACGATCGCTGCGATGTCGATCTCGGCCGGCTGCAGCTGATCCTTGAGGATCAGCGTGAGGAGCAGGTCGAACGGGCCCTCGAACGCGTCGAGGTCCAGCTCGAGATCGCGAACCGCCGACGGCACGCGGCGACTCTAGTTGGGGGGTCGGACGCGCTTGCCGCCCGGAACGCTCATCTTGCGCACCGGAGGCGCAGGCCCGGCGCGAGGCCGGGCAGGCCGGTCCGAGCGCTGCGAGAGGACGTACCACGCCGCGCCCGCGACGACCCCGATGAGCGACATCCACGCGTTGATCCGCAGGCCGGCGAGCTCGTGCGCGGGGTCGACTCGCAGCAGCTCCATCCAGAAGCGACCGAAGCAGTAGAGCGCGATGTAGGCGGCGAAGACACCGGGCGGGCGCGGCCGCAGCCGCCGCTCGATCAGGAAGACGAGGATCGCGGCCGCGCCGAAGTCCCAGATCAGCTCGTAGAGGAACGTCGGGTGGAACGTCGGCTCGTCGATGTACTCGAGCGGCCGGTTGATCGGGTCGATCTCCAGTCCCCACGGCAGGTCGGTCGGCTTCCCGAAGAGCTCCTGGTTCCACCAGTTGCCGAGCCGGCCGAGGCCCTGCGCGAGCAGGAGCCCGGGCGCGAGGCAGTCGGCGAGCAGCCAGACGTCGGCCCCGGCGCGCTTCGCGACGATCCCGCCGACGAGACACCCGGCGGCGATCCCGCCCCAGACGCCGAGCCCCCCACGCCAGATCGCGAACGGTCCCCACCACTCCTCGGGCACCTCGCTCCAGCTCGTCGCCAGGTGATAGAGGCGCGCGCCGACGATCCCTGCGGCGACCCCCCAGACAGCGCAGCGGAAGATCAGATCCCAGTCGCCACCTCGGTTCACCCAGCGCTTGCCGGCGACGTAGGTCGCCAGGGCGATCGCCGCGAGCAGCGTCAGCCCGTACATGTGGACGGTCAGCGGACCGAGATCGAGCGTGCCCGAGCTCGGCGAGGGGATCGACGCGAGGAAGGTCACCGCCGGCGCATTCTGCCCGTTGGGGACTGGCCCCGGAGCCGCCAGTCCCCGCGGGGGTCAGTCTCCTTCGGGGACAGACCCCTCGACAGACCCCATGCCCTTCGCGCGAAGCTCTGCCTGTGCCGCCGCGGACTTCTCGAGCCCGTCATGTCCCATCGCCGCCAGCACCTCGGGTGCCTTCGTGAACTGGATCTCCCGGTAGTCGACCACCTGCAGGAGGTTTCCCCACGGGTCGTGGAGGTCGAGCGAAGGCGGGGGCGAGACCTCGATCCCGGCTGCGACCGCGGCCGCGCGAACGGCTTCCTTGTCGTCGACGACGATGCCGACGTGCCGGTGACGATCGGGCGGCTGTGTGCGGGGGACCGCAAGCGCGACGAACTGGTCGCCCATGTCGATGAACGCCATCGACGAGATTCGACCGCGTAGCTCGAGCGGCCCGAACAGGGTCTCCCAGAACGCGAGCGCCTCGTCGAGCGAGCCGACCTCCAGCGCCACGTGGTTCATCCCGACCAACCGCCCCATCGCGACCGAGCCTAGCGCTGGACCTCGATCGGGAACCTCCACGTAGGGACGGGTGTAGTGGAGACGACCGAAAGGAGCAGGAGATGCGCAAGCTCGTCGTCTCGTTGGCAGTCCTCGCGGCCCTCGCCCCCGCCGCCGCGCTCGCAGGTGGGTGGGCGACGGTGAAGCTGAGCTCGACCCCGACCGGCGCCCGTGCGGGCGTCCCGTGGGTCGTCGACCTGACCGTGCTCCAGCACGGCGAGACACCGCTCGCCGACATCAGCCCTCAGGTGCAGATCTTCCAGGGCACCGCCACGCGCTCGTTCCTCGCCCGTCCCACGGCGAAGACGGGCGTCTACCGCGCCCGGGTCGTCTTCCCCCGCGCGGGCATGTGGCGCTGGCAGATCTGGGACGGCTTCAGCCGCACCCACACCTACAAGCAGGTCAAGGTGACGCGGGCAGTGACGTAGCCTCGAGCGAACTGCAGGTGTCTGACTGAAGTCAGACACGGGACGTTGGTGTCCGACTTCGAGTCGGACACCGCAGTTCGCCGGGTCGCCTACAACGCGTCTGATGCAAGCGCTCGCCGAGGCTCTGCAGCACCTTCGTCGCCATCGCGGGTGTGCGCTCGAGGAGGCTCTTGAAGGCCCTGTCGGTCACGACGAGGAGGCGTACCGGCGAGGTGGCGGTCACGGTCGCCGTGCGGGGGACGTCGGCGACGAGCGCGATCTCGCCGATGAAGTCGCCCGAGCCGAGCGCCCGCAGCGGCTTCCCCTTCCGCGTCACCTGGACGGTGCCGTCGACGACCACGATGAACTCGCGCCCCCGCTCGCCCTCGCGGATCAGGGTCGCGCCCTCGCCCAGGTCGAGCTCGTCCGCGAGCGACGCAATGCGCTGCAGGTCGGCCTTGGAGCACCCGGCGAAGAGCGGCACGCCCTTCAGCAGCTCGACCTTTGCGTCCTTGTGGAGTCGCACCGGCCGATCCTATGAGCGCCGCGGCATGCCTGCAAGTGAGCTCTGCTCTCGCGACGATCGGAGTTCTTACACCTCCTTCACCGCGTGACCGCAATTCCCAGACCTCCTTGGCGTACAACAATGCATCCAACCTTCGCTCTCGTGCGAATAGAGAGACGAGGAACGGCGTTGACAAGGGGACAGGGAATGTCGGCTACGCATCTCATCGACGAAGGGCTCGAGCTCGACCGGGTCGAGCAGTGGCGCCTCTTCACCCTCGAGCGCGCCGGCTACGACGCCGAGTCCGCAGCAGTCCTCGCCGCCTCGCCAGAGGTCGACCTGCACCGAGCGGTCTCGCTCCTCGAGCAAGGCTGCACCGTCTCGCTGGCCCTGCAGATCCTGCTGTAGCAGCCACGCAGAGCAGGTGTCTGGCTGGAGCCAGACACCCAAGAGCATCCTTGGCAATGAGGCAGTTGCGACCGCGACAGCGGGCGCCTTCAGGGGTGTGCCCCGCCGCAGGCGGGGATCAAGCCGCGAGATTCGGCTTCTGCCGAATCTCGCCTGGCGAACAAGTTCAGAGCAGCTTGGCGCCGCCCAGCAACGACCTCGCCTCGGCGAGGAAGTCGGCGTCGGGGCGGACGCGGTACTCCGGGCCGAGCGCGTAGGTCTTCGGGCCTTCGGACGTGTCGAGCGCCAGGTAGACCGGCGACTCCCCCGGGAACTCGCGCACGAGCCGCGCCAGCTCGCGGATCACGCCGGCGGGCGCCTCACGGGCGTCGAGGGCGAAGCGAACCTCGCGTCGCTCGACGACCGCCTCGAACGCCGTCACCTCCGACGCGACGACCTTCGTCTCGCCCTGCAGCTTGTGGTCGACCCGTCCCTTGACGACGAGGATCCGGTCGGCGACGCAGAGCTCGCGCGCGGTCTGGTAGGTCGAGTTGAAGACGACGACCTCGACGGAGCCGGTCGGGTCGTCGAGTTGGAGGAAGACCATCGGCTCGCCGCGCTTCGTCGTCGTGTGCTTGACGTCGGAGACGATGCCGCCGACGAGGACGGTCTCACCGTCGCGGCGCCGCTCGAGCTCCGCGAGGGTCGCGTCGGTCTTGCGCCGGAGCTGGTCGCGGACGGCCGAGAGCGGGTGCTCGGAGACGTAGAGCCCGAGGGTCTCCTTCTCGAGACGGAGAAGCTCCCCCTTCTCGTACTCGGCGGTCGCGATGGCCGGATGATGCGCGGGCGTCGAGGGCGTCGCAGGCCCTCCCAGGTCGAAGATCGACGCCTGGCCCATGAGCCGGTCGGCGGCGAGCTTCTGCCCGTGCGCGAGCGACTGCTCGAGCACGGCGAGCATCCCGAGGCGCGTGGCCCCCGTCGAGTCGAGCGCGCCGCACTTGACGAGCGACTCGAGCGAGCGCTTGTTCACGACCTGCGGGTCGACGCGCTCCGTGAAGTCCCAGATCGACGCGAACGCACCGCCGTCCGCGCGAGCGGCGACGATCCGCTGCGCCGCTCCCTCCCCCACGTTCTTCACGGCGTTCAGGCCGAAGCGGATCTTGCCCTCGACGACCGCGAAGTCGACGGCCGACGAGTTGACGTCCGGGGGCAGTACCTCGATCCCCATCTCGTCGCACGCGTTGACGTACAGCGGCACTCGGTCCTTCGTGTTCATCACGCTGGAGATGAGCGCGGCCATGTACTCGCACGGGTGGTTCGCCTTGAGCCATGCCGTCCGGTACGCGATCAGCGCGTAGCAGGCGGAGTGGGCCTTGTTGAAGGAGTAGTCCTGCGACGACTCCATGTCCTTCCAGAGCTGGTCGGCGACCGCGGGCGTGACGCCGTTCGCGGCGCAGCCGTCGAGGAACTTCCCCTTCAGCGACGCCATCAGCGCGTGGATCTTCTTCCCGATCGCGCGGCGGAGCGTCTCGGCCTCGGCCGGGTCGAAGCCCGCGAGCTCCTTGGCGATCCGCATGTACTGCTCCTGGTAGATGCAGATCCCGTACGAGTCGCCGGTGATCGACTCGAGCCGCTTGTCGATGTAGCTGATCGCCTCGCGGCCGTTCTTGCGCGCGGCGTAGCTCGGGATGTACTGCATCGGCCCCGGCCGGTAGAGCGCCACGAGGGCGATCAGGTCCTCGAACTGCGTCGGCTTCACCTGCCGGAGCGCCTCGCGCATGCCGGACGACTCGAACTGGAAGACGCCCATCGCATCCGCACGCGCGAGCATCTCGTAGGTCTTGCGGTCGTCGAGCGGGATCGCGCCGATGTCGACGCCGCCGACGAGGGCCACCGCCTTGTCGATCACGTCGAGGTTGCGCAGGCCGAGGAAGTCCACCTTGAGGAGGCCGAGCGCCTCGACGTTCTTCATCGAGACCTGGGTGACGAGCTCCGCGTCGGCGCCCTTCTGCTGGAGCGGCACGACCTCGATCAGCGGCTCGTCGCCGATCACGACCCCGGCCGCGTGGATCGAGTCGGCGCGCGTCAGGCCCTCGAGCGGCCGCGCCAGTTCGACGATCTCCTTCGCCACGGGGTCCGAGTCGACGACCTTGCGGAGCTCGGCGCCCGGCTTCAGCGCCTCCTCGAGCGTCTGACCGGGCCCTTCCGGGACGAGCTTCGCGATCCGGTCGACCGTGCCGTACGGGATCTCGAGCACGCGACCGGCGTCGCGGAGCGCGGCCCGCGCGGCCATCTTCGAGAACGTGATGATCTGCGCGACCCGGTCGCGGCCGTACTTCTCCGTCACGTAGTTGATGACGGACTCCCGGCCCTCGACCGCGAAGTCGATGTCCATGTCGGGCATGTCCTTGCGGGCCGGGTTGAGGAACCGCTCGAAGAGCAGGTCGTAGCGGATCGGGTCGATGTCCGTGATCTCGAGGCAGTACGCGGCGAGCGAGCCGGCCGCCGAGCCGCGGCCCGGCCCGACCGAGACGCCGTTCCGCTTCGCGAAGCCGATGAAGTCGGCGACGATCAGGAAGTAGTCCGCGAAGCCCATCTCGCGGATCGTCTTCAGCTCGAAGCGCAATCGTTCGTCGAGCTCGGGGGTCGAGCGGCCGTACCGCTTGACGAGCCCCCGCTCGCAGAGCTCGACGAGGTACTCGAACGCGTCGCGGCCGTCGGGCACCGGGAACTTCGGCAGCCGGATGCGCCCCAGCTCGAGCTCCACGTTGCAGCGCTCGGCGAGCTCGAGGCTCCGCCGGAGCGCGTCCTCGTGCCCCGGGAAGTCGAGCGCCATCTCCTCGGGGGTCTTGAAGTAGAACTCGTCGGCGCCGAAGCGCCAGCGATCCGGGTTCTTGAGCGAGTCGCCGGACTGGATGCAGAGCAGCGCGTCGTGGCTGAAGGCGTCGGACGCGTCGAGGTAATGGACGTCGCCCGTCGCGACGAGCGGGAGCTTTTGCTTCGCCGCGAGCCCGGGAAGGCCACGGTACGCGACCTGCTGCGCCTCGAGGCCGACGTTCTGCAGCTCCACGTAGGTCGAGTCACGGCCGAAGATCTGCGCGAGGCGATCGAGCTCCGCCTCGGCGTCGGTGTCCCGATGCTCGCTGAGCGCGCGCGACACGCGTCCCGAGAGGCAGCCGGAGAGCGCGATCATCCCCGCGGCGTGACGCTCGAGCAGCTCCCAGTCGACGCGGGGCTTGTAGTAGTAGCCCTCGAGGTAGCCGAGCGAGCAGAGCTTGACGAGGTTCGCGTACCCCGCGTTGTCGGCGGCGAGGAGCGTCAGGTGGGCGTGCCCCTTCTTCAGCGCCTTGCGGTCGTCGACGACGTACACCTCGCAGCCGAAGATCGGCTTGATTCCCTGGTCGGCTGCGGCCTTGTGGAGGTCGATCGCGCCGGCCATCGAGCCGTGGTCGGTGAGCGTCACCGCCGGCATCTCGAGCTCCGCCGCCTTGCGCGCGAGCGCCGGGATCCGACACGCCCCGTCGAGGATCGAGTACTCGGAGTGGACGTGGAGGTGGACGAACGGGGCGGGCACGGAAGGGCCATGGTAGTTCGGCGGTCCGCTGGACAAACTCGCCCGATCTGCCGATAACCGGTGTATGCGGCAGATTCCCACCTCACTGAAGGTGCTCGCGGCCTTCAGCCTCCTCGCGGAGGCAACCGCCGCGGCGCTCGTCTTCTGGCACTCGGGCACGCGCACCAGGTGAATCGTTCGCCAAGCGGGATTCGGCAGAAGCCGAATCCCGCGGCGTGATCCCCGCCTCCGGCGGGGCAGACCCCTGAAGGCGTCGGCTTCGCCGCCGCAAGAGACTCTTTGCCCCCAGCTGTGTCCGCTGATCCGCCCGCTCCCCGGTCCGCGTACAACTGGGGTGATGATCCTCGTCACCGGCGGAACCGGGTTCGTCGGCGGCCATGTCGTGCGGGCGCTGCGCGACGCCGTCGGCCCGGTGCGCTGCCTCGTCCGCGACCCGGGCGAGGCAGACGAGCTCGCAGGCTGCGAGCTCGTCGAGGGCGACATGACCGACCCCGCCAGCCTCCGACGCGCGGTCGAGGGCGTCGACTGCGTCGTGCACCTCGTCGCGATCCGGCAGGGCACGCCGGAGCAGTTCGAGCGGATCATGAGCCGAGGCACGCGCGACCTCGTCGAGGCCGCGCGCGAGGCCGGCGTCGGCCGCTTCGTGCACATGAGCGCACTCGGCACGAGCGAGAGGACGAAGGACCTCGTGCCCTACTACCGGGCCAAGTGGGAGATGGAGCAGACGGTGCAGCGCTCCGGGCTTCCCTACGTGATCTTCCGGCCGAGCTTCGTCTTCGGCGCCGACGGGGGCATCCTCCCCACGTTCCGCAGGATCGCGAGGCTGGCACCCGTGACGCCGATCACCGGGTCGGGCGAGCAGCGGATCCAGCCCATCTGGGTGACCGACGTCGCCGCGTACTTCGCCCGCGCCGTCGAGCTCGGGGCCGCGACGAACCGCACCTTCGAGCTCGGCGGTCCGGACGTCGTGGACTGGAACGAGCTCTGGGCGCGGCTCAAGCGCGCCCTGGACCTCAGGCGGCCCGAGCGTCCACCTGCCGATGTGGTTCATGCGCGCGAACGCGCTCGTGACCGAGCGACTTCCCGGCGACGTCCCGCTCACACGCGACCTGCTGAAGATGATGGAGGCGGGCGACAACGTCGCGACGAACGACGACGCGGCGCGGACGTTCGCCCTGCCCCTCGTACCGCTGGACGAGCAACTGCGGCGCATCGCGTAGCGCGAGTGGCCCCTCCGGTGCCGGCAGCGGGCATACTTCGGGCGTCCCCGACGAAGGAGGTGCCGCGATGACCGATCCTGTTCGCCGCTCGCCGCGCCTGCGTCGGAGGCTGGTGTCCGACTGAAGTCGGACACCGAGGACGCCACGACCGGTGTCCGACTTCGAGTCGGACACCTTGCCTTGTGTCTCCCGCGACGGCGCCACTCACCCGTCGTTCGATCGAAGGAGACATGTTGTCCGACTTGACATCGCTTGGCTGGGACGACACGTTCGCCGAGCAGTTCGCCGCCGTCGCGCCGCCCGACTCGATCCCGGGCCGGGTAGCCGTCCCGCACCGAGGCGCCCACGACGTGCTCACGGAGCTCGGCGAGCTTCGCTGCGACGTCGCAGGACGCCTCTACGACGAATCGTCGTCGCCGGCCGATCTGCCCGTCGTCGGGGACTGGGTCGCCGTCTCGCCGCGCGAGGGCGAGCAGGCCGGAACGATCGTCGCGATCGTCCCGCGCCGGACGAAGTTCTCGCGCAAGACCGCCTGGCAGGCGACCGAGGAGCAGGTGCTCGCCGCGAACGTCGACGTCGTCTTCATCGTCACCTCGCTCAACGAGGAGCTGAACCTGCGTCGACTCGAGCGATACCTCATCCTCGCCCGGGAGAGCGGCGCGCGACCCGTCATCCTGCTCACGAAGAGCGACCTCGCAGACGACGCTGCGGCGACGGTCGATGACGTCGAGTCGGTCGCGCTCGACCTTCCCGTCCACGCCGTCTCGAGCCGGACGGGCGCCGGGCTCGACACCGTCCGGTCGTATCTCGCGCCGGGCGTGACAGCCGCGTTGCTCGGGTCGTCGGGCGTCGGCAAGTCGACGCTCGTCAACGCCCTCGTCGGCGAGGAGCTCCTCGCGACGCAGGAGATCCGGGACGACGGCCGCGGACGCCACACGACGACCCGCCGGGAGCTCGTGCAGCTTCCCGGCGGGGGCTTGCTGATCGACACGCCCGGGATGCGCGAGCTCCAGCTGTGGGTCGCGGACGAGGGCCTCGAGGAGGCGTTCGAGGACGTCACCTCGCTCTTCGAGCACTGCAAGTTCTCGGACTGCCGCCACGAGAGCGAGCCCGGCTGCGCCGTCAAGGCGGCGCTCGCGGACGGGACGCTCGCGCCCGAGCGGTGGGAGAGCTACCTGAGCCTCCAGGCAGAGCTCGCCCACCTCGAGCGACGGATCGACAAGCGCGCGGCCGCGGAGGAGCGCAAGCGCTGGCGGTCGGTGTCCAAGCTCTCGCGCGAGGCGGCGCGGGCGAAAGGCCGGCGCTCGTAGAGGGCGCCGACCCTGGGGCGGACTACCCGAACGCAGAGTCGAGGAGCGGCTTCGAGACCCGCGCCTCGGCGTAGCGCGACGTGCCGTCACCGAGGAGCTCCCGGCCGGCCGCCTCGAGCGCTGCGTAGGCGGCGCCCGCGACGAGGCTGCCGGTCGAGACGCGCCGCACCCCCGCGTCGGCCAGCTCGGGCACGGGCGGGCCTGTCGGCAGCGCGAGCACGTTGACCGGCGCACCGACGGCGGCGACCACGGCCGCGACCTGCTCGATCGTCGTCAGGGCCGGGGCGTAGAGGCAGTCCGCCCCGGCGTCGCGGTACGCGACGAGGCGCGCGATCGTGTCGTCGAGGTCGTCGATCCCGCGCAGGTGGTTCTCGGCCCGTCCGGTGAGCACGAACGACGCGTCCGAGGCTCGGGCCGCCTCCGCTGCCTCGGCCACGCGCTCCGTTGCGAGTCCGACGTCGTCGATCCTCTCGGTCGCCGGATCCCAGTCCTCGATCGAGCACCCGGCGGCGCCCGCGTCGGCCAGCCGGCGCACGGTCTCGGCGACACCGCCGGCGTCGTCGGGGAAGCAGCGCTCGCTGTCGACGTTGAGGGGTACGTCCAGCACCGAGGCGAGCTCCGCCACGTGCGCCACGAGCTCGTCACGCGTCACCTGCCCGTCGCGCTTGCCGAGCGCCCAGGCGAGCCCCTGGCTCGTCGTCGCGAGCGCCTCGAAGCCTGCGGCTTGGAGCAGCTTCGCCGAGCCGACGTCCCACGGGTTCGGCATCACGAAGAGCTCGTCGCGCCGGTGGAGCTCTGCGAACCGCTGTCTGAGGCGGGCGACGTCCATCGCTCCAATCCTGCCGTACGCGTTGAGCAGAATGTGGCGCATGCGTTCGGACGCCGCCGACCAGCGGGCGCGTCTCTGGGCGGCGGGGTTGGCCATTTCCGGGGCAGCGCTCGTCGTGGCCTCGTTCCTGCCTGCCTTCGAGCTCGCGATCAGCGCGTCGACGGACGGGACCGGAGCCGGACAGTCGTTCCGCTACGCCCGCGAGGTCGCGTTCGTCGACCTGCCGCCGCTCGGGCTGGTCCCGCTGCTTGCCGGCGTCGTCGCGGTCGCGGTGGCCGTGTTCACGTTCGTCCGCGGACCCCGATGGTGGCTGGCGCTCGGGCTCCTTACGATCGCACTCGGGCTCGCGTGGCTCCTCGTCCACACCTACGAGCAGCTCGGAGGGGACGGAAGCGGCGTGCTCGGCTACGACGAGGCCGGCGGTGAGCCGCTGCTCGAGCCGGCGCTCGAGGACCTCAGGGCGGACGCGCGCCAGACGCCCGAGGCACGAGAGCCGACGTGGGCGCTCCTCGGCGAGAACACCTACGCCGCGCGCGGGCTGACCGGCTGGACGATCGTCGCAGTCGCGACGCAGGCGGTCGCCGTGCTGGCGGGCTACCGGTTCGTACGACTCGTATACGGCCTCGCGCGGTGGTCCGCCGGCCTGGTCGTAGCGGCGGCGACCGGCGCCTTCTGGCTTTGGTTCCTCTTCCACACCTTCACGCGCGCACAGGGATGAGGGCTCATTGCAGCCACGGCGGTGCCGCGTCCGCGTCCACCTCGTATCGCTCGATCGCGGCCTGGACGACCGACGACTCGATCGCGCCCTCCCGGGCGAGCGCCTCGAGCGCCGCGACGGCGACGTGGTGGCGGTCGACCTCGAAGAACCGGCGCAGCGCCACGCGGTAGTCGCTCCGCCCGAAGCCGTCGGTGCCGAGCACGGTGTAGGTCCGCGGGACCCACTGCCTGATCTGGTCGGCGAAGGCGCGCATGTAGTCGGTCGCCGCGACGACGGGGCCCTCGGTCTCCGCGAGCGCCTCCTCGACGTAGGCATGGCGCGCGTCCTCGGTCGGGTGGAGCCGCGACCAGCGCTCGGCCGCCATCCCGTCGCGCCGGAGCTCGGTGAAGCTCGTCACGCTCCAGACGTCGGCGGCGACCTCGAAGTCGCTCTCGAGCAGCTCCGCGGCTGCGAGCACCTCCCGGAGGATCGCCCCCGAGCCGAGGAGCTGCACCCGCGGACCATCCCCCGCTCCGTCGCGCACGCGATAGAGGCCTCGCAGGATCCCGTCCTCGACTCCCTCGGGCAGGGGTGGATGCACGTAGTTCTCGTTCATCACCGTGAGGTAGTAGAAGACGTCCTCCTGCTCGGTGCACATGCGCCGCAGGCCGTCGCGCACGATCACGGCGAGCTCGTAGGCGTAGGTCGGGTCGTAGGCGCGGCAGTTCGGGATCGTCGCCGCGAGGAGGTGCGAGTGGCCGTCCTCGTGCTGGAGCCCCTCGCCGTTCAGCGTCGTGCGCCCCGAGGTCCCGCCGATCAGGAACCCGCGGGCGCGGCTGTCGCCGGCCGCCCAGGCGAGGTCGCCGACCCGTTGGAAGCCGAACATCGAGTAGAAGATGTAGAAGGGGATCATCGCGACCCCGTGGTTCGCGTACGAGGTCGCGGCCGCGAGCCACGAGGAGAACGCGCCCGGCTCGTTGATCCCCTCCTGGAGGATCTGGCCGTGCTGGTCCTCGCGGTAGAACATGAACTCTCCGGCGTCCTCGGGCTCGTAGAGCTGCCCGACCTGGGAGAAGATCCCGAGCTGCCGGAACATCCCCTCCATCCCGAACGTGCGTGACTCGTCGGGGACGATCGGGACGATCCGCGGGCCGAGCGCCTTGTCGCGCACGAGCCCGTTGAGGATGCGGACGAACGCCATCGTGGTCGAGTTCTCGCGCTCACCGCTCCCCTCGAGCACGTTCTCGAAGGGCGGCGGCGTCGGCAGCGGCTCCGCGTCGGCCCGCCGCGCCGGGAGGCTGCCGCCGAGCTCCTTGCGGCGCTCCAGGAGGTAGCGGAGCTCCGGGCTCTCCTCCTCGGCGGGCCGGTGGAAGAAGGCGCCGGTCGCCTGCTCGTCCGTGAGCCGGACCCCGAGCCGGTCGCGGATCGCGAGCCGCGCCTCGTCGTTCATCGCCTTCTGCTGGTGCGTGATGTTCCGCCCCTCGCCGGCGACGCCCATCCCGTAGCCCTTGATCGTCTTGGCGAGGATCACCGTCGGCTGGCCCTTGTGCCGGACGGCGGCGTGATAGGCGGCATAGACCTTCTTCGGGTCGTGCCCGCCCCGCCGGAGCGCCCAGATCTCGTCGTCCGTCCAGTCGGCGACCATCGCCTTCGTCTCCGGGTAGCGACCGAAGAAGTGCTCGCGCACGAACGCTCCGTCGTTCGCCTTGAACGTCTGGTACTCGCCGTCGACGCACTCCTCCATCAGCTGCCGGAGCACGCCCTCGTCGTCGGCCTCGAGGAGCGGATCCCAGTTGGAGCCCCAGATCACCTTGATGACGTTCCAGCCGGCACCGCGGAAGTTCGTCTCGAGCTCCTGGATGATCTTCCCGTTGCCGCGGACGGGCCCGTCGAGCCGCTGCAGGTTGCAGTTGACGACGAAGACGAGGTTGTCGAGCCTCTCGCGCCCCGCCAGCGAGATCGCGCCCATCGACTCGGGCTCGTCCATCTCGCCGTCGCCCATGAAGGCCCAGACCTTGCGGTCCCCGGCCGGGACGATCTCCCGCGCCGAGAGGTACTTCACGAAGCGCGCCTGGTAGATCGCCATCAGCGGGCCGAGGCCCATCGAGACGGTCGGGAACTGCCAGAACTCGGGCATCAGCCACGGATGCGGGTACGACGAGAGCCCGCCGCCGCCGACCTCCTGCCGGAAGCGCCTCAGCTCGTCCTCGGCGAGCCGCCCCTCGAGGAACGCTCGGGCGTAGATCCCGGGCGAGGAGTGGCCCTGGATGTAGACGAGGTCGCCGAGCTGGTCGTCGGTGCGCGCGCGCCAGATGTGGTTGAAGCCGATCTCGTACAGCGTCTCGGCGGACTGGTAGCTCGCGATGTGGCCGCCGAGCTCGGTCGACTCGGCGTTCGCCTGGAGCACGATCGCGACCGCGTTCCAGCGGACGAGCGCCGTCGCGAGCCGCTCGAGCTCGGGGTCGCCCGGGAGCTCGGGCTCGTCCTCCGGCGGGATCGTGTTGACATATGGGGTGTCGATCCCGGCGACGGTGCGCACGCCGAGGTCCTGCGCGTGGTCGACGACGCGGTCGAGCAGGTACGACATCCGGTCGCGCCCGTCGGCGTCGACGACGGCCTCGACCGAGTCGAGCCACTCCCTCGTCTCGACCGGCTGGGCGTCGGGCGCGTCGATGCTCACGGCGCTAAGTGTTCCAGACCGGTGTCTGGCTTCAGCCAGACACCTGCTCTTCGCGCCAGGCGGGCGGAGGTCGCGCTCCCACGCGGCTCACACCTCGCCCTCGAAGGTGTCGCGGAGATAGTCGCGCCGCGCCTCGCCGTCGCGGGCCGAGCGGAGGAACCGGGTCCAGGACTTCCGCTCGGCCGCGACGACTCCGAGCTCCCAGACGCAGAACGTCGGCCGGTGGGAGCCGTGCAGGGGCCACGGGTGGAACTCGGGGTCGTCGTCGCCGTCCTTCGCCCACACCGTCTCCCAGAGCTCGTTGGCGTTCTGCCACGTCGCCACGAGCAGGAAGTGGAAGCCGCTCCGACAGCGGTGGAGGATCACGAAGCCGGACGAGCCCTCGAGCCGAAGCTCGCCGAGCCGGGCGGCGTCCGCCAGCCCGAGCCGGGCGAGGTCCGAGACGGACGGCTGGACGGGCTCGTCCGCGGGCGCGATCTCGTACCACTTGAGCACCGCGTCGCCGAGCGCGATGCTCGGTCCCGAAGCGGCGTACTTCGCGACGTGCTCGTACGGCGCGTCCACGCCCTGGCGCTCCAGCACGCTCACGCGCCGTCCTCCGCGCGCGCGAAGTCCATCACCCAGTTCGTCTCCCACGTCCTCCCGCCGTCGTCCGAGAACGCCTGCTCCCAGCGCGGCGTCTCGGTCGTGACCCCCGACCACGTGAACCGGACGAGGATCGGCCGGCCCTTGAAGACGTCCTCGCCCTCGAAGGTCCCGACGTCGCCGTCGAACGTGCCGAAGACGGGCGGATCGAGCTCGCCCGGACGCCGGCTGTCCGCCCAGTAGATCGACCACCGCTGCCGCTCCGCGTCGAAGAAGCGGAACGACATGCCGACGAAGCCGCCGTCGTGGTCCGTGCGGAACTCGTCCTCGTTGCCGTGCCCGTCGAGAATCGGCCGCGCCGTGGCGGTCGCGTCGAACTCGTCCCAGTCGTCCGCGCCCGCCAGCCGCCGACGGAGCCGCCGGTTGCGGACGTTCCACGTCCCGTGCCAGAAGTCGAAGTCCCTCGCCGTCGCCTCGAGCTGCGCGGTATCGCTCATCGGGTCGCCTCCCGTCCCGTTGCCTACGTGCACCCTACGACGCAAATAGGGCGTATCTCGCCCTCTATCCGTGGGACACTCCGAGCCGCATGCAGACCCCGACCGCCCGACTCCTCGAGCTGCTCGAGCTCCTGCAGGCTCGGCCGCTCACGACGGGCCGGGAGATCTCGACCCACCTCGAGATCGACGCCCGCACCGTGCGGCGCTACGTCGCCGCACTGCAGGACCTCGGGATCCCCGTCGAGGGCCAGCGCGGCGTCGGCGGCGGCTATCGCGTCCGACCGGGGTACCGGCTGCCGCCGCTGATGCTGTCGGGCGACGAGGCGGTCGTCGTCGTGCTCGGGCTGATCGCGGCGCGGCGCCAGGGCCTCGCGAGCGAGGCGGCGTCCGTCGACGGCGCGCTCGAGAAGCTCCATCGCGTCCTGCCCGACCCGCTCCGCCGCCGCGTCGAGGCACTGGAGGCGACGCTCGGATTCACGACCGCCCCGCGTGCCGGCGCGCCGGTCGCGAGCGACTGCGGTGCTCCTCCTCGCCGAGGCCGTTCGCCGCGGGCTTCGCGTGAAGATCGGCTACCGCGCCTTCGACGGCGCGCGGACGCGGCGCGAGCTCAGCCCCTACGGGCTCGTCGTCCACGCCGGCCGGTGGTACCTCGCCGCGCACGACCACCTGCGCGACGACCTCCGCACGCTCAGGATCGACCGCATGAGCGGCCTCCGGACGACGCGGGAGCCGGCGCAGCCACCGCCCGACGGGGTTCGACGCGGTCGCCTACGTGAGCCGCTCGCTCGCGGGCGTCCCGTGGGGCTGGCAGGTGGAGGTGCTCCTCGACCTCCCCGTCGACCGCGCCGCCTACCGCGTCCCGAGCGCCCTGGCGGAGCTCGACGAGGAGGACGGGCGCACGCGGCTCCGCATGCGGGTCGACTCGCTCGACTGGATGGCGGGCGTCCTCGCAGGGCTCGACTGCGATTTCACGATCCGCTCGCCGGAGGAGCTACGCGAGAGCGTCGCCGGCCTTGCGGAACGGCTCGCGGTGCGGGCTCAGACGCCGGCGGCGTCGGCGAACGCGGCCATGCTCGGGTAGGCGGCAGCGGGCGCGGCGGCGGCCGGGGGCGTCGCCCCGAAGCCGTCGCGGTCGCGGCGCCGGTCGATCCAGACGCTCGTCAGGCCGAGCTCGTTCGCCGGCACGTGGTCGTGGTAGAGGCTCTGCGCGACGTGGAGGATGCGCTCCCGGGGGACGTCGATCGTCTCGAACGCGAGCTCGAACGGCCGCCGGCTCGGCTTGTAGGCGCGGGCCTGCTCGGCCGTGACGACCCAGTCGAACGGGTTCCCGAGCCGCTCGCCCGAGGCGGCGAAGAGGTCGGTGTCGCAGTTCGTGATCACGCCGAGCCGGAAGCGCCCCCGCAGCCGTCCGAGCGCCTCGGACGCGTCGGGGAACGCAGGCCAGTCCCGAACGCTCTCCGAGAACCGGGCGACCACGTCAGCGGCGAGCGCGACTCGCTCCCTCCCCGCAACGCCCTCGAGGCCGGTCGCGAGCACCTCCCGGTACGTGCGATACGGGCCGCGCTCGGCCTCGGCCTCGTGCCGCGCGTACTCCTCGAGCAGCTCGTCGTCGCCCGACGAGACCTCGGGCAGCGCAGCCCGCAGCGCCCGGAGCAGACCGGCTTCCCAGTCGATCAGCGTGCCGTAGCAGTCGAACGTGAGCACGTCGAAGCCGTCGTAGTCGATCTGCAGCACGCCGCGATCATGCCCGCGGCCGGGCGCTTCGCGGCGTAGGTAACCGGCCGCGCGGGGCGAACATCGCGACATGCTTCCGATTCAGGATCGGCTGGCGCACCTGCGGCTGCGCGGAGCAGTTCTCTTCATCGTCGGCGTCGCCACGGCCCTGTCGATCGTCGCCGCGTTACTCCAGTGGATGGTCGATCCGAGCTTCGACTCGTTCGGTGACTCGCTCTGGTGGGCCGTGGAGACCGTCTCGACCGTGGGCTACGGGGACGTCGTGCCCCGAGAGCGCCGCCGGGAAGGGGGTGGCGTCGGCCCTGATGCTCGTCGGTATCGGGCTGATTCCGGTGCTGACGAGCGTCGTCGTCTCGGTGCTCGTCACCCAACGGGCCGAGCGAGAGCGTGAGGTCGAGCAGCGGGAGTTCGACAAGCTCCTCTCACTCCTCACGAGCCTCGACGAGCGGCTCGCGCGGCTGGAGCTCCGCGACGGCCGCGCGCCGTCGTAAGACGGCCTCAGCCGAGCCTGGCGGCGAGCAGCGGCATCACGTCGTCCGGCTGCGGGTAGCGCCCGAGCATCTTCTTCTCGAACACCAGCTCGCCGTCGACGTGGACGTCGAAGACGCCGCCGACGCCCGTGACGATCTCGACCGAGGCGACCTGATGCTCGTACTCCTCCAGGATTCGCGCTGCCAGACCGGCAGCGTTGGGCCGAGCGCTTCAGGGGACGCAGTACTCGATCCGGACGTGCGCGGGAGCGGCCATCGCCCGGAGCGTACCCTCGGCGGCGAGCCTCACGCCTCGAGCACGACCGGCGGCGCGACGAAGTCGCACTCGGCCGAGCGCTGGCCGATCGGCAGCTTCACAGGGACGAGGGAGCGCCCGAGGTCGGCGGCCGTCAGCGAGGCGCCGCGTGTCGACGGGCTGCTCGCGTACGGAAGGGAGGTGATCCCGACCGCGAGCGCCGCGACGACCGCCGCGCTCCCGGCCCACGGCAGCCGACGGGCGGCATGCCTCGACGGGCGCTCGACCTCACACCGGTGGGGCTCGAGCGGCGCGGCACGCAGAAGCGTCGTCAGAGCACCGAGCTCCGCCGCGAAGCTCGGAGCACTCGGTGCACCGTCCGAGGTGGCGGGCGAGGAGGCCGCGACCGACGTCGTCGAGCGCGCCGTCGAGCGCGAGCGACACACGCGCCCTGGCTGCATCGCACTCGCGGCCGGGGAGGGCGAGCAGTCGCCCCGTCATCAGAACGAGGCGCGCGGATGGAGAAGGACGCCGACCAGGACGAGCCCCATCCCGAGGCCCACGAGCGCCGCGGAGAGCTGGAACGCGTCCGCCCAGCTCGTCAGCCTCCCGGAGGCGGCACCGCGCCCCGAGAGCCGCTCGCGGCGCGACGCACGCGCCGGGTCGCGCAGCCCGGCGAGGGCGCCTGCGGTGAAGACGATCGAGCCGACCAGCAGGAAGCCGCCCGAGACGGCCCGTTGCGCGGAGAGCCCGGCGGCGCCGCCGACGGCGAGCGACGCGAGCCCCGTGAAGCCGGCGAGGGCGAGGGCGACGAGCGCGAGGTCGCGCAGGCCCCGGGCGATCATCGTCGCAACCTGACGTCGACGGGCGGCGGATCGGGATCCGCGGCGGCCACGGGCGGCACCTCCGCGGGCTGCATGCGCATCTCGGCGTCGGTCAGCGGCCACTTCTCGAGCGGGAAGAAGCACGCGGCCTCGTGACGCGGCGCCTGCGGCGCGAGCGGCGGGTCGTTCTCGGCGCAGGTCTCCTGCGCGCGAGGGCAGCGGGGATGGAAGCGGCAGCCGCTCGGCGGGTTGATCGGGTTCGGCACGTCCCCGCCGAGCACGAACGTGCTCCGGCTCCGGCCGAGCCGGGGATTCGCGATCGGCACCGCCGACAGCAGGGCTCCCGTGTAGGGGTGGCGGGGAGCGGCATAGAGCGCCCGGGCCTCGGCGAGCTCGGCGAGCTTGCCGAGGTACATCACGGCGACGCGATCCGAGATGTGGCGGACGACGCTGAGGTCGTGCGCGATGAAGACGTAGGTGAGGCCGAACTCCTTCTGCAGGTCCTTGAGGAGATTCAGGATCTGCGCCTGCACGGAGACGTCGAGCGCCGAGACCGGCTCGTCGGCGACGATGAGCTTCGGGTTGACGGCGAGCGCGCGCGCGACGCCGATCCGCTGCCGCTGGCCTCCCGAGAACTCGTGGGGGAAGCGGTTGAAGTGCTCGGGGTTGAGCCCGACGACCTCGAGGAGCTCCTGCACGCGCCGCTTCCGCGCCCCGTCCGTGCCGATGCCGTGCACCTCGAGCGGCTCGGCGACGATCGCGCCGACCCGCTTGCGCGGGTTCAGCGAGGCGTACGGGTCCTGGAAGATCATCATCAGCTCACGGCGGTACGAGCGCATCCCGCTCTCCGAGAGCCGCGTGATGTCGGACCCGTCGAAGCGCACCGTGCCGCTCGTCGGCTCCAGGAGGCGCATGATCACGCGCGCGAGCGTCGACTTCCCGCAGCCGGACTCGCCGACGATCCCGAGCGTCTCGCCCCGGCGGACGGTGAGGGAGACGCCGTCGAGCGCCTTCACCGACGCCACCTGGTGCTTGAAGACGATCCCTTTCGTGATCGGGAAGTGCTTCGTGACGTCCTCGACCTCGAGCAGCGCGTCGCTCATGCCGCCTCCGGGTCGAGCGCGAGCTCCGTCGCGACGCGCCGCGAGATCTCGAGCTTGCGCTCCTCGGTCAGGAAGCAGGCGTCGAGGTGGCCCGGGTCGAAGCTCGCGGGCGTCGCCTCCGGCAGCTCGGCGTGGCAGCGGTCGAACGCGTGCCCGCAGCGCGGACGGAAGCGGCAGCCGCTCGGCGGCCGCAGCAGCGAAGGAGGCTGGCCACCGATCTGCGTGAGGCGCTCGAGCTCCACGTCGAGCCGCGGCAGCGAGCCGAGCAGCCCCCAGGTGTAGGGGTGCAGCGGCTGCTCGAAGAGCGAGAAGACCGGGGCATGCTCGGCGACCCGGGCCGCATACATGACGACGATCTCGTCCGCCGTCTCGGCGACGACGCCGAGGTCGTGCGTGATCAGGACGACTGCCGTCCCGTGCTCGTGCTGGAGCTCACGGATGAGCGTCAGGATCTGCGCCTGCGTCGTCACGTCGAGCGCGGTCGTCGGCTCGTCCGCGATGAGCAGCGCAGGGTCGTTGACGAGCGCCATCGCGATCATCACCCGCTGGCGCATCCCGCCCGAGAACTGGTGCGGGTAGTCGTCGATCCGCTGCTCGGCACGCGGGATGCCGACCTCGTCGAGGCCCTCGATCGCGATCGCCCGCGCGCGCTTGGCCGTGACGTCGCGGTGCAGGAGCACCGCCTCGACGAGCTGATCGCCGACGCTGAGCACCGGGTTCAGCGACGTCATCGGATCCTGGAAGATGATCGAGATCTCGCTGCCGCGGAGCTCGCGCAGCCGGCGCTTCGACGCGTACAGGAGGTTCTCGCCGCGGAAGAGCGTCTCGCCCGTCGAGATCGAGGTGTGCTTCTTCGTGCCGTGGAGAAATGCCTCCATCTGCTCGCCGGCGCTCGCGCCCGGCCTCGGCGTGAGGCGACCCGGCTTCGGGTTGAGGTTGAGGATCGACATCATCGTCACGCTCTTCCCGGAGCCGGACTCGCCCACGACGCCGAGCGTCTCCCCCGGGCGGACGGCGAACGAGACGCCGTCCACGGCCTTCACGATCCCGTCGTCGGTCTTGAAGTACGTGCGGAGGTCGCGTACCTCGAGCAGCGGCGCGGCCCGCACCTCGGCCTCCGTCACGGGGCTCTCGACCGCGACCGTCATGCGAGCCTGATCCGCGGGTCGATGTACGCGTAGACGAGGTCGACGATGAGGTTGATGACGATGATCGCGAGCGTCGCGAACACGATCACGCCCTGCATCGTCGGCAGGTCGAGGTTGAGCACGCTCGTGAGCGCCAGACGGCCGAGGCCCGGCAGGTTGAAGATCGCCTCCGTGAAGATCGCGCCGCCGAGCGCGACGCCGATGTCGAGGCCGAGCATGGTCACGATCGGCAGGAGCGCGTTCCGGAGCACGTGCCTCCGGATCACGAGGTTCTCGGGCGCGCCCTTGGCCCGGGCGGTGCGGACGTAGTCCTCGCCCAGCGTGTCCATCACGTTCGAGCGGATCATCCGGGCGTAGCTCGCCGCGAAGAGGATCGCGAAGGTGAGCCAGGGCAGGATCATGTGGTAGGCCCAGTCGGCCGGCCCGCCGCACGACGCCCCCTCGGGCGGGCTGATCACGTCGCAGTAGCCGGCGTTCGGGGTCAGCCCCCACTTGAAGCCGACGAAGTACTGCAGCAGGAGCCCGATCCAGACGACGGGCGCAGAGATCCCGACGAGGACGAAGATCATCGTCGCTCTGTCGAGCAGCGATCGCGGCCGCAGCGCCGAGAGGATCCCGATCGGCAGCGCGATCAGCATCCACAGGATCGCCCCGCCGAAGACGAGCGCGACCGTCACGGGGACGGCCTCTCCCACCATCTCGTTGACCGAGCGCCGGTTCGCGTACGAGCGACCGAGGGACTGGTCGACGACGAGCCGCTCGAGGAAGAGGAAGTACTGCTCGTGCACCGGCCGGTCGAGCCCGAGCTGCTGCTCGACGCGCGCGACGTCCTCGGCCGTCGCGGACTTCCCCGCGGCGAGCCGTGCCGGGTCGGCCGGCAGGAGAAAGAAGAGGACGTAGGTGATCATCGTCACGCCGACGAAGAGCACCACCGCCCAGAGGAGTCGTCGTACGAGGTATTCGAACATGGCGTCGTGTGGTCTCCCGCTGAGGGAGGGGCGGCCGCGCGCCGCCCCTCCCTCGCTCGGGATCTACTTGAGGCAGACCACGTTGAGGAGCGGCCCGCTCCCGTGGGCCTCGTTGACCGTGATGCACCCCACCCGCGAGGAGAGGAAGATCCGGTCGTTCGAGTTGACGAGCGGCGCCCAGGGCGGGTTCTCCCGCATCAGTGCGCCGTCGAGCGCCGCGTATGCCGAGCCCCGCTTGGAGCCCGTCAGCAGCGACGCCTGGGTCATCTGACGGTTGTACTTCGCGACGTTGAAGTACGAGTAGTTGTTGTGCTGCGGGTTCTTCACCTGCGCCCCGTCGAGCAGGACGTTCACGAAGTCGTACGGATCGGCGTAGTCCGAGCCCCACCGCTCGATCGTCATGTCGAACGTGGCGGTCTGCGGGTTGCCGGCGTTCGTGAACTGCTGCGCCCGTGGCAGCAGGCGGATCTCCGCGTCGAGCCCGATCTGGCGCAGGTTGTACTGGATCAGCTGCGCCTGCAGCGGTGCGATGCCCGTGTTCGACGACCAGAGGACGGCCTTGCCGCCGCGGAGGTTGCCCTCGGCGAGCTTCTTCGCCTGCCTCGTCGACCCGGCGGTGACCCGCAGCGGATAGAGGCCCTGCGGCTTGTAGCCGAGCATGCCGGGCGGCAGGATCTGCCCCGTCCGCTTGCCGTAGAGGTAGCCGCCCTGGGCCGAGAAGGCCTGGCGGTCGACCGTCCAGTTGACGGCCTTGGCGAGCCCCGGGTTGTCCTTGAAGAGCGGCCGCGAGTGGTTCATCGCGACGTAGCGGACATCGAGGAGAGCGCGCACCTGGACACGCCCGTCCTTCCTGTTGAGCCCGTAGCTCTGGACGACGTTCTTCCACTCGGTCGGCGGAATGCCGCTCGAGGCGTAGTCCGAGGTAGCTCGCTCGACGTTCTGGAACTGGACTGCGATGTCGTTCCCGACGTTCACCTGGATCGTGTCGGCGTTGGCCGCGCGGCCACCCTTGTAGTGCGGGTTGCGCTTCAGGGTGATCGACCGTCCCGGCGTCCGGTTGGAGAAGTAGTAGGGCCCGCACGACGCGTACTGGTTGATCCCGTTCGCGTCGATCTGGCCGGCGAGCGTCGTGTCGATCGCCTGCATGAACGGCATCGTCAGCCGGGCGAGAAAGTCCGGCGATGCCTTCGTCAGCTGGACGACGAACTTGTTGCCGTTCGCCCTGACGCCCGAGATCGTGCGCGCCTTGCCGTCGATCACGGCCTGGGCGCCCTTGACGATGTCGAGGAACTGGACGCCGGTCGACTGCATCCGCGGGTTCGCGAAGCGGTTGAACGAGTCCACGAAGCTCCTCGCCGTGACGGCCTTGCCGTTCGAGAAGCGGAAGCCCGGCTTGATCGTGAACGTGTACGTCTTGCCGTCACGGGAGACGATCGGGAGCCCACGCGCGACCTCCGGCGTGGCGACCGCGCCGGCGACGCCTTCCTTGTCCTGCCAGTTCATCAGCTTGCAGGCCGTCGCGGCCTCGAGCTTCCACGTCTCGCCGTAGTACGAGAGCTGCGGGTCGATGTAGTCGACGTCGGTCGAGATCTCGAACACGAACGTGCCGCCGCGTTTCGCGGTCGGCGCGGCCGTCGACACTGCAGCGGCCAGCAGCGCGAGGCTCGTGACCGCGAGCACGACCCCGAGCAGTCGCTTGGTGGACATTGCGCTCCTTTCGTGGAGTTCCGGACGGGGAGAGGAAGCCGGGCGGCTCATCGGGAGCCCCGGGGGTCGAACGCGTCACGCAGGCCGTCGCCGAGCAGGTTGAAGGCGAGCGTGGTGAGCAACAGCGCGAGCCCCGGCCACACCATGAGCAGCGGCCGGGAGGTGTAGTACTGCGGCGCGTCCGCGAGCAGGGTCCCCCAGCTCGCGGTGGGCAGCTGGATCCCGAGGCCGAGGAACGAGAGCCCGGCCTCGGCGAGGATGAACGCCGCCACGTTGAGCGTCGCAAGCACGATCACCGGCCCGACGAGGTGCGGGAAGATGTGCGAGCGGATGATCCGCCACTTCGTCGCGCCGACCATCCGCGCGGCCTCGACGAACTCCTTCTCGCGGATCGAGAGCGCGACGCTCCGCATCACGCGCGCCGAGTAGAACCACCCGAGGAGCCCGAAGACGAGGATCAGCGTCAGCACGCCCTCCCCGAGGAACCCGAGCGTCACCTCGTTCAGGCGCGTCCCGAGCGTCGCCGCGAGCGTGATCACGAAGAGCAGGTACGGGAACGCCATCGTGAGCTCGAGCATCCGGGAGACGGCCGTGTCGACCCAGCCGCGGTAGAAGCCGGCGATCGCCCCCAAGAGCGTCCCGAGGAAGAGCGAGAGGAGCGTCGCGCCGACCCCCACCTCGAGCGACACCTGCGCGCCGTAGAGCAGGCGCAGGAACTCGTCCCGCGCGAGCGTCGAGTCGGAGCCGAGGACGAAGAGCTGCTCTTCGACCGAGCCGTCCTCCTGCAGCTGCTCGACCGTCGTCCAGGGGCCCGCCGGGAGCTGATCCGCGTCGAGCCCGCCCGAGACGAGGAACGGCTCGTTCGGCCCGTGCCCGAGGAGCTTCGCGGCGAGCGGTGCCCCGGCGAAGGCGACGAGGAAGAGGAGGACGATGAAGACGGCTCCCGCCAGGGCGAGCTTGTCCCGCCTGAGCCGCAGCCAGACGCCCGCCCAGTAGCCCCGCGCCTCGACGGTCGTCTCGTGGAGCTCGTCGTCGAGCGCGCCGGCCGGCAGTCCGACCCCGCCAGGGAGGTAGGCGGCCACCTGGCCGTTGGCCGCCGCCTTGGTGTCTGCGAGATTGCTCACATGTCGCCTATCTCGGGACGACAGCCGAGGCGCGCGGGACCCAGTTGTCCACGACCCACCGGGACTGGGCTCCCGTCCCGAGCTTGCGCAGCTCGAGGAAGAAGATCTGGGCGCGGACGCCCGAGCCTTCGCGCGGGAGGAGGGCGATCTCGAGGAGCGCGCTCGTGGCGTACGACTGGTCGACCTTGTACGGCGCGACCTCGAGCTTGTCGATCGGGTACGGGACGACGGGGTTCGCGCCCGTCGTCCAGCGCGCCTTCGTCAGGCCGCCGCGGAGGTTGGGCCCGACGAGGTTCCACGCCTCGTCGAGGTTCTCTCGCGCGACGGCGGTCTGGATGAACCGCATGGCCACGCGCTTCGCCTCGGCCGAGAGCGGAGCCTCGACGGCCCGCTCCGGCTCCTGAGCGGGCATCGTCGAGAACCGCTGCGGCGGTGGATCCTTGTCCGGCCCGAGCACGAGGACGGCGCCGATTCCCGCCAGAGCCGCGGCGCCGAGGATCCCCCACGCGAGTCGCCGTCGCATCCGGGGCCTGCTCCCGGGCACGTTATGGCTTCCCCGCGAAGCGGGAATCCGCAGGAGCGGATTCCCGCCGCTGGATCCCCGCCTGCGGCGGGGCAGATCCCTGAAGGCGCCCGCTGGCGCGGCCGCGACACCCTTCTCGCAGCGGGACGTCGCAGTGCCCGACCTCGGTCGAGCCGCTGCACTGCTCGGGTGTCCTCTGCGTCCTCGTGCTCATGACCGGTTCGTCCTCGGGCACGAGCGGCTCCGGGGGGAGAACCCGGCAGCGCGCTCGTCCCGATGCCTTGACGGCACTGCTCATCTACCCGGCCGGCACGCAAAATCCCAGGAAACGTCGAAAAGTTCGACGTTTCAGGACGTGGGGGAAACCATGTTTCCCCCACGAGCCCGCTTCTTCTTCTTCGCGTGCCGAACGACCGTCACTGGCCTCCCGGCCGGCAAAGCCGGCCTCCGGCCGTCAAGGCTCGCCCCCGCCACCAGCGACTGGTGCAGGGAGGTGTCCGACTTCAGTCGGACACCTGCTCTACGCGGCGTCTCAGTCTGTCGTCGGCGTGAGGGAGCCGAGGAACCGCCGTGGCGCAGGTCTCTCGTCGCGGAGCCCGGCGACGCGGCTCTCGGCGTTCTCGAGCAGCTTCAGCATCGCCTTCCCGTGCGCGACGACGACGCCGCCCGCCGGCGTGACGGTGACGGAGCGCGACCCGCTCCCGCGCACGACGAGGGCCACGCCGATCGCGGACTCGAGCTGTGCGATCTGGTGGCTGATGGTCGACCGGGAGTACCCGAGCCGCCTCGCTGCCGCGACGAAGCTGCCCTCCTCGACGACCGTCACGAGCGCGAGGAGCGACCGGAGCTGCACCCCGAGCCAGCGAGCCCGCTCCAACGGCCTCTCGTCGCGGAGCTCCTCCTCGGGCGTCCGCTGGTGCTTCGCGCGCGCGACCTCTGCGCGCTCTCGCGCGATCTGGGCCGCGTACTCACTTCGCCACCTGAAATCTTCCATGTCCTGTGCGCCGCCTACGCACGCGAACCGAAGGGGCAGGGCGTCCGGTGCTCTTAAGACGACCAGATGCGTCGGATGTTTGGAGCGTGTTAGGACGCGTCTTCCCGATTGTGGGTAGGACCCCTCCGTGGAGCTCGAGCCGTACCGCCGTTCCGTGCACGACGAGGTGATGACCTCTGCTCTCATCCGGGCGGCCGAGTCGCTCTACGACGACCTTCTCGGCCGGCTTCTCCTGAGCGACGAGCGGGTCATGTCGGCGGCCGAGGGCAAACGGCTCATCGCCCAGGACGACGACATGGAGGAGGTCGCCGACCGGATCCAGCGCTTCGTCGGGCTCGCGACACCTGCGATCCGGATGCTCGCGCGCGGGGCGAGGTTCACGCGCGTGCCGTGGGTGCTCGTCGCCTCGACGACGGCATCGACGGTGATGACCGTCCGGGCCGGTGTCAACGAGGTGCGCGTCCTCGCGTCCCTCGTCGCCTACCGGCTCGAGCAGGCAACCGGCACTCCCGCCGACCCGGCGCTCGTGAAGAAGCTGACCCTCGAGCTCTACCTCTGGCCGAAGCGGGAGCCGGACGTCTCGAGCCTGGAGCTGCCTCTCGGTCGGCTCGCCCGCCGGTGGGCCTTCCGCGGCGTCTTCGCCCGGGACACGCGCAAGGTCGCCGCCAAGGCGCTCGACGCCGCCGAGCGGCTCGACCTGGAGCGGGTCCTCGCGCAGCGGCCGGCACCGTCCCGCGCGCGACCGGAGACCGCGCTGCGCTGAGCAACCGCCGGCCGGCGGTCGTAGGCTGGGCGGGATGGTGAGTGCCGACGACGTTGGGCGGGTCCCGCTGTTCGCAAGTCTCTCCCCTGACGAGCACGAGCGCCTCGCACGCGTCGCGGCCGACGTCCACCTCGAGACGGGCGACTACGCAGCCCACGAGGGCGACGAGCGGGCGCTCTACGCCGTCCTCGAGGGACGGATCGAGGCGGTCAAGTTGACCGACGGGGTCGAGCGCGTCGTCGGTCAGCGTCAGCCCGGCGAGATCTTCGGCGAGGTGCCGATCACCCTCGGCACGGGATTCCCGGTCGGCTTCCGCGCCGGTGAGGCGACGCGCGTGATGCGCGTCGAGGCACGCGACTACCACGCGCTCGCCTCGACCGCGCCCGATCTCGTCTCCGCGGTCGGCAAGCTCGCGGCGGAGCGCATCGGCGGCCCGCGCGGCCTCCAGGGCATCGCGGCAGAGCCCCCTCCTCCCCGCGCCGTCGTCGTCGGCCACGCGGACGACGGTGCGTGCGCCGAGCTGCGCCGCTTCCTCGACCGGAACCAGATTTCGTTCACGTGGGTACCACTGGAGGCGGCGGCTGAGGCCGAGGCGGATCGCGACGGCGTCTACCCGGTCGTCCGCTTCGCCGACGGGACGGCCGTCGTCCGCCCCGCACCGCGAGAGGTCGCCGACCGGCTCGGGCTCCAGACCTGCGCCGAGGCGGACGAGTACGACACGCTGATCGTCGGGGCCGGCCCGGCGGGCCTCGCGGCTGCGGTCTACGGCGCCTCGGAGGGCCTGCGCACGATCGTGATCGAGCGTGAGGCGCCGGGCGGGCAGGCCGGGACCTCGTCGCGGATCGAGAACTACCTCGGCTTCCCGTCAGGGGTCTCGGGCGACGAGTTGAGCGGTCGGGCGCTCCAGCAGGCCCGGAGGCTCGGAGCCGAGATTCTCGTCACACGATCGATCGTGCGCGTCGACCCGACCGCGCGCGCCGTGCACCTCGACGGAGGCGACGTCCTCCACGCCCCCACGATCATCCTCGCAACGGGCGTGAGCTGGCGCCGGCTCGAGATCGAAGGCCTCGACCGGCTCGGCGGGGTCGGCGTCCACTACGGTGCGGCGCGCGGCGACGCCCCCTCGACCCATGGCCTCGACGTTCACATCATCGGCGCGGGGAACTCGGCCGGCCAGGCCGCCCTCGCGTTCGCGAGCCACGCACGCAGCGTCACGATCCTCCACCGGGGTGACGCGCTCGAGAAGAGCATGTCCCGGTACCTCGTCGATCAGCTCGGCACGAGGGCGAACATCGTCGTCTCGCTGCGGAGCGAGGTGGTCGCCGTGCACGGCGACACCTCGCTCCGCGAGGTCGACGTGCACGATCACGCGACCGGCGCCACGACCAGGCACGAGTCCGGCGGCCTCTACATCTTCATCGGCGCCGACGCCGAAACGGCGTGGCTCCCGCCGGAGATCGCGCGCGACGAGCGCGGCTACGTTCTCACCGGGACCGACACCCGCGCCGCCTGGGGCGAGGAGCGCGATCCGTACCTGCTCGAGACCAGCGTCCCCGGGATCTTTGCGTGCGGGGACGTGCGCTTCAGCCCGGTGAAGCGCGTCGCCGCAGCTGTCGGCGAAGGCAGCATGGCGATCGCCTTCGTCCACCAGTACCTGAGGAGCGGCTGAGCCGCAGCACGCGTCCAACGATGGAGCTAGCCGGACTCGAACCGGCGACCTCCTGGGTGCGATCCAGGCACTCTCCCAACTGAGCTATAGCCCCGTGAGGGACGAAGTATAGCGCCGCTCAGGACGGCGAATCGAGGCGGCCGGCGCGGATCGCGCGGGCCATTTCCGCCGATTGCTCGCGGTACCAGGTGCCGTCCTCGAGCTCGATCGCGGGGAGGCCGCTCTGGCCGGTGCCCTCGATCACAGCGGTACGTCGGCTCCGGATCGGCCACGGCTCGACGACGAGCTCGTAGTCGACGCCGCGCTCGTCGAGCGCCTCCTGCACCCGCCAGCACGGATGGAAGCGCGACCGGAACCCGACGAACCTGCAGCGGTGGAGCCTCACCGGCACGCGGCCGTACGATACGCGTCGTGCGCGCGGTCGTCGTCGGGTCGGACGGGCAGCCTGCGCTCGCCGACGTTCCCGAGCCCGGCGGCCCCGGCGAGACGATGCGGGTCGTCGCCTGTGGCCTGTGCGGCTCGGACGTCGAGAAGCTCGACGGCGGGCACGCCGGAGCCGTGCTCGGTCACGAGGTCGTGGCGGAGACCTCCGACGGACGCCGGGTCGCGCTCGTCCACCACGCCTCGTGCGGAGAGTGCGAACGCTGTCTCGCGGGGCACGAGTCGCTCTGCGAGCGGTTCGCGGCGCCGACGATCCGGCCCGGCGGCTTCGCCGAGCGCGTGAACGCGCAGGGAACGGTCGACCTGCCCGCGCACTGGGCCGACTGGAAGGGGACGATGGTCGAGCCGCTTGCCTGCGTCCTGCGAGGCGCGAAGCTCGTCCCCCACGGACGTGTTCTCGTCGTCGGCAACGGCTTCGTCGGGCGGCTGTTCGGCGCCGTGCTCGAGCGTCGCGGCGACGAGGTCTTCGCCGTCGACACCGACCCCCGGCGAGCGGGCCGGCCGCCGGACGGCCCCGTGGCCGCCGCAGTCCTCTGCGGACGCGGCGGAGTCGAGACGGCGCTCGACCACCTCGCCCCCGGTGGCACCGTGCTCGTCTTCGCCGACGCGGGCGCGATCCCCGCGGCCGACGTCTACCGGCGCGAGCTCACGGTGCTCGGCACGCGCTCGGCCGCGCCGCCGTACATGGCGGAGGCCGCTGCGCTCCTCGACGACCTCGACGTGCCGGAGCCGACCGTGCTGCCGCTCGACCGCTTCGCCGACGGGCTCGAGCTCTGGCGCCGCCGCGAGGCGTTGAAGGTCGTCTTCACCCCGTGAGGGCGCTTCGGCTGCACGCGCCGGGCGACCTCCGACTCGACGAGGTGCCCGACCCGGTGCCGGGCGCCGGTGACGTCGTGCTCCAGGTCGAGGTCGCCCTGACGGACGGCACCGACCTCAAGGCGTACCGGCGCGGTCACCCGTCCTCCTGGACCCACCGCCGAGCGCGTTCGGCCACGAGGTCTGCGGGATCGACGTCGCGTCCGGCAGGCGGCTCGTCGCGGCGAACTCGGCGCCGTGCGGGACGTGCGCGCCGTGCTCGAGGAGCCAGGAGACGCTCTGCGAGCAGCTCTTCCCGCTGCTCAACGGCGCCTACGCCGAGCTCCTCCTCGTCCCCGAGCGCATCGCTCGCCGGAACCTCCTCCCGGTTCCGCCCGGTGTCGCGCCCGAGGTCGCGGCCATGACCGAGCCGCTCGCGTGCTGCCTCCACGGCACCGAGGTGGCCGGCGTCGCAGCGCGGCGACACGGTCGCGATCGTCGGCCTCGGGCCGATCGGGCTGATGCTCTGCGCGTGCGTGGCGGACGCGGGCGGACGACCCGTCGGCGTGGGCTCGCGAGACGAGCGACGCGCGCTCGCACCGGCGTTCGGTGCCGTCCCGGCCGCGCCGGAGGGCGCAGACGTCGTGATCGAGGCGGCGGGGACGGTCGAGGCGTGGGAGCGCGCGCTCGAGCTCGTCCGGCCCGGTGGCACCGTGCTCGCGTTCGGCGGCCTGCCGCGCGAGGCGCGGGTCGAGATCGACCCGTACCGGATCCACTACGAGGAGGTGCGGCTCGTCGGCGCCTTCCACCACACCCCGCGCACGATGCGCGCCGCGCTCGCGTTCCTCGCGAGCGGCGCGTACCCGTTCGAGCGCCTCGTGACCCACCAGGTCGGGCTCGAGGGTGTCGCCGCGCTCTTCGACGACCCGCCCCGTGACTACCTCAAGGCTGCGGTGCGGCCCTGAGCGTCAGACGGCGACGGCGAGGCCTTCGGCGCTCGCGGCTCGCCGGAGGTCGTGGTCCCACGTCACCATCGCCGGACGCGCCATGCCGACCAGCAATGCGGAGGCGAGATGAAGTGCGTCCATGCCCCGCAGTCCGTGCCGAGTCGCGAGGTGACCGGCATATCGCCCCGTGACCTCCTCCGTATCGATTGGATGCACCGCTGACCACTCGGCCTCGAGACGGCGTAGCGCAGCGGTTGCGCTGCGAGCGGAGATCCGCTGAGCACGGCGCGCCCGGCCGATTGCGGCGCTCACCTCGGCGAAGGTGATCCACGAGGTCACGACGGGAGCGTCGTCGTTCCAGAGCCGGCGAGCCTCATTGGAGCCGTGTTCGACGATCAACAGCTTGACGACCGCCGAGGCGTCGAAGTAGAGCGATCAGTAGTCCTTCGCGCGACGATCGTCGAGCAACGAGTCGGTGACGGGGCTCGCTATCGACCTCCTCGACCGGGCCCAGATACCGGCGTCGCCGGCTCGGCGGAGTCGACTTTGCCCTCTCGGATCAGGCGATCGAGGACGTTCTCTGCGTGCGGGGCCGTCAGCCTTCACCTTGGCAATGCCCCGCTCCGTGACAATGACCTCTTCACCGGCTTCCGCTCGGTCGAGCCACGCCCAGGTTCTCCCTGAACTCCCGTACACCGACTCCACTGCCATAGCGTGAAGCGTACGCATCGCCTCAGCAAGTGTCCAATTCGGACACGTCAGGTCGCGAACAGCGTCAGCTCGGGCTCGCGCTCGCCGCGCAGGAGCTCGAGGTCGACCTCGACGCACCCGAGCGAGCGCGCCTCGCAGAGTGTCCGGGCCTGCGGCTTCACCGCCTGGGCCGCGAGGATGCCGCGACACTCGGCGAGCGTGCTGTCCCGGCAGATGACCTCGAGGTAGCGCGAGAGCTGCTCGACGGCCTCGAGCGTGCCGACGCGCTTGATCTCGACCGCGACCCAGCCGTCGTCGGCGTCGCGGCACATCAGGTCGACCGGGCCGACCTCGGTCGGCCACTCGCGCCGGACGAGCCGGAGCCCCGGCTCGAGCACGTCCGGCCGCTCGGCGAGCGCCTCCTGGAGGTGGCGCTCGACGCCGTCCTTCTCGAGGCCGGCGTCCTCGCCCAGCTCGTGCTCGAACTCGGCGAGCACCTCGGCGAGCCGGATCTCGAGCCGGTCCTCGCTGCGGCCGGCGCGCTTGCGCACGACGATCGCGCCGTCCCCGTGCTCGATCACCGTGGGCGGCGTCATCCAGTTGAGCGGCTTGTAGCCGCCGCTGTCGGCGTGGACGAGCACCGAGCCGTCGGCCTTGAAGACGAGCAGCCGGATCGCCTCCGGCAGGTAGGCGTTCAGGCGACCGGAGTAGGTGACCTCGCAGCGGGCGACGACGAGACGCACGGGGCGGGGACCGTAGCGCCGAGGCGGACGGGAACCCGCAGCGGGCAAGAGTCTGCGACCGCGAGCGGACGCCTCAGGGGCTGCCCGCCGAGGCGGGATCGACCGCTCGGCGGATCCCCTGCGACAGCAGCTCGACCCGGAGGCGCCGACGATTCGCTCCTCGCCGCTCGCGAGGCGGACGAGGAGCTTCCCCTTGCCGTCGTAGTCCGGCGACGAGACGAGGACCGTTCCCTCCTCGCCGGCGAGGCGGCAGCGGCCGCCGTCCTCTTCCTCGAGCCCGCGCCAGTAGCGCACGAACGGATTGCGCTCCCACTCCCGGCCGAGCGTCGTCTCGTCGGTGTGCCCCGGGAGCACGCGCAGGCCGTGGTCGAGGCTCATGAGCCTCTCCATCACGGAGTCCCGCACGACGTCGGCCGGCGCCGCCGCCGACGGCGCTCGGAAGAGCGTGTCGCCCGAGAAGCAGAGCTCGTCGTTGACGACGAACGCGACGCCGTCGTCGGAGTGACCAGGCGTCGGGATCGCCTCGACGCGGAGCCCTCCCGTCTCGACCGATCCCGTCACGACCGGGATCCCGAACCGACGGGTCAGCAGCTCCTCGTGCTCGACGTGATCCGGGTGGCCGTGCGTGCGAAGGACGTGCGTCGGCGCCAGCCGTTCGCGCTCGAGGGTCTCGAGCAGCGGCTCGAGCGGCGCGCCGCTGTCGACGAACAGGGCGACGCCGCCCGGCTCGTCGCCGACGAGGAACGCGTTCGAAAGCCACCGCTCGTCCATCGACCGCTCGACGATCATCCCCTCACAGGCTACGCAAGGAGTGCCGGTCGGCAAGACTACGCCGTGCGTCGCGCGCCTGCAGCGATCTTCGCGGCACTCGCGTGCGCCGCGCCCGCGAGCGCCGCGGTCGAGGTCGTCGCGCCGTTCCCGCTCGAGCGCTACGCCGGCACGGGCGCCGTCGGGCTCGCCGTTCCAGGCGCCGGACCGACCGTGACGCGCGAGAGCGCGCTCAACACCCTGCTCACCGGTGAGGTGCAGAGCTCGCTGCTCGGCGGCACCCCGCCCTCCGAGCCGCTGCTCGAGCTCGGGGAAGGGCCGCCGCCGGACACGCTCGTCGTCCTCCCTCCGGACGGGCGCAGCGAGAACGACCGCTACCCGATCGCCGTGACGCCCGGACCGCGCGGGCTGCTCACGTCCGACTCGACGCGGATCGACGGGCTCGTCTCGCTCGCGGACGTCGCGCGCGGGAAGCTCGAGGTCGTCGAGTCGGACGACCCCGTCGCGACGCTCGAGCTCCTGCAGGCAACGGATCGAGCGCAACGACCGGATCCGACTCCCGCTGAGCGTTCTCGCCGGCGCGGTCGCCTACCTGGCGGCGCTCTTCGCCCCGCGCGTCGCCCCGCGGGTGATCCTCCTCGCGCTCGCCGCCAACCTGTGGCTCGTCGGCTGGTGGGCCGTCGCACTCGCAGCCTGGCGGCGGCCGCTGCTGCCGCTCGGCGTCGCCTGCGCCGCGATCCTCGCCGCGTATCTGCTCGCGCTCGGCCTCGACCCGGAGGCCGTCGCGCTCTCGCCGTTCGGCCCGTCCCAGGCGGGACGGTTCTACGGCGTCTCGAACCTGCTCGAGACGTTCCTGCTCTTGCCCGCGCTGCTCGGCGCGGCGCTGCTCGGCCGGCTGGGGATCGCCGTCGGCGCGCTCGCGCTCGTCGCGGTCGCCGGCAACCGGTTCGGGGCCGACGGGGGCGGCCTGCTCGTCCTTCTGGCGCGCGTACGCGACGCTCGCCCTCCGGACGCTCGGCAAGCGCGTCGACGCGCGGAGCGTCGTCCTGGCGGGCGGCGCCGTCGTCGTCGCCGGAGCCGCGCTCGTCGGGATCGACGCGGCGCTCGGGGGGTCGAGCCACGTCACCGACGCGCTCGGCGACGGGCCGGGCGCAGTGGTCGGCGGACGTCGGCGACCGCCTCGAGCTCTCGCTGCGGCGGACGTTCTCGTCGTTCGGCCCGGCATTCGCCGTGCTGGCTTCGCTCCCGGTGCTCGCCTGGGTCGCGACCCGGCGCCCTCGGCGGCCGGTCACGGACGCGCTGCTCGTCGCGCTCGCCGTCTCGCTCGTCGTCAACGACACGCCGGGCGACGTCGTCGCGGTGGGCGCCGCCGTGGCGTTCACCGTGCGACGGTTCGAGGACTCCAACCCGCGCGAAGCGCCGGGCACCCTGGATAGACTCCGCGCGATGCGGCGCCGCCCGGTCACCGCCCTCGCTGCGCTTCTCGCCGCGGTCTCGCTCCTCGCCGCCGGCTGCAGCGACGGAGAGGTCACCGCGACGCCCGAGACGGTCGAGGGGACGATCCCCGAGGAGACGACCACGGGAGGCGGGAACGAGGACCTGCCGGCGCTCGACCTGACCGGCGACGCGGCGGCGGGCGAGCCGCTCTTCGCCGACGGCGGCTGCGGTGCCTGCCACACGCTCTCGGCCGCCGGAGCGAGCGGCACGATCGGGCCGAACCTCGACGAGTCGCAGCCGTCGTACGAGCTCGCTGTGGAGCGGATCACCCTCGGTCAGGGCGGCATGCCTTCCTTCGCGGAGCAGTTCGAGCCGCAGCAGATCGCCGATGTGGCGCAGTACCTCGTCTCGTCGACGAGCGGCTGAGCCTGACCCTTCCGGAGGGCTTTCCCCGCGACGTCGCGGCGTTCGCGTGCGACCTCGACGGGACGCTCGTCGGTCGCGACGCCCTGCTCCGGCCGCGGCTCCGGGCAGCGATCACCCGCGCGCAGGACGCGGGGATCCGCGTCCTCGTCGCGACCGGACGGATGTTCCGCTCGGTCGAGCCGTACCTCGAGGAGGCGGGGATCACAGAGCCGGTCGTCTGCTACCAGGGCGCCGCCGTGGTCGACCCGCGCTCGCGCGAGTTCCTCCTCCACGAGCCGCTCGAGCTCGAAGTCGCGAGGGAGGCGATCGCAGCGCTCGAGGAGCTCGGGCTCTCCCCGAACGTCTACGTCGACGACCAGCTGTTCGTCGCGGAGGAGACCGAGTACTCGCGGGCGTACTCCGGTTTCCAGGGCCTGCCCGTGACCGAGGTGGGTGACCTCCTGGCGTGGCTCGACCGTGCGCCGACGAAGCTCGTCGCGGTCGCCGAGCCCGACGTGCTCGCGGAGGTGCGAGTCGAGCTCGTGCGTCGGCTCGCGGGTCGTGTCTTCCTCACGACGTCGCTGCCGCACCTGCTCGAGCTCGGAAACCCGGCCGTCACGAAGGGGTCCGGGATCGCGTTCGTGGCTGCGGAGCTGGGGCTCGACCTCGACGACGTCGTCGCGTTCGGCGACGGAGAGAACGACGTCGAGCTGCTCGAGGTGGCGGGCTTCGCCGTCGCGATCGAGGGCGCCCACCCACGCCTGCTCGAGCTCGCCGACGCAACCTGCCCCGGGCCCGAGCGCGACGGTGTCGCGACCGTGATCGAACGCTTTCCTAGACTCCCTCGCGTGATCGACCTCAAGCGAGCCCGCGCGAACGCCGAGGAGACGCGGGCCGCCCTCGCGCGCAAGGGCGCCGCAGAGGCGTTCGACCGCCTGCTCGAGGCGGACGAGCGCTGGCGGGCGCTCGTCCCCCGGATCGACGAGCTGCGCGCGGCCACGAAGTCCAAGGGCAAGCCCACACCCGAGCAGCTCGAGCAGCTGCAGGCGGTCAAGGCGGAGCTTCGCGAGGCCGAGGAGGCGCTCGCCTCGGCGGAGGAGGAACGGGACATGCTCGCCCTGCGGGTCCCGAACATCCCGCATGCCGACGTCCCCGACGGCTCGACCGAGGACGACGTCCTCGAGCTCCGCCGCGTCGGCGAGCCGCCGTCTCTCGCTGAGCCGCGCGAGCACCTGGAGGTCGGCCGGTTCGAGATGGAACGGGCCGCGAGGATGTCGGGCGCGCGCTTCGGATACTGGGTGGGCGACACGGCGCGGCTCGCACTCGCGCTCTACCGGCTCGCGCTCGAACGGCTCGCGGCGAAGGGCTTCACGACGATCCTCCCACCCGTGCTCGTCCGCGAGGACGCGCTGATCGGGACCGGCGCGTTTCCGTCGGACGAGGCCAACGTCTACGAGCTCCCGGCCGACGACCTCTATCTCGCAGGCACGGCCGAGATCCCGGTCGCGAGCCTCCACGCCGCACGAGATCGTCCCGGCCGACGAGCTGCCCCTCCGCTACGTCGCCTTCTCACCCTGCTTCCGCCGCGAGGCGGGTGCCGCCGGCCGCGACACGCGCGGCATGATCCGGGTGCACCAGTTCAACAAGGTCGAGCAGTTCTCGCTCGCCGAGCCGACGGCTTCGTGGGACGAGCTCGAGCTGCTCCTCGCGAACACCGAGGAGATCGTGCATGACCTCGGACTGCCCTACCGCGTCGTCGTCCTTCCCGCCGGCGACATGTCGAGCGCCTCGGCGAAGACCTATGACGTCGAGATCTGGTTCCCGTCTCAGGGGCGCTACCGCGAGACGGCGTCGATCTCGAACACGACCGACTTCCAGGCGCGCCGCCTCCAGATTCGCTTTCGCGGCGAGCACGGCCCCGAGCCCGTCCACCTGCTGAACGGCACGGCGGTCGTCGACCGCATGGCCCTGGCGATCCTCGAGAACTTCCAGGGCGAGGTCCCCGAGCTCCTGCGACAGTACGGCGCACCGGAGCGCATCGAGCGGTGAGCCCTCTCGGCAGCGCCGGCCCTGCAGCACCTGACCGAATCGCCAGTTGAAACCCCACCTCACAGGGGGTAGCCCGATCTGGGGTCGTTCGTACTCTGAGACCCATGCGGCAGGACGAGGGGGTTGTCCGCGTCCAGTGGACGCGGGCCGAGTTGATCGCGCTCCGGGAGGCCATCGAGGTCACCCCGAACTTCGAGGGACGCCAGGAGGCGCGTGAGATCCTCCGGCTCGCCGTTCGCGCTCCCCGCATCACCGCGCTCGAGCTCGACTCGGGGCTGGCGGAGAACCTGTCGGGCCGCCTCGTGCCGGTCGATCTCGCAACTGCAACCGCACGCGCCAAGCTGCTGCGCGCGGTGCACGGCGGCGAGCGACGCCGCACGGTGTCGGACCGTTGGCGCCCGGCGGTGCGCGCCAACCCCGTGCCTGTCGTCTAGCCCGAGCTACCCCTTCCGGGCTGCCATCCCCTGTTCAAGGGGTTGTCGTCACCCTTTCGGGTTGCACTGTCCCTCGTTCGGGCTAGAGTGGGACGTGGTGGACGGGGTCGAGATCACAGTCGCCTGGACACGCGCGGAGCTGACCGCGATGCGTGAAGCCGTCGAGATGACGCCCCGCTTCGATGGTCGCCCCGACGTGCGCGACGCCATTCGCGCGTCGCTGCGGCCCGGTTACGCACTTCGTCCGATCGTCTTCGAGCGTGGAGTTGCGGAGCGCTTCGCCGGACGGCTGGTGGTCGCCGACCTCCCGACCGCCCTCGCCAAGGTGAAGCTGCTGAGCGCGATCCGCGACGCGCCGGCAGAGGTCACGGAACGGCCCAGGACCGGCTCGCGCGCCGCATAGACTGACCGGCCGCGAGGCGGGGTTCCGGAGCGGTCGAACGGGGCGGCCTTGAAAGCCGTTGAGCCGCAAGGCTCCGTGGGTTCGAATCCCACCCCCGCCGTCCCTGCAACGATGCGGGATCCCGCATGTCCGCTGCGAATCGCGGGCATGTCGCGGGACAGAGAACAGGCGGCCCCGGAAGACCGCCTGAACCCGCCTGAAACCGCCTGAGCGGGGTGGTTACTGGCGCATTTCTGGCGCACACTCACCCCGCCGTGCCACCGGACGGTGCGCTACATCCGTGCCGGCGCGATCACGACCCAGCGGTCACCGGCGGCGCGGTTCAGCCCCAGCCTGCCGCCGTCGTCCCAGTGGACGTGAACGGTGCCCACGTCGTCGATGAAGCTGACGGTGCCGCCGGCCTTCCGGGCTGGAGCTATGGGTGTGCGGGTCGGAGCAGTGGATGAGCTCGACACGCTCGCCCGACTCTTGTTGTCTGATCAGTCTGATCGGTGAACTCTCCCTGCCGCTCACGACGCGCCTTCCGCCGCCGTCGAGGAACGCATCCAGCAAGCGATGCCGGCCTCGGCCTCCGTCCCAGGCAACAGGTGCCGAGTAGCGGTCAAGCGTGATCACGATGCTCGCGTGGCCGACGGAACGTGCGAGACCGCCTTGAGGTTGACAACCGGCGGCGATCAGCAACGAGGCGTAGGTGTGCCGCGCCTCATGCAACGTCAGCGCCTCGACCTGCCCGAGCGCCTGCTCGGCCCGCGTGTCGTTCATCGCCTTCCACGCCTTGCGTGTCCGCAGCATCAGGCTGTCGTAGTCGAACGGCCCCTCGCCGTCGGGCCCGAACACCAGCCCGTCGTGCCGTCCGCTGGCAAGCCGGTGCGCGGCCACCCGCCGGCGCAGCCGCGGCTCGATCGGCAGCGTCCGCCTGCCCGCCCCGCTCTTGGTAGGGATCTCGCCCTCCCGTCGATCCCACGAGCGGCGCACCCGGATCACGCCGCCGTCGAGATCAACGTCTTCCCAGCGGAGCGCCTTGATCTCGCCGAGCCGCAACCCGGCGTAGAACGCGACTGCCCACACCGCCGCGTCGTCGTCGCCCAGCGCATCGAGGAGAACCGCTGCCTCCATGGGTGTCGCGAACCCGGTCACGGCGACCCTGGCAGGCGGGGAGCTTGTCGCCGAGCTTGATGACCTTGGGATGGTGTGGGATCCGCTCGACGCGGACTGGCTAGACGGGATCGCAGCGGCACGCACGTACCGCGAAGCGCACGGACACCTGCGAGTCCCTGCTAGGTACATCACCGACGACGGCTTCCACCTCGGGCGGTGGATCAGCGTGCGACGCCTGCGCCGCCACCGGCTGTCCGATGACAGGGTCACCCAGTTGGACGAACTCGGGATGGTCTGGGATCCGTTCGCAGAGGATTGGCGGCGAGCGATCGGCGCAGGTCGCGCCTTTCGCGATGAGTATGGACACCTTCGTGTCCGGAGCGGTTACGTGACCGCCGAAGGCTTCAGACTCGGTGACTGGATCGAGGCACGCCGACGGGAGCATCGGAAGGGCCGGCTGGCTGAATCTCGCGTGGTCGAGCTTGACACGATGGGGATCGATTGGAATCCGCCCCGCGGGGCGCCGCTCACCTGGTCTCCCGGTCGTCGCTAGCAGAGCGAGGGGCGGCCCCCGCCGGCCGAGAGCGCCCTGAGGGGGGAATCGAACCCCGGACGGGTTGATCCAATCTTTCGTCCGGCTCAGCTGACGCGCCGAGCCGCTCTAGCCAGGATCACCACGCGTGGGGACGGCGACTGCGAGGACGTTTCCGTCCGGATCAGCGAACCACGCGGCCGTCTCACCCCACTGGCGCGGCCCGAGCGGGCTGAGAGCCCGCCCTCCGGCGGCCTCGATCCGGGCCACCGTCGCCTCAATATCGTCAACGCGAACGTAGACGTAGGCGGGAGCGACCTTCCCGTTGTCGACTGACAGCGGCTCCGCACCGACGGTGCCAGTAAAGCCGTCTCGCTCGTATAGGCCGAGTGTCCCGCCGTCGGGCGGATGCAACTCAACGTAGTTCGCATAGTCAATGCGATCGTTGCGTGGCCAGTCGAAAGCCGTCTCGTAGAACCCGAGCGACCGCTGCAAATCGGTGACCGCGAAGATCACCTGCACAACATCAGGCTAGCGCTGCGCCGCGCTCCGTACAAGTGTCGGCACGGCTGCTCGGGAGCGCGTCCGACCCGGACGAAGGCGACTGGCGCACAGCGTGGCGCACACCCGCCCCGAGCGAGCGCGATCCCGCATGGAACGGGCGGTTGGGCCGCATCGAGGGTTTGCTCGGAACCCGTGATGCCCACGCGACGGACTGACGTGGAGGGAGCCGCGCCGCAGTGACGAAGCTACGGGCTGATGGCTTTCCTGTCCGACCGCCGTCTGGAGCGTATTAACCGAGCGGTGTTGTCGGGACGGATCATCCCGTACCTCGCTTTCGCCACCGGGATGATCACCTTGGCCGCAGCGCTGGCGGTGCGACTGCTTGCACGCGACGAGTTCAACTCGTTCGGCGAGTCCGTTTGGTGGGCTGCTCAGACCGTGACTACGGTCGGCTATGGCGACGTGATCCCTCAGACATCGTTCAGCAGGGTCGTGGCGGTGCTCGTGATGTTCTTCGGCATCGCGACCGTCTCCCTGACGACCGCGTTGATCACATCCGCAGTGATCACGGCATCGCAGAAGCGCCTTGCCGAGGTGCAAGGCGATCCGGAGCTGGGTGCCCTACGGCGGATCGAGCTCCGCCTCGATGCGCTTCAACAGATAGAGCAACGGCTTGACGCGATCGAGCGTCGGCTTGAACCCGACTGATGCTCGAGTTCTTCCGCCATGCCCAGTACGGGGCCATCTTCCTCGTCGTTGCGGGGTGCTTTCGGTTACTGGGCCTCGACGTTCGTTGGAATGTGGCATCGGGCCCGGTCGACGCAGCCGGCCGGGCCGCAGGAGGCTCTGCGGAATGTGTTCAGCGCAAGGGTTGTTACCTACGGCATGGTCGTCAGCGGCCTGGCCTGGTGGGTCATCACGGGCTAGGCGAGCGGCTCATCGGTCGTGAGTCGGTGCACTCAAGCGCGGGCTTTGCCCGAGCGAAAGGGCTTCTGGTTTCGGGGCAAACCGACGCCAGCGCCCTAAGCCCGGATGGCGACGTTGTGAGTGAGCGCTGAGCGTCTGGCGCACAGCGTGGCGCACACCCCCCTCGTAGGGGCGCGATCCCGCATCAAACGGGCGGTCGGGCCGCACCGAGGGTTTGCCTTGAAAGCCGTTGAGCCGCAAGGCTCCGTGGGTTCGAATCCCACCCCCGCCGAAGACCGTGGGGGAACCCCTGGTTCCCCCACGCGCCCCCTCCTCTACGTCGTGCACGAGCACACGTGGGTTGGCCTCCCGGCCGGCAGAGCCGGCCTCCGGCCGCGGTCGGCTGCGTTCGAAGATCGGGCAGGAGCGGCGTCCGCGTACGATCGCGCACGTGCCGACGGACGGCATCGAGTACCTCCTCTGGCGGCGGGAGCTCGCCGACGGCCGCGTGACCACGCTCTACGCGACGCGTCACCCGCGCGCGACGACCCGTGTCAGGGTCGCGCACTTCCCGCGACCCGAGCGCCTGGACGTCTGGTGCGCGGCGCACGGGGTCGACGAGGCGGTGATCGGTGGCTTTTTCCTCCGTGATCCGTACCGGCCGCTCGGCGATCTGTGGCTCGACGGTCACTCCGTGACACACGAGCCGATCGTGGGGCCGTACGCGGGGCGTCGCGCCTGCGTGGTCGTCGACGGGGACGGCCTGAGGATCGCGCCGCGCGACGAGGTGCCGCCGGCCCCGGCGGGAGATCTCCTGCACGCCGGGCCGCTCCTCGTCCGTGACGGAGCGATCGTGTTCGACCGGGACGACGACCGTGAGGGATTCTCGTCCGGCGCCGGCCAGTTCGACTCCGACATCACCGACGGCAGACATCCGCGGGCAGCGCTCGGGATCTCGGGGGACGCATTCTTCGCCGTGGCCTGCGACGGCCGCCGCTCGCGCGTCGACGACGGCCTCTCGATGAGCGAGCTCGCGGAGGTGATGCTCGAGCTGGGAGTCGAAAGCGCGATCAACCTCGACGGCGGTGGCTCGACCACGCTCGTGCACCGCAGGCATCTCCTCAACCGCCCGTACTCGACGCAGGACCAGCCGGCGCCGGAGTCGCGGCCGATCGTGAGCGCGCTGCTCCTCGAGCCCGACGTCTGATCCCGCGCGCCGACGGCGCGAATCCCTCTGCTCAGGGCTCTATGCCTCGCGCGGTGCTGCCGATTCGACGCCCGATGAGGCGCGGTGCGCTCATACTCGGCCTGCTCGTGGCGCTCACGCTGCCCGCAGGCGCGCACGCGTCCGAGCTGATCGCCCGTGACGCGAAGGACATCACGCTCCGCGTGAACGCGCGCGGCCAGGCTCTCGTCGGCTATCGCGCGAAGGGCAGGACGTGGAGCGTCCTCGCCTGGGGCGCGATGAACGCGCGCCACCCGACGGAGGGACGACCGCAGGTGCAGTTCACGCTCGACTACTCCGGCGGTTGGCGCTCGCAGGGACGCGTGCTCGCCCGCCGCTTCGTCAACGCCTGTGGGCGCTACGCGGGGCCTGCACTCACCTGGCTCGTGACCGGGTGCACGATGCCCGACGGCAGCCACTGGGCGCTCCAGGCCTGGCAACGCGGGCTCCCCAATCTCGGTCTCGACCCGTGGAAGCCCCTGCAGAGCGCCTGGGAGCTCCGCCTCAGCCGCTGGCACGGCGAGCTGCCCAGGCTAGAGCTCTGGACGAACTGGGCCTACAGCAAGCAGTTCCACCACGTCTTCGGCCGCCTCACGTACCTCGGACAGCCCGTCTACGGGATGCGCTCCACGACGAAGGGCGCGCCGCTCGACGCGTTCGGCCGGAATGTGTACCTCGACACGCTCAACTCGGCGTACGGGCCGGGCTGGCGGCGGGAGAACAGCTTCCTCTCGCACAAGGCGACCGGCGCGTTCTGCTACGGGTTCTACCCCCACGACCCGTACCCCGGCTATCCCGCCACCGGGAAGCGCCCGGAGGGAAAGGGTGAGCGCTACCGGGCGACGGTCGTCGGGCCCGGCGTCTTGCCGGACGTGACCTGGGAGGGCGCCGCACCCGCCGCGTACGACGCGGTGCTCGACCGCCAGCTCACCGACCTCCAGCGGGCGCTCTACGGCGAGAGCGCCCGCTGCAAGCCTCTCTGAGGCCCGGCGGCCGAGCGCCCGACACCGACAGCCGCCTCCCGCTCCTGAAGCGCGCGTTACGGCGCGCGTGCGGGCCTGGTCGCCCACGATTCGTCGAGTACCTTGGGTGGATGGACGAGGCTCCGACACTGGGCGCCCGCGCCCGCCCGCGCCGGCGTGCACGCGTCAGCCGCTGGCTCGGCACGCTGCTGATCGTCGCCGGGCTGGGCATGCTCGGCTGGGCGTTTTCCGTCTGGAAATGGGGCGATCCGTTCACGGCGATCTACACGACGCTCGAGCAACGCCAACTCGACTCCGAGCTCGCCACTCTCATGCGGGACCGGCCGGCCCCGCCGCCAATCGCGGCCGAGTCGCCGGCCAAGGGCGTCGCGCGCGTGCGAAGCGAGGCGCGGGAGTTCCGGGGCACGGCGGCCCGGGGCGAGGCGATCGGGCGGATCCGGGTGCCTCGGCTCGGCATGAACATGGTGGTCGTCGAGGGAACGGACTCCGACTCGCTCAAGAAAGGCCCCGGCCGAGACCCGCGCACGTTCATGCCGGGCGAGGGGAAGCTCGTCTACATCGCCGGCCACCGAACGACCTACTCGGCCCCGCTCGCGCGCATCGACTCGCTGCGCGTCGGCGACCGCGTCACCGTCGAGATGCCCTACGGCACGTTCGTCTACGCCGTCCGCCGTCACCGCATCGTCGACGACCAGGATCTCTCGGTGCTGAGGTCGGGCCTGCGGGAGGAGATCGCCCTTCAGGCATGCCACCCGCGGTTCTTCGCCAGCCAGCGCTACATCGTCTGGGCGTCGCCCGTCCGCGCCGCCCGGGTCGGCGGCCGCGGCTACGCCCGGCCCCAGCGCCTGTAGCTCGAACGCTCACACCCTGGTACGCTCGGGTGTCCAGTGCGGGCTCGATACGTGGTGGGGATCCTCGTGGGGGCGTTGGTTCTGAGCACGGGCGCTGGGGGGGCGCTCGAGGAGCTCGGAACGTCCAAGCTGCCCCCGCGCCTTGGCCAGTCCCGCGGGACGCACTACTTCGTGGACGGCGAGTCGGGGAGTGACGCCAACCGGGGCACGCGCCAGCGGCCGTGGAAGACGATCGGACGGGCGTGGCGCACGGTTCCGCTCAAGGGCTCGGTGATCAATGTCCGTGAGGGCTCCTATGCCGTCGCGACGGTGCTGAAAGGCCGCGCGGCCAGCGCCGCGAACCCGATCACGCTTCGCGCCTACCCGGGCGACCCCGTGACGCTCACCGATGCGACCGGCGACGGCGCCGCCGTCTACATCGAGGACGTCACCGGTCTGCGGGTGCAGGGATTCAGGATCAGCAACCCGCGCAGCGACGGGATCAAGGTGACGAACTCATCTGACATCGAGCTCGTCCGGAACACCGTCTCCGGCAACGGGAATCAGGGCATCCTCGTGGTCGGAGATGGCACGGGTGGGCAGACCTACTCGCGCAACATCCAGCTCTGGTCGAACAGGATCTTCGCGAACGGCGCGCTCGGCGACGCCCAGTACAACCACGGGGTCTACTACGGCGCCACGGGGCAAGAAGGACGGGGTCTCCGCCACGGGACGGTGGGCGGGGTGATCGCCAACAACCTGTTCTACGACCAGCCAACGGGGTTCCACCTGCAGGTGGGGCCGCAGGCGGAGGGGCTGATCATCACGAACAACACGTTCACGATGGCGACGAGCGGCGACCCCCGGAGTGGCAGCGCGGTCGTCGTCTGGGGTGAGGGCGACCGCTACTCGACGAACCACGTTCTCGCCGTCAACAACGTGTTCGCGTTCAACGCGCAGGCGGGAATCCAAGGCGCGGGCGTGACGACGACGAGCAACGTCGTCCGCGCGAATTTCGGGTACTCCAACCCACTCGGCAGCTTCGTCCCCGGGCTCGGGGGGCACGCGATGTTCGCGGTCGGCGACAACGTGCACGGCCCCGACCCCCGCTTCGTCGACCCCGTGGGCAAGGACTTCCGCCCCCGCGCGGGGAGCCCGCTGATCGGCCGCGCCGACCGCGCGTACGCACCGCCGTACGATGCGACGGGCTTCCACCGCGACGGGGCGCCCGACATCGGCGCGCTCGAGCACATTCGGCCCAAGGCCGCCGCATCCCGCGGGCGAACGTCCGGCTAGCGGGTCGCTACCGTGCCGCCCGGCGGGCGGCACGAACGACGCGGCGGTAGACCCGTCCGGTGCCGTCCGGGTTGGCAAGCGCGCCCGCGGCAGCAAGCGCGAGCTTCGCCTCGATCTTCGCTCGACTCTGACCGGGGAAGAGCTGGATCCGGGGCAGCCGCCAAAGGGGGAACGACCGATCGACCCACATTGGCTCCGTCGTCATCACGGTCTCGACCTCGCACTCGACGGCGCAGCGGGCCAACTGCGCCGTGTAATTGCCGTTGGGGAACGCGAAGGTGCGGCATGGCACCCCCAGCTGCTCGGTGACGGCGGCGATGCTCTCGCGCACGTCGGCCAGGGCGTCGGCGGTCGTCTCGCGCGGCAGGATCGCGTGATGGAGGCTGTGCGCGCCGATCGCGAAGCCACGCTCGTGGAGGCGGCGCGCGTCGTCCCACGACATCGCCCGCACCTCGTCGCTGGTGCGGTCGGCGCGCACGCCGTGAACGGCCAGCGCGCGCTCCAGCCGCTCCATCAGGATGGCGAAAGGCAACTGCTTCACCGTGCTCCGCTCGAGTCCGCGCGGAGGAGCGCCGAGGGCCTCGACGAGCGCCTCGTAGTCGTCGAACCAGAGCGGCTCGCCTCCGTCCAGGAAACGGGCGACGACGTAGAAGACGGCGGGCACGCCGAGGCGCTCGAGTGCGGGCGCGGTCTCCGTGGCGTTCTGGCGCTTGCCGTCGTCGAACGTCAACAGGCAGAACGGCCGCCGGCCAGGCCGCTCGAGCCGCTCTGGCACCTCGCGCTCCTGCACGAAGTCGAACCACCGGCCGAGCACGTCGACGTGCTTCCGGGTCTCTGCGACGTCGAGCGTGTGCTCGTTGACGATCACGCCGCCGCGATGGTGTCTCGACGTCGCGGCCGCGAGAAGGGCGCCCGTGGGAGTGATCATCGGATGGACGCCTCGTAGACGACGCGCGCCCGCGCGCCGCGACCCGCGCGAAGGTAGCGGAGCCAGGCCACGACGCCCGGCGCGGAGCGATACACCGGCGGGAGCGGCAATCGCCGTCACGCCCAGCGAGGGTCCATCCATTGGCTTTCCTCCGGCGTGGACGACGCGGGCGAGATGCTCGACTGCCTCCACGTGCGCCCGGAAGTGGAGCGTCGTCCCGGTGTCACCCGCCGACACCTGGGGCGACGCCCGTCCAGAGCACCGTCCCCGTGTCGATGCCCTCGTCGATCACGTGCACCGTCGCCCCGATCCAGTCGCGCCGGCTCTCGACGATCCCCCAGGGAATGCTCCACATACCGCGGATCGCGCCGCGGCGAGGCCGTGATGGATGTTCAGCGTCCCGATCCGCGCCAGCGAGAACGTCCCCCGATGGAGGATCCCGCCCGAGACCCGGACGATCAGATCGGGCCGGAGCGACGCGATGACCGCCCTCGCCTCCGGGTCGTTGAGCGAAGCGACCGGGAGCGGCTCGAGCCCGGACCGCGCCCACCAGCGACGGAGCTCGTCGATGTCGAGCAGTCGGTCGAGCTCGTCCGCCTCGCGGTGCTCCTCTCGCCGCCCGACCGTGCGAGCGGCAACGAGCCGCGAGACGACGCCGACCACGCCGTGGTCGCGGACGAGCCGGCGGAGGCGGCGGGCCATCGGGACGTTCCGGGCGCTTCGACCCGAGACGACGTGCAGCGTCCCGCCGCAGTCGGCGAGCCGCCTCAGCGTCCAGAGCTCTGCGGCGCCCGGGTCGCCAACGAGGAGCGCGACCACGGAGAGCGGCGAGCCTGCCCGGGGCGGCTGCCGTGCGTCCGATGCGTGCTCGCCCGGCGCATGACGCTCGCGCTCTCGACCGTCCCCGCTCACGGCCGGCGCAGCCTAGCCCACGCGTGGTGCACGGGCCGACGGGACGCGTCCGTTCGCGGACCACGGAGGCGGCGACCTGGAAGTACCGTCTCCGGCGTGATCGACCTCCACAGCCACGTGTTGCCGCATCTCGACGACGGCGCGCAAGACCTCGACGCCGCGCTCGCAATGGCCCGGGCGATGGTCGCCGACGGCATTCGTGTCGTCGCCGCGACCCCCCACGTCAGGGACGACTACCCCACGACCGCCGAGGAGATGGAGGCCCGCCTCGCGGAGGTGCAAGCCGCGCTCGGCGAGAGCGACGTCGATCTCGAGCTCCTCCCGGGCGGCGAGATCGCACTCGGCCGACTGTCGAGGCTGGACGGAGACGAGCTCGCGCGCTTCGGCCTCGGCGGGAACCCACGCGTGCTGCTGCTCGAGTTCCCGTACGTCGGCTGGCCCGCCGAGCTCGCCGGCGAATGTCGTCGCCTGCGGGGCGACGGCGTGGTGCCGGTGATCGCGCACCCCGAGCGCAACCTCGCCGTCCAGGAGCGCCCGGGAGACGTGGACGCCCTGGTCCGCGCGGGCGCCGCGATCCAGCTCACGGCAGCCTCGGTCGACGGTCGGCTCGGAGCCGCTGCGGCGGGGTGCGCGCGTCGGCTCCTCGAGCTCGAGCTGGCGCACCTGATCGCGAGCGACGCGCACGGCCCCGGCGTCCGGGAGGTCGGGCTCTCGGCCGCTGCCGAGACCGTCGGAGGGAGCCTCGGCCGCTGGCTGACCGAGGACGTGCCGTCCGCCCTGCTGGCGGGCAGCGAGCCGCCTGCTCGTCCCGCGGGACCGCGCCGCCGAGGCCTGTTGCAGCGGCTCCGTCGGTAGGCTCGAACGATGTGCGGTTTCGGGGGGTGGCTTGGTCGTGTCGACGACCAACAGCGGAGCGCGGACGCGGTGCTCGCCGCGCTCGCCCATCGCGGTCCGGACGGGACGGGAGCCAAGCACTGGCCGGATGCGGCGCTGCTCCACACGAGGCTGCGCGATCATCGATCTCTCGCCGCTCGGCGATCAGCCGATGGCCAACGAGGACGGCTCGGTCTGGGTCATCTTCAACGGCGAGATCTACAACCACAAGGCCCTGCAGGCCATGCTCGAGGGGAAGGGCCACCGCTTCCGCGGCCGGTCGGACACGGAGGTCCTGCCCCATCTCTACGAGGAGTACGGCCACGAGATGTTCACCCACCTGCGGGGGATGTTCACCGCGGCCGTCTTCGACCGGTCGCGCAACCGCCTGCTCCTCGCGCGCGACCGCTTCGGGATCAAGCCGCTCTTCTATGCCGCGACGCCCGAGCTCCTCGCGTACGCGAGCGAGCTCAACGCGCTCCGGTCGATCCCCGGCATCGACTTCAGCCCTGATCCCCAGGCGATCGCGGACTTCGCCGCCGTCCTCTACGTCCCCGCCCCGCAGACGTTCTTCGAGGGAGTCAGGGCCCTGGAGCCGGGCGAGCTCCTCGACTGCAGCCTCGAGCGCGACGGTCGCGTTCGGCTGGAGACGAGGCGGTTTCACTCGTTCACGCTCGCGCCCAGGACCGAGCTCGAGTTCCCGGAGACCGTGGCGCGGGTCGAGCAGCTGCTGGAGGATGGCGTCACGAGTCAGCTCGAGAGCGACGTGCCGCTCGGCTCGCTGCTCTCGGGCGGGATCGACTCGTCGCTCGTCAGCGCCTTCGCGCTGCGGCAGCTCGACGACCTGAACACCTACAGCGTCCGGATGCCCGACCCCGACTTCGACGAGAGCTGGGCGGCGGAGGCGGTCGCTGCCCGGATCGGCTCGAACCATCAGACGCTCGAGATCGAGCGCCAGCAGGGCGGCTGGGAGCACATCACGACGATCCTGCGGCAGGCGGGCCAGCCGTTCGCCGACACGTCGATCTTCGCGGTGGACGCCGTCAGCAAGGCGATGCGGCGAGCACGTCACCGTGGCTCTCTCGGGCGACGGCGGCGACGAGGGCTTCGGCGGCTACGACACGTACTGGCAGCTGAATGCGGTCGACCGGCTGCAGCGACTGCCGATGCTCGTCTGGCGCGCCGCCGGGCCCGTGCTCGACCGAAGCGCGCGCTTCAGCGCGTTCGCGGCGTCGGCCAGCCGCCGCATCCGCGACTTCGCCGGCAAGGACGACGTCGGCGTCGTCCAGGCGCTCTTCTCCTGGATCCGCCCGCGGGAGCACGAGCGCCTGCTCGTCGACGCCCGGCGGGTCGAGCCGGCCCGAAGGCTCTTCGAGCCCCAGTGGGCGCATGCGCACGCGCCGGGCGCGCCGCGGCTGGAGCGCCTCAGCTCGCTCGCGGTCGAGGCCAATGTCCGCCTCGTGCTGCCGAACGACTTCCTCTTCAAGGTCGACACCGCCAGCATGCGCCACAGCCTCGAGGTACGGGTGCCTCTCCTGGACGAGGACCTGATGGACCTCGGGCTCTCCCTGCCACACGACCTCCGGGTCGAAGGTCGTGAGGGCAAGCGCGTGCTCCGCGCAATCGCACGCAAGCACCTCCCGACCGAGGTGATCGACCGGCCGAAGCAGGGGTTCGCGCTTCCCGTGGACAGCTGGGTGACCGCCGAGTTCAAGGACGAGCTCCGCAGCACGCTCCTCGACCCCGCCTCGCCGGTCGCCGAGCACCTCTCCCGCGAGGTGTACGCGCCGTGGGTCGAATCCTTCTGCGACGGCGAGCAACGACAGGACCTGACGCGCCTCTCGCTCTACCAGCGCGCGACGATGCTGCTGGCGCTCGACCTGGCGCTCCGCGACACGCGCTGACGGCCGCCCGAGGGGCGCCAAGCCGTGGCGACGTGTACAAAAGACGCGTGTGCGGGATCTGCGGAATCGTGGACTTCGGGCGCCCGGTCGACCGGGACGCCCTCGCGCGCATGTCGGACGTGCTCCGGCATCGCGGCCCCGACGACGCGGGCCTCGAGGTGCACGGCCCGGCGGGCCTGGGCTTCCGCCGCCTGAGCATCATCGACCTCGCCGGCAGCCACCAGCCGATGGCGAACGAGGACGAGAGCCTGTGGCTGGTCTTCAACGGCGAGGTCTACAACTATCGAACGTTGCGAGCGTCGCTCCAGGAGCGCGGGCACCGGCTCGCGACCACGGGCGACGGCGAGACGATCCTGCACCTCTACGAGGATCACGGCCTCGACTTCGTCCATCACCTGAACGGCATGTTCGCGATCGGGATCTGGGACATCCCGCGGCAGCGGCTCGTGCTAGCCCGCGACCGGCTCGGTGTGAAGCCGCTCTATGTCGCCCGGCGGGGCGAGCGGCTGGCGTTCGCGTCCGAGACGAAGGCGCTCATGGAGCTGCCGTGGGTCGAGACCACGCTCGACTCCGATGCGATCGCCGCCTACCTCACCTTCTCGTCGATCCCCGCACCGAGGACGTGCTTCCAGGGGATCGCGACGGCTGGAGCCGGGGCACATGGCCGTGTTCGACCGTGACGGGCTCAACGAGCACGAGTACTGGGACGTGCACTACCGACCGCGTCCGCGACCCGCCGAGGAGATCGTCGAGGAGGTCGAGGCACTGCTCGAGGACTCGGTGCGCCTGCGGATGATCAGCGACGTCCCACTCGGCGTCTCCCTGTCGGGAGGCGTCGACTCCGGGATCGTCTCGGGGATGATGGCTCGACAGAGCTCGCGGCCCGTCGAGGCGTTCTCGATCGGCTACGCCGGCGAGGCGACGTTCATCGACGAGCTGAGCCACGCGCAGCGGGTCGCAGAGCAGTACTCGATGAACCACCATGTCCTTCGGCTCGAGCCGGCCGATCTGCTGGGCGACTTCGAGCGGGTGGTGTGGTTCATGGACGAGCCGTGCGGCGACCCCGCCGCTTTCTTGACGCTCGCCCTCAGCGAGTACACGCGTCGGCACGTCACCGTCTCACTCTCGGGGCTCGGCGGCGACGAGCTGTTCGCCGGCTACCGGCGGCACCTCGCCGTGAGAAACCTCGATCGGTACCTGTCGGTTCCGGGCTTTCTCCGGAGCAGGATGATCGGGCCGCTCGTCTCGCGTCTGCCCGAGAACCGCTCCAACCGGACGCTGAACGCGTTCCGCAAGGCCAAGCGCTTCGTGCGCATGGCGGACGCCGATCCGAGGCGGGCCTGGCTGAGCAGCGTCTCGTACGAGCCGCCCTACACCGGCCGGATCCTGGGAGATGCGCTCCTGAGCCAGGGCTCGGGGCTCGAGGACTTCGACCGGCACTGGGAGCGAGCGTCGGCGATCCCGGACCCCGTCGATCGCGTTCTCTACATGGACACCAAGATGTACCTCGCCGACCAGCTGCTCCTGATCCAGGACAAGATGAGCATGGCGGTCTCACTGGAGGCGCGGGTCCCGTTCCTCGACTACCGGCTGGTCGAGCTCGCCGCCACGATCCCGTCCTCGGCGAAGCTCGGGAGCACGAGGCTGAAGGTGATCCTCAAGCGCCTTGCCGAGCGATACATCCCGAAGGATTGCATCTACCGGCCGAAGCAGGGGTTCGGGATGCCTCTCGATCTGTGGCTGCGGGGCGCGCTGCGGGAGCCCGTCTACGACCTGCTCACACCGAGTCGCGTACGCGACCACGGCGTCTTCCAGGTGGACTACGTCGAGTGGCTGAAGCGGGAGTTCTACGAGCGCAACCGCGAGCTGACGATCGAGCTCTACCACGTCTTCCTGCTCGAGACGTGGCTCCAGCTCTTCGTCGACCGTCCCCGCGCCGGCACGAGTGCCGTGCCGGCCGCGACGGCGTCGGGCTGAGCGATGCGGATCGCCCTGGTCGCGCACACGAACGCCCCCTGGACCGAGCACTACGCCCGCTTCCTCCTCTCGCGCGGCCACGCGGTGCGCGTCTTCTCGTTCAGCGACGACCCGCTCGCGGGAGTCGACGTGGTCGTCCAGCGCACACCGTCGTTCCTGCCGCGCGCGGCCGGCTACCTCGCGGGCGTGCCCGGGGTGCGCGCGGGCCTGCGGCGTTTCGCGCCGGACGTCGTGCTCGCCACGTATCTCTCCTCGAACGGGCTCGTCGCGGCGCTCGCGACGTCCCGCCGGACGCCGCTCGTCGTCTCGGCGCGCGGCGGCGACGTGCTCCGGCAAGCCGGCTACCTCCCGGGCGGGCGCCTCCACGGCCCGCTGATGCGGTTCGTCTGCCGGCGCGCGCGCGCCGTCCACGCCGTGTCCACCGAGCTCGTCGACGCGCTCGCCGACGAGGGTGTGCCGCGAGCGCTCGTCGAGTGCTTCCCCGTCGGGATCGACCTCGACCGGTTCCCGGCCCGGCTCGTCGACGGCTCCCATGACCCTCCGCGCATCGTCTGCACGCGTCGACAGGATCCTGTCTACTCGAACGAGACGCTCGTCGAGGCGCTCGGGCAGCTCGTGAGCGCCGGGCGCGAGCTCCGAGCGACGCTGGTCGGCGGAGGGCCGCTGCTCGAGGAGCGGTCTCGACAGGTGCGCGCGCTGGGGCTCGAGTCGCGTGTGGAGCTCACGGGGCAGCTGCCGCTCCCACGGGTGGGCGAGCTGCTCCGGGAAGCGGCCGTGTACGTCTCCGCTGCCACGAGCGACGGCACGAGCTCTTCGCTCCTCGAGGCGATGGCCTCGGGTGCGTTCCCGGTCGTCGCCTCGATCCGCGCCAACCGGGAGTGGCTCGAAGACGGGTCGACCGGCCTGTTCTTCGAGCCCCGCGATGCCCGCTCGCTCGCCGCCGCGCTCGAGCGCGCGTTGGACGACCACCGGCTGCGGGCTGCGGCCGTCGCGCCGAACCGTGCCCGCGTCGAGAGAGACGGGAACCACGCCGTGACCATGGAGCGGCTGGAACGGATCCTCGTGCGCGACGGCCGGCTAGGACGTCGTCAAGCGCGATCCGCTCGCCGCAGGCGGTCGAGGATCGCGTACGGCGCGAGAGCTCCAGACGCCTTGGCGCGGAGCACCGCGGGCGAGTCCAGTGGATGCGCCTCCAGCCGGGGGAGTGCGTACGGATCGGCCCCTGCGTCGACGAGACCGAGGTCTGTCGTGACCGCCTGCTCGAAACCGGCGGCGCGAGCCGCCTCGCGGTATGCGAAGGGCACGTGGCCCAGCCGCGTGCTGCCATACGGATAGGCGTACGAGCGACCCGCCTCCGACCCGAAGCGGCTCGTGAGTTCCTCCCGCGAGCGACGCGCCTCCGCGTAGAGCTCGTCGGTGCCGCAATCCCGACCGTTGAGGTGTCGGTGGGAGTGCGCTCCGAGCTCCATGCCCGCTGCCACCCAGGTCTCCAGCTCCGACCATGTCACCGCCCGCCACGCATCTCGCTCGACGCGTGCCTGGTTCGCCACGGCCCACCTATCGAAGCCCATCGGCTCGTCGGAGCCGACATGTGCCGTGACCGGGAAGAGGGTCGCCGAGACGCCGTATCGCCGCAGCACGGGCAACGCATGCCTGACGACGTTCGAGAACCCGTCGTCGAAGGTGAGCGCGACAAGTGGCTTCTCCGGGGTGCGCTGCTCCGAGAGTCGCGCACGTAGTCCAGCGAGCGGGACGATCTCGCAGCCTCGCGCGAGCGCGGTGATCTGACGCTCGAGCGTCGCCGGCGGCACGTTCCAGTCGTCCCGGGAGGGGTCGACGAGCCCGACCGGGGCAGTGCGGTGGTAGACGAAGACGCAAGCACGGGAAGAGTTGGTGCCCGTCGGAGCGACGGCACGGATGACGGCCGCGCGGCCGGCGCTCCACTTGGCGACGCGCTTGACGGTGATTCGTCCGAGCACCATCGGCGTCTCAGTCCGAGAGGAAGGCTGGCCTCGTCACGGAACCGAGTATGGCGGCTCAAGAATCCTTCGGAATCTGACGAGATTCGAGATCACGACCGCTATGCTGGTGAGCCGTGCGGGAAGCTCTCGGACGCCCTCTCCATACATGACCGAGCCTTTCCCCCTCGCAACCGAACGACAAGGGCCGCTGCGCTACTTCCAGGCGGTCCGGCGGCACGTCAAGCTGATCGCGATCCTCGTCGCTGTCGCAGTGGCGGCCGCAACGATCTTCTCGCTCACGGCGACGAAGCAGTACGAGGCCAGCTCGGACCTCCTGGTCCAGCCGCTGCCGCCCGGGGACGAGGACTACCAGGGCTTCAGCCTCTTCCGCGAGTCGTTCAACGAGGCCGCGGCGGTCGTGACGGCCGCCCGCCTGATCAACTCCCGGCAGATCCGCGGCCCCGTCTTCGAGCGGCTCGGCAAGCCTGCGGAGGGCGTGTCCGTCGTCGTGGAGCCACTGGGGCAGGCGAACATCGTCACGATCACGGCCACGGCGCCCGACCCCGAGCAGGCCGCACGTGTCGCCAACGGTTTCGCGGCCGGCGCGGTACGAGCCAGGACGCTCCGGTTCCAGTCAGAGCTGCGCCAGCGCATCACCCGGGTCGAACGGCAGGTCGCGGCGATCCCTCCTCGCCGATCGCGCCGGCAACTTCGAGTTCGCCGCGCTGCAGGAGCGACTCGCCAACTACAAAGGCCTCGTCGGCACGGCCGACCCGACGATCGTCAAGCTGACGGACGCCAACGTTCCGTCTTCGCCGTCGTGGCCGCGACCTCTGCTGTCGATCATCGTCGCCTTCGTCGTCGCCCTCTTGCTCGGGATCGGGATCGCGATGTTCCTCGAGCTCGTCGACCCGCGCATCGGCTCGGAGGACGAGCTGCTGCTCGAGCACCGGCTGCCGATCCTCGCGCGCATCCCACGCCTGCGAACCGACGTCGCCCGGGACTACCTCACGGGCAAGGGTTCGATGCCGAGCGGCGCCTGGAAGGCCTACAGCCTCTTGCGGGCGGTGCTCGCGACGCTCGGGCCCGACGGCGGCTTCCCACGGTCGATCCTCGTCACGAGCTCGTCCCCGGGCGACGGGAAGACGACGACCGCCGCAAATCTCGCCATCACGCTCGCGTCGTCGAACATGGACGTGATCCTCGTCGACTGCGACCTGCATCGCCCGATGATCGCCACGGTGTTCAACGTGCCGCCCCGTCGCGGCGGAGTCGTCGGCCTGCTGTTCGACAAGAGCGTGCCCGAGACGCAACTGGTCGCCGCTCCGGCACACCCGCGCCTCCGGCTCCTGCTCGCCAATCAGACCCACGGCCTCGGTGCCCGCGTCGATCGCGAGCGTATGCGTCAGATGCTCGACAAGCTCGCCGACCTCTGCGACGTCGTCGTCGTCGACTCGCCTCCGGTCGCCGAGGTCCCGGAGGTGCTCGACATGGCGGAAGCCGTCGACACCGTGTTGCTCACAGTTCGGCTCGGGCGCACGAAGCGAGAGCCGCTGTTCCGAGCGCGCGAGCTTCTCTCACGGCGCGGACTCAGCCCCAGCGGATTCGTCCTCACGACGAGAGCGTCGGCCAGCCGCGACGACGCGTACGGCTACGGGAGGTACGGCGAGGAGCCGACCGAGCTCCAGGTCGTCGCCGACGCCGCGGTCGCCGGCCGCGGCCGCCAGAAGGCGACCCTCCGCCTCACCGACAAGTGATCACCCGGCCTCGAGTCGCCCGCTCGCCACCGCGAAGGTCGCGGCGGTGACGGGTCCTCGCAGGCCTTCTGGTCGGGTTCGCTTCCGTCACCGGACCGACGATCGGCGCTGGCCGGCTCGATCGCGCTGGTGCTGACCGCTCTGACGCTCTTCAACCTGACGTTCGGGATCGTGCTCGTCACCGTGCTGACGTTCTTCGAGACGATCCCGACGTTCGGCGGCGGCGTCACGTTCGTGAAGCTCGTCGGGCGCCGTCGTGATCCTCTCCGTGGCTCCTGCTCGCGTTCAACCGGCGCAGCGAGATCCGGCTGCTCCTCGTCGACCAGCCGCTGTTCTCCTACTGCCGTGCTGGCGTTCCTCGCCTGGGCGGCGGCCTCGATCCTCTGGGCGCCCGACCCCGAGGCGGCCACGTCCTACGTCGTCCGCCTCCTGCTCGTCGTCCTGCTCCTCTTCGTCACGTACTCGGCCGTGCAGGGGACGCGTCAGCTGCGGATGATCGTCTGGGCGTTCGCCGGCGGCGCGCTGGCGACGACGATCTACGGGATCGTCGCCGGGCTCAGCTCCAAGGGAGATCGCCTGATCGGCGGGATCGCGAACCCCAACGACCTCGCCTCCGTCCTCGTGCCCGCGATCGTCGCTCTGGGCCGCGCTGGCCGTCACGACTCGCCGGCGGTTCGTCCGCGCGTCTTGTGCTTCGTCGGCCTCGGCATCTCTGTGGTCGCGCTCTTCCTGACGCAGTCGCGCGGCGGCATCGTCGGCCTTGCGGTCGCGCTCGTCGTCGCGATGGTCTTCGGCGGGTCGCTGCGACGGCTACGCGGTCGCGCTCGGACTCATCGTGCGTCGCCGTCGGCGTCGGCTACTACTTCACGCTCTCGTCGCCGATCGAGCGCGACCGCCTGACCAACATCAGCTCCGAGGGCTCGAGCGGCAGGACGGACGAGTGGAAGCTCGCGCTCCGCGCGGCGCGCGACCATCCGCTGCAGGGCGTCGGGCTCGACAACTTCCGAACGGTGCAGACGCAGTACGTCACCGACATCAACCTCTTCCAGATCACGACTGCCTTGAAGAAGCCCGCGGCGCACAATCTCTACGTCCAGGTGCTCTCCGAGCTCGGGATCATCGGGATCGCTCCTCCACCTCACCGTGCTCGGTCGGCGCTCATTGGCATCGGCATGCAGGGCGTGCGTCGGCTCGCGCGGCTCGGGCGACGCGGGAGGCTGAGACGCTGGGCCGAGGGATCCTGATCGCCGTCGTCTCGCTACTGGCGCTCTATGTCTTCCAGAACGGCCTGCTGAAGAAGGAGTTCTGGCTTCTCACCGGGCTCCTCGTCGCGCTGCGGCTCGATCGCCGCGCGGCACGAGGAAGCGGCTGCGACGGAGGCGCCGACCTCCGGCCGACACCGCATCGACCCGCCTGTCGGCCCCGTCCTCGTGCGGGCACGGTGACGCCGCTCCGACCTTCAGCGTCGTCGTTCCCGCCCACAACGCCGCACGGACGATCGAGGCCGACGCTGCGGTCGGTGCTTGCTCCAGACGAGGGACGACTTCGAGGTGGCGGTCGTCGACGACGGCTCGACCGACGACACCGTCGCAGCGCGTGATCGAGCTCGGCGACGAGCGGATCACGGTCCACCGGCAGGAGCAGCGCCGGCCCGTCGGCGGCGCGGAACCGGGCGATCGCGCGCACACGCGGCACGTTCGTCTGCCCGCTCGACGCCGACGACCTGCTGCTGCCGACCTTCCTCGAGCGCATGGTGACGCCGGCTCTGCGAGCCCGACGACGGCGCCGGCTTCGCGTACACGGACGCCTGGACGCTCGACGACGCGACGGGGCGCATCCGCCGCGCCTCGGCGAAGGCGTACCAGCGTCCGCCCGAGCCCTCACCCGCGCGATGCCGGGCGCGTTCCTGCGCGGTCCTGCTCGACCGCAACTTCGTCTACGGCTGCACGCTCATCCGCCGCAGCGTCCTCGACGAGGTCGGGGGCTACGCGGAGGAGCTTCCATGCGCCGAGGACTACGAGCTGTGGCTCCGCATCGTCGGCGCACGGCTACCGGGCGGTGAAGGTCGACGGGCGGCTCGCGGTCTACCGGGAGGGGCAGGCGGTCTCGAACTCCGGCGACGCGTCTGCGCATGGCGCGCGCGCAGGTGCGACTGTACGAGCGAGTCGCTGCGACGTATCCGCGTGCGACGAGGCCGTGCGCTCGAGGCGCTCGCGCGCGGCCGCGCGGTGGCGCTCGTACCGAGGAGCGGCTCGCCGGCGCGCCGTCGCCGCGCGCCAGCGCACGGTCGTCCGAGCCGCGCTGCCGCGCGGCGAAGCGCCGGTCGCTCGAGCCGCTCCGCTGGCACCGCTCGCCTCCCGCCGAGATCGAGGCCTTGCTCGCGGCCGCCGGCGGCTGGCCCTTGGCCGCGACGGCACCGGCGCTGCCGCGACGGCTCGTGCCCGGTCAGCTGAGGACGGCGGCGTACCGTCGCACGCGATCGCAACCGGGGCCCTTGGCGGCGAGGTTGCCGCGGATCTGCCTCGGCGCCGTGACGCGTCCGGAGAGCCTAACGACCGCTCTGCCCCCGCGCTGGTCGACACGTTCGCCGGGCAGCGAACGTGCCGTCCTTCGAGATCGGGATCCGCTCGATCGTGACGTTCGAGCCGCACGGCGTCACCGCCTGGAACCAGGCGATCGACGTCCCGCCCGACGGCCACGAAGAGCCGGAGCTCCGAGCCGAACACGTAGCCGCCCGGAGCCGCACGAGCGGCGCGGTCGCCACGGACTGCTTGGGCGTCACGCGCTTCGCGCCGCCCGGCGTCGACGGCCGCGCGGTGCCGGCTAGACGGCACGGCCCGCCGCTTTCGCTGGCGTCGTCGGTGCGCGGCGAGGGCCGGTGCGGGCGTCGGACTTCTCGGTCTCGGCCGGGCGTGGCCGCCGGCTGCGTCGCCGACTTCGGCCTCGCCGCCGCGACGGGACGCCGCTCCGATCCGATCGCCGGGGCCGCGGGCTCGTCCTTGGCGAAGGTGGGGGCGTCGCCGACCGGCCGGATGCTGAGCGCGAGGACGACGGCCAGGACGAGGAGCGCGAGGGCGATCGCACGCTGGCCGCTCTTCGGCCCGGGGACGGCGTAGCCGACCGGGTGTCGGACGCCGGCGCGACGTCACGCGGGCCGTCCAGGCGACGTGAGCGGCTACGGCCGCGCCAGGCGCTGGCACCACGGACGACGGTCGCGACATGCCACGACGGTCGGGGCGCGGCGACCTCGAGGCGGCGCGGTGCGGCGGCAGGAACGCCTCCCACGGGCGGTCGGTCAGCGCCGCCCGCGCGCCGTCCGCGAGATCGGGCGAGACGAGCACGAGCTCTGGCGAGAGCGTCTCCGGCACGGCGGACATGTCGTCGGCACTTCGGTCTCTGCCACGACTGCCTCCCTTCCCTGCACGCTCAGCATCGCGTGGCCGCCGGTGTCGACCGTACCCCCTTTTCGGGGATACACATCGGCCGGCTCTCCGGCCCCGATCGGGGAAGGATGCCGAACTACCGCCATCTCTCGCCTCGACCGCCGCGCGCTCGGCGGCATCGCTCTCATCGTCCTCACCTCACCGCCGTGAGCGCCGCAGGCACCGAGACTTCGCGTCACCACCGACAGCCCGCAGCCCGATCAGACGCTGACCGAGCCCGTCCGCTGGAAGACGACTGTGAGCGGGCTTGCGGCCGACCGCGTCGAGTACTTCGTCGACGACGAGCTCCGCTGGACGGAGAACTACGAGCCGTATTTCTTCAACGGCGACGAGGGGTGGTTGACGCCCGCGATGCTCGGTCCCGGGCCGCCACATTCTCAAGGCCGTCGCCTACCACGGGACCAGACAGTGAGCGCCGAGGTCGTCGTGAACGTGCCCGGGAGCCGCCGTCGGTCGCCCCCGCGCCGCCGCCGCCGCCTCCCTCCGACGGGGGATCGGGCACGTCCACGGGTACCGGGTCACGCCCAGCGGGTGGCACGCCCCGGGCGGCACCGCCTCGGGCGGAACGCCCACGGGTGGCACGCCCACGGGTGGCACAACGTCCGGGCTCGGCCCCGGTCGACGGCCCGGCCGGCCGACCGGCGGCACGACTCGGCGCGGCCCTCGGGCCTCGACCTCCGGTGCCGGCGCCCGCAGGCGCGCAACCTCGCAGCCGGCAAGGCCAACGACGTCGTCGTCCGACGAGCTCGGCGTCCCTCGCGGCCCGCTACGCAGTCGACGGCAACTCCGTCGACCCGCTGGAGCTCGGCGTTCGCCGACGGGCAGTGGTGGCAGGTCGACCTCGGCGCGCACGACGACCGTGAGCTCGGTCGCGGTCAACTGGGAGGACGCCTACGCGGCCTCGTACCGGTCCAGGTCTCGACCGACGGCACGTCTTTCGGCAACGTCGTCGTCGAGTCCGCCGACTGCCGCCGGCGTCAAGCAGACATCGTTCACCCCGGTCGTCGCACGATACGTGCGCGTGCTCGGGCTCAAGCGCGGCACGCCGTACGGCATCTCGGCGTGGGAGATCGCAGGTCGTACGGCTCCAGCGGCTCGACGCCGACCCCGACCCCGACCCCGACGCCGACGCCACACCGCCGCCGCCCCGACGCCGACCACGCCGACGGCTCGCGCGCCGGGCACGGTCCCGTCCGACGAGCAACCTCGCGGCGGGAATGCCGACGAGCGCGTCCTCGACGGAGACCCCGGCGTTCGCCCCGTCGAAGGCCGTGGACGGCAACAGTCGACGCGCTGGGGCTCCGGCCTACGCCAACCGCCAGTGGTGGCAGGTCGATCTCGGCGCCGCACGACTCGTCAACCGCGTCTCGATCGACTGGGAGTACGCGCGCCCGACGACTACCGCGTGCAGGTGTCGGGCAACGGCAGCACGTTCGACGACGTCGCACAGGTGTCGCTCGACGGCCCCGGCGTGGAGACGACCTCCTTCACCTCCGTCTCCGCCCGCTATGTCCGCGTGTACGGCGTCAGCCGGGCGACGGAGTTCGGCATCTCGGCCTGGGAGGTCGGCGTCTACGGCCCCGGCCAGGCCCGACGACCCAGTCCATCCCGCCGGTCGTCAGCGTGCGCCGTCGTCGGTCGACGCTGCCGACCATCTCGGGTCTCGACGACGGTCGGGTCGACGCTCGATCGCGGGCACGGGGACCTGGACGAACACGCCGACGACGTTCGCGTACACCTGGCAGCGCTGCAACGCGTCCGGCGCGCGCCTGCGTCGCGATCAGCGGCGCGCGCCGCGACGAGCTACAAGCTCGTCGCGGCCGACCTCGGAGCGACGCTCCGCGTTCGCGTGCAGGCCTCCAACACCGCCGGGAGCGCCGGCGCGACCTCCGCGCAGACGGTCGTCGTGACCTCGCCGCCGGCCCGCCCCGAGCGGGCCGACCGGCTCGGCGTTGCCCGGCCCGGCTCGGATCCTCGTCGGGCGCTCAGTACTACGTCGACGGCTCGAGCGGCAGCGACTCCAACCCCGGCACGAGCGCAGCTCCGTGGCGCTCGATCGCGCGGGCGTGGAACGCCGCGTCCGCCGGAACCACCATCAACGTCCGTGCGGGGACGTACGGAGAGCAGTCCGTGCTGATGAGCAAGACGGCCGTCCGCGTCCAATCCGATCACACTCCGCGCGCACGCCCGGTGAGACGGTGACACTCCGCTACACCGGTGGCGGCGGCGCTGCGATCTACATCGAAGGCGTCACCGGGCCTCCGCATCCAGGGCTTCCGCAGTCTCCAGCCCGGACGAGCGACGGGATCAAGGTCGCCGAACTCTGCGGACGTCGAGATCGTCGGCAACGAAGTGCTACGGCAACGGCAACCAGGGTGATCATCGTCGTCGGGGACAGCTCGAGTGGCCGAACCTACTCGCGCAACGTGCAGATCTGGTCGAACCGGATCCACGACAACGGCAGCAACGGCAGCTCGATGTACAACCATGGCCTCTACTACGGCGCGACCGGCGGCGACGGCGGAAGCGCCCGCAACGGGACGCTCGGCGGCGTGATCGCCAACAACGTCTTCTACGACCAGCCGACCGGGTACCACCTCCAGCTCGGCCCGCAGGCGGACGGCGTCATCGTGACCAACAACACGTTCACGACCGCGACCGCGCTCGGATCCCACCGGCAGCGGCATCGTGATCTGGGGCGAGGGCGGCCAGTACCTCGACGAAGAACGTCGTCGTCGTGAACAACGCGTTCGCGTTCAACAACAACATGGGCGTTCAGGGCAGCGGCGGAGGCTCGGGCAACGTCGTCCGCACCAATCTCGGCTACGGGAACGGCGGCGGCGACTTCGAGCCCTACTACGACTCAAGCCAGGTGTTCACGCTCGGCGTCGACAACATCACCGGCGTCGACCCGCGGTTCGCCAACCGGTCGGGCCACGACTATCGGCCGCTCGCCGGCAGCCCGTTGATCGACCGCGCCGACCCGGCCTACGCACCGTCAGTGGACGCTGACGGGTCCGGTCGGCACGGCGCGCCGGACATCGGCGCCTTCGAGCACTGAGACCGAGCTCGGCGGCTTCGCCGGACTAGTCGCCTGCCGTTACACGAGGGGATCGTGGCCTCCGCCCGACGGACGGAGGCTACGATCCGCTCGCCCGTGGCGACGGTCCCCGCCCGGATCGGCATGCTGCTCGACGCGCTGCCACCGGGCGGCGCCGAGCGGGTCGCGGTAGAGGTGGCATGCAAGCTCGACCGCACGCCGCTTCACGCCGTTCTTCGTGCTGACTCGCGCCGGAGGACCGCTCGAGGCGCCGCTCCGCGCCAGCGGGATCCCTGTCACGATCCTCGGGCCGCGCGGCAAGAGGCAGTCCCCTTCCGCATGCTGCTCCGGGCACGGCGCCTGCTCCGTGACGCCGACCTGATCCACGCGCACATGTTCGGCAGCAGCATCTGGGGTGCGCTGCTCGCGCCGGCCACGGGCGTCCCGCTCGTGACGCGCGACCCCACTTGGAGTGGCGAGCGGACGCGGACGCGGACGTATGCGTACCGCTACTGGATCGGCCCGCAGGCCCGCGTCATCATCTGCCCCTCCGAGCTCGTCGCGCGCTCGATCGAGGACGAGGGCGTGCCCGCCGAGAGGCTCCGCGTGATCGTGAACGGCGTGCCGCGCACCGAGGCGCTCCCGCGCGAGGCCGCGCGCGCGGAGCTCGGCCTCGCCCCGGAAGCGTGGGTGATCGGGATCATCGCGAACCTGCGCGAGGAGAAGGCGCACGAGGTGCTCCTGCGGGCGTTCGCGCGCGTCCTCGGCGACGGACGTGCTGCAACCCTGTGCATCGTCGGCGACGGCCCGCGTCGTGACGAGCTCCAGGCGCTCGCGCAAACGCTCGGGATCGACCAGCGGGTCGTCTGCGGCGCGTTCGCTCGACTTCGGCTCGAAGGGCGCTCTGCCACGCTCTGCCTCGTCGGCGACGGCGTACGCCGCGACGAGCTGCAACGACTCGCGCGAGAGCTACGGATCGAGGAGGACGTTGTCTGGTCCGGCAACCGGGCGGACGCACGACGCCTCGCGTCGGCGTTCGACACGGCCGTGATCTGCTCCTCGTGGGAAGGCTTGCCGCTCGCCGCGCTCGAGGTGCTCGCGGCCGGGGTGCCGCTCGTGGCGAGTCGTGTCGGCGCGCTGCCCCACGTCGTCGAGGATGGCGCGGGTGTGCTCTTCGAGCCCGGGGACGACGAGGACCTGGCGCGCCGGCTCGCTGCGTTGATCGACGATCCCGAGCTCGCCCGCGACATCGGCCAGCGAGGGCTCCGGCGGATCGAGGACCGCTACCGCTTCGAGCGGATGGTGGACGAGTTCGCGCAGGTCTACGACGAGGTGCTGGAGAACGGGTCGAGCCGAGGCCGCGTCGAGCCGGGCGTCTAGACGTCGACCGGCTCTTCGTCCGGCACGTCGACGGAGGCAGAGCCCTCCCAGAGCTTGACGGCCTGCTCGTAGTCCTCGTGCCTACCGATGTCGAGCCAGAGGCCGTCGAAGGGGAATGCTCCTACGCGCTTCCCATCCTGAAGCAGCTTGTCGACGAGATCGGGGAAGTCGGATCGCGTGCCCTTCGGGATGTAGCCGAGCGCCTCGGGCTCGATCGCGTAGATGCCCATGCTCACGTCCAGGCTGACGACCGGCTTCTCGTCGTACGACGACACGCGGAGCGGGTCGTCGCCGTACCCGAAGCGGAGCACGCCGTAGTCGCTTGCGAGGCGCCTCTGGTGGGTCGCGATCGAGAGCACGTTCCCGCTCTCGCGATGGTGGTCGAGGAACGCCCCGTACTCGAACGTCGTGAGAAGGTCGCCGTTCATCACGAGAAAGGTGGACGTGAGGCCCTCGACGAGGAGGAGCGGGCCGGCTGTCCCGAGTGGCTCGTGCTCCTTCACGTAGTGGAGCCGCATCCGACGATCGGCGCCGTTGTCGAACACGGCTCGGATCAGATGGGAGAGGTAGCCGACGCACAGCGTCAGGTCACGAAGACCGGCATCGGCCAGTTGCTCGACGAGGATCTCGAGGATCGCCCGGTTGCCGATGGGCATCAACGGCTTTGGCAACACCGACGTGTACGGCTCGAGCCGCGCACCACGACCCCCGGCGAGAATCACCACGCGCGTGTCGCGCTCTGTCTCGTCGACCGCGCTCTCGACACGGCTGAGGAGATCGGCAGCGAGGGCCGCGTCGCGATCGTGGGACATCATGCTCTGCGTCGGCTTTCCACGGCGAACCCTTGAGTCCTATTCCGCCGGGCTGGGCAAGACACGTCCCGCCTGCCGCCGACGGAGCGTCAGGTCGGCTGTGCGGCGGTTGACGGCCACGTCCCGCCGGAGGACGACGGGCAGAACCGTCCAGATCAGGATGCGCACGTCGGTCATGAACGTCCGCGACTCGACGTAGAGCATGTCGAGCGCCACCTTCTGCGGCAGGATCCGCTCCAGGTAGTGACCGACCCGGTCGTTCGGGTCGAGGATCTCCGCCTCCTTCGCGAACGCGAGCTGGCAGAGGCCGGTCACGCCGGGGCGGACGCTCAGGATGCGCTCGAACGCCGCCGGATGCAGGTCGACGAACTGCCGATCCTCCGGGCGCGGCCCGACAAGGCTCATTCCGCCGAGGAGGACGTTCCAGAGCTGAGGCAGCTCATCGAGCTTCGACCGAGCGAGAAAGCGGCCGATCCGAGTGAACCGCACGTCGTCTGCACTCGTCAGCGCGAGCCCGTTGGCCCCGTCCGTCATCTTCCGGAACTTGAGCAGCGCGAGCTCCGACCCACCACGGCCGGCCCGGCGGGCCCGGTAGAACACCGGCCCGGGGCTCTCCACCTTGATCGCGATCGCGCACGCCAGGATGACGGGCGAGAAAATGATGAGCACGAGTGCCGCGACGACGATGTCGAGCGTCCGCTTGGCCGCCGCGTCTATCCGCTGGCCGAGCGTCGGCCCTTCTCGTCCAGGTGCGCTGACGACGCGCAGCTCGGCGCCTCGTTGCGGTGTCGCCGTATATTCGGTCGCAGATGACCGCTGGGCCGCATGTTCGTGCACTTCTCCCCGCCTTCCCCCGAACGTCCCCTGGAAAAACCGCAGCTACCCCCGTGACGTACCTGCTTCTCTATTTGAGCCTAAATCTCGCTGTTGTCAAGGGCTCCCTGGACTATCCGGGGTGAGAAACTGGCCAAAGGTCGGGGAAATCGGCGGGGTAGGCTAGCGCGGTGACCGAGTCGAACTGGGCGGTGCCGCTCTCCGACGTGCTCGTCGACGACGAGCTGCGTCAGGCGGTCGACGACGCTGTTCGCTCTGGCTGGTGGAGCATGGGGCCTCGCGTGGCCGACTTCGAGGATGCGTTCGCCACGTTCGTCGAGACGCGCCACGCGATTGCCGTCGCGAACGGGACCGCGGCGCTCCACATCGCTCTCCTCGCCGCGGGCTGCGGGCCGGGCGACGAGGTCGTCCTGCCATCCCTCAACTTCGTCGCCGCTGCGAACACCATCGCCCACACCGGCGCCCGTCCCGTCTTCTGCGACATCGTTGGGCCCGCCGACCTGAATCTCGATCCGCGTGACCTCGAGGCGGCGATCACCCCTGCCACCAAGGCTGTCGTCGTGCTCCACTACGGCGGCAACCCGTGCGATATGGAGGCAGTCCTCGCTCTGGCCGACCGACACGGACTGGTGGTCGTCGAGGACGCGGCTCACGCGCCTGGCGCGCGCTGGCAGGGACAGGCGTGTGGGTCGATCGGGGCCGTCGGCTGCTTCAGCTTCTTCTCGAACAAGAACCTTCCCGTGGGCGAGGGCGGGATGATCGTGACGAGCGACGAGGCGCTTGCCAGGTCGATCCGCCTGCTTCGCTCGCATGGCATGACCACGCTCACGTGGGACCGCCACCGCGGTCACGCGCACGCCTACGACGTGCTCGTGCAGGGCTTCAACTACCGGATCGACGAGCTGCGGGCCGCCATCGGGCTCGTGCAGCTCCGACACCTCACGGAACGGAACGCGCAGCGCGCGTCGCTCTCGCATCGGTACCGCGAGCTCCTCGGCGGCCTCGACACGGTCATCCCGTTCGGGGAGCTGCCCGAGGGCACGACATCGGCGTACCACATCGCGCCCGTCGTGCTACCCGACTCGGTCGAACGCAACGCCTTGCGGGACGCACTCGCGTCGAGAGGGATCCAGACGAGCGTCCACTACCCGCCGATCCACCGCTTCACCGAATACGCGCCCTCGTCCCATCGGCCGCTTCCGCAGACCGAGGCCGTCGCCGACCGGCTGCTCACGCTGCCGCTGTACCCCCACATGGGCGAGTCGGCGGTCGAGCTCGTCGTCTCCGCCCTGCGCGAGGAGCTCGGTGGGATTCAGGCCGTCCCGGCTGTCGGCTGACGCCTGGTCAGCTCCTTCGCCCAACCAGCGAGCGTGCCGATCCCGTAGGCAAGGTGAAAGGTCGGGAAGAGGGCGACGACCCGCGGGAGCAGCCGCCACTGCTCGCGTCGCCGCTTCACGGCGAGAACGCCGAGCGCGAGCGCGGCGCAGACGTAGACGGCGAGCTCGACTGCGAGGCCGACTCGGGCGACGGCCAGCAAAGGGCTGAGCGCACCCAGCACGACCAGCGAGGCGACGAACAGGCCCGGTACGAGGCTGCGCAGGCTCGCTGCGCGCCGATGCTTGCGCATCACCGCCGGCTTCCAGAAGCCGTACTCGAAGTACTGGCGGAACACCCCTGCGAAGGAACCACGGGGCGTGTAGTAGACGCGGATCGCCGGGTCCAGCACGATCCGGCCCCCGGCGAGCCGGAGGCGAAGGTTCAACTCGTCGTCCTGGTTGCGGACGAGCGACTCGTCGAAGCGGCCGATCCGATCGAACACTTCCCGCCGGAAGGCCCCGAAGGGCACGGTGTCCGTCTCCACGCGCTCGTCGGTGCCGTGCCGCGTCCAGAGGACACCGCCGAACGGGCTGTCCATCGCGCACGCGGCCGCGCGCTCGCCGGCACTTCTCCCGCGGGCGATGAGGATTCCGCCCACGTTGTCCGCACCCGTCTCCTCCGAGGCCGCGACGCAGCGGCGGAGGTAGTCGGCGGGATAGCGGCTGTGGCAGTCGATGCGGACGACGAGGTCGCCGCGTGGCAGGCTCGAGACACCGGTTGAGGCCGTTGCGAGACCCAGCGCGTCGGGGTTGTCGACCACCTCGAGCGTCGAGACCGTGGCGCTCGCGCGCGCCTGCGCAGCCGCTCGACCGAACCGTCGGTCGAGCCGCCGTCCGCGACGACGATCTCGAGCTGCGCCGTCGTAGTCCTGCGCCGCCAGGTCCTCGGCGAGCCCCTCGATGTGCTCGGCCTCGTTGAACATCGGCGCCATCACGGAGACGGAGCGGATCGCGGCTCGCGGACGAGCCGTTCCCGCTCGCGGTGCTCTCGTTGCCGGTCGTCATGGATTCGCATTCTCTCGGTCGCGTCAGTCGGAGAGCGCGCACACGCCTGAACGACGCGGGCGGCACGCTCGCCGAACCGACGCACGCACCGACTCCTCGAGCCAGCGGCCCGTCCTCGGCGGGCACGACGCGCAGCAGCGGCGCGAGCGACGGCGAGGGCGAGGAGGAACGCAGCCCCGCCGAGGACGAAGCCCGGACAGCGGGCTCGAGCGAGCAGCACCGGCGCGAGACCGGCCGCCGCGCAGAGCGCCGAGAGGATGACGACCCGCACGAGCGCCCCGAGGTCCCACGCGAGCCCGCCCACGAGCCTGGCGGCGTAGGCGAGCAGCAGCAACGCGGCGACGGCCTGGGAGCTCGCGTTCGCGATCGCGGCGCCAATCGCCTCCAGCGTCGGGAATCAGGGTCAGGTCCAGCGTGAGCGCGACGCACCGCGGCGACGCCGAGGATCGTCGAGCGGCGCCCGCTGCTTCCGAACCCCTGCACGAGGGCGGTGCTGACGAACATCAGCGAGATGACCGGGAACGCGGAGACGAGGATGATCAGGACAGGCGCCGTGCCCGTGTAGCCGTCGCCGTAGGCGAGGGCGAGCGCATCGGGCCCGAGGACGAGGCTCGCCGCGGTGATCGGGACGGTCACAGCAGCGTCAGCCGGACGGCTCGGCCGAACCCGTTCCGCATCCGCTCGTGCGCACCTGCGCCGAAGAGCGCCGCGAAGGCGGACGCAGCGGCGATCCCGAGCGCCGGCAGGCACGAGGTTGAGGCGTCTCGACCGCCGAGAAGGGGATCGAGTAGAGCGCGATCTGGACGTCGTCCGTGAACCGCTGGAGAAAGATGATCTCCGACCGCTGCAGGACGACCAGCGAGAGCACGACGCCGAGCGTCGAGCTCAGCGCGTAGGTCCGGGCGCGGCGCAGGAACTCGCCGAGCGGCAGCGGGTCCGGGGGAATCGGCGCGACGGTCCGCCGCACGAACCATGCCGCGGCGAGAAGGTTGAAGAGCGCGACGCAGGCGTCGACGGCGAGCAGCGACGGTGATGCCCTGGCCGGCACCGAGCAGGGCGAGCTTCGCGGCGGCGCCGACGGTGCCCGGAGACGAGCCCGATCGACGCTCGCCTGGCGCCACCGCTGCGCGCCGAGGAGAACGGCGTTCGGGATCGTCTGGAGGATCGACGCCGAGCACGCGGCCGCCGCCGCCAGCCAGGCGCCGCCGGGCTGCGCGCCGAGCAGGAAGACGGAGACGAGGATCCCGCCTCCGAGCGCAGCGCCGAACGCTTCGATGCGGAGCGCCCAGACGTAGATGCCGCGGATCGCACCGGCGCGTCCGCTGCCTATCGACCTCGGCGGTGAAACGGTTGACGGCGACCGGGAGGCCGGCGGCGAGGATCGCGACGATCGTCGTGTAGACGTAGGCGATGAAGACGAGTCGCCCCATCTGCTCCGCGCCCGAGATACCCGCGCGGCGACGATCGAGACGAAGAGCGTGTACACCTGCGCGAGGACGCGCCCGCTCGACTGCCACGCGCCGCCTCGCACGACGGAGCCGCCCATCTCCTCCGGCGCCGAGGTCACGTCGCGCGATGCAGGCCTCGTACGGGCAGACGTCACCGCTCGGCCGGCTCGTGCGCCGCGGCCCGGGCGAGAGCGCTGTTGAGACGCCCGGAGGCGCGCCAGGCCGACGCCACCGACGGCGCCGAGCGGATTTGCGACGAGCCAGGCGCGCGCGACGCCCGGGAGCCGCCCAGGTCACGCGTGGGCAGAAGCGGTGCAGGAGCGACCGCGCCTCCCGCCAACGCCCCTCGTACGAGATCCAGAACGCCGCATGGGCGGCGCGGATCGCGAGCACGTCTCGCAGCAGCGGACGCAGCTGCCGGCGGGCAATCGGCCTCGATCTCCTCCGGATGCACGAGGCACGGGGAGAGAGGCCGGCGAGCGCTCGCTGCGCGTGTGAGGTCCGACGCCTCGCCGTGGATGACGACGAGCGGCTCGAAGCCGATCACGACCGCCTCGTCGAGGAGCAGCTTGAGCCAGAGAAACGCGTCCTCGCCGTAGAGGTAGCTGCCGTGACGGCAGAAGCCGCCATGACGGAGAACTGCCTCGCGCCTCGCCACCGTCGTGCACGGGACGAGGTACGCCATCAGGTTGACGGCGAGCCCGGGCGGGGTGGCGGGACTGAGCCGGTGGAGGCCCTCGCGCACGCCCCGGCCCCGCCACATCTCGGTCGTCGGCCGACCGCCCGGGTAGAGGTAGTAGCCCGGACGAGGCAGTGGCGGCCTCCGGCTGCGCATCGAGCGTCGCGACCGTCTTCTCGAGGAAGGTCGGCAGCCACTCGTCGTCGGCATCCAGGAACGCGAGAAGCTCGCCTCGGGCCTCGTCGATTCCGCGGTTGCGCGCCGCCGCCGGGCCTGCGTTGGCCTGGCGAACGAGGCGGAGGCGTGGGTCCGGGAACGCCTCGACCAATGCAGCGCCATCGTCCGTCGAGCCGTCGTCCACCACCACGACCTCGAAGTCCCGGAACGTCTGCGAGGCGATCGACTCGAGCGCCCGCCGCACGTAGGCGGCCTTGTCGAACAGCGGCACGACGATCGAGACTCGCGGGCTCGTCGCGCTCATGGACGGTCGGGCCCGGGACGCCGGCCACCGGCACGACAAGGTGCCGGCGCTTGCGCCGGCACCTTGGTCAGCCTTGTCCTCGTACGGGTTAGCTGCGCTCGTTGCCGAACTTGCGAAGCCCGGCACCGACCACGAGCAACGCCCCACCCGCGAGCACGAACCAGACGAGGTCCGTCCCCGTGAACGGAAGCGTCCCGCTCGTCGCCGGCGAGGCGCCCTTCACCTGTACGACCGGAGCATTCTCGGCGTCGGTCGCCGGCGGCGACGCTTTCCCGACCTTGATCACAGGCGTCGAGGCCTGTCCGCCGTAGCCGTTCAGCACGCTGTTGTCGGCAAGCGCCGTCGCGGGAACCAGCAGCCCCACAACGAGCACGCAAAGCACTGCAAATCGTCTCACGTCCACCCCTTCGTCCCCAGCTTGTCCCAAACCCCACCTGCGCAGAACTCCCGCCGCTGCGCCTGTGCCCCGCAGAGTACGTGAAAACCCGGACGCCGTCCATAGGCTCACCACTTCTGCCGCTTGCCTGTGAGCAGCGTCGCCTGGTCGACGTACATCTCCTGAAGTTCCGCGCTGGTGACGGCCTCTCCTGCCTTGTAGCGCCTGGCGGACGACCGCGATCGTCGGCTCCCGCGGATTGAGCGCGCGGGCGCGCTCGAGCCAGGCCATGGCACGGCGAGGTCGGTCGCGCCTGCTCTCGAGGGCTGCCAGCTCGACCATCGGGTACCAGTTCGACGGGTTGCGCGCGAGTGCCTGACGCAGCGAGCGCTCTTGCCGCCGCTCGTCACCGACCCGGGATGCGATCACAGCCGCGATCACGTCCGGCTCGTCGCTGAGGGGATTCAACGCGCGCGCACGATCGAGCCGGGCGAAGGCTCCGGAAGGATCTGTCCGCCAGGTCTCCGCGGCTGCGTCGACCTGGCGGGCGGAGAGCCATGGGAATGCAAGCGAGGCGCCGGCGACCAACGCCACCGCCACGACGCCCAGGGCGAGCGGACGTCGTAGTGCCGAGCGGGAACGCGACATCGGCCGGGGCCCGGCGGTCGACGGTGCGGAGCGCGAGCGCCAGGAACGCGAATGCCGGCGCGCCGAGGGCAGGGATCTCCCAGAACCAGTCGATCGCGCCGTGCAGGAACCAGTAGCCGAAGACGAGCGCCGAAACCGCCGCCACCCCGCGGGCGAAAGGTGGGCCGTGACGGAGGCGTGGCCAGAGAGCCCAGCAGGCGGCGACGAGAAAGCCACCGAGCAGGAGGGCGCCGACGAGGCCGGTCTGGGCGAGCGTTCGCAGAATGACGCTGTGGGGATAGCGGGGCTGCGACTGGTCGGCACGCTCGCGCAGGTACGCGACGCTGAAGTTGTCGCCACCGACTCCGACGATCGGATGATCGGCGAACTGGTCGACGGCGACGCGCCAGAGCCTGTACCGGGCGCTGCCGAACCCGCTCGTGAGGTGCGGCGTGCCGGGGTCCGTCACGTAGTCCTCGGAGCGGAAGTTGTCCCACGCTGCCTCAGCCCGAGCGACGGGGTGCGCGACCGTGAGCAGCCCGACCAGGACAGCGCCGGCTACCGCGACCGCGGCGAGCCCGAGGAGCGCGCGAGAGGCGACGAACGACAGGCGCTCGGAGATCCGCACCCGCCGGTCGACGAACCCCGCAACGGTGCCGAGGAGGAGCAGGACGATCGCCGTCCGGACGACGGCGGCGCGCGCGTCGCGAAGGACGGCGCCCGCGTCGCCGCCCGCCAGGATGATCTCGTAGACGTCGAGCAGGCGAGGAACGACCGAGACGACCGCAAGTCCCACGAGCACCAGGGTCAGCGCGGTTCGCACGCGGCCGGGCACGACGATGAAGTACACGACGAGGATGACCGGCACGGCGACGAGGGAGGCGCGACTCTGCGTCAGGAGCGCCAGCTCGGCAAGGACGCCTACGACGGCGAGCAGGACGCCGCGCAGCACCGCCGGGACCTCTCGTCGGGAGGCGAGATAGAGCGCGGGCAAGGCGGCGGCGACGTAGAGCGCGCACGTCGCGTTGGCGTACGCGATCGGAGCCGCGAGCCGCCCTTCCGTGAACGACCCCGCGACGTCGACGTCGTCGACGACGCGCCAGAACGAGACCAGCGCGACCACGCCGATCGCCACGGAGTACGACCCGATCAGCAGAGCGGCGCCCGCGGGTCGCCAGGGACGAGCGAGCACGAGCAGGAAGACGCCGAGGTAGAGGAGCGTCCGGTTGGCGCCCGTCCAGGCTTCCGACGGCACCTCTGCCCACGCGATGCTCAGATAGCTCCAGCCGGTGAACGCCGCCAGCAGCCCTGCTGCGACCCAGGGGGCCCGGCCATCCGATTCGCCGACGGGCGCAACGAGCCAGAGGACGAGGACGAGCGCGACGACGAAGAGCGCACCCGCTCCCCAGTCGGTCACTGCGTAGCCCCCGTCGCGGTACGACCAGATCCCGAGAACCGCGACGAGCAGGAGCCCGGGCAGGAGCGCCGGGCTCTCCGCCACGAGTGGACGGAGCCCGGCCAGACGCTGGGTCGAAACGATGCGCGACACGTCCCTACGCAGGCTCGCGGTAGACGATCCGGTGGAGCTCGCCGCCGACGTAGTCGAGGTAGAAGAGGTCTCCGTCGGGGCCTGAGGTGAGCTCGACCGGCGTCCGCGCGTTCCAACGGAATCGCTTCTTGGCGGTGGGATCGGGCAGGCCGTCGTCACCCTCCGGCAGCATCCAGATGCAGCCGCGTCCGAAGTCGGAGAAGAACAGCGCGCCACGGTACTCGGCCGGATACCGGTCACCACCGTAGAACGCGAGGCCGCTGATCGCCGACCCGTCGAACGGGCAGCCGTCTGCGGGCGTCACCGACTGGTAGTGGCGGTAGGCGAAGAACGGCGGCTCGACGGCGTCGTCCCCATCGTCGTACAGCGCCCGGCAGCGGCCGGTCGTCGCGATCTGGAATCCGTCCGGGTTGAGCTCGTTGACCCGGTTGTAGTTGTCCTGGCGAGGCGCTCCCTCATAGCACGGCCAACCGAAGTTGACCGGGGTGCGGACGGGCAGCGGCAGCCGGTTGATCTCCTCCCAGGTGCTGTGACCGACGTCGCCGATCCAGAGTGCCGACTGCTGGGTGTCGAGGGTGACCCGGAACGGGTTCTTGAGCCCGAAGGCGATGATCCGGCGCAGGTTCGGGTCATCCGAGGCGGCCCACGGGTTGTCGGGAAGGGCGGCCCCGGTCTCGGGGTCGATGCGGATCACGGTCCCGTCCAGCGTGATGGGCGAGCCCGCCTCGCGGAGCGGGGAGAGGGCGCGCAGCGACCCGCCTTCGGCCACGTCTGGCGGAGCCGCCCGGCCGATACCGGCCGGCGGATCGTCGCACGGGTTCACGGGATCGCCGAACTGCCCGTAGTCCGTCCTGCGCCAGTCGGCGCCGTCGCCGGCGGCGGCGTACAGCGCGCCGTCGGGCCCGAAGACGAGCGAGCCGACCGTGTGCGTGTTGAACTGGATGCACCAGTCCTCGATCAGGACCCGCTCGGAGGTGCCGCGATTGCGAGGCTCGACGCTGTCGTCCCCCAGTGCGTAGAGCGCCTGGCACGGGCGTCGTCGAGATCTGGAACCCTCCGGGTTCAGATCGTTGACCGGGTTGTACGCGTCCGCCGCCCGCGGCCCTCGTAGCAGGGCCAGCCGAAGTTGACTGGTGTTCGAACGGGCAGCGGTAGACGGTCGATCTCCTCCCAGGTGATGTGGCCGACGTCGCCGATCCAGAGCTCCTCCCGCGACGGGTCGAGCGACATGCGGAACGGGTTCTTGAGTCCGAACGCGACGATCCGGCGCAAGTTCGGGATCGGCCGACGACTGCCCACGGGTTGTCCGGGAGCGCGTCACCCGTGTCGGGATCGATCCGGATCACCGTGCCGTCCAGGGTGATCGGGGAGCCCGGCGCGACGCAGCGGCGACTGGGCGCGGAGCGACCCGCCCTCTGCTACGTGGCGGGGCCTGCAGCCGTGCCGACCCGTCCGGGAGGGTCGCCGCACGGGTTCGCGGGATCGCCGAGCTGGCCGTAGTCCGTCCTGCCTCCAGTCGCCGCCGTCGCCCGCGCTGGCGTAGAGCGCGCCGTCCGGGCCGAAGGCGAGCGAACCGACGGTGTGGGTGTTGAACTGCACGCACCAGTCCTCGAGCAGGACACGCTCGTCGAGTCCCCTTGTGCCCGACTGCCGTCAGCCGCGAGAGCCGGCCGCTCCCGACGCAGCCGTCGACCGTTCCGTTCTCGGGGCCGGGACACGGGTCCTGGAGCTTGCCGGGCGTGCCCCCAGAGCGGCGGCTCCTCGCCGATCCGGGCGTCGAGCGTGTAGAACGCGTAGACGTAGGGCTTGCGAGGGAAGTCCGGGTGGACGGCGATGTCGAAGAGCCCTCGCTCCGAGAAGTTGTGCACGGCGGTGGACAGGTCGGCGAACAGGCTTCCTTGGGGATCGTCCAGTCCGTCGAAGACGACGATCCGGCCACTCTGCTCGCCGACGAACACGCGCCCGTCGGGCGCGAGCGCGAACGAGACCGGGAGTCTCGAGACCGCCGAGGACGGTGACGTCCTCGAAGCCCGGGCGGGAGCGGCGGATACGACACGGTGTCCGTGCGGCTCGCCACGATCGTTCCCACGATCGCCACGACGACCACGACGAAACCGAGCCGAAAGAGCCATCGGTACCAGGGCATCGTGCGCTTCGGTCTCGTCTAGGGCGTCCGGCGCCCGCGCGCGGACGCCTCTCCCGTGTGGTCACGCCCGGGGCTCGGGTCCGCCCGCCGCCCGCTCGAGCGCCGCTGCCAGAAGCCCTGTGGCGATCAGCATCCAGCCGGCGAGCTCGAGGCCCTCCTCGATCGTGACCGGGAATGCATACGTCAGTGACTCGACCGTGACTCCGTCGAGGTTCCGGATCAAGCCTCCGATGTACTCGACGGCCACGGCCGCGACGAGCATCGCGAGCCCGACCAGCACGGTGACACGCGCCCGCCAGAAGGCCCTGCGGGCGGCGGCGACGAGAAGAAGCAGCCCGGCCACCAGCAGCGGGAGATAGAGCAGCGGCCAGACGAAGCGCTCCGCTTGCTCGACCCCCGCGACCGTCCCGAGCACGAAGAGCTCGTGCAGCCCCACCGCGTCGTCGAGCGAGAAGAACGCGAGGATTGCGGCGAGCACCAGGTACCGCGCGCGCAGACGCCCGCTCGAGACGAGGCCGAGCAGCAGAGCGGCGACAGCAGCGACGAAGGTCGTCGACGCACTGCCCCAGTTCGGGATGTTCTGCTCGGAGTCGGGATTGATGATGTTGTAACGGAAGTCGAAGACGAGCACGTCGGTGAAGTGCAGGATCGTCTGCAGGACGACCGCGCCCAGCGCACCCGCGATGCCGACCGTGAGGAGCGTGTCGGGCAGGTTCGGCTCCACTGCCTCCGACCGGCGGAGCGTTCGGAAGAGCACCTTGGGGGTCGGACGACCCGACGTAGCCGTGACCTGGGTCATGGTCTGAGTGAACTTGCCTTCCCGAGACACGTCAACGGTGTGGGAACTGCCCCCGAGCGATCGAGGATAGCAACGACCTGGTCGCCCCAGGCTCGCGCGCGGGTCAATCCGGGGCTGCCACCGGCGCCGGCCGGCGCCCCGCTTCGATCACGGCGACGATGTGCGAGCGGAGGAACGGCGCGACGGTGTTCACCAAGCCCGTAGGCCCGGCCGACGCGGCGCCCGATCGGCGGCGCGAGCGTCGTCGAGTGGAACTCGATCGAGGCCGCACCCGCGAACAGCCGCCGGATCTCGTCCTTGCCGATCCCCTTGACGTCGGCGTTGCGGGGGTTGTCGTACTTGAAGTCGTACCAGAGCACGATTCCCTTGTCCGTCAGCAGGTCGAGAAGCTTGGCGGCGAGCCTTCGCTTGAAGCCGTCGTCGAGGATGGAGGTGAAGACGGTCGCCTGCACGACGATGTCGAAGTAGCGGCTGTACGGAAGCTCGGTCGCGTCGCCGGAGAGGACGGTCGCGCCGGGGAGGTTGTAGCGCGCCTGGGGCGCATGCTCCTCGACCAGGTCGTTCGTGTAGAGGTTTTCCCACGGGACGCCGAGCTTCCGGAAGAGCAGGAGGTTGTGGCCGTCCCCGGCCCCGATCTCGAGCACCTTCAACGACGAGCGCTCGGGGAAGCGGGCGCGTACGACCTCGGCGAAGCGCAGCTCTCGTTCTGCGCCGACGAGGAAGTTGTACTTGAGGTACCGCTCATGGTCGACGTCGACCGCGCTCGCCTTGCGGCGCTCGTATCTGCGCGCGAATCCGGTCGATCTCGCCCATGGACTCAGGGTACGTCTCCGAAGCCGCGCTGCGACTGCGTGCCCGCGACGTCCTGTCCGGGGAACTAGGGTGTCATGGTGAGCGACGGGCCGGCGCAGCGATCGTGGCGGGGCCGCCGTGTGCTCGTCACGGGCGCAGGCGGGTTCATCGGCTCGACGCTCACCGAGCACCTCGTGCGCGAGGGTGCGTCGGTGCGGGGCTTCGTGCGTTACACGTCCCGCGGCGACCTCGGCTGTCTCGACGACGTGCCGCCCGAGGTGCTGGCCGAGGTCGAGGTCTACGCCGGCGACCTCGTCGAACCCCGAGGCCGTCCACAACGCGGTTGCCGGCTGCGACGCAGTGCTCCACCTCGGCGCGCTGATTCCGATCCCGTACTCGTACCGCCACGCGAGGGAGTACGTCTCCGTGAACGTCGAGGGAGCGCTCAACGTGCTCGAGGCCGGCCGCCGGGCGTCGGTCTCCCGCATCGTCCAGGTCTCCTCCTCGGAGGTGTACGGCACCGCGCAGATCACGCCGATCCCCGAGTCCCATCCGCTCAACCCGCAGTCGCCCGTACGCGGCGACGAAGGTGGGTGCCGACCAGCTCGCGCTCACGTACTGGCGCTCGTTCGGGACCCCCGTCGTGATCGCGCGACCGTTCAACACGTACGGTCCGCGCCAGTCGGCGCGCGCGGTGATCCCGACGATCATCACGCAGGCCCTGACGCGCGACCGCATCGAGCTCGGCTCGCTCGACGCCGACTCGAGACTTCCAGTTCGTCGAGGACACCGCTCGCGCGCTTGCCGATCTGCGGCGAGGTGGACGGGATCGAAGGCGAGACCTTCAACTTCGGGACGGGTGAGGAGCATGTCGATCGGCGACGTCGTCGACCAGGTGCTCGAGCTCCTGGGCAAGACATCCCCGTCGTCTCGACCGGACGAGCGCCAGCGGCCGGAGGGAAGCGAGGTCGAGCGGCTGCTCGCCGACGCGAGCAAGGCACGCGCGAGGCTTCCCTGGGCGCCCCAGGTCGCCTTCGCGGACGGGGCTCGAGCGGACGGTCTCGTGGGTCGAGCGATCGATCGACGCGTACCGCCCCTCGACGTACGCAGTCTGAGCGTCAGTCGACGCGGCCGAGCAGGACGCACGCGTTGTGGCCACCGAGGCCCATCGCGTTCGAGAGCGCCACGTCGACCTGGACGCGACGGGCCTCGTTCGGCACGTAGTCCAGATCGCATTCGGGATCGGGATTGCGGTAGTTGATCGTCGGGGGCAGGACACCGTCACGGAGCGCGAGGGCGCAGAACATCGCCTCGAGCGCGCCGGCGGCGCCGAAGCAGTGCCCGGTCACGGACTTCGTCGACGAGACCGCGAGCCGGTACGCGTGATCGCCGAAGACGTGCTTCAGCGCCCGCGTCTCGGCGAGATCGCCGAGCGGCGTCGACGTCCCGTGCGCGTTGACGTACCCGACACGCTCGCGCTCCACGCCGGCCGAATCGAGCGCCGAGCCGATCATCGCCGCGACACCGAGGGCCTCCGGCTCGGGCTGCGCGAGGTGGTGGGCGTCGTTCGAGGCGCCGTATCCGAGCACCTCGGCATACACGGTGGCGCCACGGGCACGCGCGGCCTCGAGCTCCTCGAGCACGAGGATGCAGGCACCCTCGCCCATCACGAACCCCGCGCGCGTGGCGTCGAACGGCCGCGACGCGAGCGTCGGGTCGACCTCCTCGGCGACGAGGCCGCGCATGGCGCAGAACCCGGCGAGGATCAGCGGAATGATCGCCGACTCGGTGCCGCCGGCGAGCACTACGTCCGCCTGGCCGCGGCGGATCGAGGCCGCCGCCTCGCCGATCGCGGTCGAGCCCGTCGCGCAGGCGGAGACGGGCGCGAAGTTCGTGCCCTGCAGCCCGAGCTGGATCGCGATCTGGCCGCTCGCCGTGTCGACGAGCGCCGAGGGGATGAAGAACGGCGAGACGCGGTCGAAGCCGCGCTCGGCGAAGACCTGCTGCTCCCTGGCGATCGTCGCGATCCCGCCGATCGCCGAGCCCACGAGGATCCCGACGCGGGCGCGGTCGACGTCCTCGAGGCCGGCGTCGTCCCACGCCTCCTGCGCCGCGGCAACGGCGAGGAGGACGTTCCGGTCCATGCGGCGCGCCTCCTTGGGCGGTACGAGCTCGCCGATGTCGAATCCCGTCACCTCGGCGGCGATCCGAACGGGATACGCCGACGCGTCGAACGACTCGATGAACCCGATGCCGCTCCGCCCCGAGACGGCGGCGTCCCAGCTCGAGGGCGCGTCGGCGCCGATCGGGCTGACCGCGCCGAGCCCCGTGATCGCGACTCTCCGCATGGGTGAGAGAGCCTAACGGGAGCGCTGTACCGTTCGAGAATGCCTCGTTCCCGCAGCCGGTCGAGCGAGCCGGTCGAGCGGCCGGCCGACCTCGACCCGGCGATCCCGTTCCCGCCGATGGAGGCCGAGCTCGTCCGCGAGCTGCCCGAGGGAGACGAGTGGCAGTACGAGCCGAAGTGGGACGGGTTCCGCGGCCTGCTCGAGAACGGGACCGGCGAGCTCCGGCTCTGGTCGCGGAACGCGAGGCCGCTGCTCCGCTACTTCCCCGAGCTCCGTCCGCTCGGCGACCACCTCCCGCCCCGCTCGTGCCTCGACGGCGAGATCGTGATCGTCCGCGACGGGGTGCTCGACTTCGACGCGATGCAGACCCGCCTCCATCCCGCGGAGAGCCGCATCAACCGGCTCGCCGGCGAGATCCCCGCGACGTTCGTCGCCTTCGACGTGCTCGTCTGGGACGGCGTCGAGCACTGGCGCGCACCGCTCGCCGAGCGCCGGGCGGCGCTCGAGCAGGTCGCCTCGGGCGTCGTCCTCTCCCCCGCGTCGCTCGACCGCGAGGAATCGCTCGAGTGGCTCTCGTCGTTCGAGGCGATCGGGCTCGACGGCGTGATCGCGAAGCGCCGCGACGAGCCGTATCGCGCGGGCGACCGCAGCGCGGTCGTCAAGGTGAAGCCCGAGAAGACGGCCGACTGCGTCGTCGCCGGCGTGCGCTGGAAGGGCGGGGACGAGCGACGGCTCGCGACGCTTCTCCTCGGCCTGTACGACGACGAGGGCGAGCTCGACTACGTCGGTACCGCTGCGGTCGCGCCCGCGCGCCACGACGAGCTCGCGGAGCTCGTGCTCCCCCTGCTGCGCGATGCGCCCGAGCGACGGTTCTCGGAGCCGAACCGCTGGGGCGGTGGCGAGCTCGAGGAGGCAGCGGTCCGACCCGAGCTCGTCGTCGAGGTGCGCTACGACAAGGTGCAGGGCCGCCGCTTCCGGCACGGCACGAAGCTCCTCCGGCTCCGTGCCGACAAGGAGCCCGGGCAGTGCACGTGGCGCGAGCTCCTGCCGCCGCTCGAGGCCGGCAGCACCCCGCTCGCCGACTGGGGCCTAACCGAGGCGGGCGAAGCCTAGGTCGGCGAACGAGGCGAGTGAGGATGCCTTCACGCCGAGCTCGGACACCGTGTAGAGGACGTCACCCACGACGACCGAGCGGCGGATCGTCCCGCCGGCGGGCTGCTCCGGATGCGAGACGCGTCCTGCTTCGGTGATCCCGCTCCGGCTCACCCTGAGCCCGACCGCGCCGCTCGAGGACTCGCCTGCCGCTCCCACGGGAATCGCGGCCAGCCGCGTGCGCGGCCACCAGAGGAACGCGCGATGGTCGTGCTCAGCCTCCGACCACGCCTTCCCGAGCGAGAACGCGTCGAGCCGTCGTGGTCGGCGCAGGTCGGAGACGTCGAAGAGCGAGGCCTGGGCGCCGAGCACCTGTCCCTCGTCGGTCGCGTCCTGCCCGATCCCGAGCAGGAGGTCGTCGCCGACCGGGTGGAGGTACGCCGAGTAGCCGCGGATCTTCAGCTCGCCGCGGACGACCGGCCGGCTCGGCACGGAGAGGTCGAGCGTGTAGAGCGGGTCGACCTGGCGGAACGTGACGACGTACCCGGTGTCGCCGACGAACCGCACGGCATAGACCCGCTCGCCCTTCCCGAGCCCGCCGACCCGACCCAGCGGGACGAGGTCTCCAGCGCGGGCGCCGAGGGCCGTCACCACGGTCTCGCTCTCGGTGCGCGGGCCGCCCCACCAGAGGGGTTGCTCGGTGCTCGCCACCCGCAGGATGCCGTCGCGTTCGGAGAGCGACCACTGGTTCAGGAGCACGCCGGGGACGGTGCCGCTCCCGCGGTAGTGCGTCTGCGTCGGGCTCGCGATGTCGAAGCGGTGGATGGCCGTCGACGTCTGCGGCAGCGGGCGAGACCCGTCGGGCCGCGCGTCCCAGCGCTCCGTGGCGACGTAGAGGCTCGTGCGCGACGCATACACGGTGCGCCCGTCGGAGAGGATCGCGTCCGTGTCGACCGGGTCGAGGCCACGCCCGAGGTCGACCGTGACGACCGAGACCAGGCCGAGACCCGAGAAGCGGAGCGGGCGCCGGACGCTCCGGCAGTCGACGAGCGCGCCGCGCGCCGTCGCGACGCCGTTCTTGCCACGGATCGTGTAGCCGGGCAGCCAGCGCCGCGCGCCCGCTGCCTCGACGACCGCGCGGTTCCGCTCGGTCGCCCGTGCGGAATCGCCGTTCGTCGCCGACGGCGACACGAACGGGAGCTCGGGCCCCATCGGCGACGAGAGCACGATGCGGGCGGCGCGGCCAACGAGCCGCGCGGTCAGATAGCCGCCCTCGAGCTCGAGCGATCGCACCACACGGAGCCGGGCGGGCTCGCTGACGTCGACCTCCGTGACCGTCGTCCGGGATGGATACGGCCACGGCGCCCGGATCCCGAGTCGGCCCTCGCTCGGCAGCGGCCGGGGCGAGCCCTGCGAGAGGACGAGCAGCCGCTTGCCGTGCAGGAGCAGCTCGTGGGCCCAGCCCTCGGCGAGCGGCAGCGAGTCGACGAGCCTCGGTCTACGCGCCCGGACGTCGACGGCGCTGAGCCTGCCGTCGGAGGCGACGAAGAGCGTCCTGCCGTCCGTCTTCGTCAGGTCGGGCTCGTCGACGCCGTCCTCCTGCACGTTCGTGCCGGAGAACTCCACCTCCGTCGGGCCGGAGGCGCGCGCGAGGTCACCCGCGCGGACGGCGCCCGGCAGGGCGACGGCGATCCCGCCGCCGCCGATCCCCCAGGGCCCGACGAGGGGCAGCGCGCGGCTGCGGACGTGCTCCAGGAAGGCCGGGCAGCCGGAGAAGGCGCGTAGCCGGTTCGCGGCCGGGTCGGCGGCGGCCGTGCTCGTGACGGTCGCGACCCCCGCGGCGACTGCGACGACGACCCCGGCGAGACCCGCGCGGACCCTCATCTCGTCTCCATGGTGCTCCTACGCCGCCGAGCCGGCAATGGGTCACACGGAAGCCTTACAACCCCGTGGTGTCCGACTTTCAGTCGGACACCGGCTTCTTCGCCCGCGACGGCTGCACGCGCGCCGGCTCGCCCGGCATCTTCGGGAAGTTCGGCGGGTACGGCGCCTCGCCGACGCCCTCCGACTCCTCGCGCGCCACCCACTCGAGCAGCACCTCGAGGTCGCTGACGGTGTCGTCGATCCCCGCCTGGACGTCGCCGAGCGAGGCGAAGCGCTCCTGCATCGTCACGAGCGTGAAGTCCTCCGTCTCGGCGTCGGGGAGCTCGTCCCACGTGACCGGAGCCGACACGGTGGCGTCGGGGCGGGGGCGCACGGAGTAGGCAGAGGCGATCGTCCGGTCGCGCGCGTTCTGGTTGTAGTCGATGAAGACCTTCTCGCCGCGCTCCTCCTTCCACCATGCCGTCGTCACGAGGTCGGGTGCGCGGCGCTCGATCTCGCGCGCGAAGGCGAGCGCGCAGCGACGGACGACCGGAAACTCCCACCGGGGCTCGATCCTCACTGCGATGTGGATCCCGCGGTTGCCGGACGTCTTCGGCCAGCCCGTGTAGCCGATCTCGGCGAGCACCTCGCGCACGATCCCCGCGACACGCTTGCCGTCCGCGAACGTCGTCCCCGGCTGCGGGTCGACGTCGATGCGAAGCTCGTCCGGCCGGTCGACGTCGGCGCGCCGCGAGGGCCACGGATGGAAGTCGACGACCGCGAGATTCGCCCCCCAGACGACCTGAGCCACCTCGGTGACGCAGAGCTCGTCCGCGTGGCGTCCCGACGGGAACGTGACGCGCGCGACCTCGACCCACTCGGGCCGCTTCTCGGGCACGCGCTTCTGGTAGATCTGCTCGCCCGCGATCCCGTCCGGGAAGCGCCGGAGCTGCGTCGGCCGCTCCCGCAGGGCACGGACGATCCCGTCACCGACGGCGAGGTAGTAGTCGACGAGGTCGCGCTTCGTGTGCCCGGCGTCGGGGAACAGCACCTTGTCGGGGTTCGTCACCTTGACGACCCGCGTCCCGACCTCGAGCTCGACGAAGGGCGAGGCCATTCCTCGACACTACTGGGCTTGCACCACTTTCCGAAATGAAGCGTTGCCAGACGCTGTGGTAGCCTCGCGCCGAGTCACGTCACCCTGCTCGAGGAGTCGAACGATGCGGAAGCTCTTGATCCCGTGCCTCGTCCTTGCCGCGGCCGCGGCGCTCGCGGTCGTCGCCTCCGCGACCGGCGCGCGCTCGGCGGCTGCCGGGCCGGCTGCGATCCCGGGCTGCGCCCCGCGAGCCTCACGCTCGTCTCGGACGGCACGCTCACGATCGGCGCGGACAACCCGGCCTTCCCGCCGTGGTTCGGCGGCGCCGAGAAGACGAAGCCGTGGAAGGTCTCCGACCCGTACAGCGGCAAGGGCTACGAGTCGGCCGTCGCGTACGCCGTCGCGAAGGAGCTGGGCTTCACGAAGGCCCAGGTCAAGTGGACGGTCGTGCCGTTCTCCAACTCGTTCCGCCCCGGCAAGAAGTCGTTCGACTTCTACCTCACCCAGGTGTCGTTCTCGCCGGAGCGGGCGAGGGCGGTCGACTTCTCGATGTCCTACTACTACGTCAACCAGTCGGTCGTCGGACGCAAGGGCAAGCCGATCGCGAAGGTGCGCTCGATCGCCGGCCTCAAGCCGTACAAGCTGGGCGCCCAGGTCGGGACGACCAGCTACACCTACATCACGCGCTTCATGAGGCCCTCGTCGTCGCCGCTCGTCTACGACACGAACGACGCCGCGGTGCAGGCGCTGAAGAACGGACAGCTCGACGGAATCGTCGTCGACCTCCCCACCGCGTTCTACGTCACCGCCGTACAGGTGGACGACGGCGTCATCGTCGGGAAGCTGCCGACGCGGGGCACGAAGGAGCGCTTCGGGATGGTCTTCCAGAAGGGCAACACCCTTCGTCGCTGCGTCGACCGGGCGCTCGCCCGGCTGTGGCGCGCCGGGACGATCAAGAAGCTCCAGACGACGTACCTGGCGCGCGCCGGCGCGCCTGATCTCAAGTACGGCCGGAGCTCCCGGATCCTCGGCGGTCTCACCGCCCGCGGCACGAGCGAGTCGCGGGCGGTGGTGATCGCCGTCGCCTCGACGATCGTCGTCGCCGCGGCGATCGTCGTCGTCGTCACCCGCTCGCCCGGCTGGGACGAGTTCAAGGCGTACTTCTTCAACTGGGGGTACTACCGCGAGTCGTTCCCCGAGATCCTCGACGCGTTCTGGGTGAACGTGAAGCTCTTCTGCATCGCCGAGGCGATCATCCTCCCGGCGGCGCTCCTGCTCGCGGTGCTCCGCAGCCTCCCCGGGCCCGTCTTCTTCCCCATCCGCGCGCTCGCGATCGTGTACGCCGATCTCTTCCGTGGGATCCCGACGATCCTCGTCATCTTCATGCTCGGCTTCGGCATGCCGGCGCTCGGCCTCGAGGGGGTCCCGAGCTCCCAGTTCTTCTGGGCCGTCGTCGCATTGACGCTCGTCTACACCGCGTACGTCTCGGAGGTCTACCGCGCCGGGATCGAGTCCGTGCATCCCTCGCAGGCCGCTGCCGCCCGCTCGCTCGGGCTGACGCACGGGCAGTCGCTGCGCCACGTCGTCCTGCCGCAGGCCGTGCGGCGGGTCATCCCGCCGCTCCTCAACGACTTCATCGGGCTGCAGAAGGACACGGCGCTCGTCGGGGCGCTCGGCGTCGTCGAGGCGTTCCGGCAGACGCAGATCAACCAGGCCGCGACCTTCAACGGCACGTACTACCTCGTCGCGGCGACGCTCTTCGTCGCGATCACGATCCCGCTCGCCCGCTTCACCGACTGGCTCGTCGCGCGGGACCGCAGGCGACAGCAGGCCGGGAGGTTGGCGTGAGCTCCGCTACCCCGGTGTCTGACTTCAGTCAGACACCTGCTCTCGCTCTCGAAGGCGTCCACAAGTCGTTCGGCGAGCTCGAGGTGCTCCGCGGCATCGACCTCACGCTCGCCGAGCACGAGGTCGTCTGCCTGATCGGCGCGTCCGGCTCGGGCAAGTCGACCCTCCTCCGCTGCGTCAACCTGCTCGAGCCGATCGACGCGGGCCGGATCGTCGTCGCCGGCGAGGACATCACCGCGCGCGGAGTCGACGTCAACCGCGTCCGCCGCGGGATCGGGATCGTCTTTCAGGCGTTCAACCTCTTCCCGCACATGACCGTGCTCGAGAACGTCACGCTCGCGCCGCGCAAGGCGCGCGGCCTCACCCGGACGGCGGCGAACGACGAGGCGGCGCGCCTCCTCGAGCGGTTCGGGCTCGCCGACAAGCGCGACGAGTACCCCGATCGGCTCTCGGGCGGCCAGCAGCAGCGGGTCGCGATCGTGCGCGCGCTCGCGATGCAGCCGCAGCTCCTCCTCCTCGACGAGGTGACGAGCGCCCTCGACCCCGAGCTCGTCGCGGAGGTGCTCGACGTGATCCGCGAGCTCGCCGCCGGCGGGATGACGATGCTGATCGCGACGCACGAGATGGGCTTCGCCCGGGACGTCGCCAACCGGGTCTGCTTCCTGCACGACGGGAGGATCCTCGAGCAGGGCCCGCCGGAGCAGCTCTTCGGCGAGCCGCGCGAGGAGCGGACCAAGCAGTTCCTCCAGCGGATCGTCGCGGCCGGGCGGATGTAGCTACTCCCGGGTGTCCGACTCGAGTCGGACACCCGGCTCTGGCGTCCCTGGGTGTCTGGCTTCAGCCAGACACCTGCTCTCTGCGGCCCCGGATATCGTTTGGCCATGGTGCAGGACCCGCATCGCCTGGACGTCAGCCTCGAGCCGCTCGACGAGTACCTCGTGATCCAGCCCGTCTCCGACGAGACCGAGACGCGCGCCGGCCTGATCCTCCCCGCGTCGGCCTCGGCGTCTGCCGCCTGTCGCACCGGGATCGTGACCGCGATCGGGAGCGACGTGACCGGCGTCGAGCCCGGCGACAAGGTGCTCTACCCCCGCGAGGCCGGCTACGAGGTGAGACTCGGCGGGATCGAGGTCAAGGTCGTCAAGCGCGAGGACCTGATCGCTCGCATCCACGACTGAGGACGTGACGCGCAGCACGCGCCGTTATCCTTCGACGAGCCCGGAGAAGTGGCCGAGTGGCTGAAGGCGGCGCCCTGCTAAGGCGTTAGGTGGGGAAATCCCTGCCTCGAGGGTTCGAATCCCTCCTTCTCCGTTCTTGTTCGCCAGGCAGGATTCGGCAGGAGCCGAATCCTGCGGCTCGATCCCCGCCTGCGGCGGGGCAGATCCCTGAAGGCGCCCGCTATCGCGGTCGCAACTGCCTCGTTGCCATGAGCGCTCGGTGTCCGACTTCAAGCCGGACACCTCATCTCCGGCCACGCGAGCCTCTCGCTACGCTTGCAGCCGCTCGGAGGGGTGCCGGAGCGGTCGAACGGGGCGGTCTCGAAAACCGTTAAGGGTGCAAGCTCTTCGAGGGTTCAAATCCCTCCCCCTCCGCTCAGATCTATGGCTGAACCGCATGGTTGAGCCATTTGATAGCTGCTCGTTGGTCGGAGCCCATAGCGCGTGCCAATACGAGTCGAGGCGGGCTACTAGCCGCGATGCGGAATCCGACAGTCGCACGGACCATCGCATGGCGACCGCGCGCGAATCCACGAGTCGTCGACGCCATGAGGACACGCCCCGGTGGCGTGTGCCTCCGGGACCTCCCAGCCACGCGCCGTCCTCGCGACGTTCAGCCCGGATTAAGACGGCGTCGCCCGCCGTCGGCGCCGACCTGGCTCACTAGCATCGCAAGGGTGCTCGCGAGCGCTGAGCCCGGAGAGGCGCCCGCCGCACCAGATCAGCCGCCGCGCCGGGGCGGTCGATTGAGTCGGCGCGCCCGGGTCGCGGTCGCGACGGTCCTCGTGACGGCCGTCGCGCTGGTCGTCGTCGGTCTTGCAACGCGCGGCTCGTCGAGCCCGCCGCTCGAGCGGGGGGAAGTGGGGACGATCGCATCGGGTCTCGTCGAGTCGGCGATCGAGGATCTGCGCAAGGCGCCGGCCACCTCGGCGGTCGTCTACCAGCAGATTCTCCCGTCCCTCGTCCAGATCGAGGCGAGGACAGCGTCGTCGACCGGGGACGACGCCGGGCTCGGAACCGGGGTGATCGTCAACGCGAGCGGCGCGATCCTGACCGCTCTCCACGTGGTCGACGACGCGACCGGTATCCGACTCGCCTTCGTCGACGGCACGCGGTCGGGTGCGACGATCGTCTCCGCCGACCCCGAGAACGACATCGCGGTGCTCATGCCCGAGCGCCCACCCGAGACGATCGTCCCGGCCGTGCTCGGCGGCGCCGGCCGGGTCGGCGACGAGACGTACGCGGTCGGACACCCGCTCGGCTTCGTCGGCTCGTTGACGTCCGGTGTGATCTCTGGTCTAGGGCGTACGGTCGAGGCGCCAGACGGGAGGATGCTCCGCGGGCTGATCCAGTTCGACGCGGCCGTCAACCCGGGGAACTCCGGAGGGCCGCTTCTCAACCGTGGCGGACAGGTGATCGGGATAGTGACGGGCCTTGCCAACCCCTCGCGGGACGGCAACTTCATCGGCCTCGGCTTCGCGGTGCCCATCGGCGCCGCCGGCGGCGCCGCTGACGCCCCATCCAAGTGACGAGAGGAGCCATGAACTCACAGCGCACACTCGATGCCGCCCTCGAGCAGATCCTGTTCGAGGTGAAGCGCGTGATCGTCGGTCAGGACGGGCTGCTGGAGCGGATGATGGTCGCGCTCCTCGCACGGGGTCATCTCCTCGTCGAGGGCGTTCCCGGGCTAGCCAAGACGATGGCGGTGAAGACGCTCGCGCAGGCGATCGGCGGGGAGTTCCAGCGCATCCAGTTCACGCCGGACCTCGTTCCCGCGGACATCGTGGGAACCCGGGTCTTCAACCAGAAGCTCGGCGAGTTCCAGGTGTCGCTCGGCCCGGTCTTCGCAAACCTCGTCCTGGCCGACGAGGTGAACCGTGCGCCCGCGAAGGTGCAGAGCGCGCTCCTCGAGGCGATGCAGGAGCGGCAGGTCACGATCGGCCGGGAGACCCACCGTCTGCCCGACCCCTTCCTCGTGATGGCGACCCAGAACCCGATCGAGTCCGAGGGCACCTATCCGCTGCCGGAGGCGCAGGTCGACCGCTTCATGCTGAAGGTGCTGATCGACTACCCGAGCTCGACGGAGGAGTTCGTGATCGTCGAGCGGATGACCGCCGCGCACGAGCAGGCCGGGCGGGCCCTCGACGCGGAGCAGCTCGTCGGGCTGCAGCGGGCCGCCGACGCGGTCTTCGTCGACCCCGCGCTCATGGAGTACGCAGTCAAGCTCTCCAACGCAACGCGCGACCTCGCCTCGGTCGGGCTCGCCGAGCTGGCGCCCTACGTCATGTATGGCGCGAGCCCGCGCGCGTCGATCAACCTGATCCTCGCCGGCCGCGCGCTCGCGCTCGTCCGCGGTCGCGAGTACGCACTGGCCGGAGACCTCCAGGAGATCGCCCACGACGTGCTCCGGCACCGCCTCGTCCTCTCCTACCAGGCCCTCGGGGACGGAGTCGGCGCGGACGCCGTCATCGACCGCGTCCTCGCGGCCGTCCCGGTTCCCGAGCTCGCGCTGCGAGAGCGCATGACGAGCGGCAGCGCCTGATCGTCATGGCACCGACGGACGCCCGGCCACTCGGCACGACGGCACCGGAGCAGCTCCTGCACCGGCTCGAGTGGCAGGTCGTCCGCCGGCTCGACGGCATCCTCCAGGGCAACTACCGCACGGTCTTCCGCGGTGCGGGCCTGGACTTCATGGATCTCCGCGAGTACGAGCCCGGGGACGACGTCCGGCACATCGACTGGAACGTGACGGCGCGGATGGACACGCCGTTCGTCCGTCAGTACGCGGAGGACCGCGAGCTGACGGCCTGGCTGCTGCTCGACCGGTCGCGCTCGATGGGCTTCGGGCCGATCGACCGGCCGAAGGAGCTCGTGCTGTGCGAGCTCGCGACGACCTTCGCACAGCTCTTCACGCGGAGTGGCAACCCGGTCGGCGCCCTTCTCTTCGACAACGAGCTCGAGGAGACGCTGCCACCGCGCACCGGTCGCAACCACGTGTTGTCGCTCGCTCGGACGCTCCTGCGGCCGCCGCCCGAGACGAACGGAGCGGTAACCGACCTGACGCGGCTGCTCGAGACGGCGCTCCGGACGATCCGCCGGCGCTCGCTCGTCGTGCTCGTCTCCGACTTCATCACCCCGGGTGGCTGGGAACGACCGTTGCTGCAGCTGAGCCAGCGGCACGAGGTCCTCGCGATCCGGCTCCTCGACCCCCGGGAGTACGAGCTCCCAGACGCCGGGGTGATCGTGGTCGAGGACGCCGAGACGGGCGAGCAGCTCGTCGTCGACTCGAGCGACGCCGAGTTTCGGCACCGTCTCCGGGCCGCCGGTGAGGCTCGCGAGGCCGAGCTGCGAGCCGCGACGCTGAACGCCCGGGCAGACATCTGTGAGGTCTCGACGAGCGACGACCTGGTCACCGCATTCGTTCGGATCGTCGAGTCACGGAAGCGGCGTCGCCTCCGATGACGCTCGGCTCGCCGTGGATGCTGCTCTCGCTCGCGCTCGTCCCCCTGCTCGTGCTCGCCTACGTCCGGCTCGTCGGCCGGCGGTCTCGTCGTGCCGAGCGGCTCGCGGCGGAGGGGCTCGTGCAAACCGCCGCGTCGAGGCGGAGCATGCGGTGGCGGCAGCACGTGCCGTTCGCCCTCTTCGCGTCGGCGCTTGCAGTCGTCTGCGTCGCGCTCGCCCGGCCGACGATGAGCCTCGCGCTGCCGCAGCGGGAGGGCACCGTGATCCTCGCCTTCGACGTCTCGAACAGCATGCGGGCCGAGGATCTCGAGCCGACCCGGCTCCAGGCCGCGAAGGTCGCGGCGACCGCGTTCGCGAAGCGTCAGCCGCGCACGATCCGCATCGGCGTCGTCGCGTTCGGCGAGAGCGCCGTCACCGTGCTCCGGCCGACAAACGTCCAGGAGGACGTGGTCGCCGCGATCCGGCGCCTCTCGGTAGGTGGCGGCACCTCGCTCGGACAGGGCCTCTTCATCTCCCTCAACACGATCGCGGGGAAGCGGCTGCAGATCGACGAGTCCGCGCTCGAGAGCGACGGCGGCGAGGTCGACATCGGGTTCTACGGCTCGTCGGCGATCGTGGTCCTCTCGGACGGGGAGAACACCTCGGAGCTCGACCCCCTGCAGATCGCCGAGGTTGCGTCCTCGGCGGGCGTCCGCGTCCATACGGTCGGGATCGGGACGCCCGAGGGGACGGTGGTCGAGATCGACGGGTTCAGCGTCGCGACCGCGCTCGACGAGGAGCTGCTGACGGAGATCGCCAACGTGACCGACGGCACGTACAACGCCGCGGGCGACGCCAAGACGCTCGAGCGGATCTACGAGTCGGTCGATCTCGAGCTCGCCCGCGTCGAGCACAAGCACGAGGTGACCGCGCTCCTCGCGGCCGGCGGCGGGCTCCTGCTCGCGCTCGGGTCGTTCTTCTCGATCGCGTGGTTCGGGCGGGTGATCTGAGCTGTCGTTCGTCTGGCCGCTGGCGCTCCTCTCCCTCCTCGTCGTGCCGCTGCTCGGCGGTCTCTACTGGTGGCTGCTCCGGCGACGACGGCGACAGGCGGTTCGCTACTCGAGCGTCGCGCTCCTGCGCACCGTGCTGCCGAAGCGCACGCGCTGGCAGCGCCACCTGCCGATCGCGTTGCTGCTTCTGAGCCTCGTCGCGCTCGGCGTCGCAGCCGGCCGGCCGCACGTCGAGCGGGACGTCGCCGTCGCACGGACGTCGATCATCCTCGCGCTCGACGTCTCGGGCTCGATGTGCGCGACGGACGTGAAGCCGAACCGGCTGACCGTCGCCCAGCAGGCGACCCGCGCGTTCGTCGAGGAGCAGCCGGACAAGATCCGGATGGGTCTCGTCATCTTCTCCGGGTTCGCCGAGCTGGCGGTGCCGCCGACGACCGACCGGACGAAGCTGATCGAGATCATCGACACGGTCACCACCGGTCGCGGGACGGCGATCGGCGCGGCGATCCTGAAGGGGCTCGACGCGATCGCGGAGGTGAACCCGGCCGTCCAGACCGTCGGCGACGCCTCGACAGGCGGCGCCGTGCCCGCCCAGCCCACGCCTCGATCGGACGACTACGTGGCGGACATCATCGTGCTGCTCACCGACGGCCGGAACACCCGCGGGATCGAGCCGCTCGACGCCGTGCCGCACGCGGTCGAGCGGCGCGTGCGCGTCTACACGATCGGCTTCGGAACGACCAATCCATCGCAGCGCGCGTGCACGCGCGCCCAGCTCGGTGGCCGGGTGTTCGAGGGCGGCGGCCCCGGCTTCGGTGGCGGCGGTGCGGGTGGCTTCGGAGGAGGCGGCTTCCTCGTCGCGGACGCGCCCACCCTGATGGAGGTGGCCAAGCAGACCGGGGGGACGTTCCACGCGGCGGAGGACGCGGATCAGCTGCGAGAGGTGTTCGCCGAGCTTCCCCGCGAGGTCGCCACGCAGAAGCAGGACACGGAGATCACCTGGATGCTCGCGGCGCTCGGCGCTCTCCTCGCCGCCGCAGCCATCGCGGCGTCGATGCGTTGGAGCCCTTACCCGTAGTCCGGCCGGTCTCCGTCAGGAGACAAGCCAGATCCCGCATCACGCGCGGGAGTCCGGCGTCCCATCCCCGTCCCGCTGACCAGGCCCACAGCAAAGACGGCGTTGCGGAGGGTGGGTACCTACGCCGAAGGCTCGGCTGACTCGCAATCTGGAAGCGGAGGTGCCACCATGCGCCGGTGACGACGGCCGTTGCGGAGGTCGCCCTGGCGCGCGGGCACGAGGCGCTCGCATCGGGCAACTGGGATGACGCCCGCGGTGCGTTTCAGGAAGCACTCGACTCGACCGACTCGCCCGAGGCTCTCGACGGTCTCGGCCGGGCTCTGTGGTGGCTTCGGGACGAGCGCGGGGCCGTCGTGCACCGAGAGCGGGCGTATGCGGGGTTCCGCCGTGACGGCGAGCTTGCACGAGCCGCGCGAATCGCGCTCTGGCTGTCAAGGGAATATGGGCTCGCGTTCGACAACGACGCGGCATCACGCGGCTGGCTCACACGCGCCGAACGCCTCCTGCGTGACGTAGCGCCCGGGGCCGAGCGGGGCTGGCTCGATCTGACGCGCTCCGAAGCCGTGCGCGACGGCGCGGTTGCGGCGTCGTTGGCGTCGGATGCTCTTGACGTTGCGCTCGCCACGGGCGACACAGACCTCGAGCTTCGCGCGCTCGCGCAGCTCGGCCTCGCCGAGGTCACGTTGGGCGAGACCGAGAGCGGTCTGACCCGGCTCGACGAGGCGATGGCGGCGGTGACAAGTGGTGAGCCCGCCTCGCTGGAGACGTTTGCAGACATCTGCTGCACGCTCATGCTCGCTTGCGAGCGAGCTGGAGACAACCAACGTCCGCAACAGTGGAGCGCAGTCCTGGAGGAGTTCGTCCGCGCGCACGACCACGTCACGCTGCTCGCCTTCTGCCGGACGTGCTGCGCCGACGTCTATGCGGCGAACGGACGCATTGACGCCGCCGAGGCGGAGCTGGAAATGGCCGTGCGCGAGCTCACGGTTGCAGGACAGCGTTCGCGCTGCATCCCACCGTCCGCGCGCCTGGCCGAGATTCGCGTGCTCCAGGGCCGCTATGAGGAAGCCGAGGATCTGCTTGTGGGCCTGGAAGGAGAGCCCGAGGCCCTCCAGGCTCGCGTGGCCGTTCGTCTCGCGCGGGGCGAGCCCGCCGCGGCCGCGGCTCTCCTGACGTACAGGCTCGACGAGATCGGCTGGACGAGCCTGCTTGCCGCCCCGTTGCTGGCGCAGCTCGTCGACGCGCGGCTGCTGGAGGGCTACCTGGATGCAGCCACCGCCGCCGCGTCGGCGCTCGACGAAATCGCGGCGACGCAAGGCCGCGACCGGGTGGAGGCGCTCGCGACTGCGGCACGCGGTCGCATCGCGCTCGCCGAAGGGCGTCAGGACGCGGCCGACCTGCTGCTGGAAGGCGTGAACCGATTCGCTGCACTCGGCGCACGACTCGATGCAGCTCGTACTCGACTCGACCTTGCACGCTCACTGTCCGTGACATCAACCGAGGTCGCTGTCGATGCCGCACGACACGCGCGCACGGAGCTCGAAGCGCTGGGTGCTCTTCGAGACGCGGACGCTGCCGCGGCGCTCATGCGCTCGCTGGGTGCGAAGGGCCGCGTCGGTCCGAGGGCAACCGAGCTACTCACACGACGGGAGGACGAGGTGCTCCGACTCCTGGCCGACGGCCTCTCGAATCGGGGGATAGCCGAGCGGCTGTTCATCAGCCCCAAGACGGCCGAACACCACGTCAGCCGCATCTACTCGAAGCTCGGCGTGAAGACCCGCGCCGAGGCCGCGGCATACGCAGCACGAAATCTCGGGGTCGAAATAGGGGAAACGCCCCTACCGAAGCCGCGGCTCACGAGCGAAGCTCGGCGGGTCAGCGACGAAGGGAGCAAGTGATGTCCGAGGAGAACAAGGACCTGGTTCGCGAGTACTACGCACGTGTCATCAACGGCCGCGACCTCGACGCCGTCGGCGAGTTCTTCGTCGACGAGCGCATGGTCGAGGGCGTAAGGACGGGCTGCTTCCGATACTTCGAGGCATTTCCCGACATGCACGTGGCGCTCGACGACCTGATCGCCGAGGGCGACCGCGTCTTCCTCCGCTCGACCCTCACCGGCACCCACGACGGCGAGTACAAGGGCATCCCGGCGACCGGACGCCATGTCGCAACCGAGTGCGCAGAGGTCTTTCGCATCGCCGACGGGCAGTTCGTCGGCTACTGGTGCTTGACCAACGTCGCCGGGCTGACTCGCCAGCTCACCGACGAACCGGCCGTGATCAACGCGTAGCCACACCTGGATCGGAAGGAGATCCCATGCCGAAAGCATCGAGAAAGACCGCATCCGAGGCGATAGAGCTCGAGGGGTACGAAGGGCACTTCGAGAACTTCGGCCCGTACACGGTGGGGTTCGAGTCGTACACCGCCGACGCCGATCTCGCGCCGCTCTTCGCGGGACTCCCGGACGACCGCTGTCAATGCCCGCACATGGGCTACGTGGTCAAGGGGAAGGTCAAGTTCACGTTCGGCGACGGGCGGGAAGAGGTCTACGAGGCGGGCGACGCGTACTACGCCCCGCCGGGGCACCTGCCCCACCTCTATGCAGGATCCGAGGTCGTCGAGTTCAGCCCGTCGGCGGAGCTGCAGGAGACGATGGAGGTCGTCGAACGGAACATGGCGGCGGCCGAGGCCTAGCCGCGGGGCGTCACGTCCCGGCGCGTCAGCGCCCAGCGGCACCGGAGGACGCCCGCCGGATCGCGAGCGGGCGTCCACAGCCGCCGAGTAGCCCGCTCTTCGAGGCGCAACGACCCGGGGCCAGGGGAGCGGCCCCGGGTCGCGCACGCGAGGGCTACACGTCGGCCGAGGTCGTGTCGCTCGACCCGGACTCGCCGCCGTCCTGGCCGTCTCCGTCCTCGGGACAGTCCTCTCGCTCCGGCCGCGCGCCGTCCTGCTCGCTCCGGCCGCCGCCGTCGTCCTGCACGTAGCCGGGAACCGGCGTCGAGCCCGCCGACGGCGCGTTCGAGGACGAGGACGACGCGCCGCCTGCGAATGCCGTCGCGGCCCAGATCGCCGCGACGACCGAGACGATCGCGATCGCCGTGAGAGCGAACCGCACGTCGGGCTTGCGCGCATTCTCCATTGGTCACCACCTCCTCTCGGGTCGCGCGGGGCGTGGCTCCACTCGCCACGTCCCGCGCTCACGTCTCGAGGATCCACGTTGCGCCTGGGTCGGGCCTGAGTCGCCGCTGGGAGAACGATGTGAGTGTGGGCGAGACGCTCTCAGGAGGCAGGCGCGACACGGCGATCCGCGTCGGGGCTGATTCACCCGAGGCTCGTCTCCGGATCAGCCGCGCCGTGCGAGGTACCGTAGGGGCATGGCCGCCGGCAGCAGCGTGAACCGCTCCCCCTTCAGGTACGAGCCTTCCGAGTGACCGAACTGGCCGGCCAGCAGAGCGCCGCCCCGGTGGGCACGGTGCGCCCCTCGACGAGCCGGATCAGCCGGGTCGTGACGCTCGTCGCCGTCATCGTGCCGCCGCTCGGCCTGCTCGCGGCGATCGGGCTCCTCTGGGGCGTCGCCTTCCACTGGGTCGATCTCCTGCTTCTCGTCGGGATGTACGTGCTGTGCGCGTTCGGCACGACGATCGGCTTCCACCGCTTCTTCACCCACAAGGGCTTCGAGACAGGCCCGGTGCTGAAGTCGACCTTCGCCGTCCTCGGCTGCATGACGATGCAGGGGCCGATCACGCAGTGGGTCACCGACCACCGGAAGCACCACGCGCTCTCCGATCAGGAGGGTGACCCGCACTCGCCGCACGTCGGGCACGGAGAGGGGTACTGGGGCTCGATGAAGGGGTTCTTCCACGCCCACGTCGGCTGGCTCTTCAAGAACATGGGGATGGAGCAGGGACGTGAGTACGGCAAGGACCTGTACGACGATCGCCTGATCCGGGGCATCGACCGGCTCTACCTCCTCTGGGTCGTGCTGAGCCTCGGGATCCCATTCGCGATCGGCTACGCGGTGGGCGGCACGCTCAGCGCGGGCGTCGCAGGGCTCGTCTGGGGCGGCCTCGTGCGGATCTTCGCCTACCAGCACGCCACCTTCGCGGTGAACTCGATCTGCCACATGTTCGGGCGCCGCGACTACCGCTCGCGGGACGAGTCGCGCAACAACTGGCTGATCGCGCTGCTCGTGATGGGCGAGGGCTGGCACAACAACCACCACGCCTTCCCCTCGTCCGCACGCCACGGTCTCCGCCGCTGGCAGGTCGACGTCTCGTGGCTCGTGATCCGCGGGCTCGAGCGGCTCGGGCTCGTGTGGAACGTGCGCCGCCCGTCGCGCGACCAGGTCGAGCGCCGTCGCATTCCCGCGCCCGCCGAGGGTTGACGCTGGCCACGTGCCGGCTCGAGGTGGCGGCGATCCGCGCCGCGCCGCGAGACGACGCAGAGCAGGTGACGCAGGCGCTCGCCGGCGAGCCGCTCCGCGTGGAGGAGACCGTCGGTGACTGGATGCGCGTCCGCACGGCCTACGACTACCCGGGCTGGATCCGGAGCGACGCGCTCGCGGACGAGGATCCCGGGGCATGGCTTCCGGCGCGACGGGAGGGCGACCCGCTCGAGGAGGCGCGTGGGTACCTCGGCGCGCCGTACCTCTGGGGTGGCATGACGGACGGCCGGGATCGACTGCTCGGGCCTCGTGCACATGGCCTACCGTCGGCTCGGCCGTCTCGTGCCCCGCGACGCCGACGAGCAGGAGGACGCGGGCGCGCCGATCGGGGAGGCCGACGCGCGGCCCGGGAACCTCGTCACCTACGGCGACGGGACCGCCGATCACATCGCGTTCTGGCTCGGCGACGGGAGGGTCCTGCACGCGACCGGGCGCGACGGCGTCGCCGCGGTCGTCGAGGAGGACGAGCCGACAGCGCTTCGCGCCCGTCGTCGTCGCTTCGTGCGCCTCTGACCCGCGTCAGGCGGACGTCTCGAAGCGGGCGACCGCGTCCTTCGCGAGCTCGGCCCAGCGCTTCGCCCGGGGCAGCGTGACGGGCGTGCCCGAGCGGGCTCTGAGGGCCATGCCGTGCACCCCGCCCGGGATCTTCGTGTACGTCCCCTCGACGCCGAGGCGACGCGCGCGCTCGAAGCCCTGGCGCGAGAGCGTCGGGCTGACGCCGGGAACGCCCGGGAGCCAGCGGTCGAGCGCCCCGTGGAGCACGTCGAACCGCTTTCCGACGAGCGGCGAGAGGTCGAGCCGGTCGGGAAGCCAGGGGGCGAGCCCGAGGACGGCGACGACGGTCGGATTCACGGCCGCGCGCACGCAGACGAGCCCGCCCATCGAGAAGCCGACGAGCAGCGTGCGCTCGCCCGCCGTTGCGTCGATTGCCGCGAGGGCGTCCTCGACGCACAGGTCGAGCCGGTTCCACGACTTGATCCGGTAGCGCAGCTCGGCGAAGCGGAGCGAGGGGAACGCGGGGGCGAGCTCGCCGACGAGCCACTCGATCGACGCGCTCCACGTCCCCGGCACGTCCCGGCCCTGACCACCGTTCGCGCAGACGACCGCGAGCGGCGAGACGGGCCCGTGGAAGCGCGCCTCGGCGCCCGTGGGCAACGTGACCGGCTCCGGAAGCTCGCGCACGGTCACGCCACGACTATCGCAGGATCGCGGGAGCTAAGGTTGACGCTCTCGGAGAGGTGTCCGAGCGGCCGAAGGAGCGCGACTGGAAATCGCGTACGTGGTTAACAGCTGCGTCGCGGGTTCAAATCCCGCCCTCTCCGCTGAGGGCGGGGGAACCGCATGGTTCCCCCGCCGGCCCCCCTTCAGTCGTGCACGTGCCGGTGCTACACCGCCCGCACGAGGCACTTCGCGTACTGCTTCGCGTGCCCCTTCGCCTTGGCCTTGCCCTTCTTCGCGGTGACCAACTGCTGGGTGCACGTGGCGACGGTGGCGTCGATCCGCTTCACCGCGGTCGCGCGCGCCTTGTCGCTCTTCATCCGCGCCATCGCCGAGACGCACTTGCCGAACGCGTTGGCGCCGTTGGCGTTCGTCCCGTAGGCCGTGCGGAACGCGTCGGCGCCCATCTCCGAGCGCAGCTTCTTGCAGGCCTGCGACGGATTCAGGCCGCCGGTCGACGGCGGCGTCGTCTCGCCGGTGAAGAACGTCGACGCGTTGATCCGGACGTTCCGGATCCGGACGGTCTGCTCCTTGTCGGTGAACGCGAAGCTCGAGTCGACGACGAGCGAGATGCCCGTCACCTGGTACGCGCCGACGAGCGCGAGCGCCTGCGCGTACGTCGAGACCTGCGTGCCGGGCTGCACCTGGCTCGTGTCGTACCGGGCGTCGGTCGAGCCGATCAGGTTGCCCGACGCGATCCAGACGTTCGGCGAGCAGCCTGTGAACGACGGCGGCGGGCCGAGGTACACGAAGACGTTCTTCTCTCCGGCGGGCGTCTGCACGCGCACCTGGAACCGGGGCGACCCTGCCTTGCAGTCGTCGTCGGTGACGTCGAACTCGGTCGACAGGGTCGTGATGCTGGAGAACGTCGTGACACCCGTCCCCGTGAAGGACACGCCGGACGCATCGTTGGTCGTGCCGGCGTCGGCCGTGTTGGACACGAGCGTCAGGACCCCGTCGCTGACTGTCGCGCCGCCGAACGGCGTCGCCGTGGCGGCGAGCGCAGTGGGCGCGGAGACTGCCGCGAAGGCGATCGCGGCGGCCATGCACATGAATCGTCTCATGGAACCCCCTCTCGGGCGGCGCCGCGCAGGACGCGCGATCGCCGTTGGCTCGATGGAGGAGCCTTCCCCAGGAGGCCGTGCCGAACCCCGATTCGAACGGAATCTTTACGGAGTGCCGGCCACCGAGGTGACGTACGCGGCGACGTCGGCGATCTGCGCCTCGGTGAGCTCGTCCGAGAACGACGGCATCGCGCCCATGCCGTTCGTGACGCGGTCGACGACGAGCTCGGCAGACGGCTTCGCCTCGTCGAGGCTCGGGCCGACCGCGCCGCCTGCGTTCGCGTCGGCGAGCGTGTGACACGCTCCGCACCCCGCGCTCGCGAAGAGCTCCTTGCCGGCCGCGGCGTCGCCGGCGGCTCCCGTCCCTTCGCCCGCCCCGCCCTCGCCTTCGCCCGCGCCGTGCCCGCCGGTCTCGGAGGCGTGTGCCTCCTCCTCGATCTCCTGCGTCCCCGTCACCCAGAGGACGGCCGACATCTGCGCGAGGAAGAGCACCGCCGAGACGAGGAGGAACGCGTCGAGCCGTCGTGGGAAGACCGAATGCCGCTTGGGCACGAAGATCGCGGTGATGAGCGCCCAGGTGATGAAGGTCACCGCGACGACGATCAGCACCGTCTTCCCGAGCGTCGTGATCCCCGAAAGGAGCATCGCGAGGACGCTACCACGGGCGTTCTGCGGCGACTCTCCCCACTGCCCCGAAAGGGTGAAAGTGAATAGGGTTTGCCAATATGACACCCGACGAGCGCCTCGACCGGTACGCGCGCCTCGCGGTCGAGGTGGCGGTGAACCTCCAGCCGGGTCAGTTCCTCCGGATCTCGGCGGAGCCCGAGCACTTGCCGCTCGTCCGTGCCATCGGCCGCGTCGCCTACGAGCGGGGCGCGCGGTACGTCGAGACGCACTATCGCGACGGGCATCTGAAGCGCGCGCGCGTCCAGCACGCTCCGGAGGACTCACTCGACTGGACGCCTCCGTGGACGCTCTCGCTCCTCGATCACATGATCGAGACGGGCGGCGCCACGATCGCGATCACCGGCGAGGCCGAGCCGGAGCTCCTCGCCGACCTCGATCAGCGCCGCACCCAGCGGACACGGGCGCGACTCGGCGCCGAGAAGCTGCTCGACGCCGAGAACCGCAGGCTCATCCAGTGGACGATCGTCGGCTATCCGAACGAAGGCTGGGCGCAGGCCGTCTTCGGCGAGCCCGACGTCGAGCGGCTCTGGGACGCCGTGATCACCGCGACCCGGCTCGACGAGCCCGACCCGGTGGTCGCCTGGCAGGAGCACATCGGCCGCCTCCGCGAGCGCGCGGCGCTCCTCGACGAGCGGCGGTTCCGCACGCTCCGGTTCAAGGGCCCCGGCACCGACCTGCGCGTCGGCCTCGACGCGTCGCACCACTGGCTGACCGGCGCCGAGGAATCGGTCGACGGCGTTCCGCACCTCGTCAACGTGCCGACCGAGGAGGTCTTCACGACCCCGGACCGCCGCCTGACCGAGGGGACCGTCCGCTCGACGTTTCCGCTGGCGCTCGGAGGCACGATCGTCCGCGGCCTCGAGCTGCGCTTCGAGGCCGGCAAGATCGTCGAGGTGCGCGCCGAGACGGGCGCCGACGCCGCACGCGAGGAGATGTCGACCGACGAGGGCGCGAGCTACCTCGGCGAGGTCGCGCTCGTGGACGGCGAGTCGCGCGTGCGGCAGACGGGCGTCGTCTTCCTCGACACGCTCTTCGACGAGAACGCCGCCTCGCACGTCGCGTGGGGCCAGGGAATCCCGACCGCTCTCGACGGCGGCGAGAACCTGACGAACGGCCAGCTGGAGGCGCGGGGCTACAACGACTCGATCGTCCACACGGACTTCATGATCGGCGGCCCGGAGGTCACGGTCGTCGGGATCGAGAACGGCGGCGCGGAAGTCCCGATCATCGCGGACGACGCGTGGGTGCTGCGCTAGCCTAGGAGCCTCTCCGGGCGCATAGCTCAGCGGGAGAGCGCTCGCTTCACACGCGAGAGGTCCCTGGTTCGATCCCAGGTGCGCCCATCGAGACCCGCCTAGCCATGCGGAAACGGCTTGAGACAGCGGGTCAGTAGTGCCGCAGAGGCCGTGAAAGATCACCTGGTGCTGGGTCGGTGCTGGGTCGGGATCCGCTCGCAGGGTCGCATCGAGCCCGGCGCCGAGTTGAATTACTTCGCCCAGATTGAGCCAGACCGAACCCGCGCGGTGCCGGAGGCTGTGCCATGAGGCCGACCTTCGAGCGCATCGAGCCCGCTGCCTCCTTCGCTTTCGCGAATGCCCGCTGCGCGTTCCGCTGCTGTACGGGACGACCGGAGCCGGTCACGAGCAGGCAGTCGTCTGGGCCTGTGGACGGGCTTCGAGCTTCCACGTAGGAGCAGTTGCCGCAGTTCGGACAACAGGGGAACGGCCGCTGACGCCTGCCTCCGTCTTCGTCGGCTTCGCGCTTCCGTCGGAGAGCAGAGAGCGGGTGACGGCGATCGTGTTGACCTGAAGGTCGATGTCCCCCACCGAAGCCCTCTCACCTCACCCAGGCGAAACCCATAGGAGATGGCAGGCCCTCAGGGGTGCGCCGCGGCCGAGCACGAGCAGGCGTCGCGCGGATCGCGGCTCGCCCGGGGGCGCTCCCTCTTCTTCCGCTGCCACGTCATGCAGTCAACCGGCTGCTGGCGTAGCCTCGCTGGGATCATTGATGGACCCTCCGCAGGACCTGAGCGGCATGGTGCGACCCGGACGCGGGCTCGGGGCGGGCCTAATGGCGGACAATGCCGTCATGGAGCGGTTGCGCGACCTGGCCGGTTTCGCGTCGTGCCTGGACTCTGAACGTGCGCCTGCCGCGACCGCTCGGTCGCGGCTCAAGTCGGCGCTACGTGGCCGCGACCGAAATCTGCCCGACTGGAAGGCGCGAAGCGGGCAGCGGGCTCATTTTCTCGCTCCCGTCGTCATAGGGGCGGTATCGCGGCCTCGCTCAGCGGATGAGCCCGGAGGCCCCGGATAGCCCTCCGACCAGGTCGAGCCTTCAGCGAGGTTCACCTTCGCGGTGCGCTCGGCCTCACCGACGGGGACACCGTCGCCGTGCGTGTGCGCGATCTCTGAGGGGCCGACGGCTTGCCGGAACTCCGAGCGCGCCGAACCGCTTCGTTAGGCCCTCGACCGTGATGGCGCGGCCATTTGCCAGATATGAGTCGTTCCATGCAGAAGGATCCGTCACGATCGTCTGGCGCGCATCGGCGCGGAGGCCGAACTTCGCTCCCACCCAAGGCGAACGACTGAGGCCCTGACTCAGACCTGAGATGGATGCCGCGTAGCCCCAGCCACCTCCCAGGCCCCGCCTAATCCTGACGCCGAGGGGGGAGGGACCCCTCAGCCGGTCGGTCCCTCGCACACGCGCGCGCGCGTGCACGCGATCGATGTCCCCCCGACCAG
>CAWBTY010000016.1:0-87863 GCA_963791895.1 uncultured Actinomycetes bacterium
CGGCAGGTATGCACAGGGTGTGCATCACCCGCGTCTGCGGGGTGTCGGGCGCACACGCCTGGGCGCGGCGCCGGAGCGGACACATCCCCGTACTCATGGGTTCGAACTAGCACGCAACCATACGGGTCTGCGTCCGCTTTTCGGTTCCGTGCACACCCGGTGCACCCACGGCGAGAGCGCGAGCACCGTGCCGTGGGGTGCAATCGGTTAGGGTCGCCGCTCCCGAACTACGGAGGGTGTCCTATGAGCATCGTCGTGCGGTTTCATCCGGCGAACGTCACGAAGGAGATGTACGACGAAAGCCTGCGGCGCATGGAACAGGCCGGAATCTGGCCCGATCCGCCCGGACTTGAAGTCCACGTTCTCTTCGGATCTGAGGGGAACCTCCGTGCCAGCGAAATCTGGAGTTCGCGTGAGGAGTTCGAGGCGTTCGGTGAGAAGTTGATGCCCATCCTCAGCGACATCGGGGTCGAGTTCTCTGCGGAACCGGAGATTTTCGAGGTTCAGCACCTCGTCAAGCGGTGAGGGAACCCGCGCTGGGCGTGCCAACGGCCGCACGGCTCCCCCGGCCCTAGGAGATCAGCGCGGCGTCGTCGAGCTCGTCCTCGGACGCCACCACATGCGTGTACGTCCTGGCGGTCGTCACCACGTCACCGTGGCCGACCATCTCCCCGATCCGCGCCCCACGGCATCCGCCCAGTGGCGAAGGCACAGGACGCCCCACCCGTTAGACGGTTGTTAGCGGCCCCGCGCAGATTGCGGCGTATCAATCGTTGGGCCATCAGACAGGGAGGGAAGCGTCCGTGATGAAGCTGAAGCTAGGTGCTGTAGCGGCGGTGATTGCCTGCGCCGCGGTGGGCGTTCAGTCAGCGGCGGCCGACACGCTGACCAAAGAGACCTTTACCTTCACGAGCACTGTCACGCTTACCGCGGGCCAGTTGTGTGCCTTCCCGATCGAGGTGACGGGCACATCGACGCGCACGTTTACGACCCACTTCGACGCGGATGGGAGCATGCGTTCCAGGCATGTGCATGGCGAGGAGCGGGACACGTTCAGCGCCAATGGCAAGACGCTCGTCGGGGAGCTCTATCAGTTCAACATTCACCGCGAGTGGGAGAACGGCGTTCAGGTTGCCGCAAAGGATGTCGGCCTGTTCGAGAAGGTGAAGCTTCCCGACGGTGGCACCTTCATCGTCGCTGGACAGCTGGACCTTCTCGCCAACGGCCCCGTGAATTTCATAGCTACCGTCGATCACGGCAACCCGGGGAACAAGATCGACGCGTTCTGCGCGGCACTCAGCTAGGACAGGATCGGTGGGACGTATCGGCGGCGGGCGGGTAACAGCCCGCCGCCCCTCCTAGGAAGGAACTACAGACCCTCGCGCTCCCGCGAGTCGGGCGGCCTTGACAGGAAAAGAAGGGGCACCGATGATCGCCGCGGTGCTGATTGGACAGGACTGGCAGCTGCAGGAGCCGGGGGCGCCGGTTTGTCGAGCCGGGGCGGGCCGGTGGGTCGCTGCTCTTTGCGTGATCGTCTCGGCGCTGGTGCTCGTTCCGGCGGCCGCCTCGGCCCCGAACACGAAGTTCGTCTCGAAGCAGTACGGCTACTCGATCGTCCTTCCCGGCAACTCGAGCCACTGGTTCTCGAGCTTCGCCCGTGTCACGTGGTCGACCGGCACGATCTCGCCGGATGCGACTGCCTTCGACACCTTCACGAATCTGCGGACCGACCGGCTGTACATCATCGGGGCGCGACGGCTGCTGGCGGGATCCACGCTCGAGAAGTGGACGGCGATTTTCCTCTCGAATCGCGGGCCAAACTGCACGACACAGCCCTCGCTCTCGAACTCGAAGCTCTCCGGGACGCCGGCGCGCCTCCTCACGTGGTCGTGCACGGACGGCTACAACGCAATCGGGATCACCGCGCTCCACGCCCACCTCGGCTACTTCATGATCGTCGCCTCACGGACGACCAGTTCTCGCGCCTCCGACCGCACCGCCTTCAGCGGCGCCCGAGCATCATTCCGCTTCCTGTCCAAGTAGGATCATGCGCTCGCTCGGTCGAGCCGGATCAGGCGTCACGCACCATCCGCTGCGTGCGTTGCTCGCGAGGGAGTCCTCGGCGCTCGCGCAGGCGCTGGGCTTACGGGCGGGGGCGCGTCAAGGAGGATCGTCCCCAGTTCGGGACGAGGGTCTCGGTCTTTCACGGCGGGACGAGCTTTGGGCTTCGCCCGTTCGAACGCCTCGCGCAACGAGGCGAGAAGAGGCGGGAACATGAGGAAAGCGATGAGGCGCTATCACTCGCTACTCGCGTTGGTCGCGTCGGCGGCAGTCATGCTAGTGATCGCGCCAGACGCCAGCGCGGCCTCGACGGTATGCGTCGGCACGATCACCGGCGTCCACGATAACGTGGTCGTTCCCGGGCAGACGTCCTCGTGTCGCCGTCATCGTTCTCGGATCGTGGAGGCACTGGAGGATTCCAGGCTTCGGATTAGTTCGTCGAATGTCAGCGGCAACGTCGAACGGACGAAGGCCGACATGGTTCAGATTCTCAATTCCATCGTCGGCGGCAACATCGCCGCCAAGGAGGGCGGCTGCCGGTCCCGGCCGCGCGGGCTTCAGCAGCTGCGCGTCCGCGCTCGGGATCTTCATGCCGTGCGAGGTATACATCCAGGGCAACTGTTGCCGGGGACGTCCAGGTCGTGAACGGGCACTTGACGGTCTGGATCACCGGCAACACGTTCGGTGGAACCTCGAGGTCGAGGGTCTTCGGGTCGCCGGCCGTGGAGCTCATCTTCGTGCAGCTAAACCAGGCGACGAAGAACGTGCAGGTGTACAAGAACACCGGCCCGGTCGGAAGCGGGTCTCCCAGAAGACCGTGGGTGGCAACCTGGGGTGCTTCGAGAACGATCCGGTGTTCCTCAACGACGGAGAACTTCGCGAATCAGGCTTCGGGACAGTGCACCGCAGCGCCACTCCCGTAACCCCGGTCGCGGTTTGGCCGGACTGATCGTCCCCGGGTCTCGAGGCCCGCTTTCCGGGCGGGACCTCGAGACTCCGTACCGAGGACGAGAGACCTTCGCGATGCCGCCAGACATGCTCCTGCATCAGGGTCGACCGCAGCTGCGAGCAGCTCCTCGGGGCACTCAGCGAGCACGCGCAGGATCGCCTCGTGGAAAGGTTGACATGCCTGTACTGATAGGCACATACTCGCCCACCTCGGTCACGGGCACTCAATCACGAGGGGGGTACACGAACGAAGCCAGTGCTCGAGGTGGAAGAGGCGGATGACTCCCGCCTAAACGGGTCCCGCCTGCGGCGCATTTCAGGGCTCGGACATGTTGATCGGCGGTTAGCTGGCCGAAGGGCCGCGGGGGCGGTTCGGCGATCGCCACAGATAGGAGGTTCCTGTGCTCGGCTCAGGGATGCGTCAAACAGGCTCGCGCAGCGCGGGATCGATCCTGCTGCGCCGGACGATCGTATTGGCGGTCATGGTCGCCATGGCTGGCCTTGCCTTGTCCGCCGCCACGGCCGGCGCGACGATCAAGTTCTGCTCGAAGACAGTGTGCATCGGGTCACCCAACGGATGCAGTAGCCCAACGAGCACGGGCGTTGTCATCCAGGCCGACAACGGAGACTCGTTCATTGCCACCGACGGGACGAAATGGACCTGCACAAACGGCAAGTGGGTAAAGACAAGCCAAACTCGACCGACTCTTCCCGATCTCCGCGGGCCTGTCCTCGGAATCGGTGAGTTCTTCCAGGGGCCTAGAATCGCCGACCCCTGTGATCTCAGTCCGACGTTCAGGGAAAGTGTCACGGTCTGTCAGCCGATCATCATCCTGCTCTAACGGGCTGACTACCTGGGAGGCTAACGACCGGGCCGGGCTTAGCTCGGCCCGGTTCGCCCCCAAGCTCGCAGTTGGTAATGAGTCGGTCCGCCTGGCATGCGGGGCTGATCCGGCCAGCGACCGCCGCAAGACGATCTCAAGTCGGACTTGCATCCACCCTAGCAGCAGGGCGACCATCGGAGAGCTTGCCACTTCGGCCGTGGGCCGGCCGGCTCGTTTCCGGAGCCAGCCCGAGACTCGGCGGCGTCGCCGGCGTTGAGATGGCCGGGTCGGACAGATCGAGTGGCGGATTTCTAGGGGGCACCGGGGGGCATCACCCGTGCATCACCGTTTGCCGCGACACGGATGAGCAGACTCCGAAGCCGGATAAACGCCTGCAAACAAGCCGAAAACCGCATGTTAGCGCGGATCCCGGTTGATGCGAAAGAAGCCCGGAAAGGCCCATACGGGATTCGAACCCGTGCCGCCGCCGTGAGAGGGCGGTGTCCTAGGCCACTAGACGAATGGGCCGTGGCGACGGCCAAGTGTAGCGAAGGGCACCTTCGCCTCCGACTACCGGATCGTCACCGGTCGGTGACGATCCGGCGACCCCGAGGGCGGGGCTGGCGGGAGACGATCGGGCCGTCAACGAGTCAGGGGGAAGACGTGGGAAGAACGACACGAATCGTCGCCGTGGTGTCCGGGATCGCGGCCGTCGTCGCGGCGACCGCGGTTGCGGCGGCGATCACGGCGCCGGCGAAGGCCGAGCTCCCGGCAGATGCGATCCCGATCGGATCGGGGCTCGGTCGGGCGTGGCACCTCGGCGGGTTCAGCGACCTCTATCCCGAGGGCTCCTCGGGGAAGGAGTTCTGGTCGCTGACCGATCGAGGGCCAAACCTCGACGAGGGCGTGGGGAACACCTGCACCGAGGACGGGAAGGTCTATCCGCTGCCCGGGTTCACGCCCGAGATCGTCCGCCTCGGCGTCAAGGACGAGGAGCTCCGCGTGAAGGATCGGACTCCCCTGACGTTCGCCGGCGGGCCGGCGGTCGGGTACTCCGTTCGCCCGGCGCCGAAGAACGAGGCGTCGTTCGACGAGAACTGCGCGTCGCTCGGCACGAGCCCTCGTGGCATCGACAGCGAAGGGCTCGTCGTCGACTCCCGTGACCGCTCGTTCTGGATCGCCGACGAGTACCTCCCGAGCGTCATGCACGTCAGGCGGGACGGCAGGGTCCTGACGCGTGTCGTGCCGGTCGGGACGGAGGCGTCCGCGGCGGGTGCCGGGGCGACGATCGTCGGCGCGTTCCCCGAGACGGTGGGGGTCAACTTCAGGCCCAACCGCGGGTTCGAGGGGATCGCGATCTCGCCGGACGGCCGGACGCTCTACACGGCGTTGCAGAGCCCGATGGAGTACCGCGTCGCCGGACAGCCGAATCCGAGCCCGAACCCCCGGAACTCGCTCGCGCTGCGTGTCTTCAGGCTCGACATCTCGGCGCCCGGCGCTCCCGTCGTGACGGGCCAGTGGGCGTACGGGCTCGACAAGGGAGCCGAGAACGCGCCGCTCGCGGACAAGGTCTCGGCGCTCGTCTGGGTCGGGACCGACCGGCTCGCGGTCGAGGAGCGGGACGATCCCGCGAACGACCCCAACGACAACCCGCAGAACACGGTCAACACGCGACTCTACGTCGCCGACTTCGCGCGGGTCCCGCCGATCCCCGCCGGGAGCGCCTGGAACGCCCTGACCGGTGCCGCGACCGGTGGCAAGACCCTCGAGCAGTGGCACATCCCCGGTCAGGGAGCAGGCGCGCCTGCGGATCTGCCTGCGCTGGCTCCCAAGTGCCTCTGGGCGAACGTCGCGCAGCTGCTCGTCGCGGCCGGCTTCACCGACCCGACGCAGCCCGCGCGAGCAGGGAACGGCAAGCTCGAGGGAGTGGCCTACACCCAGGCCCGTGGCGCCAATCCCGCATTGCTCGCCGTGCTGAACGACAACGACTTCGGTCTCGTCGTGCCGATCAGGCAACAGCTCGACGTCCTCGCTGCGCCCGCGATCTGCTCGCCCGCGTGAAACCGAAGGGGGAGGGCCGGGACCGCCCGGCCCTCCCGTAGCCCTGTCAGGCGCTTGGGGGGGCGAGCGCCGGATCGGGCTCGCGCGCGTCGATCCGCTCCTCGAACCGGCGGCGAATCTCCTCGCCGGTCGCGAGCAGGTCGTAGCGGGCGCGACGCGGCGGGAGCTTGACGACGCGGACCGACTCGTCGCGATCGCCGTGGCATCGCGCATAGGCTGCCGCCTCGTCGAGAGGCCTCAGGCGGTCGAGCTTCCGCCGGAACAGCACGTTCCTCTCCTACCAGCCGTCATCACTCGTGGGAACCCGGCCCACTGGCCGGGTCCCGCACTTTGCGCACGAAACGTGTCGTGCGTCAACTCCAGGGCTTGCACGACCACGGGCTCCAGTCGCGTCCCGAGAGGACGAAGTACCGGTGCGCGGCCCTCGCCTGGTCGAGCGCGCTCCCGCCGTGACCGAACATCTGACGCTCGTTCGACCCCATCTGGAAGAGCCCGAGGTACTGACCGTTCTGTGCGGTCGTCCGGATGCCCGACTCGCACCGCGCCACCTGGAGCGCTTGCCGGCAGTCGGAGCCGAAGACGTGGCAGATCGCCTTCTCGGGCGAGCGCAGTGAGGCGAGGACGCGGAGCTCGGTTCGCTCGGCGGCACGCCGCGCCCGCGCGCGGCGCGCTCGCGTCGCCTCGGCCTTGCTCGCGGCGAGCCGCCGCTCCGCCGCGCCCAGGCGCGCCCTCGCGTCCTTCGCGAAGCGGGGATGCTTCAGGAGCCAGCGGTGGCTCTCGAAGAATCGGATCACGGAGGCGTCGTTCCGCATCGTCCCGACGTGCTGGGCGAGCTTCGCGCCGGGGTTCGCGGTCGAGCCGGCGTGTGCGGCGAGCGGCGTCGCACAGAGAACGAGGGCGCACAGGCCCGTGACCAGGGCTTTCAGGAGAGACCTCCGGAGAGGGGACGAGGACGCAGCGCGCGCCGCAGTGAGCCGAGGAACGGCCCTGCGCGGCCACTTGTGAAGACCTTTCGAGGCTACCCAGGGCAGTCCGCCGGAAGGGGGTCGCTTACGAAAGATTCACAACGAGCGTTTTCCGCTCACAGAACGGGAAACGCCCCTGGCGGGGCGTTTCGAGGCTGCGGGACAGGGACTCGAACCCCAACTTCCGGAGCCAGAATCCGGCGTCCTACCATTAGACTATCCCGCAGGGCAGGCCGGATTGTACCGCGCCGCCCTCGAGGGGTCAGATCTCGAGTCGGTACTCGGGCACGAGGCGCTTCTCGTCGGCAGTGTCGATGTGCGCGATGACCTCGACGTGGGGCTCGAGCCCCGAGCCGCGCAGCTTCGCCTTGAGCAGGCCGTCGACCTGGTAGAGCCCCGACGAGTTGTTCATCACGATCTCGATCCGGACGGGCTTCACCTCACCGTCGCCGATCAGCACCTCCTCGACCGCGGCCGCCGAGAGCGAGTGCATCGAGACCTGGCCCTTCTCGAACGGGATCCGCGAGCGGCCCTTCGCCATGTCGAGGGCGTCGCCGACCCGGAGGATGCCGGCCTCGAGGGAGAGTGGCTCGCCGTCCGCGCGGTGGCTCGTGATCGCCTGGAGGACCTCGCTCACGATCACGGTGCGGTCGGGTTCCTCGTAGATCCCGTCGAGCAGCTCGCGGAGCTTCGGCTCGGCGAGGAAGAGGCTCCAGTCCTCGTGCCCCCGGCGGTGGACGGACATGCCGACGCAATGCGTCAGCGCGGCGAGGACGACGACGACCTCGGAGTCCTCGGCCGTCATCCCGTAGTCACGGACGAGCGACGGCTCGATGCCGTGCTTCGTCAGCTGCCGCAGCAGCTTGAGCGCGATGTTGGCGACGATCTGGATGTGCACCCAGGAGTGGTCGTTGATCTGCAGGCGGACGACCGCGTTCACGTTCGAGACGTGCCACCAACCCTTGAGCTCGCGATCCCCGTTGGCGCGCTCGAGGACTCGCCGGAGCTTCCGGTTGCCACGATCGGGGAGCCGGATGCGCATGTGCTCGACCGCCTCCGTCGGCGTCAGCCGGGCTTCGCGGACGGCGTCCGCGGACGCCGGCTCCTCGATGCGTGCCTCGGTCTCCGGGTCGAGCGTCACGCCTCGACGGGCGTCGCGGCGGCGGCGCCGTGAGCCTCGCGGAGCCGGAAGTACGTGACCGCGATCGCGATCGCGCCGAACGGCGCGACGACGGCCTGCGCGATCGTCGAGCCGATGAGGATCTCGAGGAACTCCGGCAAGGCCGAGAACGCAGCCTGGAGCAGCGTGCTCGCGATTCCGGAGAGGAGCGCGGTGATGAGCACGATCCCGAACACCGTCCAGCCGTGGCCGCGGACGAGCTCGCGTGACCGCCCGAACGCCGCGAAGACGCCGGGCTTCTCGACCACGATCACGGGGGCGACGACCGCCCAGATGGTGATCAGGAAGAGTCCGGGGACGATCAGGAGGAGGAAGCCCAGGGCAATCCCGAGGCCGGCAAGGAGCCCTGCGCCGAGGAGCGGCAGGATCGACGGCGCCACCCGCGAGAAGATCTGACCCATCGAGGAGTCGAACGTCCCGTCGCGCGCGTCCTGCACCGCGTAGACGAACGCGCCCTGCAGCCACGTCGCGCCGATCACGGCCGTCGCGAGCCCGAGGAGCGCGAGCAGCACGGCCGCCAAGTCGTTGTCCGACGAGATCGCGGCGACGAGGAGCGCGTAGACGAGGTTGATCGCCGCGAAGACGAGGAGCGCGATGAGGAAGAACCGGAGGAAGAAGCGCGTGAACAGGGTCCACGCCTCGTCCAGGACGGAGCCGATACTCACGCGGGCGATCCTACGGCACCGGTGCCGGGGCCGCAGGGCGCTCGGCGTCAGAGCGCCGCGAGCTCTCGCTTGACGTGGGTGAGTGCCTTTCCGAGCCGGGCGCGGTTCGTGCGGTCGTTGAGCCAGCCGCTCGCACCCGACGGGTGTGGAAGGGGCACCGCGACCGACTCCTGCAGCAGGAAGCTCTTCCCGACCGCGTCCGTCAGCCGCCCGATGCCGAGGAGCCTCTGGGCAGGCACCGCGCCGACGGTGACGACGAGCCGGGGCGCGAGCAGCTGCAACTCTGCGTCGCGCCACGGCCGGCAGAGCGCCTCCTCGGCCTTGGTCGCCCTGCGATCGCCGCGACCGCTCGTGCTCGGGCCCGGGTAGCACCGGGTGACCGACGCGCAGTAGAAGCGCGCGAAGAACTCCTCCTCCTCGAGCGCGAGCCACCGTCGGAGCGTCCGTCCTGCGCGACCCTGCCACGGGCGACCGGTCGCCGCCTCCACGCGGCCCGGCGCGAGCCCGAAGAGGTAGGCGCGCTGTCCCGCGTGGCCCTCGAGGACGGGCCGCGGCTCGATCGGGAAGCCCGCCTCGAGGCAGAGGCGGCAGCGGCGGTTCCGGCGCTGGTGGGCGGTGAGCGAGCGGGCCGGGCTCACCGCGAGCGAACGACCAGGAACCAGTCCCCGGTGAAGAGGGGTTCGCCGCCGCCGAGCTCGGCCAGGAGCTCCGAGGAGGTGAACCAGCGCTTGTAGACCTCCCAACGCGATCCGTCCCCGAGGACGCGGGGCGCCCATTGGTCGCTCACGTCCGAGTGACCGCGCGAGGCGTCGACGAGCACGAGCTCGCGTGCGACTCGCCGCGCCTCCCGGAGGAAGGTCGACCTTTGCGCCTGGTCGAGGTGCCCGTAGAAGTGGCCGCTGAGCACGCGGTCGAAGCTGCCGTCCGCGAACGGGAGCGCGAGGCCGTCGCCCTGGACCAGGTGAGCCTCGGGAAGGCGCTCGCGCGCGACTGCGAGCATCCGACCGCTCTGGTCGAGGCCGGTGAGCGTGCCGCGCAGGTGGCGGGTGAGGAAGCCGGTGCCGCAGGCGACGTCGAGCGTGCGCGCGGGTGAGAGCCCGGCGAGGGTCGCGACGACCTGTTCGAGCTCCTCGTCGAAGCCCTCGCGCTCGCGATTCGCATAGAGGCCCCTGCCGAGGTACCAGTCGTCGTACTCCGGCGCTCGCCGGTCGTAGTAGGCGGGGGCGGTCGGCTCGCGCATCGGGTCGTAGGGTAGGCCCGATGGCGCTGCTCGAGTCGGTTCCGAACGTCTCCGAGGGTCGGGATGTGGCGCTCGTCGAGGCGATCGGGGCGGCATTCGCCTCACGTGGGGCACGCCTCGCGGACACGCACACGGACGCGAGGCACCATCGCAGCGTCTTCACGCTCTTCGGCGACAGGCGCGCGCTCGAGGACGGGTTGCTCGAGGGCATCGCGCTGGCCCGCCGCAGCATCGATCTGACGCGGCATGCCGGAGCCCACCCGCGCGTCGGAGTCGTCGACGTCGTGCCGCTCGTGGCACTCGATCCCGGTGACGCCGCTCGCGCGTGCGACCTGGCGCTCTCGGTCGCGCGGCGCGTCGGAAGCGACCTGGGGCTACCGGTCTTTCTCTACGGGGAGTTGGCGGGGGGCAGGCGGCCGGCGTTCTACCGGCGCTGCGGGCTCGAGGAGCTGCGCCGCTGCGTGGCGGCCGGGGAGCTCGAGCCCGCATTCGGACCGGCGACGATCGAGGCTCGATCGGGGGCGGTGCTCGTGGGCGCTCGCGCTCCCCTCGTCGCCTACAACGTGGAGCTGCTCGGGTCGCTGGAGGTCGCACGCGAGATCGCCGCCGCCGTGCGCGCGTCGTCGGGGGGGCTGCCCGGGGTCCAGGCGCTCGGGCTACGCCTGGAGGACGGCACGGTCCAGGTCTCGACGAACGTCGTCGACGTCCACGCCACGGCACCGCACGAGCTGGCCGAGGCGATCGTCGGCGAGGCCGCGCGGCGCGGGGTGGAGGTGGTCGGTGGTGAGCTCGTCGGCCTGTTGCCCGCGTCCACCGTCCTGGACGCGGCCGCGGCGGCGGGCGTGGCCGCACCACTCGGTGCCGACGGGCTTCCGACGACTCCGGCGCTTGCAGCCGCGGCGGCTGCCCTGCGACTCGATCGGCTCGCTCTCGACCGCGTCATCGAAGCGCACGTGGCCCGGCTCACCGCGTCCTGATTCGCGTCGGATGCATGGGGCTCGTGCGGTCGGCGTTCGTGGAAGGCGGCTCCGAGGACGCCACATTTCCGGCACAGAATCGGCACGAAGCGGTCACACCTCCGCGGGTAGCGTGACTCCAGGGCGTCGCGCTCCCCCGTACCGGGGGTGGGCTCGAGGCCAGGGTCGGGCTGCGCGGGGAGGCTCCGGCGCTCGCGACGATCGACGTGCGGGACGTCGCTGCGCGGTGCCGACCACGCTTCCCCGGAGCCATGTCCGACCCCGTCCGGACGTCGGCACGGGTCTAGACTCGTCGCGTGCCGGCCGCGGTCGAGCTGACGGGTGACGACCTGACGATCGAGGACGTCTGGGATGTCGCGGTGAAGGGACGCCCGGCGTCGCTCGGTACGCGCGGTCGCGCCCGCGCGACCGCCGCACGTGAGCTGCTCGAAGCCCAGGCCGGCGACCACACGTACGGCGTGAACACGGGCTTCGGCCGCTTCGTCTCCGAGACGATCCCTCCCGAGCAGGCGGCGGAGCTCCAGCTGAGGCTCCTGCGCAGTCACGCCTGCGGCGTCGGCGAGCCGTATCCCGACGACGTGGTGCGCGCGGCGATGCTGCTCCGGGCGAACGCCCTGGCGAAGGGCTACTCCGGTGTCCGCGTCGAGACCGTGGAGCTGCTGCTCGAGGTCCTGTGCTCCGGGATCGTGCCCCACGTGCCGGCCCGAGGCTCGGTCGGCGCGAGCGGCGACCTCGCTCCCCTGGCGCACCTCGCGCTGCCCTTGGTGGGCGAGGGTCGGGCGTCCCGGGAAGGCCGGCTGTTGAGCGGCGCCGACGCGCTCGCCGAGGCCGGCCTCGAGCCGATCGTGCTCGCGGCGAAGGAGGGCCTCTCGCTCATCAACGGCACGCAGTTCATGACCGCGATGGCCTCGCTCGCGCTTCTTCGCGCCCTCAGGCTCGCACGCGTCGCCGACATCGCCTGCGCGATGAGCCTCGAGGCCCTGCAGGGGACGCCGACGAGCTTCCATCCGGCGATCCACGAAGCTCGACCGCATCGCGGCCAGACGGAGAGCGCCGCCCGCCTGCGGGCGCTCCTTGCCGGCTCGGCGATCGTCGAGTCGCACAAGTGGTGCGACAAGGTGCAGGACGCCTACTCGCTCCGCTGCGCACCGCAGGTGCACGGGGCCAGCCGTGACCTCCTCGAGTACGTCGAACGGACCGTCACCGTCGAGGTGAACGCGGCGACCGACAACCCTCTCGTGCTCCTCGATCCCGGGCTGATCGTCTCGAACGGCAACTTCCACGGGCAGCCGGTCGCGATCGGTCTCGACTGCCTCGCGATCGCATGTGCAGAGCTCGCGAACATCAGCGAGCGGCGGACGGAGCGGCTCGTCAACCCGAGTCTCTCGGACGGGTTGCCGCCGTTCCTCGTGGCCCGCGAAGAGGGTCTCAACTCCGGCTTCATGATCCCGCAGTACGTCGCCGCCGCGCTCGTCTCGGAGAGCAAGTCGCTTTGCCATCCCGCGTCGGTCGACTCGATTCCCACCAGCGCGGGCCAGGAGGATCACGTCTCGATGGGCAACGGCGCCGGCCTGAAGGCGCTCCAGGTCGTCGCCAACACCGAACGCGTCCTCGCCATCGAGCTGCTCGCCGGCGCGCAGGCCGTCGAGTTCCTCGCGCCGCTCGAGCCGGGAGTTGGCGTGCGCGCGGCGCGCTCCTTCGTGCGCACGCTGTCCGAGCGCGTTCGGGAGGATCGTCCGCTCGCCGACGACATCGAACGCGTCGCGAGCTCGATCCGCGACGGCAGCCTGCTCGCCGCGGTCACTGCCGAGATCGGCGACGCCCAGTGAGCGACCTGCCGCCTCCTGCGCAGCCCTATCGCACCACCGCGATCCTCTACGCGATTCTTTCGGCCCTGATCGTCCTCGTCGCCGCGCTCTCCGGGGGCGGCGTCGCCAAGGCCGTGATCATCGCGGCCGTGTTCTTCGTCGTCGCGACGGGCTGGAGCTGGTTTCGCCTGCGTCAGCGGGAGCGACGGCCTCAAGCTCCCGACCAGGCCCCTCCCGGCGCCAACGGGCGCCCGTGAGCGCGGGGCTCGTCGAAGAGCTGGTCGGCGACCTCGGTGCGATCCGGGCACCACGCGGCACGCGTCTCCACTGCGGCTCCTGGCAGACCGAGGCCCCGCTCCGCATGCTGCTCAACAACCTCGATCCGGAGGTCGCCGAGCATCCGTCGTCGCTCGTCGTGTACGGCGGCTCGGGGCGAGCGGCGCGGTCGCACGACGCGCTTCGCGCGCTCGTGCGCACGCTCCTCCGGCTGCGGGACGACGAGACGCTCCTCGTCCAGTCCGGCAAGCCCGTCGGCGTCTTCCGAACCCATGAGGGCGCGCCGCGCGTCCTGATCGCCAACTCTCTCCTCGTGCCCGCGTGGGCGACCTGGGACGAGTTCAGGCGCCTCGAGGCGGCCGGGTTGACGATGTTCGGTCAGATGACCGCCGGGTCGTGGATCTACATCGGTACCCAGGGGATCCTCCAGGGCACCTACCAGACCTTCTGTGCCGCGGGAGAGGTGCACTTCGGCACCCCCGATCTCGCCGGCCGGACGATCCTCACGTCGGGCCTCGGCGGGATGGGCGGCGCCCAGCCGCTCGCGGCGACGATGGCCGGCGGAGCGATTCTCTGTGTCGAGGTCGACCAGCGGTCGATCGATCGGCGACTGGCGACGCGGTACCTGGACGAGCAGGCGGACGACCTCGACGATGCGCTCGCGCGTGTGCGGACGGCCGCCGCAGAGCGACGTCCGCTCTCCGTCGGCCTGCGTGCGAACGCCGCCGACGTGCTCCCGGAGCTCGTCGGTCGAGGTGAGACGTTCGACCTCGTCACCGACCAGACCGCGGCGCACGATCCTCTGACCGGCTACGTGCCCGCCGAGGTGCCCTTCGAAGAGGCAGTCGCGCTCCGCGACCGAGATCCGGGCGAGTACCTGCGGCTCGCCTCCGAGTCGATCGTCGCCCACGTGCGTGCGATGGTCGACTTCGTCCGGATGGGATGCTACGTTTTCGATTATGGCAACAATCTCCGAGGTGAGGCCTATCGCGCGGGTCTGAGCGACGCCTTCACATACCCGGGCTTCGTCCCGGCCTATATCCGGCCGCTCTTCTGCCGCGGCATCGGGCCTTTCCGCTGGGCCGCGCTCTCCGGTGACGAGGCAGACATCGAGGCCATCGACCGCGAGCTACGTCAGCTGTTCCCCGAGGACGAGCTTCTGCAGCGGTGGCTCGAGCTCGCTCCGGCTCGGGTCGCGGTCCAGGGGTTGCCCGCCCGGATCTGCTGGCTCGGGTACGGCGATCGCGTCCGCGCGGGCCTCGCGATCAACGCGCTCGTGCGCTCGGGGCACGTGGCGGCGCCGGTCGTGATCGGGAGGGATCACCTCGACTCCGGCTCGGTTGCCTCTCCTCACCGCGAGACGGAGGCGATGCGCGACGGGTCAGACGCGATCGCCGACTGGCCGATCCTCAACGCGCTCCTCAACACCGCGGCAGGAGCGACCTGGGTCAGCGTCCATCACGGCGGGGGCGTGGGGATCGGCAACTCGATCCATGCGGGGATGGTCGTGGTGGCAGACGGCACCAGCAGCGCCGACGAGCGCCTCGAGCGAGTTCTCACCGCCGATCCCGGCACGGGTGTGATGCGGCACGCCGACGCGGGGTACGACGACGCGGTCGAGGCGGCGAGATCCGGAGGTCTCGACCTCCCCGGCATCACGACGTGACGGCCGGCGACCCGGCGACGGCGACGCGCTTCCTGATCCGCGACCTCGCGCAGGTCGCGTCTCCCGCAGGCAGCGGCGGTCCGCTCCGTGGCGCTGCACTCGGGGAGGTCGAGCTCGTCGAGGACGCATACGTGGTCGTCGACGGCGATCGGATCGAGTCGGTCGGCGCGATGCGTGCACTGCCGCGCATCGCGGGCGACCTCGAGGAGATCGACGGGCGGGGACTGTCGGCCGTGCCCGGTCTCGTCGACTGCCACACCCACCCGGCCTTCGCGGGAGACAGAGTGCACGAGTTCGCGCTCCGAGCACGCGGTGCGAGCTACGAGGAGCTCCTCGCGGCCGGCGGCGGGATCCTCTCGACGACGCGCGCCACGCGGGCGACGACCGCGGCCGAGCTCGAGCGGATCGTCGGGCGGCACCGCGACGCGATGCTCGCGCACGGCACGACCACGTTCGAGGGAAAGAGCGGCTACGGGCTCGACCGCGACACGGAGCTCGCTCAGCTCGCCGCGATCGCGGCCGCAGGCGGAGTCCCGACGTGGCTCGGCGCCCACGCCGTGCCGCCCGAGCAGTCGGACGCCGACGCCTACGTCGACTGGGCGATCCGCGAGGTGCTCCCCGACGCGGCGCGCGTCGCCGCGGCCGCGGACGTCTTCGTCGAGCGGGGAACGTTCGACGTCGCTCAGGCGCGGCGCTACCTGGAGGCGTGTCGCGCCGCCGGCCTGGCGTTGCGGCTGCACGGCGATCAGCTCTCCGAGATCGGGGCCGTGCCCCTCGCGATCGAGCTCGGCGCCCGCTCGGTCGACCACCTCGAGTCGACAGGCCCCGCCGGCGTCGCAGCCCTCGCGTCGAGCGACGTGGTCGGCGTGCTCCTTCCGGTCGCCGCGCTCTTCCTCGGGCGCCCGATGCCACCTGCCCGTGCGCTTGTCGATGCGGGAGCGGCGATCGCGCTCGCGACCGACTTCAACCCGGGTAGCGCGTACTGCGAGAGCCTGCCCGTGGTCTGCACGCTCGCCTGCACCCAGCTCGGGCTCTCACCTGCCGAGGCGCTGGCGGGGTGCACCGTCAACGCCGCGCACGTCCTCGGCCTGACCGACCGCGGTCGGATCGCGCCGGGTCTGCGTGCGGATCTCGTTCTCCTCGCCGCGGCCGACTGGCGGCACCTCGCGTATCACTTCGCCGGCGACGTCGTGCACACCGTGATCCGCGCGGGGCGGGTCGCGTTCTCGCGGGCATAATCAGGCCGATGGCGAATCAGAAGCAGCGACGCAGGCGTGCGAAGGAGAAGCGGCACCAGTACGACCTCGTCGAGATCGACGAGGAGGGGAACGAGACCGTCCTCACGGCGAGCGAGGTGAAGTCCGAGGCTCCCACCAGGTCGCCGACCAAGAAGCCGTCCGGGCGCGGGGCGAGCTCCAAACCCCCGAGGGGCACTCCGCAACCGCCCACGTGGACGCGGGTGCTGAAGCGGGGCGCGATCTTCGGGCCGATCTTCCTGGCAGTGGTGCTCCTTCTCGGCGGCGACCGGATGAGCTTCCAGGGCGCGGTCGTCCAGACACTCTTCCTGCTCGCGATCTTCGTACCGTTCAGCTACTTCATGGACCGCCTCGTCTGGCGCTCGCACGAGAAGCGACTTGCGAAGACGTCGGCTCGCTGACGGCAGCCACGACTAGGCTGCTCCCATGAAGCAGATCTGGACGGGTCGGATGGCCCAGACCGCTGCCAAGTACGGGGAGCACGCCCCGATGGCGACCGTCTGCTGCAACGCGTGCCGCACCTGCACGACGACCAACGTGCTGACGCTCGCGGCCGGAGCCGGCCTGGGCGCCGTCTACGCCGTCGCCCGCGTGGGGCGACGCGTCCTGCGCCGTCCCTAGGCGCTCGGCCCGCCCTCCGGATAGTGCCCCGGCCCCGGCCAGGGCGCCAGGATGAGGAGCAGGCGCGCGCCGTCGGCGCTCGAGAGCGCGTGCCGCTCGCCCGGATCGAACGTGACGAGCGTGCCGACGCCCGCGTCGACCTCGTCCTCCCCGGAGCGAATGGTCGCCCGTCCCTCGACGACGACGACCCAGGCGCGCTCGCGCACCTGGTGGTCGCGAAGCTCCTGGCCGGCGTCGAGCTTGATCGCGATCGCGCGGGCACCGTCGTCCGTCGTCAGCACGGCGGGATCGACCCTCCCGCCCGGGGCCTCGATCTCGGTGACGCGCCACGACTTCACGGCGCCAACCTAGCGCGGCGAGGCGTGCCGCGACACCCTGAGCCGACCGTACACTCGCGATCGTGCCCCCCGTCGTCGATCAGCTCTCGCTCGGCCCGCTCGGGACGAACTGCTTCGTGGTGCGAGCAGAGCGAACGGCGTCCGAGGCGGTCGTCGTCGATCCGAGCGGCTCCGCCGCGGAGATCCGGCTCGAGCTCGCCTCGCGCGGGACGCGGTGCATCGCGATCCTCGTCACGCACACGCACTTCGATCACATCCTCGGCCTCGCCGAGCTCGCGGAAGGCACGGGGGCGCCCGTGTATGCGCCGGCCGGGGAACGGGCCGTGCTGGCAGATCCGGCCGCGTTCACGCCGGCCGGGATCACGATCCATCCCTGCACGCCCGACACCCTGCTCGAGGGCGGTGAGACGCTCGACCTCGCGGGCGTCACCTTCGAGGTGCTCGCCGTGCCGGGCCACTCGCCCGGGCATCTGGCCTACGCGATCGACGGCTCGCTCCTCTCGGGAGACGTGCTTTTCGCCGGCTCGGTCGGCCGCACGGATCTTCCCGGCGGCGACTGGGCGACCTTGCTCGCCTCGCTGCGGACGCTCGTCGAGCGCTTCCCGCCGGAGACGACCGTCCATCCGGGCCACGGCCCCGCGACGACGCTCGGCGCGGAGCTCACGAGCAACCCGTTCCTGGCCGAGCTCCGGATCGAGTCGCCCGAGCCGACGGGATGAGCGACCGGACGTCGCTCGAGCGGCCCCGCGGCACCCATGACGTCGTGCCGGCGGAGATGCCGCGCTGGCAGGCCGTCACCGGCGAGATCGCCCGGCTCTGCGCCCTCTACGGCTACCACCCGATCGTCACACCGGTCTTCGAGGACACCGCGCTCTTCCTCCGCACCTCGGGTGCCGGCTCGGACGTCGTGCAGAAGGAGATGTACACGTTCACGGACCGCTCGGACCGCTCGCTGACCCTCCGCCCGGAGGGCACGGCGCCGATCTGCCGCGCGTACGTCGAGCACGGGATGCACCGCGACCCGCAGCCCGTGAAGCTCTTCACGGTCGCGCCGATGTACCGCTACGGCGCGCCGGGACGCGGCCGCTACCGCGAGCACTGGCAGGCCTCCGTCGAGGCGCTCGGTTCGGACGACCCGGCGATCGACGCCGAGCTGATCCAGCTGTACGACACGCTCCTCGCGCGGCTCGGGGTCACGCGGTATCACCTCGAGCTCAACTCCATCGGCTGCCGCAACTGCCGTCCCGCGTACCTTGACGCGCTCCGGGCCTGGTTGCGGGCCAACGGCGAGAGGCTCGACGAGGAGACGCGCGCCAAGGTCGAGGTCAGCCCGTTGCGGGTCTTCGACAACTACCTCGCGAAGCCGGAGCCCGTCCGCGCGGCGCTCGACGAGGCACCGAAGATCGGCGAGTCGCTCTGCGAGGCGTGCGTCGCCCACTTCGCGACGGTGCGGGCACACCTCGACGCGACCGGCGTCGAGTACAGCCTGGTGCCGACGCTCGTCCGCGGGCTCGACTACTACACCCGGACGACGTTCGAGTTCATCGGCCCGCTCGAGAACCAGAACTCGACGATCACCGGTGGAGGACGCTACGACTACCTGATCGAGGAGATCGGTGGGCCGCCGACGCCGGGCATCGGCTTCGGCGCCGGGATCGAACGGCTGGTGATCGCGCTCGAGGAAGAGGGAGTCGACGCGCCTCCGGCGCCACCCGTCGACGTGTTCGTCGCGGTCGACGAAGGAGCGCCGCGCGACCGCATCGCGGGATGGCTCGCGGAGCTTCGTCGCGCGGGCGTCTCGGCGGAGACCGAGTACGCGGGCCGCTCGCTGAAGGGGCAACTCACCCACGCGCGGCGACTCGGTGCGGCGCGGATCGCGATCGTCGGGCCGGAGGCAGCCACGATCCGTGCGCCCGGCGCGACGGACGCGGCGGTCGCGCACGACGAGATCGTCTCTAGGCTCTCGCCGTGAGCTGGCGCGACCTCATGTGCGGTGAGCCGCGGTCCGAGCAGGTCGGCCGGACGCTGACGCTCGCGGGCTGGGCCTCGCGTCGGCGCGACCACGGCGGGCTGGTGTTCGTCGACCTGCGCGATCGCACGGGCATCACGCAGCTCGTGATCAATCCCGAGCGATCATCCGAGGCGGCGGCCCTCGCCGGCGAGATCCGCAACGAGTTCGTGCTGCAGGCGCGTGGCGAGCTCGTCGCCCGCTCGGCCGAGACCGTCAACGACCGGATGCCGACCGGCGAGGTCGAGCTGGCCGTCGACGAGCTCACCATCGTCTCGCGGTCGACGCCGCTCCCGTTCCAGCTCGACGAGGAGGGCGTCGACGAGACGCTCCGGCTCCGCTATCGCTGGCTCGACCTGCGACGCGAGAAGCTGCAGCGCAATCTCCAGCTGCGGGCGCAGATGGTCGGGATCATCCGTCGCCACATGGAGACGGCCGGGTTCCTCGACATCCAGACGCCGATCCTCTACAAGTCGACGCCCGAGGGCGCGCGCGACTTCGTCGTCCCGAGCCGCCTGCACAAGGGCCGCTTCTTCGCGCTCCCGCAGAGCCCGCAGATCCTCAAGCAGCTGACGATGATCGCGGGCTTCGACCGCTACTACCAGATCGCCATCTGCTTTCGCGACGAGGATCTCCGAGCCGACCGGGTCCAGGAGATCACGCAGCTCGACGTCGAGGTGAGCTTTCCCGACCGCGAGGCGCTCTTCAGGCTGATGGAGGAGATGTTCGCGGCGATCTGGCGCGAGTGCCTGGGTATCGAGATCCCGACGCCGTGGCCTCGCCTCACGTACGCCGAAGTCGACCGGCGCTTCGGCACCGACAAGCCCGACACGCGGTTCGGGCTCGAGCTCGAGGACGCAACCGAGGTCACGCGCGGATCGGAGTTCGGCGTCTTCGCGAACGCCGAGGCCGTCCGGTTCCTCCGCGTACCGCGATCCTTCTCGCGCGCCGAGCTCGGCGCTCTCGAGGAGCTCGCGAAGGGACGCGGCGCGAAGGGGCTCGCCTATCTCATTCGCGACGAGGGTGGCGAGCTCCGCTCTCCGATCGCGAAGTTCCTCTCCGAGCGCGAGCTGGCGGCGCTGGCTCCCGCGCCGGGCGAGACGCTGCTCTTCGCCGCCGACGACTGGGACACGACGTCGAACGTGTTGGGCCACCTGCGGTTGCACCTGGGACGCGAGCTCGGGCTCGTGGACGAGTCGGCGTTCACCTTTCTCTGGGTGACCGACTTCCCGATGTTCGAGTGGGACGGCGACGAGGAGCGCTGGTCGGCCGTCCATCATCCGTTCACGCGTCCGACGGACGAGTGGCGTGACCGCTTCCACGACGAGCCGCGCGACGCGCTCGCGTACGCGTACGACATCATCGTGAACGGCAACGAGCTCGGCGGTGGATCGTTCCGGATCCACGAGCCCGAGCTGCAGGCGCGGGTCTTCGACCTCCTGGCGCTGACCGAGGCCGAGCAGCGGTCGCAGTTCGGGTTCCTGCTCGACGCGCTCGCCATGGGCGCGCCTCCGCACGGCGGGATCGCGCTCGGGATCGACCGCATGACGATGGTGCTGGCGGGCGAGCCGAACCTGCGCGACGTGATCGCGTTCCCGAAGAACCAGGCGGGCCTCGATCCGATGTCCGGCGCGCCGACTGCGATCACCGACCGCCAGCTGGACGAGCTCGGTCTCGTCGTGGTGGCCGACGAGCAGGCGTGAGCGCGCGCGTCGTCCAACGCCTGCTCGCGCTGGGGGCGGTCGCAATGCTCGCCGGCCTGGTGGCCGTCGCCGTCGTCGAGCGCCGGAACGAGGAGCCCGTCCAGACGCCGCGCGGGGCTGTCGCCGCCGGCGGCGGTTGGTACGAGGCGCTCGCCTCCCCGCGTCCCGTCGGCCCGGATGCGGAACGGACGAGCTGCGGGCTCGTGCTCACCGGACGCTCGCTCGGTGTGACCCATCCGGTGCTCCCGTGCGGCGCGAAGGTGCTCGTCCGGTACGGGGGCGACACGGTGTTGACGGAGGTGATCGACAACGAGCTCGTCACGACCGGGCGACAGTTCGAGCTCACCCCCGAGCTCGCGCGACTCGTCGGCCTCGACGGGACACAGGAGGTCGAGTGGCGGTACGCGACGCGGCAATGAGCTCGCATCGCTGAACGACTACACTGCGTCTCGCACGACGCTGCGCGTGGCCTCGGGCTCTCGACGTGAACCAACGATCACACGAAGGGAGCCCGCGTCCGACCAACGGTGTCACCGGCGGTCGGCAGGGCACCCACCTGGAGAAGCGGGTTCGCTTTTCCGGCCCGGGGTCACGCGGAGCGTCGGGCAGCGCGCGATGACCGATGTGATCCTCGGCCTCGACCACGTCCAGGTCGCCGCGCCGAACGGGTGCGAGGAGGACGCGCGCCGCTTCTACGGGAGCCTGCTGGGGCTCGAGGAGCTCGAGAAGCCGCCGCTCCTCGCGGGGCGCGGAGGAGTGTGGTTCCGCGCCGGGGCGCAGGCATTGCACGTCGGCATCGCGGACGATTTCGCTCCCGCGCGGAAAGCGCATCCTGCCTTTCGGGTGTCCTCGAGCGCCGCGCTCGAGCGGCTGGCGAGCGCGCTGACGGAGTCCGGTGTGGCGGTCGCCTGGGCAGACGCGGAGGAGATCCCGGGCTCGTCTCGCTTCTTCGTGAGCGACCCGTGGGGCAATCGGATCGAGCTCCTGGCCTGACGGGCCGCGGCCCCGAGCGACCGTGCGACTGATCGCGTCGGGCCGCGCCTCCGAGGTCTTCGCGCTCGACGAGACTCGCGTCCTTCGGCGTTTCAAGGCAGGAGGCGATGCGATCGGCGAGGCGCGCGTGATGGAGCACGCACGCCGGCACGGGTTCCCCGTGCCCGAGGTGCTCGACGTCCAGAGCGACGCGCTCGTCCTCGCGCGGATCGAGGGGCCGACGATGGGCGCGCTCCTGAGACGACGTCCCTGGGAGCTCCGTGCCCAGGCCGCGTCACTGGCACGGCTTCACGAGCTGCTCCACGCGATCGAGGCGCCGACGGCAGTGCCCGTCGCGGGACCGGGGGATCGACTCCTCCATCTCGATCTCCACCCGGAGAACGTCCTCGTCTCGCCCGCAGGCCCCGTCGTGATCGACTGGACGAACGCCGCGCGGGGCGACGCCGCGCTCGACGTCGCGCTCACGCTGGCTGGTGCTCGCGACGAGCGGCGGGACCGGCGGCAGGATCCTCGCGCGGTCGTTCCTGCGGCACGTCGACCGCGACGAGATCGTCCGGGCGCTCCCGCGGGCCGCGAGCCTTCGCCTCGCAGACGTGAACGTGAGCGATGCGGAGCGGCATCGCGTTCGCCGGATGCTCGACCGGGCCGATCGCGGCGTGCGTCGTGGCTCGTGAGACGCGGGAGCCCTGAGGGGCTATCGGGCACGTCCCGGGGAGGCGCTCTGCTCGGTCGAGTCGACCTCGCGAGGGTCGAGGCAGCTCCCCACAGATCGGACACGAAGTCGGTGCGAAGACGTGACGGTCCTGTGACACATCTGCCGCTAGCGTGACAACAGGGACACGGGAGTGCCCCTGGGGGCGGTTGGGGCGGCGGACGACGCGCCCGGACCTCCGACCCGGTCGGCGTCGGACGGCGGACACGCCGGGCCGACGAGGCTCACCAACCCGCCCGGTAGCCTGGATCGATGCCCGTCGAGCTCGTCGGTGACTCCGCGCGCGGGGACTGCTTCGCCGTCGCGCGCCTTCTCGTCGAGGGCGACCGCGTCGTCGAGGCGGACACTCCCGGCATGGAGCGCCCTCTCGCAGGGTTGAGCCTCCTCGAAGCGGCCGCCGTTCCGGGCGAGACCCTCGCGGCGGATGCGGTCGCGAACGCCATCGCGCCCGCGTTCCGCGCCTCCCCGCGCGCCGATCGGGTCGCGGTGGCGATGAGCGGCGGCGTCGACAGCGCGGTCGCGCTCCACCGCGCGGGCGAGAACGCGCTTGGCGTGACCCTCCGGCTCTGGCTCGATCCGGCAGGCCCGAACGCCGAGCGCGCCTGTTGCTCTCCGGACGCCGTGATCAAGGCGCGTGAGGCGTGCCATGCGCGGGGCCTCCCGCACGTGACGCTCGACCTGCGTGAGGAGTTCCGCGCGGCGGTGGTCGGCTCGTTCGTCCAGGGCTATGAGAACGGGCTGACGCCGAACCCGTGCATGCGCTGCAACGGCGTCTTCCGGTTCGCCGCCCTCGTCGCATTCGCGCAGCGCGCCGGAGCGGCGGTCCTCTGGACGGGCCACTACGCACGCATCGCCGAGCGCGAGGGCCTCCGCCTCGTCGCACGCGGAGCCGATCCGGACAAGGACCAGTCGTACATGCTCGCGACCGTCGACCCTGGCTTGCTCGAATCGGTCGGCTTCCCGCTCGGGAACGACACGAAGGCAGCCGTTCGCGAGGAGGCGGCCGCCGCCGGGCTCGCGGCGGCCCGGCGGGCCGAGAGCCAGGAGGCGTGCTTCCTCGCCGGAGGCGACTACCGAACGTTTCTCGAACGCCAGGGCGTGGCGGCGCGGCCGGGCGAGATCGTCGACGAGGACGGTGCCGTCCTCGGCCGCCACGACGGCGTCTGGCGGTTCACGCCGGGACAGCGGCGTGGCCTCGGGCTCGCCGCGAGCGAGCCGCTCTTCGCGCTCCGCGGCGACACGGCGACGAACACGCTCGTGGTCGGCCCGCGCGGCTCCCTCGCTTCGCGCCGGGTGGACGCGCGCGGGCGGCTCTACGTGGCCGTCGAGCGCGCCGAAGCGAAGCTCCGCTACCGCTCGGCGCCCGTCGGGGCCTGCGTGCTCCCGACGGACGACGGCTTCGCGCTCGAGCTCGACGAGCCGGTCGACGCCGTGGCGCCCGGTCAGGTCGCGGTGCTCTACGAGGATGACGTCGTCGTCGGAGCAGGAGTGATCACGCGCGCGACGGGGTAGGATCCGCCGCGATGCCGCTCGCCTTCTCCGCCGGTGACGTCGCCTACTGGGCCCTGGCGATCTTTCTCGTCCTGCTGGGTGCAGGGTCGCTCTTCGCGCTCGTGAAGCTCGGGCAGCTGTTCGACCGGATCTCGGGGTTCGTCGGCAGCACCGAGCGCGATCTTCTGCCCGTCGTCGTCAAGTCCGGCGGCACGGTCGATCGCGTGAACTACCAGCTCGACAAGCTGGACACGGTCACGGACAGCGCGGTCTCGATGGCCGACAGCGCCGACACGGCCGTCCGCGCCGTCTCCACGGTGATCTCGAAGCCGGTGGAGAAGGTCTCGGGCGTCGCCGCGGGGATCGCGCACGGCGTCTCGACGCTGAAGAAGCGAAAGAACGTGGGGGATGCGATGGACGCCGCGAAGGAGGCGGCCCGCCGCCGCGAGCACGATCTCCACGAAGACCTCCGCTCGCCAGGGCAGACCCCGATGAGCGGCGAGCGGCCGACCCCGACACCGACACCCGAGCCGACGCCGAAGCCCGATCCATGGCCGCAGCCGGTGCCGACGCCCAAGCCCGACCCGGCACCCGTTCCGCCCGACGAGCTGCCCTGACGCGCCGAGAGCTCCCGCCGAGCGGGACGCCGGAGCAGGGCGAGCGCCGACCCCGGGGTACCATCGTCCGATGCGGTCGACGGCGGAGCTCCGGGAGGGATTCCTCTCGTTCTTCGAGGCGCGAGACCACCTGCGCTTCCCTTCGTTCCCGCTGCTCCCGCCGCCGGAAGACCCCTCGACGCTCTTCATCTCGGCAGGAATGCAGCCGCTCAAGCCCTACTTCTCGGGTGTCAAGCAGCCGCCCGCGCCCCGGTTCACCACCGTCCAGAAGTGTCTCCGCGCCGGTGGCAAGGACACCGACCTCGACGAGGTCGGCCTCACGGCGCGGCATGCCTCGATGTTCGAGATGCTCGGCAACTTCTCGTTCGGCGACTACTTCAAGGACGGCGCCGTCGACTACGCCTGGGAGTTCGTCACCGCCGAGCTCGGCTTCGAGCCCGAGCGGCTCTGGGCGTCGGTGTTCGCCGGCGACCCCGCCCTCGGCCTTGGGGAGGACGACGTCGCCGTCCAGGCCTGGCTCCGCCAAGGCATCCCGCGAGAGCGGATCGTGCCCTTCCCGCGCTCCGAGAACTTCTGGGGCCCCGCCGGGGAGACCGGCCCGTGTGGTCCCTGCTCCGAGCTCCACTACGACCGCGGCGCGGAGCACGGGTGCGGCGAGCGCGACTGCGGGCCCAACTGCGAGCGATGCGACCGCTACATCGAGTTCTGGAACCTCGTCTTCATGGAGTTCGACCTCGGCGCCGACGGGTCGCTGACGCCGCTGCCGAAGCAGAACATCGACACCGGGATGGGCCTCGAGCGCTGCGCGATGCTCGTGCAGGAGGTCGAGACGATCTTCGACACCGACGGCTTCCGGCTGATCATGGACTGGATCGAGCGCGAGTCCGGCGTGCACTACGGCTCCTCGCCCGAGGCGAACAAGGCCCACCGTGTCCTCTGCGACCACGGTCGCGGGATCACGTTCCTCGTCGCCGAAGGCGTCACACCGGGCAACGAGGGCCAGGGCTACGTCCTGCGGCGGCTGATCCGCCGCTCCGTCGTCCAGGCCCGCCGGATCGGCCTGCCGGCCGTTCACCCGCTGCCGGGGATCGTCGTGGAGCAGGTCGGACGCTGGTATCCCGAGGTGGTGGAGAACGCGAGCGAGATCGCGCGGGTCGTGCGGGCCGAGGAGGAGCGCTTCCGCGAGACGCTCGACCGCGGTCTTCGGGAGTTCGAGGAGCTCGCGACGGGCGACATCGGTGGCGACGACGCCTTCCGGCTCGCCGCGACATACGGCTTCCCGATCGAGCTGACGGTCGAGCTCGCCGCCGAGCGCGGTCACGCGGTCGACGTCGACGGCTACCGCTCGGAGATGCAACGCCACCGGGAGATCTCGCGGGGCACGGGCGAGAAGGGCCTCGGGCAGCGCGCGGCGGACTTCGCGGCGGGCGCCGGGTTCGTGACCGACTTCGTCGGCTACGTGAAGACCGACGTGCTCACGCAGCTCGGCGCGCTCGAGGAGCTCGGGGACGGCACGTTCCTCGCGAAGCTGCGGGAGTCGCCGTTCTACCCCGCGGGCGGTGGTCAGGTGACCGACCAGGGGTGGATCGAGCGCGACGACGACTCCGGGACGAGGGCCGAGCTCGTCGACGCGTACCGGTTCGACGGCGACCAGGCGCTCGTCTTTCGCGGCGAGGGCTTCGCCGCCGGCGATCGCGTGCGTGCGGTGGTCCCGTGGAGCGTCCGCTTCCCGACGATGGCGAACCACACGGCCACGCATCTGCTCCAGGCGGCGCTCCGCGAGACGCTCGGCGACCACGTCGCGCAGGCCGGCTCGGCCGTACGGCCCGACAAGCTCCGCTTCGATTTCACCCACACGAGCCAGTTGACCGGCGAAGAGCGGGAGCGGATCGAGCAGCTCGTGAACCGCGCGGTGTTCGCGAACACGGCCGTGCACACGTTCGAGACGACGCTCGACGAGGCCCGGGCACTCGGGGCGCTCGCCCTCTTCGGCGAGAAGTACGGCGACGTCGTGCGGGTCGTCGAGGTCAGGGATGTCTCGACCGAGCTCTGCGGCGGGACGCACGTGCGCTCGACCGCGGAGATCGGTGCCTTCGCGATCCTCTCCGAAGGCTCGGTCGGCGGCGGGGCCAGGCGCATCGAGGCGGTGACCTCGGGCGAGGCGTGGGCGGCGCTCCACGCGCGGGCAGGCGAGGCCGAGGCGCTGAGAGCAGAGCTCGAGGAGACGCGGCGCGAGCTCAAGCGGAAGCCGCAGGCGAGCACGGAGAGTCGTGACCCGGAGCCCGTCGTCTCGGCTGTCGACGGCGTCAACGTCGTCGTGCAGCTCGTCGAGGGCTTCGCCGGCGAGGCGCTGCTCGAGCTCTCCGACCGGTTCAAGCACCGTCACGCCCCGGCAGCGGTCGTCCTCGGCGCGGCGGAGGAGGGCCGGGTCGTGCTCGTCGCGAACTTCGACCAGGCGGTCGCCGACAGGATCAGCGCCTCGGACGTGATCCGCGGCGCGGCACCGCTCGTCGGCGGCGGCGGTGGCGGACGCCCGACGATGGCGCGGGCCGGCGGCAAGGACGCCGAGAAGCTGCCCGACGCGCTCGCCGAGGCCGAGCGGCTGATCCGCGCAGCTCTGTGAGAGTTCTCGCGCTGGACTACGGCGCCGCGCGAACCGGCGTGGCGGTCTCGGACGCGACGGGGACGCTCGCGCGACCCGTCTGCGTCGTCGAGCGCGCCGCGAGCGAGACGGGCCTCGCGCGGGTTGCGGCGCTCGTCGCCGACCACGAGGCGGAGCTCGTCGTCGTCGGCCTGCCGCTGACGCTCAGGGGCGAGCGCGGCGCCCAGGCGCTCGAGACCGAGGCGTTCGTCGAGGTCCTGCGCGGTCGCGTGACGGTACCCGTCGAGACGGAGGACGAGCGGTTCACGACGGCTCTCGCGCAGCAGACGGGCGGCAAGACGCCCGAGGACGCGCTCGCTGCCGCGCATCTCCTCCAGGGCTACCTGGAGCGCACGGCGTGACACGCATGCTGGCGGCAGGCGTCGCGACGCTCGTGGTCGCCGTCGGGGTCTTCGGGGGGCTCGCCTGCGGGAGCGGGAGCGAGGCGGCGCCGGTCGAGACCACGGCACCCGCACCGCTGAAACGGCTGCGGATCATCTTCCCCGAGGGCTTCAACATCCACGAGATGGCGGATCGGGTGGCGGCGGTCCGAGAGATCGCGATCGCGAAGCGGAAGGTCACGCCCCGGCTCACGCGGGCCGGCTACCTTCGCGCCGTTGAGCGTGCACTCGCGCCGCCCCGCTTCCGCGGCGACGTGAAGCGCGACTCGCTCGAGGGCTTCCTCTTCCCGGCCGGGTACGAGTTCACGCAGGAGACGACCGCCCGCGAGCTCGTCGCCGACCAGCTCGCGACCTTCCGCGAGCGGTTCGCCGGCGTGAACCTGGCCTACGCCCGCTCGAAGAACCTGACGCCGTACGACATCCTCATCATCGCCTCGATGATCGAGAAGGAGACGGCCGTCCCCGCGGAGCGTCGCCTCGTCGCGGCCGTGATCTACAACCGCCTCCGCAACGACATGCCCCTCGGGATCGACGCGACGATTCGCTACGGCCTCGGCATCCCCGGGACGAAGTCCCTCACGAAGGCCGCGCTGCGCTCGACGTCGCCGTACAACACGCGGGTGCGACCGGGCCTGCCGCCGACCCCGATCGCGAACCCGGGCCTCGCCTCGATCGAAGCGGCCGCGAACCCCGCGCGCAACGTCGACTACCTGTACTACGTCCGCAAGCCGAAGTCGCTCGCGCACTACTTCACCGCCAGCGAGTCGGACTTCCTCCGCAAGGTCTGCGACTACGGCTACGCCTGCGACTGAGGCCGTCGTGAGATGACCGAGATCGAGGGCACGACGACGCTCGTCGGCCTCCTCCGGTGGCCGCCCGCGTACTCGCTCTCGCCCCGGATGCAGAACGCGGGCTTCGCGGCGCTCGGGCTCGACTGGGCGTACGTCCCGCTCCCGACCCCGCCGGAGTCGCTCGCGGACGCGGTTCGCGGGCTGGTCGCGCTCGGGTTCGCGGGCGCCAACGTGACGACGCCGCACAAGGAGGCCGTCCTGGAGTGCTGCGACGAGCTCGACGACGTCGCCGAGCGCGCGGGCTCCGTGAACACGCTCGTGATCCGGGAGGGCCGCGTCCACGGCTCGTCGACGGACGGGCTCGCCGTGATCTCCCGGCTCACGACCGACGGGCGGCGCGCGCTCGTCCTCGGTCGCGGCGGCGCGGCCAAGGCGGCCGCAGCCGCACTCGAGGACGCAGGCGCCGAGGTGGTGGTCTGCGGCCGTCGCGACCAGGGCTGGCCGCCGAGCGCCGACGGCTTCGACATCCTCGTCGATGCGACGCCGGTGAAGGACGAGCTGATCGTCCAACCGCTCGCGGGCATGCAGGTCGTCGACCTGGCCTACCACGCCGACGGGCGCCCGACCGCCCTGATCGCGGCGGCGCGCCAGGTCGGGTGCGCTCCGTGCGTCGACGGGGTCGACGTGCTGCTCGCGCAGGGCGCCGCCTCGTTCGAGCGCTGGACGGGCGAGGCGGCGCCCCTGCGGGCGATGCGCGACGCGCTTCGGCTCGGCTAGGCCACCGCCTCGAGAAACGGGCGGACCGCTGCGTCGAACGCCTCGGGCTGCTCGAGGCTCGGCAGGTGCCCGGCGGACGGGATCACCTCGAGCCGGGCCTGCGGCAGCTCCCGGGCGAGCCGGTCGGCGATCGCGCGGAAGTCTGCCTTGTCCGAGTGGCCGACGACGACGAGCGCCGGCACGTCGATCTCCCCGAGCCTGGTCGCGAGATCGGCCCGGAGCGGAGCCTCGTCCGCGTCCGCGCCGACCTGGAGATCGAACGCCTGCCGTTGCTGCTCGCGGATCGCGGCCTTCACCCAGTCGGGCGCGTCCGGGAGCCAGAACTCGACGTTCAGGTCGCTGGCCCGGTCGAGGTCACCCGCCGCGAGCGCCGCCTCCTCGGCGGCGTCGTAGTCCTCGAGCTCGGGCGACCAGTCGTGGCCGGGAAGCCCCGCTGCCGGCGAGCACGAGGCCGGCGATCCGGTCGGGGCGGGCGAGAGCCACCTCGAGCGCGATCCGGCCACCGAAGGACGCCCCGACGAGAACGGGGCGCTCGAGCGCGAGCGCGTCGAGCGCGGCGAGGACGTCGTCGCCGTGGGAGAAGACCCCTTCGGGTCGGTCGGAGCGGCCGAAGCCGCGGAAGTCCAGCCGTGTGACGCGGAGCCCGCGCGGCCACTCGACCCACTGCGGATCCCACATGCGGCTGTCGGCGATCCCCGCGTGGAGGAGCACGACGTCAGCCCCGGCGCCGGCCTGCTCGACGTGCACCGGCCCGACGGACCGTCGTGTCGGCAGCGCGTCGGGCAGGTCTCGGAGGACGTCCAGGTCAGGGTCGTCGACGAGCCACTCCCAGGCGCGCTCGTCGGACGTGACCGCCTGCCGCAGGTGCGCGGCGGCCGCCTCGGCCTCACCGGCGAGCGCGTTGAAGCAGGCGAGCTGGTAGTGCAGCTGCCCGTGCCGCGGGAAGGCGGCGAGGCCCTCCGCGGCGAGCGCGGCCGACTCGGCCGGGTCGTCGGTCGTCAGCGCGGTGTACCAGTGCTCGTAGGGCGCGGGGCTGACGGTGCCGACCGTCCCCCCGACGACGAGCACGCTCGTCTGGTCGGCGACGGCCCTCGCGCCGCGCTTCGCCTCGGGGGCGACGAGGAGGAACTCCTCCGGGCCGAGCTCGCGCTCGCGCCCGTCGACGTCGAACAGCGCTCTGCCGGCGAGGACGACGTAGAGCTCCTCGTGCCGATTGGACCCGAGGCCGGTCTCGTCGTGGGTGCCGACGAGCACCTCGCCGGCACGCTCTGCGCTGTAGACGCCCACGCCGAAGCCCGTGGCCCCGAGGGCCCGGCGCAGGGGATGCCAGAAATGGTCGCCGATCACCGCGCGCGGTAGGTCGGCGAGACGTACGTGACGGGCGCTCTGCCCGCCGTCGAGCTCGGTCATGCGACGCTCCTCGAATCGATGGCGTGAGTGGAGCCGCCCGAGGCGCGCTAGCCGCGTTCGCGACCGGCGAGGCGCTGCGGGGCGGCCTTCGGATCGTTCATCTCGCAGCTCACCTCCTCCCGGTCGACGTGCAGGACTGCGCCGGAGCGTACCCGTAGGATCGACGGATGGCGCTCGGGCTCGTGACCGCGGGAGAGTCGCACGGGCCGGCCCTCGTCGCGATCGTGACCGGGCTGCCTGCGGGGCTCCGGCTCGAGAAGGACGCGATCGACGCGGATCTTCGGCGACGGCAGCAGGGCTACGGCCGGAGCCCGCGCCAGCAGCTCGAGAGCGACGAGGTCGAGGTGCTCGCCGGCCTCCGTCGGGGACGCACGCTGGGGACTCCCCTGGCGCTCGTCGTGCGGAACCGCGACCACGCGAACTGGACGTGGGGGATGAGCCCCTGGCCGCCCGAGGGTGAGCCGACGGGCAAGGGGACGAAGCCGGTCAGCCTGCCGCGCCCCGGGCACGCCGACCTCGCCGGGGTGCTGAAGTACGGCCACGACGACGTCCGTGACGCGCTCGAGCGGGCGAGCGCGCGGCACACCGCGGTGCACGTGGCCGCGGGGTCGGTCGCGAAGGCCCTCCTGCGCGAGCTGGGAGTCGACGTCGCGGGGCGACCGGTCGAGATCGGCGGCGAGACGACCGACGAGGGCATGCGCGACGCGACCGATGCGGCCCGCAAGGATCGCGACACGCTGGGCGGGATCGTCGAGGTGGTCGCGACAGGCGTCCCGCCGGGCCTCGGGTCGTATGCGGAGAAGAGCGATCGCCTCGACGCGCGACTCGCCTTCGCGCTGATGGGGATCCAGGCCGTCAAGGGCGTCGAGCTGGGTGATGGGTTCGCGCTCGCGCGTCGGCGCGGCACCGAGGCGCACGACGAGATCGACCCCGGGCTCCACCGCCGCACCAACCGTGCCGGCGGTCTCGAGGCGGGCGTCTCGAACGGCGAGCCGATCGTCGCTCGCGCCGCGATGAAGCCGCTGCCGACGCTCATGCGCCCCCTGGACTCGGTGGATCTCGCGAGCGGCGAGGCGGCGCAGGCGCTCGTCGAGCGCTCGGACGTGCAGGCGGTCGAGGCGCTCGCGGTGGTCGCCGAGGCGGTCGTGGCGTTCGAGCTCGCGCGGGCGGCGCTCGAGAAGCTCGGCGGGGACTCGCTGGAGGACGTCCGCGCCGCCCACGGGCAGTACCTCGAACGGATCTCGCCCCGGTGGCGCCCTCGCTAGCGACCGAGTTCGGGATCGCGACGGGCGCGTACGTCGGCGAGCGCGACGACTGGCCGGCCGCGCTCGCGCGGGCGCGACGCGAGGGCTGGACGACGGTCGAGCTGACCGCGATCCGCAACGAGCGGCTCGAGGCGCTCACGTCACTGCTCGCCGACGAGCCGGCGGCCCTGGACGGGTTCGAGCGGATCTCCGTGCATGCCCCCGCGCGCGACTTCGTCGCCGAGCCGCGGCCGGCGGTCGAGCTCGCTGCGGCCGCTTCCGTACGACATCGTCTTCCATCCGGACGTCTATCGCGAGCAGGGCTGGATCCGTGAGCTCACCTCGCGTGCGGTCTTCGAGAACATGGACTCGACGAAGGAGTTCGGGCGTGGCGTCGTGGATCTCTCGGAGACGTTCGCGGCGTTCCCCGAGGCCGGGTTCTGCCTCGACGTCGCGCACGTCTGGACGAACGACCCGACGCTCGCGCTCGGTCACGAGCTCCTCGACGCCCACGGCGGCCGCTTGCGGCAGCTCCACGTCTCGGGCATCGAGCCCGACGGCACGCACCGCCCGACGACGCCGGCCGACCTCGCGCTCTACGAGCCGCTCCTCGCCCGGTGCGCGGGCGTGCCGTGGCTCCTCGAGGCCGAGCTCGACGGGGCAGCGCCGTGAGCTCACCGCACGCGCTCGGTCGCCACCTCGCGCTGGCCGGGTTCATGGGCTCGGGCAAGACGACCCTCGGGCGCGAGGCGGCCTCCCGCCTCGGCCGGCCGTTCGTCGACCTCGACCGCGAGCTCGAGGCGCGCGCGGGCGCGACGATCGCCGAGCTCTTCGAGGAGAGGGGGGAGGCGGCGTTCCGGGCGCTCGAGGAGGAGGCCGCGCACGACGTGCTGCGTGACGCGGACCCCGCTGTCGTCGCACTCGGTGGAGGAGCGGTGCTGTCGGAGCGGACACGCTCGACGCTCCGCGCGCGTGCGTACACGGTCGTGCTCGACGTCGACCCGGACACCGCCTGGGAGCGCGTCGGCGGCTCCGGGCGGCCGCTCGCCCGGGACGCCGAGGCGTTTCGCGCGCTCCACCGCGAGCGTCGGCCCGTGTACGAGGACGTCGGGGATGCATGGGCCACCGACGTCGACGGGGATCGTGCTCGCCGCCGCCGGGGTTCATGTCGAAGCGGGCGCGCTCGAGGCGTTGGGCGACCTCGTCCCGGGCGCCGGGACCGGTCGCGCTCGTCGCCGACGCTCACGTCTCGGGCATCCACGGCATCGGCGCGCAGCTCGCTCTCGGCGCCCGCGACGTCGAGCGCCACGAGGTGCCCGCAGGCGAGTCGGCGAAGGTGCCGGCCGTGCTCGAGCGCCTCTGGACGTCGCTCCGGATCGGCCGCGACGGGACGCTCGTCGCGCTCGGAGGCGGCTCGACGACCGACGTCGCCGGCTTCGCGGCGGCAACGCACGCGCGCGGGATCCCGTGGGCTGCCGTGCCGACGACGCTCGTCGGCCAGGTGGACGCCGGGATCGGGGGAAAGACCGCGATCGACCTTCCGCACGCGAAGAACGCCGTCGGCGCGTTCCACTGGCCGGCGCGCGTCGTCTGCGACCCGGCCCTCCTGACGACCCTGCCGGAAGCCGAAAGACGGAACGGGCTCGCCGAGGTCGTCAAGACGGGGCTCCTCGCGGGCGAGTCGCTCTGGGTGCTCCCCGAACCGGACCAGGTGCGCCGGTGCGCGGCCTTCAAGGCCGGCGTCTGCCTGCAGGATCCGCACGACCGCGGGCCGCGCCTGCAGCTCAACCTGGGTCACACGTTCGCGCACGCGCTCGAGGCTGCGGCGGGCTACGCGCTTCCCCACGGCCGCGCCGTCGCGCTCGGGCTGCTCGCCGCGCTCCGCCTCTCCGGCCTCGAGGCGGAGGTCGAGACGGTGCGGGACGTGCTCGCGCCCGAGCCGGCCCGGGTCGACCTCGACGCCGCCTGGGCGGCGCTCGCCCGCGACAAGAAGGCCGTGGGCGGGGTCCCGCGCCTCGTGCTGCTCGAGGCGGTCGGCAAGCCACGGTGGGGGGTCGAGATGCCCGAGGCGGATATCCGGCGCGCGCTCGCGGAGCTCGTCGCGTGACCGGGAAGTAGCATCCGGCCGTGCGCATCGACGTGCTCAACGGCGTCAACCTCGACCAGCTCGGCCGTCGCGATCCCGGCGCTCTACGGCGACAGCTCCCTGCAGGACCTCGAGACGACGATCTACGGCTGGGCCCGCGAGCTCAAGCTGCAGGTCCGCTGCCGCCAGACGAACCACGAGGGCGAGTACGTCGAGTTCCTCCACGCGGCACTCGACAACGCCGACGCGCTCGTCGTCAACCCGGGTGCGTGGACGCACTACAGCTGGGCGATCCACGACGCGCTCCAGCCGTTCAAGGGGCCGGTGGTCGAAGTTCACCTCTCCGATATCGACGCGCGCGAGGAGTGGCGGCGGCACAGCGTCCTCGAAGGCATCGCGACCGACCGGATCAAGGGCGACGGGATCGCCGGCTACCGGCGGGCGCTGGAGCTGCTTGCGGAACGGAGGGACGCATGACGCGAATCGAGCGACTGGCCGGGCAGCTCGACGACGCCCTGCTCGTCACCGGCCTCGTCAACGTGCGCTACCTCACCGGCCTTGCGAGCTCGAACGCCGCCGTGCTCGTCGACCCCGCGGGCGAGGCGACGCTCTACACGGACTTCCGCTACGCGGAGGCGGCCAGCTCGATCGACGGCGTCACGTTCCAGCGAACGCCGCGGCAGGTCGTGGCTGCGCTCGCCGAGCTGCTCTCGGGCCGGCGCGTCGCCGTCGAGGGGCGCCACCTCTCGCTCGCCGACGCCGAGACGCTGCGGACGGGAGGCGTCGAGCTCGTCTCGACGATCGGGGTCGTCGAGTCGCTCCGTGCGGTCAAGGAGCCCGGCGAGCTGGACGCGCTCCGGCGCGCGGCGGCGATCTCGGACCAGGTCTACGAGGAGCTCGGGCGGCAGCCGTTCGTCGGCCGCACCGAGACCGAGCTCGCCTGGTGGCTCGAGCAGGCCTGGCACGACGCCGGTGCCGACGGCCCTGCGTTCGAGGCGATCGTCGCGTTCGGCGAGAACGGCGCCCGCCCGCACGCGAAGCTTCGCGACGAGCCCATCCCGGCCGACACCCTCGTCGTCGTCGACGCCGGCTGCACCGTCGAGGGCTACCACTCCGACTGCACCCGCACGTTCTTCACCGGCGAGCCGGAAGGCCGCCTCCGCGAGCTCTACGACCTCTGTCTCGAGGGGCAGCTCGCGGGGCTCGCGGCGGTGCGCCCGGGGGCGGCCGGGCGCGAGGTGGACGCCGCGTCCCGCGTCGCGATCGAGGCGGCCGGCCACGGAGAGGAGTACGGCCACGGGCTCGGCCACGGCGTCGGGCTCGACGTCCACGAGGAGCCCAGTCTGCGGCCGGAGTCCGAATCGGTGCTCGAGGCCGGCAACGTCGTGACGATCGAGCCGGGGATCTACCTCTCGGGAGACGTCGGTGTGCGGATCGAGGACATGGTCGTCGTCACCGACGGCGGCTGCGAGCGCCTCACGACGGTGACGAAGGAGCCCGTGCTCGTCGCCTAGCCGGACGCTCGAGGTCTGCCTCGAGGAACGAGGCGAGCGGCTCCAAGGCCTCGTCGAGCCGGGAGGTGTCGCCCCAGGCACCCAGGACGCGCAGGACACCGTGCTTGCGGTCGAGCAGCGGCTCGACCCTGCCGACGACGCGGTCGCCGACGAGGAGCGGGAGCACGTAGTAGCCGTACTCGCGCTTCGCCGCCGGCACGTAGATCTCGATCCGGTAGCGGAAGTCGAAGAGCGCCTCGGCGCGCGCCCGGTCGTACACGAGGCGGTCGAAGGGAGAGAGCACCGTCACCCGCTCGGGGACCGGCGCGGCGCTGACGTCCGGGTGGGCGAGCCAGCGGCCCTTCTCCTGCCGGACGCCGAGCGAGCGCAACGCGCGCGCGGCGAGCCGACGTTCGGCATCGCGGAGCGACACGGTCTCCGTCGGCGGATACCAGCGCTCGGCGAGATCCCAGAGCTTCTGCCCACCCTTGCGCCCGACGATCGCGAGCTCGCCGTAGAGGTGGAGGATGTCGAGCATGATCCCGACCCGGCGGGCGCCGTACCAGCGGTGGTTGCGCCGCTCTCCGGCCGAGAGATCCTCGAGCTCCCGCGAGAGAAGTGGTCCGTCGCGTTCGAGCTCACGCATGACGTAGCGGCGGAACGCGGCGTTCTCGCGGAGGAACTCGCGCGCCCGTCGCTCGTGGCTGTAGCGCGCCGAGCGCTTCCAGCGGCGCATGAGCGCCCTGACGAGCGGCAACGACTCGATCGGCCAGAGGAAGGCGTTCCACTCGAAGAGCTTCTTGCGGGCAAGCAGCCGCTCGAGCGCCCCGCGGTCGTGCGGGCCGAGCCTGCTCCAGAGCACGAGCTCCTGCGGCGTCGCGACCGTCGCGATCGGGTCGAGCTGGAGGAAGCCGAGGTGCCTGACCGTGTCCAGCACGGTCTTCGCGGAGCCGTCGAGCAGCTGCGCGCGGACCGCGATCCTGCGCGCTTCGTCCACGCTCACCTCGCGCTCCGCCAGGGGTCTCCTGCCCTCGTCGAACCGCATTCGCCCCGGCATCGCCGGGTACTCTGCCGAACGCCGTGGCCGACATCGTCAACACGAATCAGTTCCGCAACGGGATGCACATCGAGCACCGCAACGCGGTCTGGCGCATCGTCGAGTTCCAGCACGTGAAGCCGGGCAAGGGCGGCGCGTTCGTGCGGACGAAGCTGAAGAACCTCGAGACCGGCGCCGTCGTCGACGACACGTTCCGCGCCGGCGAGAAGTTCCCGCGCGTCCACACCGAGGTGAAGAACGTCCAGTTCCTGTACGACGACGGCAGCGAGGCGCACTTCATGGACGAGGAGAGCTACGAGCAGTTCGGCCTGCCGCGGGCCGAGATCGCCGGCGAGCTGACGTACATGCTCCCGTCGTCGACGGTGCAGATCCTGCAGGTGAACGGCAAGCCGTCCGGGCTTCAGCTGCCCGCCTCGGTCGAGCTCGCGGTCGCGGAGACCGAGCCCGGCGTCCGAGGCGACACGGTCTCGAACGTGACCAAGCCGGCGACGCTCGAGACGGGCGCCGTCGTCCAGGTGCCGCTCTTCGTCAACGTGGGGGAGAAGATCAAGGTCGACCCCCGCGAGGCGCGCTACATCTCGCGGGCCTGATCGCAGGCGTCCGGCGGCGGTAGGCTCCCGCCGTGCCTCAGCTCTACGACACGACGATCCGGCTCCTCTCGCAGGAGCCGCTCGCGGGCACGGTGCCGACCGGGGAGGTGCTGCGGATCGCCGAGATTCTCGACAGCTCCGGCTTCGGTTGTCTGGAAGTCTCGGGTGGCGGTGTCTTCGACGCCGCCGTCAGGCGCGGAGTCGAGAGCCCGTGGGAGCGGATCCGCGCGATCGACTCGCGCACGACGACGCCGCTCGGGATCGCGCTGCGCGGGCGGTTCCTCGTCGGCTCGAAGCCGGTCTCGCCGGACATCGTGCGGCGGTTCGTCGCTTGTGCGGCGGAGAACGGGATCCAGATCTTTCGGCTGCACGACCCGCTCAACGACGTCTCGAACCTCCGGGAGGCCGGCGAGGCGATCGTCGGCGCCGGCCGCGAGCTCCACGTCGGGCTCGTCTACAGCCCGGGGCGCACCGGCGAGACCGACGCGCTCGTCGAGCAGGCCGGGCGTCTCGGTGACCTCGGCGCCTCGCGGGTGCTGATCAACGACCCGACGGGCGCGCTGCTCCCGCACGTCACGCAGGAGCTCGTCGAGCGGCTGCAGGAGGCCAGCGGGCTCCCCGTCGGGCTCTACGTGCAAGCCGCGGGCGGCACGGCGCTCGCGAATGCGCTCGTCGCGACGCGCGTCGGGGCGGACGTCGTCGCGACGGCCGTCTACCCGCTCGCGCTCGCGCTCCACCGGATCTCGGGGGAGTCGCTCGCCGAGGCGCTCCACGGCCTCGGGCGCGACACGGGTGTCGACGTCGCGCGTCTCTGGCAAGCGGCCGACGTCGTCGACGAGCACATCGGAGACGAGCCGCTCGCCCCGCTCGCGCCCCGCATCGCGGTGCGGGCGGCGGAGTACGACCTGCCCGCCGGCCTCGTCGCGGCGCTCGACCTCCACCTGCGCGCCCACGCCGCCGGCGACCGCCTGCTCGACACGCTCATCGAGGTCGTGCGGATTCGCGAGGAGTCGGGCTGGCCGCCCCTCGCGGCCCCCATCGGCCAGATCCTCGGCTCGCAGGCGCTCCTCAACGTCCTTTCCGCCCGACGGTACGGCACGGTGCTGGACGAGTTCCGCCTGCTCGTGACCGGCGCGTACGGCGTACCGCCCGCTCCGATCGAGGCGTCGGTGCGCCGCGCGGTGGAGCTCCTCGGCGGCGACACGCCGGCGCTCGAGGAGGATCCCCCGAGCGCGGAAGACGTGCGCGAGGCAGCCGACGGGCTCGCGTCGTCGGAGGAGGACCTCGTGTTGCTCGCAATGTTCGGCGACGAGGCGGAGACGCTCCTCCAGACCATCCGCCAGCGGCACTCGCGAGAGGCCTCGCTGCTCGGCGGCGACGTGGACGCGCAGCGCGCGGAGCGGATCCGGGAGCTCGTGAAGATCGTGCAGGAGTCCGGGGTCGGGGAGATCGAGATCGAGGACGAGGGCATGCGGGTCTCGGTGCGGCGCGCGGACGAGCCGGGCGTCGCGCCTGCGCCGGTCGCCGGCGGCCTGGCGATCGCCGAGCTCGACGAGCTCGCCGAGGCCGTCGTCGCCCCGGCGGAGGGGATCCGCGTCGAGTCGCCGATGGTCGGCGTCTTCTACCGCGCGCCGCAGCCCGGCGCGCCACCCTTCGTCGAGGTCGGCGACGTCGTCACGACGGGCCAGACGCTGTGCGTGCTCGAGGCGATGAAGCTCTTCAACGAGCTGAAGGCGGACGTCGACGGCCGGGTCCGCACGATCCACGTCGACAACGGCCAGACGGTCGAGTTCGGGACGCTGCTCTTCGAGCTCGAGCCGGTCGGCGGACCGCCGGCGCTGTAGCTCGCCGTGTTCTCCCGAGTGCTCGTCGCCAACCGGGGCGAGATCGCGGTCCGCGTGATCCGCGCGCTCCACGAGCTCGGGTGCGAGGCGGTGGCGGTCTACTCGACCGCTGACGCGGACGCGGCGCACGTCCGGCTCGCCGACGCGGCCGTCCGGATCGGTCCTCCCTCGGCGACCGAGAGCTACCTCCGGATCCCCAACGTGATCGCAGCCGCGGCGACGACCGGCTGCGAGGCGATCCACCCCGGCTACGGCTTCCTCGCCGAGAATCCCGCTTTCGCCCGTGCCTGCGCGGAGAACGAGCTCGTCTTCGTCGGCCCCTCGCCCGAGGTGATGGAGCGGCTCGGCGACAAGGCAGCGGCGAAGCGCGAGATGCGCGCGGCGGACGTGCCGGTCGTTCCCGGCACGGACGGCTCCGCCTCGCTCGCGGAGATCGAGCGCGCCGCTTCGTCGATCGGGTTCCCGGTGCTGCTCAAGGCCACGGGGGGTGGCGGCGGGAAGGGCATGCGGCTCGTCGACGAGCCCGCCGCCCTGGGAGACGCCTTCGGCGCTGCGTCGGCGGAGGCCGCAGCGGCGTTCGGTGACGGCTCTCTCTACCTCGAGAAGGTCGTCGCCCCGGCCCGCCACGTCGAGATCCAGGTGCTCTGCGATGCACACGGCGACGTGCTCACGCTCGGTGAGCGCGAATGCTCGATCCAGCGGCGCCACCAGAAGCTCGTCGAGGAGTCGCCGTCCGCGGCGCTCTCGGCCGAGACCCGCGAGGAGCTGGAGGCCTCCGTCGCCCGCGCGTGCGCGGCGGTCGGCTACCAGGGCGCCGGGACGTTCGAGTTCGTGCTCGGGCCGGAGGGAGCGCCGTACTTCATCGAGGTGAACTGCCGTCTCCAGGTCGAGCATCCGGTCTCGGAGCTCGTCACCGGGATCGACATCGTGCGCGAGCAGCTCCGCATCGCCGCCGGTGAGCCGCTCCGTCTCGTCGGGCGCGCCCCGCGGCGCGGCCATGCGATCGAGGTGCGGATCAACGCCGAGGATCCGAGCCGCGGCTTCCTCCCGGCCCCAGGCCGGGTCAGCCGGTTCCGACCGCCGCTCGGCCCCGGCGTCCGCGTCGACACGGCCGTCGAGGACGGTACCGAGATCCCGCCGTACTACGACTCGCTGATCGCCAAGGTGATCGTCCTCGACGACGACCGCGGCGCAGCGATCACGCGCGCGGTGCGCGCGCTGGAGGAGCTCGAGATCGAGGGGATCCCGACGACGCGCGAGCTGGCGCTCGACGTGCTGCGCTCGCCCGGCTTCGGATCCGGCTCCTACTCGACCGGCTACCTTGACGAGATGGAAGCCAACCTCCCGTCGTTGCGGCCGTCGTGAGCAGCGAGGCCACCGCGGTCGGCCGGCGGCAGGCTCGCCGCCAGGCGCTCTTCCTCCTCTACCAGTGGGACCTCACGGGCCAGCCGCTCGCCTCGCTCTTCGAGGGCGACCCGAACGAGTTCGCCGCGCAGCTGGCCGAAGCCGTGTCCGGCGAGGCCCCTGCGCTCGACGAGCGGATCACCGCCGTCTCCGATGGCTGGCCTGCCGACCGCCTCGGTACGCTCGAGCGCAATATCCTGCGGATCGGCGTGTACGAGCTCGAGGAGGACACGGTGCCGGCGGAGGTCGCGATCAACGAGGCCGTCCTGCTCGCGAAGCGCTACGCGAGCGAGGACGCCGCGCGGCTCGTCAACGGGATCCTCGGGCACGTCCGGCGGGAAGTCGCGTGAGCGTCCGACCGGAGGGCGGCTCATGAGCGCGGCCGACGAGTCGCTGGGGCGGGCGGAGGAGCTCCTCGAGCGGCTGCGCACACGCGTCGACGCCCTCGAGGCCAGCGCGGACTCCGGTGGGGACGTCGACGAGGCGGTCGACAGCCTGGCCGAGATCGCGGAGCTCGCGAAGGAGATCGAGACCGAGGTGCAACGCGCCCGCCAGGCCGCGGATGCGCGGGCCTGACGAGCTCCGCGGGCTCGTCGAGTCCTCGCTCGGCCGGCTCGAGCTGCACGCCTCGCTCGCCGGGCTCGAGGAACCGATGCGGTACGCGCTCGGCGGCGGCGGCAAGCGGATCCGGCCCGTGCTCTGCCTCGCGACCGCGGAGGCCGCGGACGGACAGGTGGAGGACGCGCTACCCGCTGCGGTCGCGCTCGAGCTCGTCCACACCTTCTCGCTCGTGCACGACGACCTCCCGGCGCTCGATGACGATGTCGAGCGGCGGGGCCGTCCGAGCGCACACGTCGCGCACGGCGAGGGCGTCGCGCTGCTCGCGGGCGACGCCCTGCTCACCGAGGCGTTCCGCCTCGCCCTGACGTACGAGCGGCCGGAGCCGGCCCGCGAGCTCGCCGAGGCGACCCTGGGCATGATCGGCGGCCAGTACCTCGACATCACGGGCGCCGACGTCGCGCTCGAGGATCTCCACGCGCTCAAGACCGGCCGGCTGTTCGCGGCCGCGGTCGGGCTGGGCCTCTGGGCTGCGGCGGTGGAGCCGGGCGAGCAGGCGCCGTGGCGCGCGTTCGGCGAGGAGCTCGGCGTGCTGTTCCAGGCGGTCGACGACGTGATCGACGGCGACGGCTACGCAACCGTGCTCGGCGAGGACGGGGCGCGCGAGGTGGCGGCGGCGGCTGCGCGTCGCGCGCACGAGCGGCTCGAGGCGCTGGACGCGAACACGGCCGTGCTCGCGGAGCTGGTGGACGTGCTCGCCGTCCGCACCACCTGACGCTAGGATCGGGACCGTGCCGCACCGGTAGCGGCCTCCGTCATCGCGCGTCACCGCGCCTTCTGGAGGAGGTTCGCCCATGTCGATCGAGGTGCGTCCGTTTCGTCGTGAGGATCGGGAGCAGCTCACCGCGCTCGTCAACGCCCACGTTGCGGCCGTCCTGCCCGGCGGCTCCGTCTCGGTCTCTCGCGTCCTGAGCCAGCTCGAGCGCGAGCCGGGAGAGTTCATCGTCGATCCGTGGGTGAGCGAGCGCGCGACGCTGGTCGCGGTGCAACGTGGGCGCGTCGTCGCCGCGGCGCACCTGTTGCGGTACGCGGCGGAAGCCCACGTCGGAGAGTCGTACCGGGGTGCGGCCGAGATCCGCTGGTTCCTCTTCTGGCCGGACGCGCCCTTCTGGCACGGCTCGCTCGAGGCCGCCGACGTGCTCCTCGCCGCCTGCGTCGCGCAGCTCGACCGCTGGCAGCCGACCGCCCAGTACGCCGACGGGACGCTGCCGTACCCCGGCGTCTATGGGGTTCCCGAGCAGTGGCCGCACGTGCGAGCGGCCTACGAGCGGGCCGGCTTCGCGTGTGACGTCGACCGACGCGTCGAGACCGTGCTGCTCGCGGACCTCGACGGGCTACCCGCCCCCGGCGACCCGCCCGTCGACGGCCTGCGTCTCGCGCGGTCGGTCGGTATCAACGGGACTCGCCTCTCGGCCGTGCGCGAGGACGAGGTGCTGGGCTACGTCGAGGTGGAGATCCTCGACGAGGCGGAGCGCATGGGCCGCCAGGGCCGGATCGCCGACATCGGCAACCTCGAGATCGTCGAGGGGAGACGACGGCAGGGCATCGGCACGTGGCTCGTGGCGCAGGCGGGCGAATGGCTCCGGCTCGGACGCGTCGACCGGCTGCTCGCCTATCTCGGCCCCGAGGACGAGGAGCACTGCGCGGCGTTCCTCGAGTCGGTCGGCTTCCGCGTGCTTACCCGCACCGAGCGTTCGTGGCGGCGCGTGCCGGGGAGGCACGGCCCGGCCTGACCACACGAACGCACCGCCGGTCGTCCTCTCGGGCGCTCCCGATCTGTGGAGCCATTGGCGCACATTCGCCACGGTCCGCCCTTGACACGACCGGTGTCTGACACCGGTTTTCGAAAGCGCTGCAAAGGCCACGAAAATCCCGTGGAACGACTGGCACAGAGGCGGCACAGATCGGACTTGACAGCGACGGTGCCTGACACCGGCTCGCTGCCGACCCGCGACAATCGAGGCAATGCGCAAGCGGCTCGACGTCCTGCTCGTGGAGCGCGGGCTCGCGGAGAGCCGCGCCCAGGCGCAGGCGCTCGTCATCGCCGGGCTCGTGCCCGGCTATCGACAAGCCGGGGCAGCAGGTTGCGGACGACGCGGAGCTCCACGTCGAACGGCCGCCGCGGTTCGTCTCGCGCGGGGGCGAGAAGCTCGCACACGCGCTCGACGCGCTCGGTGTCGATCCCGCGGGCAGGGACTGCCTCGACCTCGGAGCCTCGACCGGCGGCTTCACCGACTGTCTCCTGCAGCGCGGCGCCAGGCGCGTGATCGCGCTCGACGTCGGCTACGGCCAGCTTCACCCCCGGTTGAGGGCCGACCAGCGCGTCGTCGTGCTCGAGCGGGTCAACGCCCGGCACCTACCGCCGTTGCCGTTCCCGCCGGCGCTCGTCACGTGCGACGTCTCGTTCATCTCCGCGACCCGTGTCCTGCCGCCGGCGATCGCGCAGGCCGTGCCGGCGTGGGAGGCGCTCGTGCTCGTCAAGCCGCAGTTCGAGGCGGGGCGGGCGGATGTGCCCAAGGGCGTCGTCCGCGACCCGGAGGTGCACCTGCGGGTGCTGCGGGAGTTCTGCGACGCGGCGGAGGGCTGGCGTGCGCGCGTGGCAGGGGTCGTAGACTCGGGCCACCCGGGGCCGAAGGGAAACCGGGAGTTCGTCGTCCACCTGATCGCGAGCGAGGAGCCCTCGGACCCCGATGAGCGCGAACGCCGGATCCACGACGCCGTCGGCTGAGCCGCGGCCGGTGACGCGTGTCGCGCTCGTGACGCATGGCCGCCCGGGCCAGGTGCGCGACGGGGTCGGGAGGGTCGTGACCCTCGCCGCGGAGCTGGGTGTCGAGCTGCTCGTCGGGGACGACGAGGCGGCACGCCACGGCCTCGCGTCTCGTGGCGATCCGGCGGACGCCGAGCTGGTCGTCGTCCTCGGTGGAGACGGCACCATGCTGCGCGCCCTCCGCACGTTCCTCGGGTCCGGGATCCCGGTGCTCGGCGTCAACTTCGGGCGCGTGGGCTTTCTCAGCTCCCTCGAGCCGGACGCGCTCGAGGACGGCCTCAGGCGGGCCCTCGCGGGTGACCTCCACGTCGTCGAGCTGCCGACCCTCCAGGTGCAAAACGGGGGCAAGGCGCACGTGGCGGTGAACGACGTCGTCGTCACCTCGGGCGAGATCGGTCGGATGATCGAGCTCGAGTGGGCCGTGGGCGGCGAGGATCTCGGGCGCGTGCCGTGCGACGGCCTCATCTGCTCGACGCCGTCCGGCTCGACCGCCTACAACCTCTCGAACGGGGGCCCGGTGCTGATGTGGGGCATCGACGCGCTCGCGACGACCTTCGTCGCGCCGCACTCGCTCCACGCGCGGCCGCTCGTCGTCCCGCGCGCGAAGGAGGTCGTCGTCTGGAACCGCACCCCGGACGTCCGCGTCGTCGTGCTCGTCGACGGTCACCGGGTGGGCGAGGCGGGCCGGGACGAGTCCGTCACCGTCCGCCTCGGCGACGCGCACACGCTGCTCGGCACGTTGCCCGACGCGACCTTCGTCAGCCGGTACCGCGAGAGCTTCTCGACCTGAGTTGTTCGCCAGGCAGGATTCCGCTGAGCGGAATCCTGCGGGTGTCCGACTTAAGTCGGACACCCGCCTTCGGCTCGGGCACATCCCTGAAGGCGGGCGCTCCGCGCCACGCTTCGCCGCCGCAACTGACTCTTTGCCATGCTCGGTCAGCCCCCGTAAACGGCCTGGCCGAGGCGGACAGGTGTCGAATGTGAGGCGCCGGTCTACGATCACGGCGATGCTTCGTCGACTGCGGATCGAGAACCTCGTCCTGATCCGCGAGGCCGAGCTCGAGCTCTCACCGGGCCTCGTCGCGCTCACGGGGGAGACCGGCACCGGCAAGACGATCGTGACGCAGGCGATCGGCCTCCTGCTCGGCGCGAAGGGCGACGCGGCGGCGGTCGGCGCCGCCGGACGGGAGGCGTACGTCGAGGCCGAGCTCGAGGTGCCCGACGGGTTCTTCGACGAGGAGGGGCTGGAGACGCTCCGCGACCTCCGCCCGGACGACGAGCCGGGACTCGTCGTCGCGCGCCGTGTGAGCGCCGACGGCCGCTCGCGGGCATTCGCCTGGGGCAGGAGCGTCGCACGGGACGATCTCGTGGCGGCAACCGAACGGCTGCTCGCCCTCTCGGGCCAGTTCGCGCAGCGCCGACTCGCCCGCCCCGCCCATCAGCGCGACCTGCTCGACGCCTTCGTCGGGGCCGACCAGCAGGCTCGTCGTTCCGAGACGCGCGACGCCTGGCGCAGCCTCGGCGAGGCGATCCGGCGGCTCGATGCGCTCGAGCGCGGAGCCGATGCGGAGCGGGCGCGACTCGTGGAGCTCGCCGTGCTCGTCGAGGACACCGACGATCTCGAGCCGGGCGAGGAGGACGCCCTCCGCTCGGAGCGCGAGCGCATGCGCCACGTGACGGAGCTCGGCGAAGGAGCGACGGCTGCAACTCAGGCCCTCGACCCGGACGAGGGCGACGGGGCGCGCGCGCTCGCAGCCAAGGCAGAGCGCGCCGTTGCGCCACTCGAGCGCCTTGCGCCCGAGCTCGAGCGCGTCGGCTCGGAGCTCCGTGACCTCGTCGTCCGGCTCGGTGAGGTCGCGACCGACGTCCGCCGGTTCGTCGAGTCTCTCGACGCCGACCCACGGACGTGCACAGGCGGTGGAGGAGCGGCTCGAGCGGCTCTCCGACGTTCGGCGCCGACACGGGGCCACGAGCCTCGAGGAGCTGCTCGAGCGGCGCACCGCGGCAGTTGCAGAGCTCGAGTCCGTCGCTGCTGGCGACCCGCTCGAGCGCGCACGCGCCGACCACGAGGTCGCCACGGCGCGCTATCGAGCGGCGGCGGGCGGGCTCTCCGCGGCGCGTGCGCGCGCCGCGCCCGAGTTCGCCGCCGCCGTGGCGCGCGAGCTCGCCGACCTGGGGCTCGGCGAAGGCGAGTTCCACGTCGAGCTGCGCGACCACGAGCCAGGCCCGGCCGGCACCGACGGTGTGGAGTTCCTCGTGCGTCCCAACGCCGGGCTGCCGCTCGCGCCGGTCGCGGAGACCGCGTCGGGTGGCGAGCTCTCCCGCATCGCCCTCGCGATCGCGGCGGTGGCGGGCGGCGAGACGATCGTGCTGGACGAGATCGACGCGGGCGTCGGCGGCGTTACGGCGCACAGCGTCGCCGGCGTCCTCAAGCGGCTCGCCGAGCGGGCGCAGGTGCTCACCATCACGCACCTGCCGCAGATCGCGAACGTCGCCGACCAGCATCTACGGGTCGAGAAGGTGCCCGGCGACCCCACCCATACGCGCATCGCGGTCCTCGACGACGCGGAGCGGCGCGACGAGCTCGAGCGGATGCTCGGCGGCGAGGAGTTCGTCAGCGCCGTGACGACCGAGCGCCGATGAACGGCGCGATCACCGGCCGTGCCCGGCTCGGGCGCCGCACGAAGGACCTCGTGAAGCGGCTCGGTCCGGAGGACGTGGCGATCGTCGACCACGCGGACATCGACCGCGTCTCCGCAGAGGAGCTCGCCGAGACGGGCGTGCGGGCGGTCGTCAACGTCTCGCCTTCGACGACAGGGCGGTTCCCGAATCCCGGGCCGCTCGAGCTCGTGCGGGCCGGAATCCGGTTGATCGACGCTCCCGGGGCGCCGCTCTTCGAGCAGCTCTCGGACGGAGAGCAGGTACGGCTCGACGGTGCCGCGATCTGGCGCAACGGCACGCTGGTCGCCGAGGGCACGGTCCTCGAGGCCGGCGTGCTCGAGGCGGCGCTCGCGGAGCAGCAGAGCCGCGTGGCGCACGCCCTCGAGAGCTTCGCCGAGAACACGCTGCTCCACCTGCGCGAGGAGGCGGGCGTGCTCTCGGCCGGGATCGAGCTGCCGCCGCTCGCGACGCGGTTCCGCGACAAGCACACGCTGGTCGTCGCGCGCGGGCCCGGCTACAAGTCCGACCTGCGGATGGTGCGGCCCTACGTGCGCGAGTTCCGGCCGGTGCTCGTCGCCGTCGACGGCGGGGCCGACGCCCTGCGCGAGGTCGGCCTGCGGGCCGACGTGATCGTCGGCGACTTCGACTCCGTCTCGGACGGGGCGCTGCTGGCCGGGGCGGAGCTCGTCGTCCACGCCTATCCGGACGGGAGCGCGCCGGGGGGCGAGCGGCTGCGCCGGCTCGGGTTGCGGTTCCACACGGTCGCGGCGCCCGGCATCAGCGAGGATCTCGCGCTCCAGCTCGCTCACGAGCGCGGTGCGAGGCTGATCGTCGCCGTCGGCACGCACTTCAACCTCGTCGAGTTCCTCGAGCGCGACCGCGAGGGGATGGCCTCCACGTTCGTGACGCGGCTCAAGGTGGGCGAATCGCTCGTGGACGCGAAGGGCGTCTCGCGGCTCGTCAGCCAGAGCGTCGGCGTGTGGCCGCTCGCGGTCTTCGGCGCGACGGGAATCGCCGCGATCGTCGTCGCCGTGCTCGCGTCGCCCGGGCTGCGCAACGTGCTCGAGTCGATCACGCGCGCGATCGGCAACGGGCTCGGGCTCTGACGCCGTGCACGGCTGCCACTGCGCGGACCGGCCCTAGACTCAGCGCGTGTTCGACCTGCGCTACCACGTCGCCTCGCTCGCGGCCGTCTTCGTGGCGCTCGTGCTGGGCATCTTCGTCGGCGTCGGCCTCTCCGGTCGCGGCTTCGTCAGCGACGCCGAGCGGGAGAACCTCCAGTCGCGGATCGCGGAGCTCAGCGCAGAGCGCGACGACGCCGTCGCTCGCGCCCAGGCGGCCGGTCTCCGTGGGACGGCGCTGGACGACTACGCGCGTACCTCGTATCCCGACCTCGTCCGCGCCCGGCTCGACGGGCGCTCGGTCGGAATCGTGTTCGTCGGCTCGGTCGACCAGGGGGTGGCCGAGACGGTGCGCCGAGCGGTCGACGACGCAGGTGGACGCATCGGGAGCCTCCGGGCCCTGCGCGTGCCGCTCGACGACGAGGCGATCGACGCGGCGCTCGGCGCAGACCCGGAGACGCGCGCCCTCGCGGGGGCGGACAACCGCGAGCAGCTCGGACGCGCGCTCGCTCGCGAGCTCGTCACGGCCGGGCCCGACCCGGTGCTCGACCGCGTCGCGGCGGAGCTCGTCGAGGAGCAGTCGGGGCCGGCGACGCCGGCGGTCGACGCCGTCGTCGTCGCGCGGCCCGCGCGACCGCAGGGCGGCGAGACGCAGACCTTCCTCGCAGGGCTCTACGGAGGGCTCGCCGCCGCGCCACTTCCCGCAGTCGGCGTCGACCAGGCCGACGACGCGGTGAGCGCCGTGCCCGCCTTTCGCCGCAACGGCCTCGCGACGGTGAGCGGGCTCGACGACGCGACCGGCCAGGTGGCGCTCGTCTACCTGCTCGCCGGTGCGCGCTCGGGGAGCTACGGCCTCGGCAAGACCGCCGTGGACGGCGTCCTCCCGGCACCGGCAGCGGTGCAGCCGCCGGTCGGGGAGTGACGGACGGGCTGACCGTGCTCGTCGCCGCGCGCGACGAGGAGGCGCGGATCGGAGACACGGTGGCGGCGCTGCGCACAGCGTTCCCGCAAGCCGAGGTCGTCGTCGCCGACGACGGCTCGCGCGACGAGACGGCTGCCAGGGCGGCGGAGGCAGGGGCGCGCGTCGTCCGACTGCCACGGAGGGGAAAGGGCCAGGCGCTGACGCTCGCCGAGCGCGAGTGCGCCGGTGGGCCACTCCTCCTCTGCGACGCCGATCTTCGCGGCGACCTGACACCGCTCGTCGTGGTCGAAGCCGATCTCGCCATTGCCGTCTTCGCGCACCGCTCGGGCGGCGGCCTCGGGATCGCCAAGTCGGTCGCGCGCGCGCTCGTCGCCCGGCGCGGTCGGCTCCGCGTCCGCGAGCCGCTGTCGGGTCAGCGCGTCCTCTCGAGCGCAGCGCGCACGGAGCTCTTCCCGGTCGCGGCCGGCTTCGGCGTCGAGACGCGGATGACGATCGACGCCGCACGCGCCGGCCTTCGCGTCGCCGAGGTCGAGCTCGACCTCGAGCATCGCGCGACCGGCCGCGACGTGCGGGGGTTCGGCCACCGTGGGCGCCAGCTCCGTGACCTCCTCCTCGCCACGCTCGCCCCGCAGCGGGAGAGCTTCCGCGGGCTCCGCCTGCCGCTCGTGGGCTGGGTCGCCGGGCTCGCCGTCCCGTCGGTTGCCCCGGTGGCGGCGATCGGGCTCGCAGACGACCTCTGGAGCGGCCCGGAGCGCGGCATTCGCGCCCATCTTCGCGCGGGTGCGACGACCGGCACCCTGAAGCTCGTCGGGATCCCTCTCTGGGCGCTCTGGCGGACGCGCTCGGTCTCCGGCGCGATCCTCGTCGGGCTCTCGGCGAACGTACTCAACCAGCTCGACACCCGCCCCGGCCGGGCGCTCAAGGCATTCCTGGTCGGCTCCCTGCTGCTCGGCGGGCACCCGCGTCGTGGCCTCCTCGTGGCCGTCCTGCTCGCTCCCTACGATCATCGAGAGATGACGATGCTTGGCGACGCCGGGTCGAACGCCTTCGGGGCCATGCTAGGTTTGGAGTCCGTGAGGCGGTTGACTGGCCTGCGGAGGATCGGCGCCATCGGAGCGCTCGCCGCAGTCACCGTCGTCGGCGAGCGTCGCTCGCTCGGCACGCTGATCGAGACGACACCGGGGCTGCGCACGCTCGACGCGCTGGGACGTGAGCCGTGAGCGACGGGCCGGCGACGCGGTACGTCTTCGTCACGGGCGGCGTCGTCTCCGCCCTCGGCAAGGGGATCGTCGCCGCCTCGCTCGGCCGGCTGCTGAAGGCGCGCGGCCTCCGCGTGCAGGCGCAGAAGTTCGACCCGTACCTCAACGTCGATCCCGGCACGATGAGCCCGTTCCAGCACGGCGAGGTCTTCGTCACCGAGGACGGCGCCGAGACGGACCTCGACCTCGGTCACTACGAGCGCTTCGTCGACGAGAACCTCTCGCGCAACGCGAGCCACAGCGCCGGCGCGATCTGGGACACCGTGCTCCGCAAGGAGCGCAAGGGCGAGTTCCTCGGCGCGACCGTGCAGGTGATCCCGCACATCACGAACGAGATCAAGGCGCGGATCCGGCGCGCGGCGAAGACCGATCCGGCCGACGTCGTGATCACGGAGATCGGCGGCACCGTCGGCGACATCGAGTCACTGCCGTTCCTCGAAGCGCTGCGGCAGTTCCGCCGCGAGGTGGGGCCGGAGAACGTGCTCTACCTCCACGTCACGCTCGTCCCGTTCATCGAAGCGGCGGGTGAGCTGAAGACGAAGCCAACCCAGCACTCGGTCAACGAGCTCCGGCGGATCGGGATCCACCCCGACGCGGTGGTCTGCCGCTCGCGCGATCTTCTCTCGGAGGAGATCCGCGACAAGATCGCGCTCTTCGCCGACGTCGACCCGCGCGCCGTGTTCTCGTCGCCCGACCTGCCCGACGTCTACCTCGTGCCCGAGCACCTCATGGCGGAAGGGCTCGACGCGTTCGTCTGCGAGCGCCTCGGGCTCGAGACCGGCCCAGCCGAGCTGGGGGAGTGGAAGCAGCTCACCGAGCGGATCGGCGAGCGGCGGGAAGAGGTCGAGATCGCGCTCGTCGGCAAGTACGTCAAGCTCCACGACGCGTACCTCTCCGTCCACGAGGCCCTGAAGCATGCCGGTGTCGCGGGGGGTGCAGGCGTCCGCGTGCGCTGGGTCGACGCCGAGGACATGTCGTACGAGGAAGCCGTGCAGGAGCTCGAGCAGGTCGACGGCGTGCTCGTGCCGGGTGGGTTCGGATCGCGCGGCTGGGAAGGGAAGATCCTCGCCTGCCGTGTCGCCCGCGAGCGCGAGATCCCGTACCTCGGCATCTGTCTCGGGATGCACGTCGCCGTCTCGGAGTTCGCGCGCCACGTCGCCGGTCTCGACGGCGCCAACTCGACCGAGATGGACCCGGAGACGCCCTACCCCGTGATCGACCTGCTGCCCGAGCAGAAGGAGATCGAGGACCTCGGCGGGACGATGCGGCTCGGCGCGCAGGCGGTCGAGCTCGCTGACGGGACGCGCGCCCGCGAGATCTACGACGACACGGTCGTCCACGAGCGTCACCGCCACCGGTACGAGGTCAACAACCTCTACCGCGACCAGCTCGTCGAGCACGGGCTCGTGGTCTCGGGCACGTTCCAGCAGGGACGGCTCGTCGAGATCGTCGAGCTGCCCGATCATCCGTGGTTCGTCGCGAGCCAGTTCCACCCGGAGTTCAAGTCCCGGCCCACGCGGCCGGCGCCGCTCTTCCGCGAGTTCGTCGCAGCCGCGCTCGAGCGCTCGCGCTCGCGAGCCGCGATCGGCGTCCGCGTCGCTTAGCCCAAGCGGCGCCGTCGACCTGGGTGTCGTGGCGTGTGGAGCGATCGGCACGAAGGCGGCACGCTTCCGTGCACACACCTGTGTGTGTTGTCACGTTAGGCTATGAGCCGTGGGGAGGAGGTCGGCGGCCCGGCTCGAGCGCGAGCGGACATGTCCGGCCGGGACAGTGGTTCACGAGTCCTCACGTGCCGCCGCGCGTCGCGGTCGTGAACGTCGGGCTCGCGTAGCATCGCCACGATGTCGACGCCGGTTCTCGACCTCTTCCTCGAGCTCTGCGCGATCCCCAGCCCATCGGGCGAGGAGCGCGCGGTCGCAGACCGCGTGATCCGCGAGCTCGAGGCGATCGGCCTCGAATGGGACGAGGACGACTGCGGGCCGACGATCGGGGCGAGCGCCGGCAACGTCCTCTCTCGGCTGCCGGGCCGGAACGGTCGCGGCACTCCGCTCTTCTTCTGCGCACATTTCGACACGGTTCCGCTCGACGGGGTCCTCGAGCCGGTCGTCGACGACGGCGTGGTTCGTAATGCGGGCGGAACGATTCTCGGCGCGGACAACAAGTCCGCACTGGCCGTCATGGTCGAGTCGGCACGCAGGCTCGTGACCGAGCGGCGCTCGCACGCGGGCATCGAGCTCCTGTTCACGCCGAAGGAAGAGGTTGGCCTCGTCGGAGCGGCGGCGTTCGACGCCGGCCGGTTGGAGGCCCGGGTCGGCTACGTCTACGACCAGGCCGCGCCACTCGGCGACGTCGTCGTCGGCTCACCGTCCGCGCAGGAGCTCCGGTTGACGTTCGTGGGCCGGGCGGCGCACGCGGGGATGTATCCGGAGGAGGGTCGCTCCGCCATCGTCGCGGCTGCGCGCGCGATCGCGGACATGCCGCACGGGCGACTCGACGACGTCACGACCGTCAACGTCGGCGTGATCCGCGGCGGGACGGCACGGAACGTCGTGCCCGAGCGGTGCTCGCTCGAGGCCGAGGTGCGGTCGCACGACCACGACCGCGTCACCGAGGTCGTGCAGCAGCTGGTCGACGCGGCGGCGTTCGCGGCCAGCATGTCCGACTGCACGCTCGAGACCGCGATCGAGCCGAAGTACGCGGGCTATCGCTTCCGCGACGACGACCTCGCCGTCCTGCTCGCCGTCGACGCGCTCGCGCGGACCGGCCACACCGCCCGGCTCGGCCTCTCCGGCGGCGCGGCCGACGCGAACGTCTTCAACGGGAAAGGGCTGTCCTGCGTCAACCTCGCGAACGGGATGACGGACATCCACACGCCGGACGAGCACATCGCGGTCGACGACCTCGAGCGCATGGTCGACGTCACCCTCGCGCTGGTCGACGCCGCGCGCGAGACTGTGTAGATGCCGCTCGGGCTCCGCTGGGGGACCGTCAGCGCGGTCCGGGAGCGCGTCGACGGCCTCGTCCGCCTCGAGGTCGACGGCGATCCGTGCATCGCGTACCCGCGGCTCACGGGCCCGGTGGAGGAGGGCGACGTCGTCGTCGTCAACGTCCAGGCGACCCAGCTCGGCCTCGGCTCCGGGGGCTTCGACGTCCTCTACGCGAACCTCACGCGCGGGCTCCGGCTCGCGCCGGACGAGGGCGCGCACGTCATGGCGTGGCCGTACGCGCCCGGGCAGCTCGCGAACCGGTACGCCGAGGAGGACGACGACACGCCCCTCGAGCGGATCGACGACGTCCCGGTCGTGTGCCTCGGCCTCCACAGCCAGCTCGCGCCCGCCTGCGCCGCCCTCGCCGGGCGTCGCGTCGCGTACGTCCAGCTCGCCGGAGGCGCGCTCCCGGTCTCGCTCTCGGACACGGTGCGGACGCTCAAGGCGCGACGGCTTCTGGAGACGACGATCGCCGTCGCCCCCTGCCTCGACGCCGACGTCCAGTGCCTGTCCGTCGCCGCGGCCCTGACGCAGGGCGTCGACCGCGGCGTGGAGGTCGTCGTCTGCGGGATCGGGCCGGGCATCGTCGGCAGCGGCTCGCGCTGGGGCCACGGCGGGCTCGCGGTCGCGGAGGCCGCGAACGTCGCCCTCGCACTCGGGGGGATCGCCGTGGTCGCGCCACGCGTCTCGTTCGCCGACGAGCGCGAGCGGCACCGCGGTCTCTCGCACCACACGCGCTCGGCGCTCACGCTCTGCCTCGGTTCGGTGCGCGTCGCCTGGCCGGCCGGACTCGACCGGCCCGACGACCTCGAGGTGGTCGAGGTCGACGTGGACGGCTGGGAGCTCGCGTGCGCGCCGCTCCCGCTGGCTCACATGGGCCGCGGGCCGGACGACGACCCGTGGTTCTTCGCCTCGGCGTTCGCGGCCGGGCGCCTCGCAGCCCGCGGCGGCTGAGCTTCAGCCCCCGGCGTCAGCGGCGAGAGCGCGCGCGTCTGACGCCCGAACGGATTCTGTATCGTCCCGCGCGCCGTGCGGATCGGGGTCGCGAGAGAGGTCAAGCCGCAGGAGTACCGTGTCGCGCTGACGCCCGCCGGAGCGCTCGAGCTGGGACAGCGCGGGCACGAGGTGATCGTCGAGACCGGCGCCGGCGTCGGCTCCGGCTTCGCCGACGAGGCCTACGCGGCGGTCGGCGCCCGCCTCGCCGACGTGGACGAGGTCTGGTCCTCGGCCGAGCTCCTCCTCAAGGTGAAGGAGCCGATCGAGCCGGAGTATGCGCGGCTGCGCGAAGGGCTGACGCTCTTCACGTACCTCCACATCGCGGCCGACGAGCCGCTGACGCGCGCGCTGCTCGACTCGGGCATCACGGCGATCGCGTACGAGACCGTCGAGACCGCCGATCGCCGGCTGCCGCTGCTCGCACCGATGAGCGAGGTCGCCGGGCGACTGGCTCCGCAGATGGGCGCCTGGGCGCTCGAGAAGGCCCACGGCGGCCGCGGCATCCTGCTCGGCGGCGTGCCGGGAGTCCCTCCCGCGAAGGTCGCCGTGCTCGGCGGCGGGGTCGTCGGGCTCAACTCGGCGATCATCGCGCTCGGGATGCAGGCGGACGTCTGGGTGCTCGACAAGTCCGTCGACCGGATGCGCGACCTCGAGATCGCGCTCGACGGGAGGGTGACCCTCGCGATGTCGAACCGCCTCCAGATCGAGGAAGTGCTGGCCGACGCGGACATGGTGATCGGCGCCGTGCTCGTGCCGGGCGCACTCGCGCCCAAGCTCGTGACGCGCGAGATGCTCGCGCTCATGCGACCCGGCGCCGTGCTGGTCGACGTGGCGATCGACCAGGGCGGGTGCTTCGCGACGTCGCATGCGACGACGCACGACGAGCCGATCTTCGAGGTCGACGGCATCGTCCACTACTGCGTCGCGAACATGCCCGGCGCCGTGCCGGTCACCTCGACGAAGGGCTTGACCAACGTCACGCTGCCGTACGTGGAGGCGATCGCGAACCGGGGGACGGCACAGGCGATCGCCGACGACCCGGCGCTCGCCCGCGGTGTCAACGCGCTCGGCGGGAAGCTCACGTACGAGGCCGTCGCCGAGGCGCACGGCCTTCCCTTCACCCCGCTGGAAGACGCGGGGAAAGCCCTCGTCTAGCTTGTTCGCCAAGCAGGATTCGGCAGAGGCCGAATCCTGCTGGTTCGATTCGGACACCAGCCTGCGGCGGGGCAGATCCCTGAAGGCGTCCCCCTTCGGGGGCAAGTGCCTCGTTGGCGCGACCGGTGTCTGACTTCAGTCAGACACCTGCACTTGACGTTCGTTCGCCAAGCGGGTCCATCCTGAACAGGCGGCCGCGGAGTCGGCTAGGCCTTCGCTTTCTCGGCCTGCGCCTGCTCTTCCTTCGCGCTCTTGGAGGGCGAGATCCTGACGACCGCCCAGGTCACGGCCGCGGAGAGCGCGAGGATCCCGGCGATGTAGAGAACGAGCGCGATGAGGCTGATGACGTCTTCCATCGGCCGACTACGATAGCGCGATGCCGCGCGCCTGCGTGATCGTGCTGGACGCCGTCGGGGCGGGCGAGCTGCCCGACGCGGCCGACTGGGGCGACGAGGGCTCGGACACGCTCGGGAACGTCTCGCGGGCGGTCGGCGGCCTCGACCTCCCGAACCTGGAGGCGCTCGGGCTCGGCAACGTCGAGCCCCTCGAGGGCTGCCCGCCGCAGCCGTACGCGCCTGCCGTCGCGGGCCGCCTGGTCGAGCGCTCCAAGGGAAAGGACACGACCGCGGGCCACTGGGAGCTCATGGGCGTCGTGACCCCGACGCCGTTTCCGACGTACCCGTACGGCTTCCCCGACGAGGTGATCGATCCGTTCATGAACCGCACCGGGCGCGGGGTCATCGGCAACAAGCCCGCCTCGGGCACCGAGATCATCCAGGAGCTCGGCGAGGAGCACCAGCGCACCGGGAAGTGGATCGTCTACACCTCCGCCGACTCGGTCTTCCAGATCGCAGCGCACGAGGAGACGATCCCGCTGCAGGAGCTCTACGACGGCTGCCGCGCAGCTCGTGAGCTCCTGACCGGCAAGCATGCCGTCGGACGGGTCATCGCGCGGCCCTTCCTCGGCGAGCCCGGCCACTACGAGCGGACACCGAACCGGCACGACTTCTCGCTCGAGCCTCGCCGCCCGAACTACCTCTCGGCCATTCGGGCCGCCGGTCACACGGTGTACGGCGTCGGCAAGATCTCCGACATCTTCGCGGGGTGCGACATCGACGAGTCGTTTCCCACGAAGTCCAACGTCGACGGGATCAATCGCACGATCGAGCTGCTCGAGAACACCGAGGACGGCTTCGTCTTCACGAACCTCGTCGAGACCGACCAGCTCTGGGGGCACCGCAACGACCCGGTCAACTTCCACCGCTGCCTGCAGGACTTCGACCGCCGCCTGAACGACATCCTCGAGGCGTTGCGCGAAGGCGATCTGCTGATCCTCACCTCGGATCACGGCTGCGACCCGACGACCCCCTCGACCGACCACTCGCGCGAGCACGCGCTGCTCCTCGCCTACGCCGCGGGGAAGAACGCCGCGGGCCGCATCCACGAGGAGGGCGAGTTCGGCGACGTCGGTGCGACCGTGTGCGCGTGGCTCGGAGCGAAGCATCCGGGCAAGGGCGCCCCGGGCCGGCCGATCGTCGAGCGATGAGGATCAACGACCCTGCCGCCGTCGCGCGACAGTACGCGAACGAGCACAACCTCGAGGCGCGCCGGTCTCTCTACACAAACGCAGAAGGGCCCGATCCTCGTGAGATCGCGTTCGATGCGGTCGCCGAGTGCGCTCCCGAGCGCGTCCTGGAGGTCGGTGGCGGACCGGGCGAGCTCGCCGCGCGGATCATGGGCGAGCTCGACTGCGAGGTGGTCATGGTCGACGTCTCTCCGCGCATGGTGGAGCTCGCGCAGGCACGCGGCGTCGACGCTCGAGTCGGAGACGTCCAGCAGCTTCCCTTCGCCGATGACCACTTCGATTGCGCGCTGGCCGCCTGGATGCTCTTCCACGTCCCGCGTATCGATGCCGGGCTCCAGGAGCTGGCCCGCGTTCTTCGGCCCGGCGGCCGCCTCGTCGCCACCACGAACTCGACCGAGCATCTCCGGGAGCTGCGAGCGATTGCGGGCAACGCCGCCTGGAAGCGGGTCTTCACGCGGGAGAACGGCGCGGAGATCATCGGACGGCACTTCGTAGAGGTCGAACGACGCGACGCGGACGGCTGGGTGACCATCGACGACCACGACATGGTGCGCGGCTTCGTTCGGTCACTCGACGCAGAGGACCAACCCGAGTTGCCGCCTTACGAGCTTCCTCTTCGGAGCCGCCGCGCCTCGACCGTCTTCGTCGCGACGAAGGCGGGAAGCCCGGTCTCTGACTCGAAGTCAGACACCTAGCGGGCGCGATGCGGCCGGCGGAGCTGATCGAGCAGAAGCGGAACGGGGGAGAGCACGAGCCGGGGGAGCTCGCCGAGCTGATCCTGGCCTACGCGCGGGACGAGGTGCCGGACTACCAGCTCGCCGCCTGGTGCATGGCCGTGTACTTCAACGGGCTGACCGGCGCCGAGACGCACGCCCTGACCGACGCGATGATCCGCTCCGGCGAGACGCTCGATCTCGGATCGGCGCTAGGGCGGAAGGTCGTCGACAAGCACTCGACCGGCGGGGTGGGCGACAAGACCTCGCTTGCCGTCGGCCCGATCGTCGCCGCGTGCGGGGTTCCACTCGGCAAGATGAGCGGCCGCGGGCTGGGCCACACGGGCGGCACCCTCGACAAGCTCGAGTCGATCCCCGGCTTCCGGGTCGAGCTCACGACCGACGAGCTCGTCACGCAGCTCCGCGACGTCGGCATGGCGATCGTCGGGCAGACCGCGGACCTCGTGCCGGCCGACAAGAAGCTGTACGCGCTCCGTGACGTCACGGCGACCGTCGACATCGTCCCGCTCATCGCCAGCTCGATCATGTCGAAGAAGCTCGCGGCCGGTGCCGACGCGATCGTGCTCGACGTCAAGGTCGGCGACGGAGCCTTCATGAAGACGCTCGACGACGCCCGGGTCCTCGCCGAGCAGATGCTGGAGATCGGCGTCCGGGCCGGACGTGAGGTGACGTGCCTGCTGACCGACATGGACCAGCCGCTCGGCCGTGCCGTCGGGAACGCGCTCGAGGTCGAGGAGGCTCGTGACACGGTGCGCGGCGACGGCCCGGCCGACTTCACCGAGCTCGTGCTCGACGCCAGCGCCCGCCTGCTCGCATACTCCGACCTCGGGATCGACCTCGACGAGGGACGCCGTCGCGCCGAGGCGGCAGTGGAGGACGGCAGGGCGCTCGAGACGTACGAGCGCTGGATCCGGGCGCAGGGCGGCGATCCCGATCCGTCCGCCCTCGGGCGGGCGCCCGTCCAGCTCGCCGTCGCGGCGCCGCGCGACGGCATCGTGACGCGGCTCGGGGCCCTCGACATCGGGATCGCCGCGCTCGAGCTCGGCGCGGGCCGCCGGACGAAGAGCGACACGATCGACCATGCGGTCGGCGTCCTCTGCTTCGCGAAACGAGGCGACACGGTGCTCGCGGGCGACGACCTCGCCGAGGTCCATGCGCGCGACGAGGCCGCAGCCGAGCGGGCGGCCATCGCCGTCCTCGCGGCCTACGAGCTCGGCAACGCGGCTCCCCCGGAGCGCGGGATCCTGCTCGACGTCGTCGCGTAGCCCACGCTCGGGTGTGTCCGACTTCAGGTCGGACACCGGCGGACAACTGACGCCTACGATCGAGGCATGCCCGAGCTGCCGGAGGTCGAGACCGTTCGTCGCCAGATCGCGCCGGTGCTCGAGGGCGCGACGATCACGCAGGCGGAGATCCTCGACCCGCGGCTGACCCGGCCGATCGAGCCGACCCTCGTCGCCGACGCGCTCGTCGGCGAGCAGATCGCGTCCGTCGACCGGCGGGGCAAGTACCTGCTCGTCCGGCTCGAGAGCGGGCGCACGCTCGTCGTCCACCTCCGCATGACGGGATCGCTCCGGCATGCGCCGACGGGAGAGCTGCCCGACGACGCGCACCGGCGCGCGACGATTCGGCTGGACACCGGGACGGACGTCGCGTACCGGGACGTCCGTCGCTTCGGCACGTGGGAGCTCCTCGACGAGGGCCACCTGCGGCCCTACTTGTCCACGAGGCTCGGGCCCGAGCCGCTCGTCCAGTCGTTCAGCGCCTCGCGGCTCGCCCGCCTCGCCGAGGGACGCCGCGCGCCGGTCAAGGCGTTCCTGCTCGACCAGCGACGGATCGCCGGGATCGGGAACATCTACGCCGACGAGGCGCTCTGGCGCGCCCGCATCCACCCGCGACGACCGGCCGGAGAGCTCGACGAGGTCGAGCTCGCGCGGCTGCACCGAGCGGTGCGCGCGGCGCTCCGGAAGGGCGTCGAGCTCCAGGGCTCGACGCTCCGCGAGTACACGACCCCGGACGGGACGCCTGGACGAATGCAGCGCGAGTTCCACGTCTACGGGCGGGAGGGCGAGCCGTGCGACCGCTGCGGCCGGCCGATCGACCGGACCGTCGTCGGCGGGCGCGGCACCTGGTTCTGCCCGCACTGCCAGCGGGAGGACGCGGCTGAAGCCACGTCCCGGCCGGTCGTACACTCGAAGGGTGGCCGCGTCGACGATCACCGAGGCCGTCGTGCTCCGCTCGTTCGCGTTCGGCGAGGCCGACCGCGTCCTCCACCTCTACACGGCGGCAAGTGGACGGCTCGGCGCCATCGCAAAGGGCGTCCGGCGGACGAAGAGCCGGTTCGGCGGGCGGCTCGAGCCGTTCTCGCACGTCGAGCTCGGCCTCCATCGCGGTCGCGGCGAGCTCGGGACGGTCACGGGCGCGTCGCTCGTTCGCTCGCACGACCGGATCCGCTCGGACGGCTACCGCCTCCAGGTCGGGATGGTCGGGCTGGAGGCGATGCTGAAGCTCTACACCGAGGAGGAGCAGAACGACCGCGCCTTCCTCGCGCTGACGCGCTTCCTCGACGCGCTCGACGAGCGTGAGCCCCAGCGCGGACGACGGCCGGCGCTCGACGCGCTCGTGCTCTCGTTCCAGCTCAAGCTGCTCTGGCTCTCCGGCTTCCTGCCGCATCTCGAGACCTGCGTCGAGTGCGGCGGAGACGACGAGCTCGTCGCCTTCATGCCGTCGGCGGGGGGAGCGGTGTGCGCGGCGTGCGACCGGGGCGGGATCGGGCTCTCCCCGGAGGGGAGGCGAGCCGTGCTCGAGCTCCTCGGCGCGCCCATCGCGGACGCGCTCGGGCTCGACATCGGCGACCGGGCGGCACGCGACGTCCTCGCCGTCGTCGTCTCCTCGTACGAGCACCACGGCGGCTTCCGCCTGCGGACGCTGAGCGCGTAGCGGTCAGGCGCGCGGGCGCAGGCGCCGACGCATCACGATCCGGGTCGGTGACCGTCGCACGACCTCGCGGAACCCCTCGCGCTCATAGAGGCTGCGCGAGCCGAAGAACATGAAGTCGTCGTGACTGCGGCCGGGCTTGTCGACCGGGTACGCCTCGAGCAGTCGCACGCCGTTCTCCCGCGCGAAGTCGATCCCCGACCGAAGGAGCCGCCGTTGCAGGCCCTTCCCCCGATGCGCCTTGTCGACGAACGTGCACACGATCGACCACACACGCTCGTCGTCGACCGGCTTCATGACCGGTGAGCGCACGAGCTTCGCGTACTCCTCGCGCGGCCCGAGGCTGATCCAGCCGACCGGCGTGCCGTCCGCATAGCCGACGAGTCCCGGACGTGTACCGGACTCCACGAGCGTGCAGAGTTCCCGCCGGCTGTCGGCCCCGGCCGGAGCTTTGCCGGAGCGGCGGTAGTACATGCACCAGCAGCCGCGGACGATCGATCCGCCCGGCCGGCCGAAGAGCTCCTCGAGGTCGCTCCATGTCTCCGGAGTGAGCGGTCGGGCTTCGAAGCGGGGTGCCACGACGAGGTGAAGGTATCTATCGGGAAGTGGCGTCAGGCGCGCGCCGCGTTCCACATCTCGCGGACGATGGACTCCGGGTCGTCCGAGTCGACGCGTACGGCGAGCCACTCGCGGTCGGCGTCGAGGATCTCCACGAGCGTGTGATCCTCGGCGAGGCGCTCGAAGCGGTCGCGAGCATCGACGTGTCCGTCGTCCGCGAACCACAGGACGAGCCGATCGTCGTCGCGCTCGATCGTCGGCGGTGGCGGGTACGCCCGTTCGTCGCCCGCGCCGACGGACGCGCGGAGTGCCGCCGTCAGCCTCGCCGAGAGAGGCGGCGGGAGAAGAGACGCCAGCTCCGATGCCCGCTCGCCCGCGTAGTCCTCGCGCTCGACGAGCTTCACGAGCGCGTCCTCGGGCAATGCCGGGATCGCGCCCGTGAGACGCGCGAGGTCGGAGCGGCCGGCAGCCGCGTCGACGTAGGACGACGCCTCGTGCCAGCCGTCGGTCGCTGCGGCCTCGCGAAGGAGGCGGGCCTCCGCTGACGGGGTGTTGAATGCGACGCACGTGGCCGCGAAGCGCCACGACGCGGCGCGGCCCCGCCCTGTCGCGCTCGCGCGCTGCGCTTCGGCGAGGCACGCTTCGAGCACCTGCTCACCCGCGAGCACCTCGAGTCGCCGACGGTACGGCCCCGTGTTCCCGAACCGCTCCCACTCTTCGACCGCCGCCGAGAGCGCGTGTGGCCGGATGTCCGTCACGAGGTCGAGCAGCTCGAAGCCGTCGACGCGAATCCCCCGACGCTCGAGCCCGTACAGCGGCCGGAGGACCGCTGCTACACGTGGGCTGAACGTCGTCGCAATGTCGAACCGGACGCGGTCGTCGGTCTCCGTCGAGACCTCGTAGGCCAGCTCCGTGGCCTGAGCCCCGAGGATGGCGCAGGCGTCGTCTCGATCGGCTCCGTCGACGAGCCGGAAGCGGAACCTGTGCGTCGCGTCCGCGCCCGGGGATGCTGCCGAACGAGGGACAGCCGAGTCACTCCGTCGTCGCCAGGGCCGAAGCGACACGCTCCCCGACCGACGGTCAGAACCGCTCGAGCACGCGATCCAGCGCGCCCTCGGCGATCAGCTGCTCCGTGAGCTCGTTGCGACCCGGGCGCACCTCGCGCCGCACGACGCCGTCGTCTCCGAGCCGGTACTGGCCGACCCACTCGAGGCGGGGGGAGTAGACGTGGATCGTCACGGCCGGCTGGCCCTGGTCGTGCCGGACGCGGTGGATGTACCCCGGCCCGCCTCGTCGGGAATCGCCGGTGCGCAGGTGGAGGGCCACGTCCTGGCCGCCGTAGACGAGCAGGTCCTCGCGCACGCCGCCCGCCGCGACACAGATCCCGACCCCCGAGATGTAGTGGTCGTGGTAGCCGGTTGCCTGGCCGGGCATCCAGGAGAGGACCCAGGCGTCCATGCGCTCGTCTTCGTAGACGAGCTCGTACCGGCGGTGGTCGGGGTCGACGCGGACGAGCGGCTCCCAGAGATCGGGCCGCGCGGCCATTCCGACCGCGACCTGCTCCAGCTCCTCGGCTGTCAGGAGCCCGTCGTGGGGGACGACGTCACCGAGCGAGGCCAGGGCAGGCGTGAAGAGCGGCGAGGTCGCCATGATCGGACATACGAGTCTAGCCCCGCGCCGGTTTCAGTCCGCCGCCGCGCGCGCCGGTGCCCACGGCTCGGCGAGCCGTTCCGCCAGCAGGCTGCGAGCCGCGTCGAGCGCGATGCGGTCCTGGGCGAGCGAGTCCCGGTCGCGCACGGTGATCGTCCCGTCCTCGAGCGTCTGCTCGTCGATCGTGAACGCCCACGGCGTCCCGATCTCGTCCTGGCGGCGGTAGCGGCGCCCGATCGCGCCGGAATCGTCGTATTCGACGCTCGCGTGCAGACGCAGCTCCTCGTAGAGCGACCGCGCCTTCTCGACCATCGTCGCGTCCCTGCCGATGAGCGGCAGGACGGCGGCTTTGACGGGCGCGAGCTGCGGATGGAGGCGCAGCACGGTGCGCTCCCGCTCCCCGACGACCTCCTCGTCGTAGGCGTCGACGAGGAAGGCGAGCATCGAGCGGTTGACGCCGAGCGCCGGCTCGATCACGTACGGGACGAACCGCTCGCCCGAGCCGGAGTCGACCCACTCGAGCTTCGTGCCCGAGGCCTCGGTGTGTTGCGTGAGGTCGAAATCGCTGCGGTTGGCAATCCCTTCGAGCTCCGACCAGCCGATCGGGAAGAGGTACTCGATATCGCTCGTCCCGCTCGAGTAGTGCGAGAGCTCGTCCGCGTCGTGCTCGCGCACGCGGAGGTTCTCCTGGCGGATCCCGTAGCGCACGTGCCAGGCGAGCCGCTCGGCGACCCAGTACCGGTACCACTCCTCGGCCTCGGTGGGTGGCACGAAGAACTCCATCTCCATCTGCTCGAACTCGAGCGTGCGGAAGATGAAGTTCCCGGGCGTGATCTCGTTGCGGAACGCCTTGCCGACCTGCGCGATGCCGAACGGCGGCTTGCGTCTCGCCAGCTGCGCGACGTTCTTGAAGTTGACGAAGATGCCCTGCGCGGTCTCGGGTCGCAGGTAGACGTCGACGCCGGTCTCCTCGACGGCGCCGACCCGCGTGCGGAACATGAGGTTGAACTGGCGCGGCTCGGTCAGGTCGCAGTCGGGCGTCTCGCCGGGGCGCTTGCTCGGCCGCTTGCCGCATCGCACCTCGTCGTGCTCGGGGTCGGCGAGGTGATCGGCGCGGAAGCGCTGCTTGCACGTGCGGCAGTCGACGAGCGGGTCGCTGAAGCCGCCCACGTGACCCGACGCCTCCCAGACGCGCGGACTGAGGATGATCGAGGAGTCCAGCGCGACGATGTCGTCCCGCTCCCGCACCATCGCCTCCAGCCAGCGCGCCTTGACGTTGTCCTTGAGCAGGACGCCGTAATGGCCGTAGTCGTACGACGAGCCCATGCCGCCGTAGATCTCCGAAGCGGGGAAGACGAAGCCGCGGCGGCGGCAGAGCGAGACGATCTTCTCCATCGTGACGTCGGTCGGCATGGCGGACAACGCTACCGTCGGGTCTGACGTGGCGGGGAAGCGCACACCGGCGACCGTCGCGGCCGAGCAGGCGGGCATCTCGTTCGCCGTCCACGAGTACGAGCACGACCCGCGCTCGAGCTCCTTCGGCTTCGAGGCGGTCGAGAAGCTCGGCCTCGACCCGGCCAGGGTCTTCAAGACGCTCGTCGCCGACGTCGACGGCACGCTCACCGTCGCCGTCGTGCCGGTCACCGCACGGCTCGACCTCGGCACGCTCGGGAAGCGCGCGACGCTTGCCGACGTCAAGGCCGCCGAGCGCGCGACCGGCTACGTCCACGGCGGGATCAGCCCGCTCGGACAACGACGGCGACTACCGACCGTCGTCGACGAGTCCGCGCTCGCGTTCGAGACGATCCACGTCAGCGCGGGCCGCCGGGGCCTCGAGCTCGAGCTCGCGCCGGGCGACCTCGTGGCGCTGACCGGGGCACGAACGGCGGCGGTAGCCTCCCGCGCGTGACGGACCAGGTTCCCGTCGAGCTCCACATCGTCTCGGACTCGACGGGGGAGACCGCCGCACGGCTCGTCCTCGCGCTCGAGGCGCAGTTCCCCGACCTCCCGTTCGAGGAGGTACGCCATCCACGGGTCGAGTCGGTCGAAGACCTGGCGATCGCGGTGCAGCGCGCCCGGGGACGACCCGCTGTGATGGTCTACACGCTCGTCGAGCGCGGCCTCCGCGAGGAGATGCGCCGACTCTGCCGACGCTCGCGCGTGCACTACTGCGATCTCCTCGGCCACCCGATCGACTCGATCTCGCGCGTCGCGGGCGTCGCAGCCCGGATGGAGCCGGGCGTGCGGGCGCCGCTCGACGACACGTACTTCAAGCGGATCGAGGCGATCGAGTTCGCCGTGCGCTACGACGACGGCGTCGGGGGCGGCCTCGACGACGCGGACATCGTGCTCGTCGGCGTCTCCCGCACGTCGAAGACGCCGCTCTCGATCTTCCTCGGCTACCTCGGCCACAAGGCGGCCAACGTGCCGATCGTGAAGGGCGTCGAGCCACCGCCCGCGCTCTTCGAGATCGACCGCGCGAAGATCGTCGGGCTCACGATCGACCCCGAGCGCCTCGCCGAGATCCGCGAGGAGCGCGTGCGGTCGATGGGCGCGCCACGGCTCAAGTACGCCAACCTCGAGGCGGTGTTCGAGGAGCTCGAGACGGCCGACCGGATCCACCGGCGGCTGCGCTGCCCGGTGATCAACGTGTCCGAGCTCTCGGTCGAGGAGACCGCGATGCGGATCATCCGCCTCGTCGCCGAGCGGGCGCGACGCGCGCAGGAGACGACGGCGTGAGCCGCCCGAACGCCAAGTACGGCCTGCCGGCCCGGGGGATCCGCCGCGACATGGCCGAGAAAGGATGGGTGCCGGCCCGCTACTGGGTCGCCTGGTGGACGGCGCTCGGCCTCGCGGTGGTGCTCTTCTACGTCGTCCTGACGCCGATCTGGCTCGGCCTGCGGGCGCTGGCGTGGGTCGCGGAGCTGCGGTCGAGGGCGCGACGTCGACCGGTGTCCGGCTCGAAGTCGGACACCTAGCGCGTCACCGAGCGGACGAAGGCGTCGACCTCGCGCTGGGTCCGCAGTCGCGCGACGCGGTAGCGCGCGAGCTCGCGCGGGTATCGATGACGCCGGCTGCGATCGTTGCGGAGCGCGAAGAGGATCAGCGAGTCGCGGCTGAAGAGCACGTTGCGGAGCGACTCGCGGTTGCCGTTCCAGAGCTCTTCCCGCCGGACGACGCGGAGCACGGTACGCCGGACGAGCCGCGGCAGCCAGACACGACGCGGCAGGTCGAGCCAGACGACCGTGTCGGCGCGGTCGAGCGTCAGGTGCCCGAGCTTGCCGCGGTACGCGCCGTCGATCACCCAGGCGTCACCGGCCACGATCGGCTCACCTCGCGCCGCAGCTCCTCGGCGGTCAGCTCGCGCCAGCCGGCCTGGTGGTGGATCGCGTCGAGCTCGACGTAGGGCACACCGAGCAGCGCCGCGAGTCGCCGCCCGAGCGTCGACTTGCCGCTGCCACTCGCGGATGAGAGGATCACGACCCGCTTCACGGCAGCCGCATTCTCGCCTGCGCATAGGATCCGCGCCGTGCGCCTGGTCTATGCGTTCGACGAGGAGGCTCCGGGGGGCCGCGAGCTCCTCGGGGGGAAGGGCGTCGGCCTCGCGGAGATGACGGCGCTCGGCGTTCCCGTGCCGGCCGGCTTCACGATCACGACCGACGCCTGTCGCGCGACGATGGCCTCGGGGGACGTGCCCGCCGAGCTCTGGTCCGAGGTCGACGAGCACGTCGAGGCGCTCCAGGAGCACGCCGGCAAGCGCTTCGGCGACCCGTCCGAGCCGCTCCTCGTCTCGGTGCGCTCCGGCGCCGCGGTCTCGATGCCAGGGATGATGGACACGATCCTCAACCTCGGCCTGAACGACGTGGCGGTCGAAGGGCTCGCGAACGCGACGGGCAACCCGCGCTTCGCGCTCGACTCGTATCGCCGCTTGATCCAGATGTACGGCGAGGTGGTCGACGGGATCGACGGGCATCTCTTCGAGGGCGAGCTACAGGCGCTCAAGGAGCGCCGCGACGCGCGGCTCGACGTCGACCTCACGGCCGACGACCTCCGCGAGCTGATCGCGACGTTCCAGGCGATCTACGAGCGCGAGGCCGGCACTCCGTTCCCGCAGGAGGCGCCCGAGCAGCTGCGCCGCGCGACGCGGGCGGTCTTCGACTCGTGGGAGTCGCCGCGCGCGAAGGTCTACCGCCGCACCTACGACATCCCCGACGACCTCGGCACGGCGGTCAACGTCGTCCAGATGGTCTTCGGCAACAAGGGCGACACGTCGGGCACCGGCGTCTGCTTCACCCGTGACCCGTCGACCGGAGAGCGGACGCTCTTCGGCGAGTTCCTCGTGAATGCGCAGGGGGAGGACGTCGTGGCGGGGATCCGCACCCCCGAGCCGATCGAGCGCATGCGCGAGACGCTCCCCGAGGCGTACGCGCGGCTCGTCCAGACGCTGGAGCGGCTCGAGGACCACTACCGCGAGATGCAGGACATCGAGTTCACCGTCGAGGACGGCTCGCTCTACCTCCTGCAGACCCGCACCGGGAAGCGGACCGCCCAGGCGGCGCTGCGGATCGCGGTCGAGATGACAGACGAGGGGATGATCTCGCGGGAGGAGGCCGTGGCCCGGATCGACCCGGGACAGCTCGACCAGCTCCTCCACCCGATGATCGACCCCGACGCGGAGGTCGAAGTCGTCGCGACGGGACTGAACGCTTCCCCGGGCGCGGCCTCGGGGGCGATCGTCCTCGACGCGGATCTCGCCGAGGAGCGCGGCCGGGCCGGGGAGGACGTCATCCTCGTGCGCTGGGAGACCACGCCGGACGACATCCACGGCCTCATCCACGCGCGGGGCGTGTTGACCGCGCACGGCGGCATGACCTCCCACGCGGCGGTCGTCGCTCGCGGCATGGGCAAGCCGTGCGTCGCCGGCTGCGACGCGCTCACGATCGACGTCGGGGCACGGACGCTCCGCATCGGCGAGGTCGAGCTGCGGGAGGGAGACCAGCTGACGATCGACGGGGGCACCGGGCGCGTGATCGTGGGCTCCGTGCCGCTCGTGCCGCCCGCGATCGACGACAACTTCGAGACGATCCTCGGTTGGGCCGACGAGCTGCGCCGCCTGCGCGTGCGCGCGAACGCGGACACTCCCGAGGACGCGGTCAAGGCACGCGAGTTCGGTGCGGAGGGAATCGGTCTCTGCCGCACCGAGCACATGTTCATGGCGGCCGACCGGCTTCCGATCGTCCAGGAGATGATCCTCGCGTCGAACGAGAAGGAGCGTCGCGCGGCGCTCGACCGGCTGCTGCCGGTGCAGCAGGCGGACTTCGAGGGGATCTTCGAGGCGATGGCGGGTTACCCGGTGACGATCCGTCTCCTCGACCCACCGCTCCACGAGTTCCTGCCGGCCGCCGAGGACGCGACCTCGGAGAAGATGCGCCGCCGGATCGAGCAGCTCCGCGAGTCGAACCCGATGCTCGGCACGCGCGGCTGCCGGCTCGGCCTCCAGTGGCCGGAGATCTACGAGATGCAGGTGCGCGCGATCGTCCGTGCCGCCCACGCCGTCGCCGAGCGAACCGGCGCCGCGCCGCTCGTCGAGATCATGCACCCGCTCGTCGGCTTCGCCGAGGAGCTCGCCCGCCTGCGCGAGCTGACAGACCGCGTCGCGGCCGGGGAGGCGGAGGTCGAGTACCTCTGCGGGACGATGATCGAGCTGCCGCGCGCCTGTATGCGCGCCGACGAGATCGCCGAGCACGCCGACTTCTACTCCTTCGGGACGAACGACCTCACCCAGACCGCGCTCGGCTTCTCGCGAGACGACGCGGAGGGCAAGTTCCTCACGTACTACCTCGAGCACGGCGTGCTGGCGCGCAACCCGTTCGAGGTGCTCGACATCGAGGGCGTCGGCGACCTGATGCGGATCGCCGTCGAGCGCGGACGGGGCGCGAAGCCGGACCTGAAGCTCGGGATCTGCGGCGAGCACGGCGGCGAGCCTCGCTCGGTCGCCTTCTGTCACGAGCTCGGGCTCGACTACGTCTCGTGCTCGCCCTACCGCGTGCCGCTGGCGCGCCTCGCGGCCGCCCAGGCGGCGCTCGCGGAGACCGGCGTCACGTCGGTCGCCGTCGGCGGCTGACTGACGGTCGCGTCGGACAACGCTTGTGTTCAAGTAACACAAGCGTTGTCAGGCTCCGTCCGCGCCCTGCCATAGGCTCGCCCCGTGCTCGACGGCCTCGACGACAACTTCGGCGTGCTCGTCGTCGCGGCGGTCTTCCTCTTCGCGGTGCTCGTCGTGCTCGCGCAGACGGTGCGCATCGTGTCGCAGGGCAACGCCGGCATCGTCGAGCGCCTCGGCCGCTACAGCCGCACGCTCGAGCCCGGGCTGCATTTCCTCTTCCCGTTCTTCGACCGGCTGAGGAAGCCGCTCGTCGACCTTCGCGAGCAGGTCGTGGCGTTCCCGCCGCACCCGGTGATCACGCAGGACAACGTGACGATCTCGATCGACACCGTCTTCTACTTCACGATCACGGATCCGTTCCGCGCGACGTACGAGGTCGCGCACCTGCTGGTCGCGGTCGAGCAGCTCACCGTGACGACGTTGCGCAACGTGATCGGCTCGCTCTCGCTCGAGGAGACGCTCACCTCGCGCGACAAGATCAACGCCGACCTCCGGATCGTGCTCGACGAGGCGACGGAGCGGTGGGGGATCCGCGTCAACCGCATCGAGCTGAAGTCGATCGACCCTCCCGCCTCGATCCAGGAGGCGATGGAGAAGCAGATGCGGGCCGAGCGCGACCGGCGCGCCGTGATCCTCGAGGCCGAGGGCCAGAAGCAGTCGCAGATCCTGACCGCCGAGGGTCACAAGCAGTCGCAGATCCTCACGGCCGAGGGCGACCGGCAGGGCGCCGTGCTCCGCGCGGACGGCGAGCGCGAGGCAACGATGCTCATCGCCCAGGGACAGGCCGAGGCGACGCGCGCGACGTTCCAGGCCATCCATGACGGACGCCCGACGGCCGACCTCCTCACCTACCAGTACATCGAGGCGCTGCCGAAGCTCGCCGACGGGCAGGGCGTCACGCTGATGCTCGTGCCGGCCGAGGCGGTCGGGGCGATGGGCACGCTCGCCGCGCTCGGCGGTGCGCTCCGCTCGGGCTCCGACGTGGCCGCGGCCGACGGGCCACCGCGCTCGCCGTGAGCGGGACGACGGGCGTCGTCGTCTGGGTCGTCCTCGCGCTCGTCCTCGTCGCGCTCGAGACCGTCACCGTCGCCTTCATCGGCATCTACCTCGCGGTGGGCGCGCTCTGCGCCGCCGTCGTCGCCGCGCTCGACGGTGCTCTGTGGCTCCAGCTCGTCGTCTTCGCGGTCGTGTCCGCCTCGACGCTCTACCTGACGCGCCCGGCGCTTCGCTCACGCTTCATCAACGCGCCGCTTGTCCCGTCGAACGTGCCCGCCCTCGTGGGACGCCGCGGCGTGGTGGTGGTCGCGATCCCCGCCGGCACGGGGGGCCGCGGTCAGGTGAAGGTCGGCACCGAGGACTGGAGCGCCCGCTCGACGGAGGAGACGGCCGTCGAGGTCGGGGCGACGGTCGAGGTCGTGGCGATCGAAGGGGTCGCGGTCCTCGTCCGGCCCGTCGACGCCGTCTGACTACGGTAAGCGCGTGACCGGGAACCTCCTCGACGGCTGGCGCGCGGAGGAGTACGGGCGCTCGGGCGACGGCGTCGCGCTGCGGGTCTTCCTGCCTGCGAGCGACGACTCCGTGGCGGGGCTGCTCGTCGCGGCCCAGCACGGCGAGGAAGGGGCGACCGCGCTCCTCGTGCGGCGCCTGCTGGAGCGCGTGACCGCGCGGGAGACGGGCTGGGCGGTCGTTCCCGTGGCCAACCCGGACGGGCTTCTGAACGGCACGCGGCAGAACGCAGCCGGAGTCGACCTCAACCGCAACTTCCCGGCGGACACCTGGCGGCCGGACGATTCGTTCACGTTCCCGCCGGGGATCGAGGACGAGCGTCGCATCGCCGAGAACCGGACGAACCTCTCGTCGCCCGGCGAGCACGCGGGCTCCGAGCCCGAGACCCAGGCGCTGATGAGGCTGGTCGAGCGGCTCCGACCGCCGCTCGTGGTGGACGTCCACAGCCCGCTCGAGCTGCTCCTGCCGCGCGGGAACGTGCCTGACAGGCGTCGTCGAGGCGCTGGCGGAGTCGGCACGACTGCCCGTCGTCGACGAGGTGGGTGGGCCGTGCCCGGGAGCCTTCGACGACTGGCTCGCCGACCGCGAGATCCCGGCCGTCGTCTACGAGCTCGAGCACGCCGGCCTGCCTGCGCTCTGCTCGCGTCACCTGCCCGGGCTCGAAGCCCTGCTGCGCGGCTAGCCGGTCCGAACGGGCCCGGGCCGCCGCCGGCGCGGGGGCCTGAGGTACTCGACCCGCGTCACTGCCGCGCGCTTGTGCGTCGAGAGGGTGCCGACGTGCGGCGCCTCATACGTGCCGGAGGTGGGCGGGACGTCGCAGTAGTCGCGCCCGACTGCGACGGTGAGGTACCGCAGCCCCGCACGGCGGTCGTGGGTGGGGTCGATCGGCACCGCGCGCAAGGCCCCTTCGTCCTGCGGGTGCGGCACGAGCACCTCGACCCACGCGTGCGTCCCGCCGTCCCCGAGCACGTGGCCGGAGACGTAGCGGGCGGGCAGCTCGCACAGCCGGCAGAGGGCGAGCATGCAGTGCGCGTAGTCCTGGCAGACACCGATCCCGGAGGCCCACGCCTCCGCCGCGGTCGTCGCGACGTCGGTCAGGCCCCAGCGGTACTCGAAGTGGTCGTGGACCCGCGTCGCGATGCGCTCGCCGAGCTCGCTGCCCTTTGCACCCGTCTGGACGAGCTCCGCCGCGACCTCCCGCAAGGCGTCGTCCGGCCGCGTCAGCCGTGAGGGGTCGAGGAAGCGCTGGTCGACCGTGATCGCGTCGGGCGTCTCTTTGCCGTCGATCGCGGTCTCCCGCTCGACCACCGCCCAGGACGTGAACGTGACGTCATGCTCGACGTACTGAAGGCCCAGGTCGAGGACGACGTTCCCGAACGTGTCGTACGACCGCTCGATGTCGACGTCGCAGCCGGAGACGCGGAGCTTGTGGGTGAGGAGGCGCTGGTCGTCGTGGTAGTCGGGCGGGACGACCATGAGCCGGTGGCGGAGGGCCGTGATCGCAGCTGGGTACTCGTACGCGAAGCTCTGGTGGATCAGGACGGTCGTCTGCCGGACGTTCTGCCAGTCGATCTCGTCGTCGTCGATGCTCCCGAGCGTGGCGATCAGGTCGCCGAGTGACTGTTCTTTCCCCGCGAAGCGGGAATCCGCAGGAGCGGATTCCCGCCGCTCGATCCCCGCCTCCGGCGGGGCAGATCCCTGAAGGCGCCCGCTTACGCGGTCGCTACCTGCCACGCCACTCCGATTCGCTCGGGGCGGCGAGCGCGAGCGGCTCCGCCGTCAGCTCGTCGGCGTCACCGACCTCGTCCGCCCAGACGACCATCCGGAGGAGGGTAGCGGCGCCGTAGGTCGTCACCATCGCGACGTCGACCGCGTCCCGTCCGCGCCCGATCGGCACCCGGCCGATCCGCGGCACGTTGAACCGCGCGTCGAAGGTCCACCACTGGGCGCCGAGCCAGACCTCGAACCAGGCGTGGAAGTCCATCGGCGGATAGGGCCCGGGGATCCCGATGTCCGGCATGTACCCGAACACGTAGCGGGCAGGGATGCCGAGTGCGCGGCTCAGCGTCACGCCGAGGTGCGCGAAGTCGCGGCACATGCCGCCGCGCCGCTCGAAGACCTCGACGGTCGCCGTCGTGGGCATGCTCTCGACGCCGTACGCGATGTTGCCGTGGATCCAGTCGCACACGGCCTGGACGCGCCCCGGACCGGGTGTCGTCGATCCGAAGAGCTCCCAGGCCTCGTCGTAGAGCGCGTCGGACTCGCAGAGGCGGCTCGGCAGGAGCCAGTGGAGCAGATCGTCGGGCAGCGCTTCGATCCGGTGCTGCGCCTCGCCTGCACCGGGGACGGCGTCGGGCTCGGCCGAGATCTCGGCGACCGCGTCGAAGGTGAACGTCGAGGCGCCCGCGGGCAGCAGGAGCCGGCGGCAGCGGTTGCCGTAGAGGTCGAGGTAGCTCGTCGTCTGGAGTGGAGGCTCGCCGGCCCAGCGCTCGGCCACGATCCCGCCCCTGTCGTCGAGGTGGGGCTCGACGATCACGACGGCCGGCGTCGGCTCCGAGGCGTCGTGCTCGAAGTGGCAGCCGAGGCGAAGCCTCACGCGTCGCCCTGCTGTTGCTGCTGGGGCTGCTGGCTCGGCGGGCCGTCCTCCGGGCGAAGCTGAGCCCGAAGCGGTGGCAGCTCCTCGAGCGCGATCTCCTGCGTCATTCCGCCCATCGCCTGGACGAGCACGGCGCCGCGCTGGTACTGCCGCATCGCGCCGAGGTTCTGGATCGCGACGAGCTTCGCGACCGGCTCGTCGTCCCGGCTCGACGTCTGGGCTCCCTCGCCCAGCTCTCCCAGCGACTCGCACGTCACCTCCACCTCGAGCTCCGCCTGGCCGCCGCCGTGGTAGGTCCCTCGCAGCACGGCGACGTCGGCGTAGTCGCGGCCGGTGCCCAGCTTCACGTGCTGCCCGGTGCAGAGGCGGCCGAGGGTCGCGTCGATGCCCACCCAGCCGTACGGCGGGATGTACGCCTCGACCCAGGCATGGGAGGCGCTCGCGACGGAGACACCGCCCAGGTAGCCGCTCGCGTAGCGCGCAGGGAGCCCTGCGTGACGGCAGAGCGAGATGAGGACGTGCGCGAAGTCCTGGCAGACGCCGGCGCCCCCGGCGAGCACCTCGGCGACGGAGCTCTCGACGGTCGTCGTGCCGACCACGTAGTCGAGCCGCTCGCGCACGTCGTCTGCGGCCCGCGTGAAGAAGGCGAGCGCGGTCGCCTCGGGTGCCTCGGCGAGGAGGGCGTCGGTGATGGCCGCCGTCTCGTCGGCGAGCGGGACGAACGCGCTCGGGCCGAGGAACTCGGCGAGGTCGTCCTCGAGCGTCGCGTCACCGGCGAGCTCGCGCAGCTCGGGCGATTCGTCCGGCTCCCCGTCCGCCGGCCCGGCGAGTGTCTCGTCGGCGCCCGCGTGGGTCACGACGTCGCTCGTCGACTCGATCACGAGCCGGTCGTGGAGATAGGCGACGCCGAAGTCGTGCACCGCATTGCCGTGGTAGTCGCGGAACGCGATCACCGTCGCCGGCGGCTCGATCGAGAGGTCGAAGTCCAGCAGCGTCTGACGTGCGCCCGCGACCGGCTGGAGTCGCACCTCGTTGAAGCTCTCGAACGCGGGGGAGGCGTAGCGGTAGCTCGTCCGGTGACGGATCCGGTACCTCACACCATCGCCTCCTGCGCGGTCAGCGGCCGGTGCGCGAAGAACTCGTGCTCGACGAGGTCGCCGATCCGGTAGCAGCGGCGCTGGATGTCGAGCAGCGACTCGTGGAGGCCGCGGTCGAGCAGGTCGTCGAGCCGCTGGTAGGCGAACTCCGCGTGCAGGCGGCCGACCTCGCGTCGCGCCTCGCTCTCGCCGCTCGACCCCGGCATCGGCTCAGACCCGTTGTAGGCCGGAGCCTCCTCGCTGATGTGCGCGAGCGCCGCGTCGACCTTCCCGATCGAGAACCTGATCGACCGCGGCAGGACCTCCGAGAGCATGAGCACCTCGACCACGGCGCTCGGATGGACGCCCCGGCTCTGGATCCGGTGATACGACTCGTAGGCCGAGAGCGCGCGGAGCAGCGTGCCCCACGGTTGCAGGTCCTGCGCCGTCGCGAGCGCGTGCCGGTCGCCGTCACCGAGCTCCGAGCCGAGGAGCAGCCGGTAGTTGACGTCGATCGTCCGGGTGGTCCATTCCGCGCGCTCGAGGAACTTCCCCGCCTGGAGGAAGTACCAGCTCTCCTCCCTCGGCATCGTCGAGTCCGTGACGCCCTGGAGCAGCTGGCTGAAGTCGACGATCGAGCGGCAGAAGCGCGTCGTGTGCTCGGCGCTCGCGGCCGCGACGCGCCGCCGGCCGGGGTGCTGGAGGTCGAGGTGGAAGCGGTTGAGGGCCTCCCACATCTCGGTCGCCATCTGATGGCGCATCGTGTGAGCGTTGTCACGCGCCCGCGCGATGCACGAGACGATCGAGTTCGCGTTCTCCTCGGCGAAGATCAGGTGCTCCGGCACGGTCTCTTCGTCCACCGGCGGGCCGTCCTCGGGGAACGAGCCGCGCTCACCGACGATGTCGAGCAGGGCGACCCAGTGGCGCCGACGACGAGCGTCGGCCTCGGGCGTCGACCCCATCACGAGGGTGTGCCGGAACGTCGCCTCGGTGTGGCGCGCGGTCTGCTCGGCGCGCTCGACATAGCGCCCGATCCAGTAGAGCGACTCGGCCATGCGACTCAGCATCGGGTCACGCCTCTCACTGGAGCACCCACGTGTCCTTGCTGCCCCCGCCCTGGCTCGAGTTGACGACGAGCGAGCCGCGGACGAGCGCGACGCGGCTCAGGCCGCCGGGCAGCACCGTGATCCCGTCGGGGCCGCTGAGGACGTAGGGCCGCAGGTCGACGTGGCGTCCTTCCAGCGTGCCCGAGTCACCCTGCTCGTCGGGGACGAAGGTCGGGTGGCGGGAGAGGGGGATCACCGGTTGCGCGATGTAGTCGCGGGGGTGTGCCGTGATCCGGCGGCGAAAGCTCTCGAGCTCACGCTCGTCGGCCGTCGGGCCGATCAACATCCCGTAGCCGCCGCTCTCGTTGGCGGCCTTGACGACGAGCGAGTCGAGGTTGGCGAGGATGTGGTCGAGCTCGTCCGGCTCGCCCGGGAGGTAGGTCGGCACGTTGTCGAGGATCGGCTCCTCGTTGAGGTAGTAGCGGATGATCTCGGGGACGTAGCGGTAGATCACCTTGTCGTCGGCGACGCCCGTCCCGATCGCGTTCGCGAGGGTGACGTTGCCCGTCCGGACGGCCCCGAGCAGCCCCGCGACGCCGAGCATCGACTCCGGGCGGAAGGCAAGCGGATCGAGGAACTCGTCGTCGACGCGACGGTAGATGACGTCGACCTGGCGCCGTCCCGAGGTCGTCCGCATGTAGACGCGGTTCTCCAGCACGAAGAGGTCGCGGCCCTCGACGAGCTCCACCCCCATCTGCTGGGCGAGGAAGGCATGCTCGAAGTAGGCGGAGTTGAAGATCCCGGGGGTCAGCACGACGACGCCGGGGCCGCTCGCCGAGCCGGGGACCGCGCGCCGCGGCGAGAGGCCGACGAGGTTGTCGAGCAGCTGGCCCGCGTACGAGTCGACGGGGCGGACGCCGAGCTCGGCGAACCAGTCGGGCAGCGTGCGGGTCATGATCTGGCGGTTCGCGAGCACGTACGAGACGCCGCTCGGCGTGCGCAGGTTGTCCTCCAGCACGAGCCAGCGGCCGTCGTCGCCCCGGATCAGGTCGCTGCCGGCGATGTGGACGTACTGGTCGTCGGGGACGTCGATCCCGACCACCTCGCGCCGGAAGTGGCGTGCGAGCACGACGAGCCGGCGCGGCACCACGCCGTCCCGCAGGATCTCCTGGGCGTGGTAGACGTCGTGGACGAACGCGTTGAGCGCCCGGATCCGCTGTCGCAGGCCGCTCTCGACGACAGCCCACTCGTCCGCGGGCAGGATGCGGGGGATCGGGTCGAACGGGAGGATCCGCTCGGCGCCCTGCTCTCCTTCCGAGTAGACCGTGAAGGTGACGCCGCGGTGGAGGAACGAGCGGTTCGCGAGCTCCGCCGCTCGCCTCAGGTCGCTTCCCTCCATCGCCGCGATCTGGGCGATCACCTCTTCGTAGTGCGGGCGGGGCGTCACGCCGCCGTCGGCATCGCGCTCGAACGTCTCGTCGTAGAAGCCGCCCGTGTCGTACCCGTCCCGGAGCACGCCCGTCGACGCGGCGCCCGGAATCACCGGCCCCGTCAACGCGCTGCCTCGTCCAGCGGAGCTCCCGTCAGGTTCATCCTGCGACTGAACCTAGACGATCGCTCGGGCCGCTACACGTAGCTCTCGATGCGAACGTACGCGACGACGAGGCTCGCCACGGCGATCAGCCCGACGAGCGCGGGACCGAGCGAGCGCGGCCGCGCGTAGCGGTAGTGGGCGAGCGCGAACGTCGCGAGGACGCCGCCCGCGAGCCCACCGAGGTGGCCGCCGATCGAGATGTTCGGGATCGCGAACGTCAGCGCGAGGTTGAGCACGATGAGCCCGAGCGCCTGCCCGGCGAAGGAGCCGGTCGCGCGGTACTCCAGCACGAGCAGCGCGCCCAGGATCCCGTAGATCGCGCCGGACGCGCCCACCGTCACGGCGAACGGGTCGCTCAGGGCAAGGGCGCCGGCCGAGCCCGCGATCCCCGAGACGAAGTACAGCGCGAGGAAGCGCCAGGTGCCGAGCGCCTGCTCGACGATCGTGCCGAGCCAGTAGAGCGCGAGCATGTTGAAGGCCAGGTGCAGGAGGCTCGCATGGAGGAACATCGCCGTCACGAGCCGGTACCACTGGCCCTCGAGGTCGATCGCCGCGCCGATGAGGGCGCCGTCGAGGAAGAGCTCGCCGCCCGGCCGGCCGATCCCGCCGCCCTGGTACACGGTCACCATGTAGACGAGCACGTTGAGGATCACGAGCCCGACCGTCGCCGGTGCCTCCAGCCCGCCGAGCTTCCGCTGCGCCTGGCGCACCGTCCGCTGGGGCGCCGCCCGGCCGGCGCGCGCGGCGCCGACCCCCGCGTGGTCGGGGCACTTGATCCCGACCGGCGCGAAGTTCATGCACTCCTCGCAGATCGGTCGGCCGCACTCGGAGCAGGAGACCAGCGTCTCCCGATCCGGATGCCGGTAGCAGTGGGGAGCCGCAGACACCTCGCGGGCTAGCGTACCGGCGTGCGAGTTCACGTCGCGTTCACCCCCGACGAGGCTGCAGCGGCCCCGACGGGGGTCGTGATCGACGTGATCAGGGCGACCTCGACCATCTGCCAGGCACTCGATTCGGGCTACGAACGCGTGTGGTGCGCCGCCGAGGTGGAGGACGCACGGGCGCTCTCCGGCGAGGGCGTGACGCTCGGCGGCGAGCGCCTCGGAGTCCGGATCGACGGCTTCGATCTCGGCAACTCCCCGCGCGAGTATCTCGAGCCGCGCGGGACGACCCTCGCGATGTCCACGACGAACGGGACGCGCGCGATCGTCACCGCGGCGGAGCGGTGCGATCGCGTCTACATCGCCTCGCTCATGAACCTCGACGCCGTCGTCGAGCGGGCGCGCTCCCACGGCGAGGACGTCGCCGTCTTCTGCGCCGGCGTCAAGGGCGCGTTCGCGCTCGACGACGCCTACGTCGCCGGCCGGGTCGCGGAGGAGCTTCACTGCGAGCGCACGGACGCGGCGGAGGCGGGCGTGCGGCTCGCGGCGTCCTATGCGAGCGCCGAGGAGGCGTTCCGCGCGTCGCGCTCGGGCCGCGACCTGATCGACCACGGGCCCGACCTCGAGGAGGACATCCCGTGGTGCGCGCGCGAGAGCGTGCTCGACGTCGTGCCGCAGCTCGTCGGGAATGCACGGCGTCGCCGCCGAGATCGCCGCTCGCGCCCCGATGAAGACGGCCGTCGTCCTCTTCACGCGCGACCTCCGGCTCCACGACAACCCGACCCTGCGGGCCGCGCTCGACGAGGCCGAGACCGTGCTGCCGCTCTTCCGCGCCGACCGTTGACCACGCGGAGGCGGTCGCTGCATTCCGAAGGCGGCGCGGAGGCTAGGGCAGCCAGCCGTCGCGGTAGCGCGTCGGCGTCGAGCTCGGCCAGACGTCGTCGCCGTCCTGCGTCGTCTCGGGTGGGCTCGCTCGGTGCCGCCCGGCAACCTCGTCGGCGACGTACTCGCCGTACGGCCCGTACGCCTGGTTCTGGCGCGAGCTCATCGCGAGCACGACGCAGGGGCCGTCACCCGCGCCGACGATCACGTGCTGCGTCTTCGGCGGGCAGTGCACGAAATCCCACTGGCGCAGCGGACGCTCCTCACCCTCGACAGGGATCATCGCTCGATCGTAGACCGGCTCGGAAGCTCGTGGAGCGGGATCGACCCGCTCTGTCGAAGAAGCCGCAGCAGGAGCCTCCTCTAGTGTCCCCGTCGTGACGGAGACGGAGGAGCTGGGGCGGGGCGGGCGGCTGCGTGGCGGGGCTGCGCGTGAGCTCGTGGCGGCGGCCTATGCGGCGGAGAGCGCCCACGGCCCGCGTCTCGCTCGCGGGTTGTCGCTCGCAGATCTCGCGCACGTCGTCGCACTCGTCGAAGGGGGCGACCTCGCGGGCGAGGACGCAGTGTCGCTCGTGCGAGGGCTGCTCGAGCTGCACGCGATCCCCGGCGAGGAGTTCCCGTGGGATCCGTCCCTCGGCGACGCGTTCAACGCACGCGAAGCCGAGCTCGAGCGGCGCGTCGGACGGGCCGCCGCGGGCTGGTTGAGCGCCGGCCGTCCACGACGCGAGGCGTTTCGTGTCGCGCTCCGGTTGACGGCTCGCGCAGGCGCGCGCGAGCTGCACGACGCGCTCGTCGACCAGGCCGCCGCCCTCGTCCGGCACGCAGGCGCAACGCGTACCGCGCTCGCGACCGACTACACCTACCTTCAGCCGGCGCAGCCGACGACCGTCGGCCACCTCCTCCTGGCCTACGCCTACCCGGCGATTCGCGACGCCGACCGGACGCGCGCATCGCACGCGGCTCTCGGGGCGAGCGTTGCAGGGGCCGGCGGCAGTGCGGGCTCGCGCTGGTCCCTCGATCGGGTGCGACTCGCCGAGCTGCTGGGCTGTGACGAGCTCGTCGAACACGCCAAGGACGCCGCGTGGCAGGCCGACGTGTACCTCGAGCTCCTCGCGACCCTCGCGATCGCCGCGACGCACCAGAGCCAGTTCGCGCAGGACTTCGAGATCTACGCCAGCCAGGAGTTCGGACTGGTCGAGCTCGCGGACGCGCACAGCCGCGCGAGCGCGCTCATGCCGCAGAAGAAGAATCCCTATGCGCTCGCCGCGATCCGCACGCAGGCGGGCCAGGCGGCCGGCGACGTCGCCGGCGCCCTCGCCGCTCTGCACACCGGGTCGGCTCGCACTGACCACTTCCACCTGCTCAACGGCACCGTTCCGCGAGCGCTCGACGAGGCGGTGGCGATCGCCCGGTTGACCGCGTCCGTGCTGGACGGCATCGAGCTGCGGACGGAGCGCTTCGCTCAGATCGCGCGTGAGAGCTTCGTCACCGCCGCAGACGTCGCCGACGTGCTGGCGCTGACCGGAGACATCGACTACCGCAGTGCCCACAAGATCGTCGGACGCGCAGTCCGCGACCTCGTCGACGCGGGCGAGCCGTCTTCGCAGCTGACGACGGAACGACTTGCGGCGGCGTCCGTGGCGGCGACCGGTGGGCCGGTCGAGATCGACGAGGCGACGCTTCGGGACGCGCTCGACCCCGCAGCCTGTGCCGCAGCACGCCGCCAGGCCGGGTCGTCGTCGGAGGCCGCCATGGACGCGATGCTCGAAGAGCTCCACGCCACTCTGAACGCGCACGAGAGCTGGAGCCAGGCGGCACGGGAGCGCGAGTCGGCTGCGGAGACGACGCTTGTCGCTCGCGCCCGCGAGCTCGCCTGAGGCGTCGACCGGAATGGACTCGGTCACCGCCTAGCGGACGAGCCCGAGCTCCTCGGCGAGCCATTCGAGCCGGTTGCGCGTCGCCTGCTCGCCGAGCGCGTGATCGGTGCGGTACCACTCGACCCTCGCACTCTCGGGCGCGGCGTCGACGATGCTCTGGAGCGCCTGCTGCGGCACGATCGAGTCCGAGCGGGCCGCTTGGACGAGCAGCGCGCCCTCGATCTCGCCGACGTAGGCGAGCGGGTCGATCCCCGGGAGCACCTCCTCGACGTCGTCGCGGAAGCTCTCCGGCGCCGCGGCGACGTACTCGGAGACCGGGACTGCGCCGGTCGACATGAGCACCGTGGCCCGCACCCGGTCGTCGACGCCGGCCACCATCGCCGCCTGGCGGCCGCCCATGCTCCAGCCGACGAGCGCGAGGCGGTCGGGATCGACGCGCTCGTCGGCGGCGAGCAGGTCGAGTGCGCGTCGCGCGGCGACGAGATCCTCGACGGTCTCGTCGCGCTGCCAGCGGAGCGCCGCCTCGGGGGCGAGCCCGGACGGAGGCTCTTTCGCCTGCGAGGGCGCCGTGATCGTCAGCGCCACCGCGCCACGCCGGGCGAGGCGGCTCGCGTTCGCGAGTTGCTCGGCGCGGTCGCCGCCCGCGCCGTGGAGGTGGAGTACCGCCGGGAGCCGGCCCGCTGCCGCCGAGGGTGTCACGAGGTAGGCCTCGACCCGATCCTTGCCGCTCGCGTACGTGAGCGCGCGAACGGCGACGCCGTCCGTGATCTGCTCGGGGCCGAACCGTGGCGCGAGCGGCCCGTTCTCATAGGCGAACGGGTCGGCGATCGTCTCTCCGCCGCAGCCCGTGAGCACGGCGCAGACGGCGAGAAGAGTGACGGCGACTCGTCCCACCAGGCGAGGGTAGCCTCGCTGCGATGGGCATGAGCAAGCGACGAGCGGACGACGAGAGCGGCGTCCTTCGCCGGCGTCGCGGAGGTCTACGAGCGCTCCCGGCCGGGCTATCCGGTCGACGCCGTCCGCTGGCTCGCAGGCGACGAGCCGCGCGACGTCGTCGACCTCGCCGCCGGCACGGGCAAGCTGACCCGCTCGCTGGTTGCGCTCGGGCACCGCGTGACGGCGGTCGAGCCGCTTCCCGAGATGCTGGCCCAGCTCGAGGCGGCCGTCCCGGGCGCGACTCCGCTCGCCGGCAGCGCGGAGTCGATCCCGCTCGCCGACGGGTCCGCGGACGTCGTGACGGTCGCCCAGGCGTACCACTGGTTCGATCAGGCCGTTGCGCTCCGCGAGATCGCGCGGGTGCTGCGTCCCGGCGGCCGGATCGCACTCGTCTGGAACGCGCGCGACGACTCGGTGGGGTGGGTCGCCGAGTTCGTCGACACCGTCGTCGGCCGGAGCGAGTTTCGCAAGGGCGGTGTCGACGCAGCTGTCGCGAGCATCGACGAGAGCGGTCTCTACGGGCCTGTCGAGCGCGCGTCGTTCGCCCATGTGCAGCCGCTCGGGCGGGACGAGCTGATCGAGCTCGTCAGCTCACGGAGTCAGTGCGCAGTGCTCTCCGACGAGGAGCGCCGACCCACGCTCGAGCACGTCGGTGCGCTGTGGGACGTGCATGCCACGGACGGCACGCTGGCGATGCCGTACGCGACCGAGTGCTTCCGCGCCGAGCGGCGCTGACCACCCAAGCGCCGGTCTCCGACTTCGAGTCGGACACGTCCTTCCGGCCCGCTTGACACACGAACGTCTGTTCGATAGAACACACGTTCCCCGATGGTCGCCTGTCTCCTCATCCCGGGATTCGAGCTCCGTGCGGCGCTCCGGTCCCGGCCGAGGCTCGCGCTCGAACCCGCGGCGCTTGCACCCGAGCCGGGACGCGAGCAGCTCGTAGGACCGGTCACGACGGCCGCCGAGGCGGCAGGCGTGGTCACGGGTATGCGCCTGGGGGAGGCGCTCGCGATGTGCCCGCAGCTCGTCCTCGTCGATCCCGACCCGGCGGGGGCCGAGCGGGAGTGGGAGGGCGTGCTGCGGCGCCTCGAGGATGCGGGCTTCGCCGTCGAGCCGGTCGAGCCGGGGGTGGTCGTGTTCGAGACCGGTGGAGTCGAGCGGCTCTACGGAGGGGTGGAGGCGGCGCTCCGCAAGGCGCTTGCCTCCGTCGGACCTGCCTGGGACCCGCGCGCCGGCGCGGGACAGCGGCGCTTCGTCGCCCTCGCGGCGGCGGGCGTCGCGCACCCGGGGCAGGCAGTGATCGTCGAGGGGAGGGAGGAGCAGTCGTTTCTCGACCCGCTCCCGCTCTCGCTCCTGCCGCTCGAGGAGGGGCGGTACGCCGAGCTCGAGGGTCTCGGCGTCCGTACCCTCGGCTCGCTGGCCGCCCTTCCTGGCGGCGCGGTGGCCGAGCGGCTGGGCAGGGAGGGGAAGCAGGCGTGGAGCCTCGCGCGCGGCGGGGAGCGCCGCCGCGTGCGCGGGCGATCGCCGGCGGCAGAGCTGGTCGAGGCGCTCTCCTTCCCCGAGGCGGTCGCGAACGAGCTCACCCTGCGACGTGCCTTCGGCGCACTCCTCGACAGGCTGCTCGCGCGGCCGGAACGCGGCGGGCGGCCGTTCCGAAAGCTGGCGCTCTCCGTGCGTCTCGTCGGAGGCGGCTCGTGGCGACGCACGGTGACGTTGCGCGAGGCGACCGCCGAGCGAGGACGACTCCGCTCGGCGCTCGGCCCGAAGCTCGCCGAGATCCCGGCGCCGGTGGTCGAGCTGCGGCTCGAGGCGGTCGAGCTGGCCGAGCACGCGGGACAGCAGCTCGCGCTCGTCGCTCCCGAGGGGGAGGAAGTCGGTACCCGACTGAGAGAGGGGCTGCGTCAGGTGCGCGCGAGCGCAGGCGGAGGTGCGGTCGGCGCTGTCGTGGAGGTCGCGCCGTGGTCGCGGATTCCCGAGACGCGTGCTCTGGTGGTGCCGCGTGATGTGTGACTCCTTCGGGGTCTCCGGGCTTGTGTCGGCGCCGCGATTCGCGGCCGAAGGCCGGCTTGGCCGGCCGGGAGGCCAAGTTCGGTTGTCCGAGTCACGACGGAGAAGGAGGGGGCCCGTGGGGGAACCATGGGTTCCCCCACGTCGGAGCGCAGGCGGAGGTGCGGTCGGCGCTGTCGTGGAGGTCGCGCCGTGGTCGCGGATTCCCGAGACGAGAGCCCTCGTCGTTCCGCGTGATGTCTAGGCGATGCGCAGGCGCCCGCGACCCGCCCTCGCACGGCGATGAGCGCTGCCCGCGAGGCGCGCGCTACCAGAGTCGACGCCGTGCGGCGCGGGGTCGCCGGGAGGCTCAATGCGCCGAGACCGACGCTCGTCGAGCAGGCCGTGGGCGGCGAGCCGCGGCTCGTCGACCGCGAGCTCGTGACGGTCGTCCGCGAGGAATGGCGGGTCGTCGACCGCTGGTGGACGGACGAGCCGATCGACCGCAGGTACTTCGAGGTCGTGCTCGAGTCGGGCCGGAACGTGTGCGTCTACCGCGACGGCGAGCGGCACTGCTGGTTCATCCAGCGGGCGTGATGGCCATGGAGCAGCGCTCCTACACGGGCCGGATCGCGTGGTCCTGACCAACCGCCTCGGCCGCGAGCGGCTCCCACTCGTCGGCCTGCTCGGGCGGCACGACGACCCACTGGCGGAAGGCCTCGCCGCGCCCGGAGGGATCGAAGAGGTGCGCGCCGTCGATCGCAAGGGCGCGCGCGTGCGTCTCGGGTTCGGTGAGCTTGAACACCATCCCCGTCCGGCTGAGCCCGAAGACGACCTCTTCCCGCGCGCTTCACGCACGGCATCCCGAAGACCTGCGACGCGCGGCACTCCGGATGCCAGGACGTGACCGCGTCGACGATGTCTTCGTAGGCAGTGCTATTCGGCCTGTTCATGCGGAAGCTCTTTCGACAGTGTGCAACAGCTCGCTCGACGGCCGGAGGCCGGCTTTGCGGGCCGGGAGGCCAGGTGCGGTTGCTCAGTGGCGAGTGCTGAAGGAGGGGGCTCGTGGGGGAGCCACGGGTTCCCCCACGCTAGAGCGCCTGCTCGACGAGCTCGAGCCAGCGGTCGCTCTCCGACGCGGGCACGAGCACCCACTCCTTCATCACCCGGCCCATGCCGGGGTCGAAGAGCTCCGCACCGGGGATCGCGAGCGCCGCCTCGCGTTGCGCCACGTCGGTGAGCTTGACGTTCATCCCGCCGTCCTTCCAGTGCCCCGCGACGACCTTGCCGGTCTCGCGCTTGAGGCACGGCATGCCGAACATCTTCGACGGCCGGATCTCGGGATGCCGTGCGGCGATCTCGTCGACGAGCTCGTCCCACGTCATGTCGGAAGTATGCGTTGCCTAGAAGGTGCGCACGAGCACCGATCCGGGATCGGCCCCACCGTCCGCAGGCGGGTCGTGCTGGTCGAAGTCGGGGTTGCGACCCCGCATGTACTCGCCGAAGCCGCACGACGGCGCGTGGAGGTTGAGGAACCGAGCCGTGACCTCACCGTCGTTCGAGAAGCCGTGCACGACGTGCGGCGGAACGACCACGAGCGATCCTGCCGGCGCCTCGAACACCAGCTCGTCGCGCAGGCGGAAGGTGAGTTCGCCCTCGAGCACGAGCCAGGCGTCCGTGTGGTCGCGATGGACGTGCAGGTCAGGCCCTCGCTCGCCCGGCCCGTAGATCGACTCGGTCACCGCGAGCTCCTCCGTGTCGGAGAGCAAGATCACCCGTCGGCCGGGACGGGAGGTGATCGTCTCGCCCTCGTCGCCGCCGAGCCGGCAGACGACAGCGGCGGCCGGGTCGGTCACGCCGCTCTCGGCCGGTCGCGCGTCGAAGTCGTCCCAGGCGCGCCGCCTTTCCTCGTCGCTCTGCGCGGCCATGAGCGCGCGCATGTACGCGCCGAGCCCGCTGGAGGGCGTGTGGACGTTCACGAACGTCGTCGGTCCCTCACCGGCGGCACCGAACGTGTGCAGGACGCCGCGCGGCACCTGGATCCACGACTGGGGCTCGACGATCCGCTCTTCGCCGGCGAGGTCGAGGCGCACGGCCCCGTCGAGCACGAGGAAGCAGTCCGCGTGGCGGTCGTGCACGTGCGGAGGTGGGGAGGGCGCGACGGGCGACACGCGCGCGCTCGTCGCGCCGAGATCCTCCTCGTCGGCGAGCAGCACGACTCGCAGCTCGTCACGGTCGGCCAGCAGCTCGCCGGTCTTCACTTCCACGGCGCATCAGCCTAGTGGCCTACGTCGAGCTCCATTGCCACTCTGCGTACTCGTTCCTCGACGGGGCGTCCCATCCCGAGGAGCTCGTCGCGCGGGCCGCGGAGCTCGGCTATCCGGCGCTCGCGCTGACCGACCACGACGGGGTCTACGGCTCACTCGAGTTCGCCCACGCTGCGAAGCACGCGGGTGTCCGACCGATCACCGGGGCGGAGGTGACGGTCGCGAGCGGTTCACACCTGACGCTCCTCGTCGAGTCGAGCCGCGGCTACGCCAACCTCTGCCGGATCCTGACCGCCGCTCATGCGGGGACGAGGCCCGAGGGCAAGGAGCATCGAGTGCTGCTCGAGCCCGAGGTGCCGCTCGAGACCATCGCGGAGCTGAACGAGGGTCTCGTCTGCCTCTCCGGCTGTGCCCGTGACGGGCTGGCGCTTCGTGACCCGCATGGCACGGCTCGGCTCGCCGCCGCGTTCGGGCGGGAGCGGTTCCTCGTCGAGCTGCAGCGCCCGTACGAGCGCGGCGACGTGAGACGACACACCGCGCTTCGCCACCTTGCCGAGCATCTCGGCGTCGAGACGGTCGCGACGGGGAACGTCCATGCCCACTCCTCGCGGCGCACGCTTCTCCAGGACGCGCTCGTCGCGATCCGCTGCCGCACCTCGCTCGACGGGTGCGAGCGCGAGCGCCGTGGCAACCGCGAGGCCGTCCTTCGCCCGCCGAACGAGATGGTCGAGCGCTTCGCCGGGATCGATCGTGCCGCCGCCGAGCGCACGGTCGAGCTCGCCGAGCGACTGACGTTCGACCTCACCGCGGAGCTCGGTTACCGCTACCCCGACTTCTCCGACCGCGCCGACCCCGCGACCCAGCAGCTCGCCGCGATCTGCCCCCACGCTCTCGGCGCGCGGTACGACGCTTGCAACAGTCTGTTGCAACGTCGTGCCCGCGCTCGCCTGGAGAGCGAGCTCGCGCTGATCGGGAGGCTCGGCCTCGCCGGCTTCTTCCTCCTCCACCACGAGGTGCTCGAGCTCGCCCGCGAGTGCGCGCTCGAGGTGCGCGGTCGCGACTCGCCCCGGATGCACCTGCCGCCGGGGCGGGGCCGCGGTAGCTCGGTCGGGTCGATCGTCTGCTACCTGACCGGGCTCTCGCACGTCGATCCCGTCGAGAACGACCTCTCGCTCGGCCGCTTCCTCAACGAGGAGCTCGCCGCGGTGCCCGACATCGACCTCGACTTCCCGCGCGACATCCGCGAGAAGCTCATCGTGCGCGTCACCGAGCGCTACGGGCACGAGCACGCGGCCCTCGTCGCGAGCTTCGCGACGTACCGCTCCCGCGGCGCGATCCGCGACGTGGGCAAGGCGCTCGGGCTGCCGCACGCCGAGCTCGAGCGGCTCGCGCGCGTCACCGACGGCTGGAGCGCCGAACGGGTCGGAGACGAGGTGGCGGAGCTCCCCGACGCCGACCGGAAGCTCCTCTCGAAGCGCTGGCGCGCGTTCCGGTTCCTGACAGGGGAGATCGCCCGGCTGCCTCGGCACGTCTCCCAGCACCCGGGAGGGATGGTGATCTCCTCGCGGCCGCTCGTCGAACTCGTCCCCGTCCAGCCCGCGGCCATGGCCGGCCGCCAGCTCTGCCAGTGGGACAAGGACTCGTGCGCCGACGCGGGGTTCCTCAAGATCGACCTGCTCGGGCTCGGGATGCTCTCGTGCATCGAGGAGTGCGTCGACCGGATCGCCCAGCTGCACGGCGCGCCGATCGACCTCTCCCGGATCCCGCTCGACGATCCCGCGGTCTTCGCGGAGATCCAGGCGGCGGACACGGTCGGCGTCTTCCAGATCGAGAGCCGCGCGCAGATGCAGAGCCTCCTCCGCACGAAGCCCGAGACGATCGACGACCTCACGATCCAGGTCGCGCTCGTCCGGCCGGGGCCTATCCAGGGGAAGGCCGTCCATCCGTACATCGAGCACCGGCGGCGGCTGCGCAAGACCCGTCGTTCGTCTTCCCGGTCGCGCACGAGTCGTTGCGCGAGCCGCTCACCTCGACGCTCGGGTCGTCGTCTTCCAGGATCAGGTGCTCGACGTCGCGATCGCCCTCGCCGGCTTCACGATCGGCGAGGCGGAAGGGCTGCGGCGGGCGATGAGCCGCAAGCGGAGCCACGAGGCGCTCGAGGCGCACCGCGTCCACTTCGTCGAGGGCGCGATGGGAAAGGGCATTGCCGAGGAGGTCGCGGACGGGGTCTTCGACACGCTCGTCGGCTTCTCGGGCTTCGGCTTCCCGAAGGCGCGCGCTGCCGCCTTCGGGCTCCTCGCCTACCAGTCGGCCTGGCTGCGCCACCACTACCCGGCCGAGTTCCTCTGCGGCCTCCTGAACGAGCAGCCGATGGGCTTCTACCCACCCGCGAGCCTCGTCCGCGACGCGCAGCGGCGCGGCGTGGAGGTGCGCCCGCCGGACGTCAACCTGAGCGGTGCGCAGTGCTCCCTCGAGGCTTGTCACGACACGGCGTTCTCGGGCTAAGAAACCCGTACATGCAGAGACTCACCCGCCGACTGCCGGTCCAGGGACAGATTTGTTCAAGACACAAGCGTTGTCACACGCCGTCCGCATGGGCTCGCGTACGTCTCCTCGGTGGGGGAGGACGACGCAGCGGCGCTCGAGGCAGAGCGGGAAGCAACGGCCGTACCAGGACGTCGGCGACCTCGCCCGCCGGGCGTCGATCTCCCGCGACGCGCTCGAGGCGCTCGTCCGCGGCGGAACATGCGACAGCTTCGGGCCCAGGCCCCGCGACCTCCTCTGGGAGCTCGGCCTCGCGACGCGACCGCGGTCGGTGGAGGGCACGCGCGGCGAGGCGAAGCAGCTGCCGCTCCCGCTCGATCCCACCGCCGAGACACCGACCTGCCCGACCCACACGCTGGGAGCGCATGCTCGCGGACTACCGGGGGACGAATCTCTCCGTCGGGA
>CAWBTY010000017.1:0-48272 GCA_963791895.1 uncultured Actinomycetes bacterium
CCACCGCGGAGCTCGTCTCGCTCATGAACGACGCGGACGCGACCGTGCCCGGCGCCGTGGCGCGGGCACACGACGCTCTCGTGGGCGCGATCGAGGCGGTCACGTCGTCTCTCGAGCGCGGCGGGCGGCTCGTCTACGTCGGCGCCGGCACGTCGGGCCGCCTCGCCCGCGTCGATGCGATGGAGGTCCGGTCGACCTTCGCCGTCGCGCCCGAGCGCATGGTTGCCCTCGTCGCCGGCGGCGCTGACGACGCCACCGAGCCGCAGGAGCACGCCGAGGACGACGCGGACGCCGGCGCCGGCGAGATTCGCGCGCTCGAGCTGGGGCCGACGACGCCGTCGTGGGTATCAGTGCCAGCGGCCGGACACCGTACGTGCTCGCCGGGCTCGAGGAGGCCCGTCGCGCCGGCGCGACGACGATCGCGGTGGTCTGCGTCGAGGGCTCGGAGCTCGGGGCGCTCGCCGACCACGAGATCGTGGTGGTGGTCGGCGGCGAGATCGTCTCGGGCTCGACGCGCCTCAAGGCCGGCACGGCCCAGAAGCTCGTGCTCAACACCCTCTCGACCGTCTCGATGATCCGCCTCGGGAAGACGCTCGGCAACCTGATGGTCGACGTCGTCGCCACGAACGACAAGCTGCGCGCGCGTGTCCGGCGGATCGTCGGGCTTGCGAGCGGCGCGTCCGACGAGCTCGTCGACGGGGCGCTGGACGACGCGGACGGCGACGCGAAGGTCGCGATCCTCACGCTGCGCACGGGTCTCGACGTCGAGGCGGCGCGCGCGAGGCTCGAGGAGACGGGCGGGGTCCTCCGACGGGCGCTCGAGCCGTGAGGCTCGGGGTCGAAGCCGCCCTCGTCGACGGGCGCCTGGTGCCGGGCGACGTCGCGCTCGACGGCGCCCGCGTCACCGCGGTCGGTCTCGACGGCGCCAACGGGCGCGGCATCGTGATCCCGGGTTTCGTCGATCTCCAGGTGAACGGGTTTGCGGGCATCGACTTCCTCGGCGCGGACGCGGACGGCTATGCCGCCGCGGGCGAGGCGCTCCTCGAGACGGGCGTGACTGCCTATCTCCCGACCTTCATCACCTCGGAGGAGGCCGATCTCGTCGCCGCGCTCCGCGCGGTTCCGACCGGGCAGCACGGTCCCCGGATCCTGGGGGTCCACCTCGAAGGGCCGTTTCTCTCCCCCCTGCGCCTCGGGACGCACGGCCTCCTGGCCCGACGAGACCCCGACCCTGCGCTGCTCGAGCGCCTGCTCGCCGCAGGGCCGGTCACGCTGATGACGCTCGCGCCCGAGCTGCCGGGTGCCCTGGAGCTGATCGATCTCCTCCACTCGCGGGGCGTGACCGTCTCGCTCGGCCACAGCGACGCCACGGCCGCCGAGGCGCACGCTGCATTCGATCGCGGCGTCCGCACGGTCACCCACGTCTTCAACGCGATGCGGCCGTTGGCGCACAGGGATCCCGGGATCGTCGGCGCAGCACTCGGCCGTGCCGACGTCGTCGTCCAGGCGATCGTCGACGGCGTGCATCTCGATCCCGACATCGTGCGACTGCTGTGGCGGCTCGCGGCCGGCAGGCTCGCCCTCGTGACGGACGCCATCGCCGGCGCCGGCCTGGGTGACGGGACGTACGCGCTCGGCGAGATCGAGATCGTCGTCGCAGACGACGTCGTGCGCAGGGAGGACGGTGTGCTCGCGGGAAGCGCCCTGACGATGGTCGAGGCGGTCCGGAACCTGGTCGCCATGGACGTCCCGCTCGGGCGGGCCCTCGAGGCGGCCACGAGCGTCCCGGCGCGGGTCCTCGGAGACCTGCAGCTCGGCCGCATCGTCGTGGGAGGCTCGGCAGACCTCGTCGTGCTCGACGACGACCTCGAGATCATCCGAACCGTCGTCGGCGGAGAGACACGTGTCGCCGGCTGACGACGGCACGGCTCCCGGCGCGCGGTTCCTGGCCGAGATCCGCGAGCAGCCCGCAGCGCTCCTGCGCTTGCTCGAGCACGACGACGAGATCGCGCGGATCGCAGCTCTCGTCCGCGATCGCGACCTGCGGCTGGTGCGGATGGTCGGTCACGGCTCGTCGGACAACGCCGCGTCGTACGGCATCTACGCCTTCGGGCTCTTGCCGCGCTGGACCGCGCTCCGGGACTCGATCACCCTCAGCGTGCACTACGGCACTCCGCTCGACATGTCCGGCTCGACGATCATCGGCCTGTCGCAGTCCGGCCGTACGCCGGACGTCCTCGAGTACGTCGCGCGGGCGCGTGCCGCCGGCGCGTTCACCATCGCGGTCACCAACGATCCGTCGTCGGAGCTCGCCGGCACGGCGGAGGCGACGATCCCGCTGATGGCGGAGCCCGAGCTCGCGGTCGCCGCGACGAAGACCTACGTGAACACCCTGGGCGCGCTCGCGTTGCTCGCGGGTCATCTCGCCGGCCGGGGAGCGGAGCTATCGGACGGGATCCGTCGGACGAGCGAGCAGATGGCCGCGTCGATTCCGGCGCTCGAGCGCACGACGGCCAAGCTCGCGCTTCCGTTCTCGTACACGGGCCGCATGTTCGTCATCGGGCGCGGCGTCGAGTTCTCGACCGCGCGCGAGATCGCGCTGAAGCTGCTCGAGACCTGCCGGATCGCCGCTGAGCCGCTGACGGCGACCGACCTCGCCCACGGTCCCGTGGCAGCCCTCGATCCGCTGTTCCCCGTCTGGGCGATCGCCTCCAGCGACCGCACCCTGCCCACCGTCAAGGAAGCCGCGCTGCGCGTGAGGAGGATGGGTGCAACCCTCGTGGCCAGCGGGACGGCGGCCGAGCGTGTCAAGGGCGCCGCGTACACCGTGCCCGTCCCGACGCCCCGTCCGGCACTCCTCTCCCCCTTGCTCTCCGTGGTCCCGGGTCAGCTCTTCGCCGGGGCACTGGCGCACGCGCGCGGGCTGGATTCGGACGCGCCGCACGGGCTGGCGAAGATCACGCTCGCCAGATAGGGCGCCGCCGTCGACGAGCCGCTGACGCCCCGTCTCGGGCTCACGCCCGCGCTCCGGTGCGTTCGCGCGACCCCGTCCCGTCCTGCGCGGCTCTCCGCACCCGGTCGAGGAACGACTCGATCGGGAAACCGGGGCCTGGGTCCCAGTGGTCGCTGCGCTCGAACGCGCGGCTCACCTCGACGTGACCGGTGATCCCTCGCCGGCCCGCGACCAGATCGCCCGCGACGAGCCAGCGCACCGGGATCCGCCGCCGCGTACAGATGTCCGCCACGAGCGCGGCAGCGCGGCCGAGGACTGCGGTCGAGTACGCGTCCGCCCACTCCCGTCGCGTCTGACGGGCGAACCCCGCGAGCTCGACCCCGATCGAGTCGGTATTCCCGCCGCGGGCGTGCCACGCGATGTCCTTCTCCTGCACGCACTGGATCACGGTGCCCGCGTCGACGCAGTAGTGCGCCGAGACCTGGGACGCCTCGGTCGCGAACCAGCGCGCGCAGATCGCCGCTGCATCGGGGCGCTCGGCGATCTCCATCGTGTGCATCACGACAACGTCGATCGGCCGGCTCGCCCGGCGCGTGTAGTTCGGGCTCTCGACGAACGGGTAGGGCACGGCTGCGGCTCCTTCGGCAGCATGGATACTCTCACGACCACGGCAGCCTGCTTGGCAAAGAGTGGGTGCGGCGGCGGAGCCGACGCCTTCAGGGATCTGCCCCGCCGTAAGGCGGGGATCGAGCGGCGGGAATCCGCTCCTGCGGATTCCCGCTCAGCGAACAGAACAGCCGGCATGCGAGGATCAGAGCCGTGGAGGCCTCCTCGCGTTCGCGGCTCGTCAGGGCCGAGCAGCGTGAGGAGGAGCGCGTCACCCCGCTTGAGCTCTTCTTCGACCTCGTCTTCGTGCTCGCCCTGACGCAGTGCACGGCGCTCATGGCCGGAAATCCCACCTGGGAAGGCCTCGTTCAGGGCCTGCTCGTGCTCGGCGTGCTCTGGTGGTCCTGGACCGGTTATGCCTGGTTGACGAGCGTCGTCGACCCCGAGGCGGGCGCGGTCCGGCTCGCGATCTTCGCCGCGATGGCGGCCTTCCTCGTCGCGGCTCTCGCCATTCCGAATGCGTTCGGTGACGACGGGCTCATCTTCGCCGCGGCGTACGCCTTCGTCCGGATCGCCCATATCTGGCTCTTCACGATCGCGAGCCGGGACGACCCGGGCCTCAGGAAATCGGTCGTCGGGCTCGCCGCCGGCACGACGATCGGCGTCACGCTGCTCCTCGTCGCCTCGGCGACCGACGGGGCGCTCCAGCTCGTGCTCTGGGGCCTCGCGCTGGGTCTCGATGCCGCCGGCCCGTATCTGATCGGAGCGGACGGCTGGAAGCTCATGCCGGCGCACTTCGCGGAGCGGCACGGCCTGATCCTCATCATCGCGCTCGGCGAGTCGATCGTCGCAATCGGAGTCGGCTCGGACGCCGTCGTCGATAGCGGGGTGATCGTGGCGGCGGTGCTCGGGATCGCGATCGCCGCGGCCTTGTGGTGGCTCTACTTCGATGTGACCGTCTGGGTCGCCCAGCGGCAGTTCACGGAGATGGAGCCTGGCCGCGACCAGAACGAGCTTGCCCGCGACGCGTACTCGTACATCCACTTCGGGATGGTCGCCGGCATCGTGCTGCTCGCGCTCGGTGCGAAGAAGACGCTCGAGCACGTGGGTGACGACCTGAAGACCGTGCCGGCCGTCGCGCTCGTGGGGGGCGTCGCGCTCTATCTCACGGCGCTCGTGGCGCTCCGGTTGCGGATCAGGCGGACGCTCAGCAGGACACGGCTGACGGCGGCCCTCGTGCTGCTCGCGTTCCTGCCACTGGCGCTCGTCCTACCCGCCCTCGCGACGGTCGCGATCGTGCTCGCGATCCTCCTGGGTCTCATCGGCTACGAGTTCGTCGCCTACCGGGAGTTCCGGGAGCGCGTGCGCCACGAGCTCGCACGTGACCACCACGGCGAGGGCGCGCCGGCGTGACGGAGAAGCTCTGGGCGCCGTGGCGCCTCGAGTACATCGCGCGGGCAGGCGCGCAGGACGGCTGCATCTTCTGTGCCGAGGCCGCCGGAGAGCTCGGCTCCGAGAGCATGGTCGTCACGCGTGGCGAGCACGCGTTCGCGCTGCTCAACAAGTTCCCGTACGCGTCGGGGCACCTGATGGTCGCACCGCTCCGCCACGTCGGCGAGCTGGGTGAGCTGACTCCCGCCGAGGTGAAGGAGAATCATGCACTCACGACGGCCGCGATCGCGGCGTTGCGGAGCGTCTACGCCCCCGACGCGTTCAACGTCGGGTGGAATCTCGGTGCCGTCGCGGGCGGCTCGATCTCGGGGCACCTCCACGAGCACGTCGTCCCGCGCTGGTCGGGCGACACGAACTTCATGCCCGTGCTCGCGGACGTGAAGGTGCTGCCGGAGCACCTCGTCGCGACGCGAGAGCGCCTGCGTGCGGCGTGGCCGTGATCCGCGAGCTGGCAGAGAACCCGAACGTCTACCAACCGCTCGGCCCGGGCCGGTCGCTTCATCGTGATCCCGCCGGGCGGTTCGCGATCTACCTCGGCGATGGAGCCTCGCCGCGCTCCGCCACGGTGCAGCGGGTGAGGCTCGCGCGCGCCGACGTGAATGCCGCCGTGGAGGAGATTCGCTCGTTCCTGCGATCGCTCGGTCGCGAGGGCACCGAGTGGGAGCTCGGTGAGTCGTGTGAGCCCTCGGATCTCGTCGAGCGCTTGCTGGCGCTGGGGCTCCGGCGCGACGACGATCCGGTCGCGATCGGCATGGTGCTGCGCGAACCGAAGCTCGAGGTGCCGTCCGGAGTCACGGCGCGACCCGTCGCCTCCGTCGAGGAGCTGCGCGCCGCCCGGGAGGTGCAGCGTGCGGCGTTCTCCGACGCCGAGCCGGTCGACAGGGCGCAGGTGGTCCGTGACTTCGAGCGAGAAGGCGTCGACGGCGCGACGTACGTCGCCTTCGTCGACGGTGAGCTCGTGGCCGCCGCGTTTGCGGCCGAGACCCCTCACGGCACGCTCCTCTTCGGTGGCGCCACTCTCCCGACTGCACGTCGCCGCGGCGCCTACCGCGCGCTCGTCGCGGCTCGGGCGAAGGACGCGGCCACTCGCGGCGCGCCGGTCCTCGTCACCCACGCGGGTCGGATGTCCCGTCCGATCCTCGAGCGCCTCGGCTTCGAGCCGGTCGCTCGGATCGACCGGCTCATCGACGTGCTCTAGCCTCGGGCTGCGCTCAGGCGGGTCATCGCCGTCCACGCGGCGGGCGTCATCGTCTGCAGGTCGTACAGGCTCCAGCCCACGATCTTGCCGTCGTCGAGCACCGCGTCGGAGAAGGCCTTCAGCTCGTCCGGCTTCATCCGGTTCGCGACGCCGCCCGCCGCGTGGACGACGATCGGTCGGCCGACCGCGTTGCGCAGCAGCCGGAGCGAACGTGCGACATAGCCGTACGTCGCGTCGTAGCCCGGGAAGCCTCCGCCGGTGTAGAGCATCGGGACGAACGCGTCGACCTGGGCGGCGATCTGGGTCCACGGGAAGCTCGGCCACCAGCTGAGGTGACGTTCGAAGGCTCGCGGGGGATACGTGATCGCGGCGAGCGGGGTCGAGCCGGCCTCCGCGCGGAGCCGCGTCAGGAGGTCGAGCATCCGCGTCGTCCGCCGCGGCACGTTCTTCTCCCGCAGCGACTCGATGTCGAGGGCGATCCCGTCGAACCGGCCGCCCGTCTGGGTGACGAAGTTCAGCATCGCCCGCGCGCGCCGCAGGTCGCGCGCCTGACGGTCGTGACCGGGCAGGTACCAGGCGACGACCTCGATCCCCTGTGTGTGCAGCGCGTCGACGAGTCGGCCGAGCCCGCTCGGCTCGACGACGTCGACCGCGGAGCGGTCGTTCGCGGTCTCGACCCACGCCGTTCGCACCCCACGGGCGGCGAGCCGCGCGGCGGTGGCTTCCGGCGTGCGGTAGAGCGCGGTGTCGTAGATGTCGATCCAGGTGCCGAGCCCGCCGAAGACCTCGGCCGCCGCCGCGCGGCGCTCCTGTGCGGTGCGCTTCGGCGCCCCGAGACTTTGTGTTGAAGTAACACAAGCGGTCGCGACGGCGACCGCGACGAGGGCGAGCAGGGAGACGGCGCGCACGGGGCGCACCCTACGCCCGGGCTGTGAGCGTTCCGTGAGGCGCTCGAACCGCTGTTCCTCGGCCACTCCCGGCTCACGTCGAGGTGGCATGATGCTCGCGGTCGACGGCGGGCACGGGGAGGCGGTCGTGGCATCCGAGAGCGTCACCTCCAGAGACGGCACGCGGATCGCCTACCGGCGCACTGCAGGCGGCTCGCCCCTCGTGCTCGTGCACGGGACGGCCGCCGACCACACCCGCTGGCAGCCGGTCCTGCCGCGGTTCGAGCAGCGCTTCGCGGTGTGCGCGATCGACCGCCGCGGCCGTGGCACGAGCGGCGATGCCGAGCCATACGCCGTGGAGCGGGAGTTCGAAGATGTGGCCGGCGTCTCGAACAACCTCGGGCAGCCGACGATCGTGCTTGGCCATTCGTACGGAGGGCTCTGCGCGCTCGAGGCGGCGCTGCTGGCGAGCAACCTCCGAAAGCTCGTGCTCTACGACCCGAGCATCGAGGTGGCCGGCGAGCAAATCTATCCGTACGAGGTCATCGAGCGGCTCGAGGGGCTACTCGACGCCGGCGATCGCGACGGCGTGGTGACAACCACGATGCGCGAGGTTGCCGGGTTGCCCACCCCGGTCGTCGACCGGATGCGGTCCCAGCCGGCGTGGAAGGCGCGGGTGGCCGCTGCCCACACGATCCCGCGTGAGCTACGAGCGGTGAAGGAGTACCGCTTCGACCCCGAGCGGGTCCGAGATCTCGTCGTCCCGGTGCTCCTGCTGAGCGGAGAAGCAAGCCCGCCTGCCCTCGTCAAGGCTGCAGAGGTCTTACACGATGCGTTGCCCAACTCTCGGCTCGTCGTCCTGCCGGGGCAGGGACACGCAGCGATGGACACCGGAACCGACCTCTTCGCCGACGAGGTTCTCCGCTTCGCAGACGATCACCAGAACGGCCGTTCCGGCTAGCCCGCTTCAGGGAGTCCAGACGCGTCGGGCGCCCTCGACTGGCTTGTCGAGCGCCCAATGCCGCTACGATGCGCGCACCGCGCGGGTGTAGCTCAGTTGGTAGAGCATCAGCTTCCCAAGCTGAGGGTCGTGGGTTCGAGCCCCATCGCCCGCTTCAGAGAAAAGCCCCGCTAATCGGGGCTTTTCGTTTGAGTGTTGGCGCTCGCTTTCACGGCGCCGTGGGCGTTAGGCAGGTTTTAGGCAGGGGATCCGGCGGCCGCTGCGCGTGCGAGCACGTCCGCGACCATCGTCTCGGTGTCTCGCGGGTCACGCCCGTAGCACGCGAGCGTGAACGACGGGTTCGCGTGGCCCATCATCGCGCTCACGGTCGTGATGGGAAGGCCGTACTCGGTGAGCCAGACCGAACCCGCGCTGTGTCGGAGGCTGTGCCATGAGAGACGGCCTTCGAGCGCATCGAGCCCCGCTGCCTCTTTCGCCTTCGCGAGCGTCCGCTGCGCGTTCCTCTGTTGCACCGGGCCACGGGAGCCGGTCACGAGCACATAGTCTCTGGATCGGTGAACGGGCTTCGAAGCTTCCACGTCAACAGCAGTTGCCGCAGTTCCGGAATAGGGTACGACCCTCACGCCCGCTCTGTTTCGGCGGCTTCGGGCTCCCGTCGGGAAGCAGGCTGCGGCTGACGGTGAGCGTGTTGGCCTGGAGGTCGATGTCGCCCCACTGGAGCCCTCGGACCTCGCCGAGGCGTAGCCCGCCGAGGCCCGCGAGCGCGAACGCGGCCTTCCACCGCTCCGTGGACCCGGCGTCGATCAGCTTCCGGATGGTCGCGATGTCGAGGCGTTCGACGTTGCGCGCATTGCGCTGCTTCGGCCGCTCCGCAGGTGTTAGGCCATCGGTCGGGTTCCTCGTGAGGATCCCGCGCCGTACGGCGAGCGAGAACACGCTCCTCAGGATCCTGTGCGTCGCGGAGCAGGTCCAGCCGGAGTAGCCGTCATCGCGCATACCGCGGAGGAGGCGGGCTACGTCAGAGGCGGCGATCTTCTGCACCTTCTGGCCCTTGAACGTGGCGAGGTGCCGATTGAGGTGGTGGCGCTCGTGTTCTGCGGTTCGCTCACCGATGGTTTGCCCTTGCTGCCACTCCTCGAACACCTCGGCGAACGTCGAGCTGTCGGCCGATGCGATCCGGTCCTCCCGAAGCCCGACGACGAGCGCAGCACGCTCGCGCTTGGCTTCCGTCACGGTCGCTGCCTTGAGCGTCCGCGTCCGCCAACGCCCGTTCTCCTGTAACTGGCGATGAACTTGTCGTCCCGGCGGTAGAGGCCGGGGACGCTTGCCCTGCTGTCGCGACGCGACGCGTTGACCTGCTTATTCATCTGTTTTCCTCCGTGAGTGTTGCACTCCCCACTTTACGCCTCGTCTCGGTCGGCGTCTAGGGTTCGGTCTTGGCGGCGGGGTCGGGTGGTTGGCGCTTCCCTCCCCCGCCGCCTCTTGATTTACTGCTGTGAAACGAACCACTCACGGAGGGCCTGTCGCCCAGAACGCTGCCTGCACGGAGCCGTACCGGAACCTTTTTCGGGCCCTTGGCTGCTCAGGAGCCCTTGACGGATGAGGAATCGACACAGAAACACTGCGTTACGTGGAACCCCGCGCGGTGCGAGGCCGTGGCTGCGTAGGCGGGGTCGGGTACGGACTGTAGGAAGTCATCGCCGGCTTATCGCGGGCACGCGGAAGATGCGCCACCAGCGAGAACGCAAGATTGAGACTGGCTGTCCTCTCCGCCTTCCTGTTTGCACGTCCCCTAGCGCTGGAACTTTTCCGCGCGGGCGATTGACAGATGTGAACGACGTGGCTTTCGCGTCTTTCGAGTGTCCTCGATATAGCCGAGTTCCTGTGCGCGTCCGATGACCCAGCGGGCGAAGTCGCGCCCCGTCTTTCGATAGCCGAGCGGCGAAGCAGCTTCCGAACCCAACCGTTCGTTAGGAACACGCAGTCGGACCTCCCGTCGACCTCCTCTAGTGGTTCGTGTCGGCGCTGACCGAAGCGGAAGGCGCACTGCAGCGCGACAACCATTGCCACGCCCTGATCGTCGTCTCCCAGCTGCTTGAGGTCGGGCGCGATCTGGCGCAGAAACGTGTTCATCATCGGATCCGCCGGGCGCTGCCGGCGCTCCGTCGCGTTGATGCGCTGCCGACGCTCGTCCTGCTCCTCCCACACCTCCCAGCGCGTCCGGTGTCGAGGTCGTCGTCGTCGAACGTCATCGTTGGGTCTCCTTCAGGTAGCGTCGAGGTCGTCACGGTGAAGCAGGCGGCGACGACCGACGCAGGCTGGAACGGATACGGCCTGTTCGACGAGCCGCGTCGATCGTTCGGGGGAGACGCCACGTACGCGGCGGCGTCTGCGACCGAAGCCACGGGCGGTCCCGTTCCTCAAGGCGCCGCGAGTTTGAGAGCGGCAGCCACCCGTAGGTCTACGAGGGGCTGCGGGTCGACACGAGGTCGGGTCCGAGCAGGCGGGCGAGGTCGCTCACGGCTCCGTCCTCGTGATCACAGTGATCGGCTGAACCGCAACCTCGATCGTGAGCGCCAAGTCGTCGGGGAACCCGCAGTGATGAGCTGCTCTCGCAGCGACGCGGCTGTCTGGTCGAGGATCTCTTGACAGCTCGCCGCGGCCGTCGCGCTGTCTCCGTTTTCGAGGGCGCGTTCCGCGCTGATCGCGTCACGCAGCTCACGCGACGAGAGCCGCTCGTCGATCGCGCGTTGGAGCCAGCGCCGCTGCTCCGGGTACTCCAACGGTGCCACGAGCACGTGATGGCTGAACGACAGCTCTTCACGACGTCGTGACTGTGGCACCCGGGAGGCGACCGAAATCCAGTTCAACAGGGTGCGCTCGCTGCGGCCTGTCGCCTCGGCGACCTGGTAGGCGGACTCTCCGAAACGGGCCTCGGCCTCCCGCCAGCAGATCGGCGATCCACCATTTCGACGCGTCGTGGAACTGACCGAGGAAGCGGGCGACGGCCTCGAAGGTGTCGAGGTCGAGGTCCAATCGCCGACTTAGGTCGAGACTGGTGAGCGTGGCCGCCTTGGCTGCTTCCAGCTGCCGAAGCAGGTCGCATCCCGGAAGGTCGTTCGACCTCGGTCATGCTGTCACCTTCGAAACGGCTTCGGCGTGCTCGCAGCGCCGACGGTGCGGGCACGTGCGCCGCTAGCGATCAGCCTCTCTGAACAGCAGGTACAGGCCGTGATCACCTCGGAGACATTCGAGCGCGTGGACGATCTCAAGCAACTTCGGCTCGCTCAGATGCGCTGCTCGTAGCGGCGTCACCGGACGCCTTCTCGCACGCCGAAGCGCTCGCCTGGGCGGGCTAGGGTTTGTTCACCGGGTGTGTCGGCGGATGGTCGGCCGGGCGAACGAGAACGAGCACGACCGGCACGAGGACGCGGACGCGGAACGCGCCGCACCCGAATCGGTGCACGCTCGCGGTAGCGACTCGCCATCCGACGGTTGTCCATGATCGTTATTGACGACCCCCCTTGAGGGCCGAACAGGTACTCGGTCGGCGGGTCGATCCGAATCGTCCCTTTGGGAGATCGGCTAGGGGAGCTAGATCACGGGCCAAGGTGTCGCTCTGACGATCGACTTGAACATGATGATCAGGAGGGTAAAGAGGCTTCCGGATGTCGGAGCTCCGAAAGGACGAGAGGCTCCCGAAGGAGCTCCGCGCTCATCATGTTCACTCGACCGCTGAGAACGCGACCACCGCCGAGGCTACAGCGCAGGGCGGTCACCGCTCTCCTCGCCACTACGGCTTGTTCGACAGCTCGACGGAGATGGTTCTCGTGGGAGTCGCATAGCGAGTGGTACGACGTTCTCGGCGCTTGCTGTGGCTGAGCAGGACTTGGCTCCGGCCATTCCAATCCGAAGCTCAATCTTGAGTGGATTCGAAGCTTGCTCATCATCGTGCGTTGTTTCGTTCCGTGTCTCATTCGTGCATGTGAGGGTCCAATCGACGTTCACTCGGTATGCGTCAGAGGCGCGACGCTAAGAGGTTGTGGCGCGGTTTCTTGTACTGTTTCGACCGCAGCAGCTTTGCCACGCTTTGTGCGATACCGCGCTCGACACTCGGACGTAGGTTCCTGCTTCAGCGGTTCGCACGACTGCTTCCGTGTGGCGACGGCCGCATCGATGATTGCTCTCATCGTCTCGCGTGCATAACGCCCGTCGCTCAAGTTGACGCTTTTCACCGGAATGACGAGGTTCTTGCAGAGCGCGACTGTGAGGAGTCCGGCCGCGTTCGTTGGGGACGGTGGTTGATTGGCGTCGGCTTGCACGGGGCCGCTCCAGAACGGCCACCCACCCTCCGCCTCCAAGCCGGTCCTTGCGATAGGTGCAACCGGGACAGGTTTGCTTCCAGTACGCTTGGGCGGCTTTGTCCGTCTTGAACACCATGACCCGGAGGGTGGCGGCCTTCTGTGAACAGATTTGGCTAGACGGCGGGCATTCAGGCTCTAGGTAGTCGGCGCCGGCCATCGAGCTCCTCCGAGAGAGGTAGCTCGCCGGCGAGGTCTTCTGCGGAGGGCAGCTGATCCGCCGCTACGACACCGATCGCCATCCGTTGAGCGTTAGATGCGCTGCTCGGTGTCTCTCCGAGGCGATAGCGTCGAGGCGCGCCGCCAGCCGCGCGCTGGCTACCGGCTCACCCCGGCGGTTAACGTTCGGTCGTGCGGGTGGGAGCCGAGGACGGGCCGTGAGGGCGCGGTATGCCGGCACCGCGTACGTGGTCGTCGGGGGGGCTGGGAACGTACGCGGTTGGCCATCGGTCGACTTTCGCTCATGGGGATCTTGGCGTGCTGAGGTCATCGCAAGCAGCGTTCCTCTCGTGTCAGCGGCGCGAGCCGCGCAGGGAGTCGTGGCTGTTGACTTCGAGACGGGAGACTTGTCGCAGTGGCATGGTGGCATCTCGATCTCCTCTCGCTGGTCGGTGCTGGAGTCGGACTCGCAGTTCGCCGACTCGGTGAGGCCGCTCAAGGGCAGGTACTTCGCGAGGTTGACACTGCCGGCGGGCGGGACGCAGGCGGCCGAGGCCGGTACGCGTGGCGCGCCAGCCCCCGACAACCAGTGGAGCAGCGACCGTTGGCCGTACCGCGCAGGGCAGAAGGACTACTTCTCCTTCGGCTGGTACTTCCCCAAGAACTGGCAGGGTGCGACCACGTACAAGTCGAACTCCGCGATCGCTCAGCTCGGGTTCAACGGCTTCGCGACACCACGCTGGCGCTTTGCGCCGAGCGATACAGCCTTCAGCTCGCGATGCTCACCGGTAAGGTCTCGTTTCCGGGGGAAGGCACGTTCCCGAACATCGGCTCGTCGACCCTCACTCCCGGGACACAGACTACGAGCTCAACAACTGATTCGCCCTGGCTCGTACTTCACGACCATCGTGCGATCCGATTCGCGTAGATTGTCGGCGTCTGGCTCGAGCTGTCGTGCAGTGATCTCGTCGTCGTGCTCAACCGGCTGTGTCACTTGTGGCACAGCGCAATGGCTCGATCGCGGCTGGACGTAGACGCTCGATCTGCAGACGTCCCGACCGTGTGGGGCTATGCAGCAACTGGAACGACGATCGCGGGTTACTACATGGATCAGAACGGCTTCGACCGCAATGGATACAAGTGGATGTCCATCAACAAGGTCTGGACCGTTCTTCGGTGAGGCGTCTTGGACACGCGTGATCTATCTCGATCAGTTCGCGATCTCGACCGATCTCGCATCGGCGAAGGCCGTTCTCGATTGATCCGACGGCGGGCGGCTAAGCAGCAGGCGGTGCCGCACCCATGATGTAGCAGGCTCACAACATCTTCGTTTCTTAGGCTGGCAATCGACCGTGACCTCCGCTATGGATTTCTCTCCTGTTTGTCTCGTTTTTCGGAGTGGCTCGTGTTTGTCTCGTGCGGGGGCAGATCGAGATCGGCACCACAGGTCGCTCAGAGCAGCATCTGGGCGACGATGCGCGGTCCTCTGAGGCTCTTCGAGCTCTCGGCTTGCCAGGTTATGCCCGAACGCTTAGATCGCCGTACAGCGGTAATGCGCGATCCCGCCTCGATACCTGCCTACGTCCAGCACGCTGGACACAAAGCGCTTGAACACGGTGTTGACGGCGTGGCGACCATCTGCTTATGCAGCAGACGCTCCACGATACCCCGCTGCTACAGCGGATGTTGCGGGTGCTTTTCGGTGCGCAAACCCGCAGCTTGCGTACATCTATTTTCAGGTTTCGTGCCGACTCGTTCATGCTAGGTCTGCTCCGCATGCGCGAGTGCCGTTGCTAAGGCTGGAGGGGAGGTTAGCAGGTCGGGCGGCGTTCGAGTCTCGTTTGGGCGGGTTGGTGATTTTGCTCGCCTGCGTCGCGGTTGACGGGATTACCCGATTTGTGCTCCCCAGGTGCCCCCCGAGATGTCCGGTAGATTCGGGCTGCGCCGGTTGTACGACCGGCTCGCTCAACGACCTCGAGCTGCTCTACGTCGCTTCCACGGTCGATCTCCGACAGCTCGTTGCGGGCTGCTCGGTGGCCGCTCGCCGTCGTGCTTCCTGCAAGCTCCGTTTACTTGAACTGCAAGCGGTGTTCGCCGCGAGGTCGGTCGCGCCGTCGATGCTGAACACCAGTTCCTTGCAGCTGTTGCTCCAGCTCTTGGTCGTCTTCCAGTCGAGCTGGTAGTTGCCGTTCCCGATGTTCTGGAGCGCCGACTGGTTCTCGGCGACATATGTCTCGATCTCGTCGCCGGCGGTGCCACTCGTGCAGCGATTGCTCGCCTTCACCGCAGCGGTCGCTACACCGATGTCGGTGACCGGTCTCCCTTGGGCGTCCAGGTCGCGCCATTTGAGCGGTATCTCATTCTCGGCTTTGCCGATGTTGATCCCGGTCATGTCGACCGGCTGGCTAAAGCTCTCGTTCGCTACTGCGTCGCGATGGTGCTGCTCGGCTCCGCCGCTACCGTTGCTGTCACCCCGCTCACCTTCACCGTCACCGTTCCACCCGATACGCCGCTCACCACGGTCGCGCCGTCCCGTTCGTGTCGAGCGTCGCCGTGACGCCGTTCAGGATCGTGATTGTCGCCGCTCCGTCATCGACCGTCACGGCTCCCGTCTCCGCGTTGATCGTGTCGCTCCCGCAACTAACCGTGACTGAATCGCCCGGATCCAGCGACAGCGTCATCGCGAGCTCACACGGTTCACCTCGATTGGCTCGACACTGCAGGAGGGCGCATCACCCGGCTCATCGCCCGGACACAACGCCGTGATCGCGACACCGCCCGGAACCACATCCTCCATGCTCACCGTCAGCCCGTTCGTCTCGGTGATCACACCAAAGGTGCCCTGCCCGAGCGCCGGCGGCGCCGCATCACTGAACGCGACAGCAGCACCCGGCACATCCAACCCATCGGGCACCCCATCCCCATCCGCATCAACCGGGCCGCATGAGGCGACGCTCTTCACATACGCCTGCTCATAGCCGTCCCCAACGCCGAGGTTTGATGCGTTGCTCTTGAAGAGCACCGTCGTGTTGTCGGCGGCGATCGCACGCCCGCTTGCCGTCATGCTAAAGAGGTCGAACACACTGTTGGTCGCCTTCTCGCAGGACGCGGTCGCGCTCACCAACTCGGTCGTGCCTGTGTCCAGGTCACGCCAGTACACGTCAAAGAAGCTGTCTGTGTCCAGCGGTGACAAGCTCGCTTGCGTTGGATAGACCAGCACCGTGCCGTCCGCGGAGAGGTCCAACGGAGTGTTTGCGTCGGGAACCGTCGCAACGAGCTCGTCGTCGCTTGCCGTCTCGCCCGGCCCCAGATCCGTCACCGAGATCGTCCAGACTCCCGAAACCTGGGCGATGGTCGCGATCGTCCGGCCGTCCCCCGACAGTTTTGCCCACGTCAGGCCATCGCCTACCAGTTCCACGCTGCCGTCGACAACGTCTTTGATGAACACGTCGTTGTCGAACTCCGTGTCGTTCGGATGGAGGTTCGTCGCGTTGCTCAAGAAAGCAACAAAGCGTCCGTCTGCCGAAACATCGAGGAGATTGTGATTGGCGAAAACGCTCCCCGCGACGGTCGCGAGAACGCCACTGGCGTTCTTGTCGATGATCGTCACAGGTCCCGCGTTGAGATTCGGGTTACGCGCGAACAGGTGGATCGTGCAGGTTTCCATCCATCCGCCGATGAGCGGGGGCGGCGGCAGGAACGGGGGGGTGCAGGTCGATCCTGCCCCCATGTTCGTTCCCGGCGACGAGAACACGATCGTCGAGCCGTCCTCCGATAGTACGGCCGCACTAGCGCCTCGGTCGCTCTTCACTCCGGCCGCGTTCCGCGACGCCAGCAGTACCTCCCCGGTCACAGTGTTCTTCACATAGACGTCCATCAGGCGATTGCATTCCAGCCTGGCCAGGTCGAAATTCGGCCCAGGGCAGGTCGGAAACGGCGCACTGTCATCAGGATGCAGATTGTTGGACTCCGTAGAGAACGCGACCAGGCCGAGATCGCTCGACGACGTCGGCGCGAAGACGTTTCGGTTTGCGACCGGGCCATCCAGCCCCGCACGCGAGACCACCGTCTGGGCGTCGGATCCCACGTCCTTCAGATAAAGCGTGCTGGCGTAGGTGAACGTGACCTTCGTGCCGTCACCTGAAATGTCGTGGGGCTGGGTGGTTCCGAGCAACGCCTCCCCGCTCGAGTCCGTCGAAACCAGCACCACATCGCCAGGAGCGGCCGCTGCCACCGACACAACAACCGTTCCCACCACAACTGCCGCCAGAATCGATCGAACAGCGCTCACCGAGCGTAGCCGCCGCCGTGACATTCGACCCCTTCCCCCTTCGCCGCAGAACGAATCGGGGCACCCTCTCAGGTTGTGACACAGGTTGCAAGTTCGTGCTGGGGCTCCACGGGGCCGTGTCCTCCGGTGCGCTGACTGCCCAAACCAGACAGCACCATTCCGCGTACCCTGTACCCACACGCGTTTTTGAGGTGACAACTGCCCGTGTGACCCCAGTAAGAGTCGCTTTCTCTCTCTCTCCGGATGAGTCTGGTTCGATGAAGCCGACCACGGGTCAGCGCGGGTATGGCGGGGTGCATCGGACGTTGCGGCGCGAGTCCGGGCTGCCTGAGGGTGGGGAGGCGGCACCCTGCGTAGGCGGGGGCCTCTCGCCCATCCAGCTAGGACACGAGTGGGTCAAGCCGAGCAGGAAACCGTGGGCTACGAGCGTGTTCCCCAGTACGGATCCTCGCCTGCCCTGCGTCGACCACACCACTCGCCATACTCCACCGCATGAACGTCGCTGAAAACAACAAAGAAACAACACGACCCGGCGGCATCACCGGCAACGGCTTCAAACGCGGCCAAAGCGGCAACCCAGGAGGACGCCCCAAAGGACTCGCAAAAACAGTCCGCGACGAATGCGGCGGGTACGAGTACCTGGAGGTGGCGCTGCGTGGCGAGGCTCTGCACATCCTCCCTCCCGACGATCGACCGGCCGAGCCGGGAGCAGTGCCGGCGTCCAGAAAAATGGCTCTTACTTCACCACCACGGCCTGCAGATTGGAAGGCATCATCGAGTCGATGAGATACTGCGGCTCACGCGTCTCAGACTGGCCATACTGGCGAATGACGAAGCGATCCAGGTGAGGAACGAGGTGATACGCGACTTCGACCAGCGGGCGGAGGAACGGCACCACGTCACATTGGATCATGATGCGTTGCAAAAGAATACCGATGGTCTCGAAGGGTCCGCAAGAACCGCGCAGCACTTCGAAGTGGTCCCACTTCTCGAAGAGAAGACGCAAGCCGTAAGGCGTGTAGTGAAAGTAATCTTCTGGGCTCTCGTGGAATGAAAAGCAGGCGCTGCACGAGATGATCACCTTACCACCTTCTTTTAGAATACGATGCAACTCGTCCACGAGTCGCTGGGGTTCGGCGATGTGTTCGAGTAACCCCATGCAGACGATCAGGGAATAGCTTTCGGACTCGATGGCAGAGAGACCGTGATACTGCGAATCGACCAATAGGTCTGGCGCGTCTTCGCGGCGCTTCGAGACGATGAAACGATGAGGAAAGTCACTCAAGCCTGCTTCAGGATGAACGATGAGCGTCGGCTTCTGCGAAGCGTTTTCGCGTGTGAGCCGGCGGAGATTCTTCTGCGAAATTTTCTCTCTTGTGAAGCTGAACCGCTGGAGTCGGTACCAGAGCGCGCTCATCTCATGGCGGACGTCAATTGATCACACAGATGGGCAGCGAGACGAATGGCCAGGGCGACGATAGTATAGGTCGGGTTGGCGCTTCCGCTCGTGGGGAAGACCGAGGCACCGGCCAAGTAAACGTTCGGGCAGGAATGCAGGCGGCAGTCACGATTCACGACCGACGTGAGCGCGTCGACACCCATGCGTGTCGCCCCCATATGGTGGGACGCATCCACGATGATCGGCCACGGCTCCAGATTCTTGTGAACGCCGGTGATGAACCGTCCCCAACCCGCGCGCGCGATCTCCGCCTCCAACGTCCGGTGGAGAACCTCGAGCGTGCGACGCCCGAGCGCACTCACACGATGGCGTACTCTCGCCAAGGGCTGGCCCAGAGCGTCCCTACGGACTGACAGCATCACGCGGTTCTCCGCCTCCGGCTCCATCTCGAGGAAATTGCGCGTCGCGACGCTGTGCAAACGGGACGCCTTTCGCCGAAGACCGGACGCCCCGCGCCACCATCCCGACTCGAGCGCCGGCTGTAAGCGCAGGTGGGCGTTCAGCAGACCATGCTCCTCTTGCACCGAATCGCGCAGACGCAACGCGAGGTAGCCCGAAAAACCCTCGCACGAGTAGCCGAGATATGCAGACCAGCGGCGCAGGGGACGGCGGAGCTGGATCGTGCCGAGAGTTTCCTTTGGGTGGTTCATCAAATAGCGTCCAACTTGATCGTGTTCATTGCCGAGACCACGCCGGCACGCGAATCTCGAAAGCAGCAGTAAGCGTGCATTCTCGATCCCGCCCGCGGCGAGAACGAACAGGTGGGCATGAATTCGCATTTCCGCGCCGGAAGAGCAACGCACGAGTGCTCTTGTTACCGCGCCGCTCGTCGCCTCGCCCTCCAGGCGAAGCACCGTCGCGTCGAGAAGCAAATCGATACCCTCGTTCTCGAATATTTCTCCGAACTCCCTCGCGAAATTTACGGGTCGCTCGGTTGTAGAGAAGACTTTCTCATCCAGATCGCTCCAGCGGTGCTGGAAACGGTCCCGCGCTTTGACGCTCTCCCATCGGCCGGTCTCGAACAGGTTGGGCTCGGGAAACGCGAAGCGCTCGGCCGCCGCACCGTAGAAGGGAAGCAGATCGTTCCAGGTGACGGGCCAGCCCGAATCACGCACCCAGGGCCGCTTCCTGAGATCGATCGGATCGAGTGGGCTGCTGGTCCCTGCCCAGGTAGTAGACGACCCACCGAAGATGCGTTCCCGAGATGCTAGCCTGATCTTGATTCCTTCGCTTTCCACCTCCCGCAACCCCGCGGCGAACGCGCTGGGCGCGCGCTTTCCACTTTCCAGCACGCACAAACTGATTTCCTTTCTCGCGCCGTGCAGCTCGCGCGCGACGGTCAACCCAGCCGGCCCGCTTCCGATTATGCAAACCTGGTAGGTGGGCAACGAAGCCTGCGCGAATTGCTCAATGATCATCCCGAAGCTAGTCGTTTCGTGGTGGGCATCGATCATCTCGCTTTCAATTGGACCGGAGCACTCCGGAATGAGGCGCTGCCGACGCATGAGCTGGACACCGGGCCGCGGTACTCCGCGGGCGTCAGGCTCGAGTTGGCGCGGAGCTGATCGGCCGCAGCCCAGAGCCGGCGCTCGAGCTCAGGAAGATCCGTCGTCATGACCGGAGGCTAGCCGGGTTGGAACTCTGTGATCGCCGCCGACTGCCGTTCGGATGCACGCCGCGCCGTCGCAGTCGGTTCCCTTCCCTCGTGCGCAAGCGTGCTCTCCCCTGACGGCCTCGCGAAGCCCCGCGTCGACCGCATCCCTCGCAATACTCGACCACATGAGCACCGCTGAAAACAACAAAGAAACAACCCGACCCGGCGGCATCACCGGCAACGGCTTCAAACCCGGCCAAAGCGGCAACCCCGGAGGACGCCCCAAAGGACTCGCACGGGCGTTCAGGGACGCCACGGGCTCGCCGGAGGAGGCTGCCCGTGGCCTTCTGGAGATTGCTCGATACAGCGAAGCGCCCCGCGGACCGCATTGCAGCGTGGAGGGAGCTGCTTGACCGTGGATGGGGCAAGGCACCTGCCTTCGCAGCCATGGAGACCGACGATCCGCTCGAGCTTTCCGAGATCGCGCGCGAGATTCAAGGGATCGCGGACGAGCTTCAAGCGAGGCGAGAAGCCAAGCCCTAGCACCGAGGCAAGTTTTCCTGGCCGGAGCCCAACGACCCGCTCGGGTTCGCAGCCAGCGAACAGGCCGCGATAGACGACGGCTCGAACGGGCTCGAACGCGAGGGCCGGTTGTAGCCGACGAGTCGCGTGAGGGCCCCCCGAAGTGAGTCCGGGCCCTCTCTCGTTGAACGACGAAGGGGCCCGCAGGCCCCCTCGTCGCACACCCCGCCCCACGCGCGTGGGAGCTTCGTCAAGGTGCCTCGGCCACCCGCATCTCCAGGCTGCCGCGAATGTCGGCCACCTTGCTGTTGCCGATCTTCTCCTCCATCACGAAGACATACCCCTTTCCTCGGCAAAGGTAGATCGAGTTGGGGATCCCCGCCTGTGTCTTGCCGAACAGCGTGACCTTGTGCCAGCCCGCCCGCTTCATCTTCCGCCTCGGGTTGCCGCCGAAGTCGGGGTCCGAGGAGTTGAGGATGTCCGAGCACGAGAGCAGCGGCTCCTTGCCGTAGATGAACATCGAGACGACGTAGTGGAACCCCGGCTTGGCTGGGCGCTTCGCCACAAAGCTGACCGTCACCGCCAGCTCATCGTTGTAGAGCGGCTTTGGCTCCACGATCTTGATCGTGGTGATCACAGACGGCTTCTTCGCCGCCTCCGCACTCGGCGCGAGCGCGACCACGACGAGCAGGACGACGCGAGCAACGGCCGCATCAGTATGCCACGCTCACGCCGTGAGCGGCCTGTGCCGGGGTGAAGCCCTCGTACTCCAGTTGCTCCTGTAGCCCGGAGCGCGAGAAGCTCTGGTGGTCGAGGTAGCTCGCGGCCTTGAGCGCTGCCTGCTCGTTCCAGTCCACGGTGATCGCGTCCACCGCGTAGGTGGCCTCGGCGGTCGTGAAGCCTTCGTACTCCAATTGGTCGATCAGCCCCTCGCGCGAGAAGGCGGTGTAGCGGAGGTACGACTCGCCTTTCTCGCGGGCGTTCGTCTCCCCGGACGATTCATACGACGAGGACGACGACGAGTATGAGTCGTCGCTCCCCGAGCCCGACAGCGACGTGACCGGGGTCGAGTTGTTGACAGTGCTGCGCTTGGTCGGCGTCTCTTGCGAGCCGCCCCAGATGGCGAGGACGACGACCAGGCCCACCACGCCCAGCACGATCTCCAACGTTTGCTCACTCTTCCCCCTCCGGGTGACTGAAAGCGGAACGCGCGTGAGGATAGGCGCGAATCGGCGGGCGCTAGCCCGCGCCTCAGCTAGGTTCCTTCAGGGTTCATGCGGGATTGCGGCTCCTCGCCGTCCTCGATCGGAAGAGTCGCGATGCGTCGCCGCTCGGGTGCAGGTGGGCGGCGCGGAACCGGGCGCGGCTCGAGGCCGGCCGGACCGGCCGCTTCGAGCCGTTCCTTCCCGGCTAGGAGCAGCAGGTGCGAGCTCGGCCGGCACGAGCAAGAGGTCAGGCGCCAAGCCCCACCACGCGTGGCGAAACGACTAGCGCCCCCCGCTGCGGAAGCCCGAGGGGCGCTGCTGTCGTGGGGGGTTGGGTCGTTGTCTAGTACCTAGCCGACCGGCGTGTTCGGCAGCGAGATGCCGTTGACCTGCAGGTCGCCGGTGATCCCCTTGACGTACTGGGTGGTGCTGACGGGCATCCAGGGGAAGGAGCCTGCCGGGCAGGAGGTCTCGGCCATCGTGGCGTTCCCGACGCTGAGCACCTCGCCGGTGAGCTTGCCGGTCAGGTCCCAGCCGCTGGTGAGCTTGCCGGCCTTGTTGGTGTTCGCCTTGGCCTCGATCACCATCGTCGCGGGCTGGGTGATGATGCGGTGCATCGTCGCGCCAGTGTTGGCGGGGCCGCAGGACATCTCGTAGTCGGCGATGACCCGGTCGACGCTGGCGGTGAACTTGATGCCGTCCTTCTGTGAACAGGTCCTGCATGCGCGGCGTCGTTGAGGCCGAGGGCGCTCTGCACGTCGCCCTTGCCGACGGAGCCGACGCCGTTGGCGTCGACGGCGACGCTGGCGAGGGCGGCGGTCGGAACTGCGAGTGCCATGACAGAGGCGGCGAGGATGATGAGCTTGCGCATGAGTTCCCTTCGATATTTGAGGCAATCGACGGTGATCGCCTGACCCCTCCAGCCTGCCCTCGCCTCCTCTCGCCCGGTAGGACACGATTGGGTCTATTCCCGGCATGTCAGGGCGAGGGAATGAGGCGCTGCGCTGGCCGCTGAGAGCGGCTGCGCGAGAGACCCGCCGGGGGGGTCGAGTCTCTCGCGCAGGAACGCGAGCCCGCGCAGGCCCCCGCCTACGCAGGGGTGCCGCCTCAACCCCCTCCTCAGGCAGCCGGGCTCGCATCGGCCAGGGTAGGGCCGGGCGACGGGGCCGTAGCTGACACGAATGGGTCATTCCCGACCGAACGACTTGAATCAGCCTGGCGGCTCGGGAACCCCGCCCCCGACCGTGAACTGCCGTCAGCTCCGGACAGGGTTGCGGCATCCAGGGCCCCGAGCCGCCGCCGTGTCCTTGCCGGTTGTGGCCGTGGGCAAACGGCTAGGCGAGACCTCGCGCCTGGCCTAAGCGCCTTCGAGTTCTTGGGCGGTGTCGACGAGCTCGGCTTCGCGCAGGCTGGCCGCGAGGTGGAGGACGGCTCCGCTTTCCGGGCGACAACTCGAGTGTCGCGGGTTTGACAGAGCATCTGTAGCGCGGGCGAGCGACGGGTCAGCCGTGCGCCCATAGCGTCGAGGGGCACGTTAAACCCCAGCTGATCTCGAAGGGAGACACGTTATGAAGCTCTCCGCCAAGACCGGAGTAGCGCTCACGATCACGGCGCTGTCGCTCGTCGTCACCGTCGGCGCCGGTGCCTCCGAGCCCGCCTATCACGTGGAAGAAGACCCTCTCGTCTACCTCAGGCAACTTCCCGCAGCTGCGACCCACGTCGGGATGATGAACCAGCTTCGCAACCTGACCGAGCCGAACGCGATCAAGTGGGGCTGGTCGCAAGGGCTGGCGAACGACCAGGCGAGCGCAGGCATGACCCAGTGAAGCGGCGGGCGCTTCCCATCCAGGCTCGCTAACAACGCCTGACCGTACGAGCCCGCCGCTACGGTCAGGCAACTGCCATCGGTTCGTTCCTCCCATGCCGTTGCCCAATAGTGGCCCCAACGATTCGGAGGACGGCCTCGTAGCCGTGCTGCCTCGGAGCAGAGAATCCCAGGAAGGCCGCATGGATGCAGGCGTTCTAGGTCGACGGTCGCGGAGCGTCGGCGTGTTGGGAACAGGTTCGCAACTGAGGGGCGTGGGTTCGAGCCCCATCGCCCTCTTCAAGGGGACAAGCCAGAAGCCCCTCTGAGCAGGGACTTCTGCATAGGGGGCCAAGGCGCGTTGCCGCCTGGAACAGGTTGGTGGTCTCCCGGCCTGGCTAGTACCAGCGGCCGCGTACGAATCCGCCGAACGCGACAAGCCCCACAAGCGCCACGATCACGCCGATCCAGACGCTCCAGAAGATCGCCAGGACGATCCCGAGAATCACGAGCAGCCCACCGATCCCGATTCCGCCAAGCATTCCACTACTTCGCGTGTCAGCCATCCCGCGTTTGCTCCTTGTTGGTGTGCAGATGAGGTTGGTGCGGAGAGACGCGACTGACATACCCGAATGCCCTGCCACTCACTCTCACTGCTCGAGTGGTGCCAGGCGAATCGCGCTACTCAGTGGCCATCATGATCACTGTCGCCGGGGATCAGCTCCTCGACAGCGTCGGACACGCGCTCGACCACTGACTCGCCCAGCTCGCCTTTTGCACGACCCTCGGCCGCAGCCTCCAGATCGTCCGCGTCCTGGCTCAAGTCGTTCAAGACCTTCTCGTCGCGCTCGTCATTCGGCATCCCGACTCCCTCGCTCGCGGTACTTAGCCGTGGCTGCATACCCCACCCTCCATGGAGACAACCCCCCTACGTCGGACTTCTCTACGGCAGCGCCTCTAACGGCTCCACTTGTGCGCCGCTCGAACGATCTCCCTGAACGGACGGACAACTATTGACCGCAACCCCACATCACCTACCGTTTGCCGCATGGACGACCAGTACGTCGACGTCTACATCGACTCGCGACCGCAGGGGTACACGTACATGCGCGGCGGCAGCCTCGTCGACTCGATCAAGCTGAATCGACCGCCGACCGGCGCTCATCCCCACCCCGGAACGTGCGCCCACGCCTCGTTGCAAGAAGTCTTTGCCTATGCACGTGTTTCCGAAGTCCACTGGCCGATCGCGTTCTGCAACGACTGCCTGGCAATCATCGAAGGACGCGAACCGTTCGCCTTTCGCGACGCGCCCCAACAAAGCGGCTCAGTCACCTTGGAGAGCGTCATCGGCCGGAAGTGGGCGAAGGAATGGCCTCGGGATGGGAAGCCTCAGACGAAGCGACCGCCTGCCGGTATCCCGTGGCCGAAGACCGCCTAGCGAAGAGCCTAGGCCACGTCTGCGGGCCGACGGCGACGCCCCAGAGGGTGAAGCCGCGGGCACCCCAGGGCTTCTGCCACCGCCCCAGGGCGGGAATCGGGGAAAGCCCCGGGACGCAGCTGCCGCAGGGAAGACGTCGCCCGCGGCTCCCCCTCGGGCGCGATACTCGGGGATGTGCGGCGCAAATGCAAGCTGTCCTCCGCGCCCCACCGGAGCGCGTTTACCGATCCGGCCGCCCGGTAACGTCAGACGCAGGCGGCTCCGGTCCCAGCACGGCGCGGGACCTCCACCCCTCGGAGCCGCGTCGGCGCTGGGCTCGCGAGCCGCCGCTGCGACTCGGTCGTGTAGCTCTCCACGAACTGCCGGCTCGCCGACCCGGACGCGACTCGCTCACGCGCCGATCCGGAGCGCGAGCGTACGCACGCCCGCCGCACCAGCGCGATCGACGACCCTGACCACGAGCCGGAACATTCCGGCTCGTGTCGGGATGCCGCTGACCCGGCCGCCGGTCGACAGACGCACGCCGCGCGGCAGGCTCCCGCCCACGAGCGACCAGCGATACGGGACGCTGCCCCCGGTGGCTCGAAGGCGAGCAGCGAAGGGACGGTTGACCCGTGCGCGCGGCAGGGCAGGCGTCGCGACCGAGATCCGCGACACGACGCGCGGCGCGATCCCCAGACCGGTGAGGGCATCGGAGACCATGCGGGCCATGGCCTGCGCGCCCAGCGCCGTCAGGTGGATGCCGTCACCCTGGATCCAGTCGGGACGCCCGCGCGAGAGCTCGTTCCAGTCGAGCACCGTCATCGCCGGCGAGCGGGCAGCCGCCTCGAGGATCGCCGCGTTCATCGTCAGGTACCCCTGGCGCTCGGCCCGCAGGGTCGCCCACAGCACGCGCTCGACACCGGCGGCGCGGAAGGCGGCGAGCGCCTTCTCGATGTTCAGGGCGTAGCGGCTCTCGTAGTCGTTGTAGCCGACCATCACGACGACGACGCGACCGAGCTCGCTCCCGAGCGTCGTCGCGCGCTCGATCACGTTCGGCGGCCGCTCGCCGTCGTACGGGCAGCTGAGGTCACCGAGTCGCCGGCAGGCGGCGACCTCCAGCCGCAGATCGATTCCCCGCCCGAGGATCCGCTTCGCCTCGGGGTCGTAGGCGACCGCCGTCGCCGCAGAGTCGCCGAACACCGTGACGCGCTGGGCCGTCCCCGGCGCGGCCGCCACGCCGCCGGCGCCCAGTGCCAACAACGGAAGGACGAGCCCGCCGCCGAGCATCCGGAACCGCATGCGCCTAGGCAGGGACTGCCTGCTCGACCTCGATGCTCCAATCGCCCGCCACGGCGAGGGCGTTCATCCGCGCGCGTTGCAGGAATGCGCGCTGCGCCACGTCGACGTTCTCGGGTCGGCCGCGCCACGCCTCGAGCGCCGACGCCTGTAGCGCACGCCCGTACGAGAACGAGAGCGGCCAGGGTCCTCCGAGCCCGTTGATCGCGTTCAGGTTCTCCGTCGCCTCGACCTCCGACTGCCCGCCCGAGAGGAAGACGATGCCCGGCACGAGCGCCGGCACGTGCCGGAGGAAGTTGTGCACGGTCATCCGGGCCACCGTCCCCGGGGTCGCCTGCGAGGAGCTGCCCTTGCCGGCGATCACCATGTTCGGCTTCAGCAGCGTCCCGCGGAGGTGGACGTCCTGCTCGTAGAGCTCCGCGAAGACTGCGCGGAGCGTGCGCCCGGTGACGTCGTCGCAGACCTCGATCGTGTTGTCGGCGTCCATCAGCACCTCGGGCTCGACGATCGGCACGAGACCCGCCTCCTGGCACAGCGCCGCGTACCGGGCGAGCGCGTGGGCGTTCGCGCGGATGCACGCATCGGTGGGGATCCCGGCCCCGATCGTGATCACGGCGCGCCACTTCGCGAACCGCGCGCCGAGCCCGTGGTACTCCTCGAGCCTGCCACGGAGGCCGTCCAGGCCCTCGGTCACCTTCTCGCCGGGGAACCCCGCCATCGGGTGTGCCCCGGTGTCGACCTTGATCCCGGGCACGACGCCCCTGGAAGCGAGCAGCTCGGCGAACGGCGTCCCGTCGTCGGCGGACTGGCGGATCGTCTCGTCGTACAGGATCACGCCGCCGATGAACTCTTCCATGCCCGCGGTCGTGAGCAATAGGTCGCGGTAGGCCCGCCTGGTCTCCTCGGTCGACTCGACGTCGATCGTGCCGAAGCGCTTCTCGATGGTGCCGGTGCTCTCGTCGGCCGCGAGGATGCCCTTGTCGTCGGCGACGATGCGCGCCGCGGTGTCGTACAGCTCCTGCCAGCCCATCAGCGTTCTCCTTCTCTCCGCAACTGCCTGATCTTCTCCGATGGGTGGTATGCCGCGATCCGGCGGAAGGTGCCCGAGCGGGAGCGCATCACGAGCGATTCGGTCTCGACGCCGTCTGCGCCCGCCCGCACGCCCTGCAGGAACACGCCGCCCGTGACCCCGGTCGCCGCCACGAAGACGTCGTCGCCACGGACGAGGTCGTCGTGCGTGAGCACGCGGTCGACGTCGAAGCCCGTCTCGACGAGCTCGCGACGCTCCTCGTCCGAGCGCGGCCAGAGCTTGCCCTGGAGCGCCCCGCCGAGGCACTTGATCGCGGCAGCCGAGATCACGCCTTCCGGCGTTCCCCCGACGCCCATCAGCATGTCGATGCCCCGCAGTCCCTGCGCAGCGGCGATCGACGGGGCGACGTCACCGTCGCGGATGAGGTTCACGCGGGCGCCTGCCTCCCGCAGCTCGGCGATGAGGTCGTCGTGGCGGTCGCGCTCGAGCACGATGACCGTGACGTCGTTGACCTGCATCCCCTTCGCCTCGGCGACTGCCCGAACGTTGTCGGTCGGCGACGCCTCGATCGAGATCGCGTCGGCCGCGTCTCGACCGACCGCGATCTTGTCCATGTAGAGCGCAGCGCCCGGATCGAACATCGTCCCTCGCTCGGCGACGGCGATCACCGAGATCGCGTTCGGCATCCCGAGCGCCGTCAGGCGCGTGCCCTCGAGCGGGTCCACCGCGACGTCGACCGGCGGTCCCGTCCCGTCGCCGACCTCCTCGCCGTTGTAGAGCATCGGCGCCTCGTCCTTCTCGCCCTCGCCGATGACGACCACGCCGCGCATCGAGACGGTGTTCACCATCAGCCGCATGAGGTCCACGGCGGCCTGGTCGGCGGCGTTCTTGTCGCCCCTGCCGATCCACCGCGCGGCGCCCATCGCCGCCGCCTCGGTAACCCTGACGAGCTCGAGCGCGAGGTTCCTGTCAGGGGGCGTGCGAGCAGGGTCGGCGCTCATGACGGGCCGGATCCTACCCCTGCCGGGACGTCAGCGATCCCCGCCTCGGCGGGCTCGAGGAGAACCACCGCGACGCCGGCGGCGACGACGAGCGCGCCGCCGACGAGCGTGACCGCGCCCGGTCGCTGCTCGAGGATCGCCCAGGCGAGCAGCACGCCGGCGACAGGCTCGAGGAACGTCAGGACACCGGCGGTCTGGGCGGTGACGTGCCGGAGGAGCAGCGCGTAGACGAGGGTCGAGGCGCCGGTGAAGACGATGCCGAGCGCGAGCACGGCGGCCCACTCCCCCGCGCCCTCGGGCACGACGCGCGCCGCGAGGAGGAGCGCCGGCGCGACGGCGACCGCGCCGACGAGGCAGTCCCAGAACGCGACCGTCAGCGGCGGGATCGCCTCGCTCAGGAGCCGCTTCGAGAGGAGCACGAGCACGGCGTACGTCGCGGCCGAGCCGAGCCCGGCCGCGATCGCCGCGAGCGACACCGCGCCGTCCTCGCCTCCGTCGAGCGCGATCGCGACGATCCCGAGCGCGCCGACGAGACAGGCGCCGAGCACCACCCAGCTCGTCCGCTCGCCGAGCACGAACGGCGCTGCCAGGGCGATCAGGAGTGGCGCGGCGTAGAAGGTCAGCACGGCCAGTGCGACCGAGCCGTGCTCGACGGCCTCGAAGAAGAGGAGCCAGTGAGCGCCCTGGACGACCCCGAGCAGCGCGAGCGCCCCCAGGCGGCCGCGCGGATGGAGGATGCCGATCCGCCGGGTGACGAGCGCGACGACGCCGAGCGTCGCCGCCGCGAGCGCGAGCCGCCAGAAGGCGAGCGCCTCCGCGCCGAGCTCGACCGATGCCGCAAGCACCGCGATGAAGCCCCACGAGGCCGCGAGCGCTGCCAGCGCGAGGTTCCAGCGCATGGGTCAGGTGTCCGACTTCAAGTCGGACACCAACGGTCGGTCACATCCGCTCGGGCGCCTCGATCCCGAGCAGGTCGAGGCAGATCGCGACGACGCTTTGCGTCGCCGTGCAGAGCGCGAGTCGGAAGCTCTCCGCCTCGGAGCCCAGCACCTTGTGCTCGTGGTAGAAGCGGTGGAAGTCGTCCGCGACGCGGATCGCATAGGTCGGGATCGCGTGCGGCGCGCGACGCGCGGTGGCTTCGCGGACGACCTCGGGCAGCTCGAGCAGCCGCTTCACGAGCTCGCGCTCCTCGCCGGCGAGCGGGACGGCGGGCCGCGGATCGGGGAGCGCCCCGTCCGCGTTGCGCAGGACGCCGGCGATCCGGGCATGCGCGTACTGGACGTAGTAGACGGGGTTCTTCTGGCTCCGCTCGGCCGCGAGGTCGACGTCGATCTCGATCGTCTGGTCGTGTCCGCGCGAGAGGAGGTACCAGCGCGCGGCGTCGATCCCGATCTCGTCGAGGAACTCCTCGAGGAAGACCACGTCGCCGCGCCGCTTCGACATCCGCGCCGCCTCGCCGCCGCGGGTGAGGTTCACGAGCTGGTAGACGAGCACCTCGATCGACTCGCGCGGGTGCCCGAGCATCTCGGCGAGCGCCTGCAGCCGGGCGACGTAGCCGTGATGATCGGCGCCGAGGACGTAGACGAGCCGGTCGAAGCCGCGCGCGTACTTGCGCCGGATGTAGGCAGCGTCGAACGCGAAGTACGTCGGCTCGCCGTTCGAGCGGACGACGACGCGATCCTTGTCGTCGCCGTGGGCGCTCGTCCGCGCCCACACGGCGCCGTCGGCCTCGTAGGTGTCGAGCAGCTCGATCGCCTCGGGAGCCTCGGCCTCGACGACGCTCTGCCGTTCGAAGGTGTCGAAGTGGATCCGGAACCGCTCGAGCGACCGCTCGATCTCCTCGAGCATGCGCGGCACGGGGTCGCCTTCGACCCGTGCGAGCTCCGCGACGTAGGCGCCCTGGTAGCCGCCCTCGGGCGTTGCCGCGCCGCGCCGCGCCGCCTCGACCGACTCGCGGAAGAGGTCCATCTGCGCGCCGGCGTCGTTGTAGTAGTACTCGCGCTCGACCTCGTGGCCCGCAAACGAGAGGAGCCGCGCGACCGCATCGCCGTACGCGCCGTTCCTCGCCGAGGCGACGGTGATCGGCCCGGTCGGGTTGGCCGAGACGAGCTCGACCTGGATGCGCTCTCGCGTCGCTGCGGACCCGGCGCCGAACGACCTCCCGGCGGCGAGCACCGTCGCGAGGCCTCCGGCGAGCCAGGTGTCGTCGACTGTCAGATTGAGGAAGCCCGGCCCCGCGACGTCGACGGCGCCGATCCCCGCCTGCGCCCGGAGCGCGCCTGCCAGCTCCTCGGCGACCTCCCGCGGCGGCTGCCGGCGCGCGCCCGCGAGGCGGAGCGCGACGTTCGTCGCGTAGTCGCCGTGCTGCGGCTCCGAGGGGCGGTCGAGCTCGGCGTCCGTGCCCACGGACTCGCTCACGGCACGGGTGAGCGACGCGATCGGATCGTGACTCGTCACCGCGGCATCGTACGGCCCGCGTTCGCCCGCGAGCGCTGGCGCGGGCTACTCGGTCGCTACGGCTACGGCGCGGGCGCGGGTGTTCGTCGCGGTGCTCGCGGTGATGCCGTCCCGCGCCAGCGCGGTCGCGACTTCCTCTCGAGCCTTGTAGATCCGCCACTTCACCGTCGCGAGGGTGATCTCCAGCGAGTCGCCGATCTCCGTGTAGGAGAGCCCCACCACGTCCCGGAGCAGGAGCGCCATCTTCAGGTCGACGGTGAGGGCCTCGACGGCCCGCCACACCGCGTCGATCGTCTCCGTGCGCTCGAGGGGCTGGTCGACGGCCTCGAGCGGCGGGATGTCGTCGAGCGCGACGACCGCGCGCGGGCGGCGCTCGAGCGCCCGGAGCTCGTCGAGCACGCGGTTCTTCGTCACCTGGAAGAGCCAGGTCGTGAACCGCGAGCGGTCGGAGAAGCCCGGGAGACCCTGGTAGACGCGGAGGAAGACCTCCTGCGTCAGGTCCTCGGCGAGGCTGCGATCGCCGACGAGGCGCAGGACGTAGTTGTAGACGGGCTGCTCGTACGCCCGCACGATGAGGGAGAAAGCACGCTCATCGCCGCGTTGGGCCTTGCGTAGCACACCGTGATCGGGCTGCGTCAGCGCCAAGGCGCCGCGAGCATACCGTGGAAGGCTCCGGATTCACGAACAATTTACGAGTTCGTGGCGTGTCACCGATCCCCGATCAGCGACGAGCCCGTCATCGCCTCGGGTTGATCGAGGCCGAGCAGGTCGAGCACCGTGGGCGCGAGGTCCGAGAGGCCTCCGCCGTTCACCACAGAGACACCCGACCGTGTCACGATCAGCGGCACCGGATTCGTCGTGTGCGCCGTATGCGGGTTGATCCCGTCGTCCTCGAGCAACTTCTCGGCGTTGCCGTGGTCGGCGGTCACGAGGCTGACGCCGCCCCGCCGGGTGGTGGCCGCGACAACGACGCCCAGGCACGCGTCGACCGTCTCGACGGCGCGGACCACCGCCGGCACGACGCCGGTGTGCCCCACCATGTCCGGGTTCGCGAAGTTGACGACGCAGAGCTCGTAGCCGTCCTCGAGCGCTGCCGCGACCTGCGCGGCGACCTTCACGGCGGACATCTCGGGCGCGAGGTCGTAGCTCGGCACGTCGCGCGGCGAGGGCACCAGGATCCGCTTCTCGCCCGGCCACGGCTCCTCGACACCGCCGTTCAGGAAGTACGTCACGTGCGCGTACTTCTCCGTCTCGGCCGCGTGGAGCTGCCGGAGCCCCGCCGTGGAGACGACCTCGGCGAGGGTGTCCGACACGACCTGCTCGGGAAAGACGGCGGGGCACTCGAAGTCGTCGCGGTAGCGGGTCATCGTGACGACGTCGACCTCCGCCTCGAGCAGCCGCTCGGTGAGCTGGCGCACCCGGTCGGGCCGGAAGTTGAAGACGATGGCGGCGTCGCGCGTCGGGTCGAGCCGCGGTCGGCCGCGCAGGACGATCGGCTCGAGGAACTCGTCCGTGATGCCGCGGGAGTAGCTCTCCCGGATCGGCTCGACGGGATCGTCGGCCTCCTCGCCGACCCGTTCGAGGATCGCGGCCAGCGCCCGCTCGGTCCGCTCCCAGCGGTTGTCGCGATCCATCGCGTAGTAGCGGCCGGTCACGGTCGCGATGCGCTCGACGGGCAGCGTCGGCAGGTCGATCACCGACGCGTCGGGCGCGACGTCCCTGCCGTCCGTGAAGGCGTGCACCCACGTCCGCTCGCCCATTCCCTCTCGCTCGCCGAGCTCGAGCAGCGCGCGCAGGTGGTCGATGTGGGAGTGAACGCCGCCGGAGGAGACCAGCCCGAGCAGGTGGACCTCTCCGTGCCGCGCGCGGGTCCGCCGGAAGACGTCGACGAGCGCCTCGCTCTCGAAGAACGAGCCGTCCTCGATCGCGCGGGTGACGCGCACGAGGTCCTGGTAGAGGATCCTCCCCGAGCCGATCGTCAGGTGACCCACCTCGGAGTTCCCCATCTGGCCGTCCGGAAGGCCGACGGCGGCGCCGGAGGCCGCGAGCTGCGTCGAGGGGAAGCGGCCCGCGAGGTCGTCGAAGACCGGCGTGTGCGCGAGGTCGACGGCGTTTCCCGGCCCGGGCGGCGCCAGACCCCAGCCGTCGAGGACCACGAGCGTGACGAGCGGCAGGCCCGCCCGGTTCACAGGGCGGCGGCTGCGCGGCAGATCGCCGCGAACGGCGCCGGCTCGAGCGAGGCGCCGCCCACCAGCGCGCCGTCGACGGCCGGCTGCTGCATCAGCTCGACGGCGTTCTCCGGCTTCACCGAGCCGCCGTAGAGGACGCGCGTCGGGTGGAGCTCCTTGATCAGCTCGTGGGCGGCGCGGGCGAGCTCGGGTGTCGCAGTCTTGCCCGTGCCGATCGCCCAGACCGGCTCGTAGGCGATCACGAGCGCGTCGTGACGCGGGATCGCCGCGACCTGCCTGCGGAGGACGCTGTCCGTCTCCCCGGCCTCGCGCTCGGCATCCGTCTCCCCCACGCAGGCGATCACGCGCAGGCCGGCGGCGAGCGCGGCCTCGCAGCGAAGTCGCACGGTGTCGTCGGTCTCGCCGAAGTGCTGTCGCCGCTCTGAGTGCCCGACGATCGCGCCCTCCACGCCCAGCTCGAGGAGCATGCCCGCGGACACCTCCCCCGTGAAGGCCCCCTCGGAGGCCCAGTGGACGTTCTGCGCGTACACCGGCACGCCCTTTCCTACCGCGGCGGCAAGCGCCGCAAACGACGGGCAGATGACGACCTCGACGCCGGTGGGCGGCTCGAACGCGTCGAGGAACTCGTCGGCCTCGGCCGGCCCCTTGAACATCTTCCAGTTCGCCGCGACGAGCATCAGCGGATCCTACGTCGGAGGCTCCTCGTCGCCCCGCGGGATCGCGGCGACTCCCGGCAGCTCCTTGCCCTCGAGCAGCTCGAGCGAGGCGCCTCCGCCGGTCGAGACCCACGAGACGTCGTCGTCGAGCCCGAGCTCCGAGATCGCGCGCACGGAGTCGCCGCCGCCGACGACGGTGTACCCGTCGACCGCGGCCACCGCCTCCGCCACGGCCTTCGTGCCCGCGGCGAAGGCATCCCACTCGAAGACGCCCATCGGGCCGTTCCAGAAGACCGTCCCTGCCCGGCGGACGATGTCGCCGAACCGCTCCCGGGACTCCGGGCCGATGTCGAGGCCCAGCCAGCCGGCGGGTAGCTCGTCGTAGGGCGCGACGCGCGTCTCGGCCCCGGCGTCGAACGAGGCAGCCGCGACGACGTCCGACGGCAGCTCGACGGCGAAGTCGAGCGGGTTCTCGTCCCGCAGCTCCTCGGCCATCTTGCCGCCGACGATGACCGTGTCCGCGCGGCCGCCGAGCTCCTGCAGCACGCCGAGCTTGTCCTCGACCTTCGCGCCGCCGGCGACGAGGACGAACGGACGCGCTACCTCGCCGAGCAAGCGACCGAGGTGCTCGAGCTCGGCCAGCAGGAGCAGACCGGCATACGCGGGCAGCAGGTGCGCGACCGCTTCCGTCGAGGCATGCGCGCGGTGTGCCGACCCGAAGGCGTCGTTGACGTAGAGCTCCATGCCTTCCACGAGCTCACGCGCGGTCGCGGTGTCGTTGGACGTCTCGCCCGGGAGGAAACGCGTGTTCTCGAGCACCCGAAGCCGCTCGTCCGGGAGGAGCTCGGCGAGCCGTGCCGCAACGGGCGCGATCGCGAAGGCGGGATCCGCTCCCTTGGGCCGGCCGAGGTGGGAGCAGACGACGACCTCGGCGGCACCGCGCCCGAGGAGCAGCTCGAGCGTCGGCAGCGCGGCCCGGATCCGCGTGTCGTCGGCGACCTGCCCGTCCTCGAGCGGGACGTTGAGGTCGCAGCGGACGAGAACGCGCTTGCCCTCGACGTCGGCGGTCTCGACGGAGCGTGGGAGCCGCATCCGCGGCTACCCGGTGTCTGGCTTCAGCCAGACACCTGCTCTTCCCCCCGACCTCATCGCAACAGCCGCCCCACGAGATCCACCAGCCGACACGAGTACCCCCACTCGTTCCAAGTGGGGGAACCCATGGTTCCCCCACGAGCCCCCTCCTTCATCGCGGCGCCAGCGCGAAGCTGCTGCCGGCCTCCCGGCGGGCAAAGCCCGCCTCCGGCCGCGATGCCGTGGCCGCCCGGCCGTCCGCTCAAGCCAAGAGCCTCCCCACGAGATCCACCAGCCGACACGAGTACCCCCACTCGTTGTCGTACCAGCCGAAGACCTTGGCGGTGCGCCCCCGGGCCATCGTCAGCTGGCTGTCGAAGATGCACGAGCTCGGGTTCCCGACGATGTCGGTGGAGACGAGCGGATCCTCGGTGTAGTGGAGGACGTCGGCCAGCGGGCCGTCTCCGGCCGCGCTCGAGAAGGCGGCGTTCACCTCCTCCTTCGTGACCTCGCGACCGAGGGTCACGACGAGGTCCGTCAGCGAGCCCGTGGGCACCGGCGCGCGGACGGAGATGCCGTCGACCTTCCCCTGCAGGTGCGGCAGCACGAGGCCGATTGCCTTGGCGGCTCCGGTCGAGGTCGGGATCAGGTTGATCGCCGCGGCGCGCGCCCGACGGAGATCCTTGTGCGGTAGGTCGAGGATGCTCTGGTCGTTCGTGTACGCGTGGATCGTCGTCATGAAGCCCGACTCGATCCCGGCGAGGTCGTCGAGCACCTTCGCGAGCGGCGCGACGCAGTTGGTCGTGCACGAGGCGTTGGAGACGATGTGGTGCGTGCCGGGGTCGTACGCCTCGTCGTTGACGCCCAGCACGACGGTGAAGTCGGGGTCGGTCGCCGGCGCCGAGACGACCACCTTCTTCGCTCCGGCATCGAGATGCTTCTGCGCACCCTCGCGATCGGTGAAGAAGCCCGTGGACTCGAGCACCACGTCGACGCCGAGGTCGCCCCACGGGAGCGCCCCGGGGTCGCGCTCGGAGAGCATCTTCATCGTCTCGCCGGCAGCGCTGATCGTGCCGTCGCCGAGCTCGACGTCGGTCGGGAAGGGGCCAAGGACGGAGTCGTAGCGGAGCAGGTGCGCCATCGTCTTGGCGTCGCCGAGGTCGTTGACGGCGACGATCTCGAGGTCCGCGCCGAGCGCATGCTGGGCGCGGAAGAAGTTGCGGCCGATCCGGCCGAAGCCGTTGATGCCGACCCGGGTTGCCATGCGTCTCATGCCTCCGTCGTCCGTGGGTGAATGCGGTCCGAGTCTAGTGAGCGGGCCGCGGGCGCCTCACTCAGACCTGTGCCCGCAACGACCCCCGCTTCAAGGCTGCCTCCGCGACCTGTTGCGCGGCGACCTGCGGCGTGAGCCCTCGCTCGGAGGCGGTCGCGAAGATCTCCCGCAGCGCGTCGGGAATCCGGTGGATGCGCGCGAGCGCGGCGCCCTCGTCGTACCCGCCGGGAAGGAGCTCGCACGAGACGTTGACGATGCCGCCCGCGTTGATCACGTAGTCGGGCGCGTAGAGGATGCCGCGGGATCGGAGCAGCTCGGAGTGCCGGTGCTCCTCCAGGAGCTGGTTGTTGGCCGCGCCCGCGACCACGGCGCAGCGGAGCCGCGGAATCGTCGCGTCGTTGAGGATCCCGCCGAGCGCGCACGGGGCGAACACGTCGCAGTCGACGTCGTAGATCTCATCGGGCGCGACGGCGAGCGCTCCGAGCTCCGACACGGCTCGCTCGACGTTCGCCTCGTTCACGTCCGCGACGACGAGCCGGGCGCCTGCCTCGACGAGCCGCCGCGCGAGCCCGAGGCCGACGCTGCCGGCTCCCTGCAGCGCCACTGTCCGGCCCTCGAGCGAGTCGCTGCCCGTCGCGACACCGAGCGTCTCGCGCAACCCGAGGAAGCATCCGTACGCCGTGTACGGGCCAGGGTCGCCGCCACCGCCCTCGGCCCGGCTCAGGCCACATACATGCGTGGTCGAACGGCTGACGGCGCGGAGATCGTCCACCGTCACGTTCACGTCCTCGGCGGTGACGTACGCGCCGTCGAACCGCTCCACGAACCGACCCATGGCCTCGAAGAGGGCCGGCGTCTTGCTCTCCCGGCGCGCGACGATCACCGACTTGCCGCCCCCGAGGCCCGTCTCGGCGATCGCCGACTTGTACGTCATGCCCCGCGAGAGGCGGAGCACGTCGGTGAGGGCGGCCTCCTGGGACTCGTAGGGCCAGAGGCGCATGCCGCCGAGGCCCGGGCCGAGAGCCGTCGAGTGGACGCTGATGAACGCGACGAGCCCAGTGGCGGGGTCCTCCGCGCGCTCGACGCGCTCGTACCCCGCCACCGCGAGCGGCGTGACGTTCATCACCTGTTGCCGCCCAGCCCCGGCGTCACCGGTCGACGCGAAGCACCGCCACCCGACCGGCTGCACCCGAGCCCCAGCACGCGCCCGTCCGGGCGCAGTCAACGGCGTCGAGGCTGCCACCGGCGAAGCGGGTCCAGCTGCGGCCCCCGTCGCGCGTCACGTCGCTGCCGGTCGGCCCGACGGCGACGGCCGTCTTCGGGAGGCGCGGTACCCATGCCGACCCCGAGCGGTACTCGCCGGGACCGTTCGCCAGGGTCCACGTCTCGCCGCCGTCGGTCGTGTAGGCAGCGCCCTGGGGGGCGTCGGTCGGGGCGAGGAAGTCGCCGCCTACGGCGATCCCGACGCGCGGGCTCGTGAACGCGAGCGAGTAGATGCCGGCCGTGGCACCGCTGTTCATCGGCGTCGCGACGACGTCCCAGGTCTGGCCACGATCGTCCGAGTGGAAGACACGGGCCACCGCGTCGCCACCGGTCGCGAACCAGGCGTCGCGCCCACCTGCCGTCTCGATGCACGTTCCGCTCGCCGCGAACGCGAACTCGCCGGGCAGGGCTGCCGGCATCCCGTCGGACGGCAGCAGCGTCCAACTCTGCCCTCCGTCCTCGGTCGAGAGGATCTGGAACTTGCCGCCGACCGGATCGCCCAGCACGAGGCCCCGTCGGCGGTCGAAGAAGGACATGCAGTCGTAGAAGGCCGTCGGCTCGGTGTTCTGGTACGTCTTCGTCCAGGTCTCGCCGCCGTCGTCCGTCCGATAGAGGCGCGAGGCCTCGCCCGTCCCGATCGCGAGCAGGACGGCCGTATCGGCGTCGAAGGCCTCGATGTCACGGAACCCCTGCGCGGCGGCGTCGGGCGGCGCGACGTTCTCCCACGTCGCACCACCGTCGAGCGTCCGCAGCACCGTGCCACCGCTGCCGCTGACCCAGGCGACCTCTTCGTTGACCGCCGAGACCCCGCGGAGGCCCGAGGTGGTGCCGGTCGGCCGCTCCTCCCACGAGAAGCTTGCTTTGGGGCCGGCGGCGGAGGTCCCCGCGGCCAGGACGGTGGCGGCACAGGCGATGGCCGCCACGAGAGTTGAGGCGATGCGTCTGAATGGCGTCATGGCCGGGACCCTAGCGAGGGGTCGCGCCAGGTTGGTGGGCTGAGGGAGGAGCTCCGAGGATGTCCCCTCCCCCACGAGCGCGCTCCGGCACCAGATGGCAGATGGGGTCTGGATCCACCATCCGGGAGCGCGAGCCCACCGAGGCGGAGTATGGGACCTCGGCGCCGCATCCTCAACTGGGACCCGTCGCGCCGACGTGCCCTTCGGTGTGGAGCACGACGAGGCGGGCGAGCCGGCCTGCCATCGCCGCCTTCGTCACGGGCGGGTCGGCGCGCCCGGCAAGCTCCCGCAGCGAGAGCGACGGATGGTCGAGTCGAAGGCTCGCAGCCTCCTGCAGCGAGGGTGCGAGCAGCTCGAGGGACCCGCTCGCGAGCAGCGCGCGGGCGGCGTCGAGCTGGGCGGACGCCGAGCGGCTCTGCCGCACGAGGTTCGCGTGATCGGCGTTCGCGAGACGGTTGGCCTCGGCCCGCAGCCCCGCGACGAGCCCGCGCTCCTCGAGCGAGAGCACGAGCGCGGTCGCCCCGGCCACCGACAGGTAGCCCTCGATCGCCTCCCAGCTCTTCGCGTACGCCGCCGAGTGCGAGGCCCGGTCGATCACGCGCATGCGGACGCCGGCGGCCGAGGCGACGCTCCGGACGAACGCGGCTCCCGCGTGAAGCGGCGTTCGCACCTCGAGGTGGGGCGACCGCGGCCCGCTGAGCGACCCTGCGCCGAGAAACGCTCCTCTGAGGTAGACCGAGCGGCAGCACGAGCGCGCGACGACGCGGCCGGGAGGCCGGTCGAGCGGCAGCCCTTCGCGACCGAGCACACCCGCCTCGCCGAGGACGTCGATCGCGTGCGAGGTTCCGTCGACGAGCAGCTGCGTGCGCGACTCGCGGCCGAATGCGTGCTGACGGTACGTGCGGATCTGAGCGTCGACCCGCAGGGTGCGGAGGATCGCGAACGCGCGTCGAGCGACCGCCGACTCCGCGAGATCGAGGTGGAACGAGAGCGCGCCGCGGCCCAGGAGATGCACGGTGCCGGCGGTGTGGAAGAGGGCGGAGAGCTCGGCGAGGCGGTCGCACCGGCGGACCGGCGCGAGCGCCGCGAGCTCGGCCCGTGCATCGCCGGCGAGCGAGCCCTCGCTCAGAGCAGCGTTCCCTCGAGGGCGAGCAAGCGGCGCTTGAGCCCGCGCCCTCCCGGTCCGTAGCCGCCGAGCTCGAACGGCTCACCGTGGCCGGCCGCGACGATCCGGTGGCACGGGACGACGAGCGAGAGCCGGTTCGTGGCGCAGAACGTGCCGGCCGCCCGCGCGGCGCGTGGCCGGCCCGCGAGCGCCGCGAGCCCGCCGTAGGTGACGACCTCGCCCCACTCGAGCGAGCGCGCCGCACCGAGGAGCTCCCGCTGGAACCGACTGAGACCGGTCTCGTCGACCTCCACGTCGTCGTACGTCACGCGCGCTCCCTCGAGGTGCGTCGCGAGCCGGCGGCACAGATCCGGCGCGAACCCGTCACCCACCTGTGACGGTTCCGCGGCTAGCGTGTCCTCAGGGGCGCTCGCTCCCCCTGGGGGGCCCCCCGCCCGAGCGGGGAGCCGGCGCCTGCGCGAGGGCAGCGAGTGCGCGAGGAGGACGTCGCCGCGCACCTCGATCTCGCCGACGCCCCAGCCTTCCACCGCGTAGCGGTGCCGCGTCACGTCCACCGACCCGACTCTACAATCGCTCCGTGAGCGCCCCTGCGATCTTCGGCGTGCCACCTGCCGTCAACGAGACCGTCAAGACGTACGCGCCCGGCTCGCCGGAGCGCGCGGAGCTCCATCGGCGCCTTGCCGAGATGGCGGGCGAGCGGCCTGCGATCCCGCTCGTCATCGGCGGCGAGCGGGTCGAGACGAAGACGACGTTCGAGGCGGTGATGCCGCACGACCGCGAGCACGTCCTCGCGGAAGTCGCAAAGGGGGACGCCTCCCACGTCGAGCGCGCCATCGTGGCCGCGCGCGAGGCGCACGCCGAGTGGGCCGCGACGCCCTGGTACGAGCGGGTCGCCGTCTTTCTCCGCGCCGCCGAGCTGCTCGCAGGCCCCTGGCGCTCGACGCTGAACGCCGCGACGATGCTCAACCAGTCGAAGACCGCCCACCAGGCCGAGATCGACGCCGCCTGCGAGACGATCGACTTCCTCCGCTTCAACGCGGAGTACCTCGTCCGGATCTACGAGGAGCAGCCCATCTCCTCGCCCGGGGTCTGGAACCGCATGGAGTACCGCCCACTCGAGGGCTTCGTCTTCGCGATCAGCCCGTTCAACTTCACCGCGATCGGCGCCAACCTGACGACCTCACCCGCGCTGATGGGCAACACGGTCGTCTGGAAGCCCGCCTCGACGCAGGCGCTCTCCGCCTGGTACACGCTGCGCCTGCTCGAGGAGGCCGGGCTCCCACCGGGCGTGATCAACCTCGTCTTCGGCCCCGGCGCCGAGCTCGGCACTGCGGCGCTCACGAGCCCGGAGCTCGCGGGCGTCCACTTCACCGGCTCGACCGGCGTGTTCCAGTCGATCTGGCAGACGATCGGCGGCGGGATCGAGCGGTACCGGAACTACCCCAGGATCGTCGGCGAGACGGGCGGGAAGGACTTCATCCTGGCGCACCCTTCCGCCGATCCGGAGGCCGTCGCGACCGCCATCGTCCGCGGCTCGTTCGAGTACCAGGGCCAAAAGTGCTCGGCCTCGTCGCGGCTCTATCTTCCCTCGAACCTCTGGGAGGAGATCCGCTCGAGCCTCCAGCGCGACGTTCCCTCGATCGCCATGGGCGACCCGCGCGACTTCACGAACTTCATGGGCGCCGTGATCGACAAGGCGTCGTTCGAGACCCAGCGCGCGGCCATCGACGAGGCGCGAGAGGCGGGCGCGGAGATCGTCGCCGGCGGCGGAGTCGACGAGAGCAAGGGCTGGTTCGTCGAGCCGACGGTGATCAAGACGGAGGATCCCGGCTTCCGGCTCATGCAGGACGAGCTCTTCGGGCCCGTGGTCACCGCGTACGTCTACGACGAGAAGAAGTGGGACGACACGCTGCGCCTCGTCGACGAGACGGGAACGTATGCCCTGACGGGCGCCGTCTTCGCGGGCGAGCGCTCGGCGATCGGCGAGGCGCACGACGCGCTCCGCTACGCGGCCGGGAACTTCTACGTCAACGACAAGCCGACGGGGGCCGTCGTCGGGCAGCAGCCCTTCGGCGGCGCGCGGGCATCGGGGACGAACGACAAGGCCGGCTCGCTGTGGAACCTGATCCGCTGGGTCAGCCCGCGGACGGTGAAGGAGACGCTCGTCCCCGCGACCGACTACCGCTACCCCTCACAGGCGCCGGACGGTTGAGGAGCAGGTGTCCGACTTGAAGTCGGACACCTCGGCTCAATGGCAACGAGGCAGTTGCGACCGCGACAGCGGGCGCCTTCAGGGATGTGCCCCGCCCGAAGGGCGGGGATCGAGCGGCGGGAATCCGCTCCTGCGGATTCCCGCTTCGCGAAACTAGAACCGTGCTCGACGCGATCCGCCAGGCGACGGAGCAGTTCTGGGAGTTCCTCTCGGACATCGCGCTGCTGCCGCTCGCCGCGGCGATCGGCTGCCACCTGCTGAAGCTCGCCTGCACGAGCCGCGCGTGGCGGAACGTGCTCACCGCGGCGTACCCCGACCTCGAGGTGCCCTGGCGCCCGATCCTCGCCGCCTACGTCTCCGGGGTCGGGGTGAACGCGATCGTTCCGGCGCGCGCGGGCGACGCGGTGCGCATCTTCCTCGCCCACCGCGCGATCCCCGGCAGCTCGTACACCACGATCGTCTCGTCGACCGTCGTCCTCACCTTCGTCGACATGGCACTCGCGCTCGTCGTGTTCGTCTATGCCCTGACACAGGGTGTCCTGCCGTCGCTCGACGCCCTCTCGGCGCTGCCGTCGTTCGACTACTCCTGGGCGTTCGAGGACGGCGTCATCCACCCGGGCGCGCTCCTCGCGATCCTTGCCGTCGCCGCCGGCGGCGCCTGGCTCTTGCATCACTTCTGGCACCGGCTGCGTCAGCGGGTCGCCCAGGCGTTCAACGTCTTCGACCCGCCGACGCGCTATGCCCGCACGGTGGTCGGCTGGCAGCTCTGCGACTGGATGCTGCGGCTCGCGACGGTGTGGTTCTTCCTGGGCGCCTTCGGGATCCCGCAGAGCGTCGGGAACGTCCTCCTCGTCCAGGCGACGATGAGCCTCTCGACCCTCGTCCCGGCGACGCCGGGCGGGATCGGCACAGAGCAGGCGCTGCTCGTCTACGCGTTCCGCGACATCGGCGTGGCGCGCTCGACGCTCCTCGCGTTCAGCGTCGGCATGAAGATCGTGCTGACCGTCGTCAACGTCGTCGTCGGCTTCGTGGCGATCTTCCTCACGCTCGGCACGGTGCGGTTCCGTCGCGTCGTCGCGGCACAGGACGCAGGAACACCGCCACCGGCCGCGTGAACGGGACGCCCCGGCCGTCCCGTTCAGGCGTCGCCCTCGAGCACCTCGCGCCGGCTGTAGTGGCCGACGGCGTCGAACAGGCGCTTGGCGCGAAGCGCGATGGCCAGGTCGCAGTCGGCGAACACGATCCCCTCCGCGTCGCGCAGCGGCCCGGCGATCACCGTTCCTCCCGCCGGCTCGATGACGACGGCCCCGCCCGACCCGTAGACGCGCTCGCGGTCGATCTCCATCGGGAAGTCGTGGGGGAATGCCGAGCCCGGGATGTACTGCGGCACCGAGACGACGAACGCCCCCGACTCGATGGCGACGTGGCGCATGGTCGCCAGCCAGCCGTCCGAGTCGTCGGCGGTCGGCGCCACCCAGAGCTGCGGCCCACCGCGATAGACGGCCCACCGCGCCAGCGGCATCCGGTTCTCCCAGCAGATCAACCCGCCGATCCGCCCGACAGACGTGGCGACGACACCGAGGTCGTCGCCCGCGCCGATTCCGTGGAAGAGCCGCTCGTGATGCGTCGGCATCAGCTTGCGATGCTTGTGCAGGAGCCCTTCGGGGCCGAGCACGAGCATCGTGTTGTAGAGCGTGCCGGGGCGCTCGGCCTCTCGCTCGTTGACGCCGATCACGCAGTGGAGCCCGTGCTCGGCGCACGCGTCCACCAGGCGGTCGACGAGGGGTCCCGGCACGTCGACGCTCTCCGCCCAGAGGCGCTCCCAGAGCGGGTCGTCGAGCGTGAAGGCAGCCGCGGCCCTGGCCCAGGCGTTCGAGGGATAGAGCGGGATGAACGTCTCGGGCAGGACGGCCAGCTCCGCGCCGCCCGCTGCAGCCTCGGCGAGGAGCGCAACCGCCTTGTCGACGCAGCCCGCTGCGTCGAGGATCACGGGCGTCGCCTGCAAGGCCGCGACGCGGACGGTGCGTATCTCGGTCATCCAGACGACGCTACGGGCTGACTCGGAGGCGGGTCAACCCCTAGCCGCGCCCGGCCTTGTGGAGCTGCGCGTACACCGCCCGCGCCGTCTTCGCCGGAAGGCCGGGCACTCCCTCCAGCTCCTCCTGCGTCGCCGCGAGAAACGTGTCCGCCGAGCCGAAGTGACGCAGAATCGCCCGCCGTCGCGCTGGCCCGATGCCCTCGAGGTCGTCGAAGATCGACTCGAACGCGCGCGTGTCGCGTCGCCGGCGGTGGAAGCCGAGCGCGAAGCGGTGTGCCTCGTCCCGAGCACGTTGGAGAAGTTGCAAGCCCGGATCGTGGCGCTCCAGCCGGATCGGGTCCGAGCGGCCCGGCACGAAGACCTCCTCGTCGCGCTTCGCGAGCGCGACCACGGCGACGCGGGGCAGGTCGTACGTCGCGTGGATCGCCTCGAGCGCGGCCGAGAGTTGTCCCTTGCCGCCGTCGATCACCACGAGATTCGGCAGCGCCGCGAAGCTCTCGTCGTGACGGTCGGGCGACGCCGCGTCGCGCAGCCGCGCGAAGCGCCGCGAGACGACTTGCCCCATCGCGGCGAAGTCGTCCTGCCCCTCGAGGCCGCGCACGGCGAACGATCGGTAGTGGGCGCGTCGGGACTCGCCGTCGACGAAGACCGCCATCGAGGCGACGATCTCCCGTCCCTGGATGTTCGAGACGTCGAAGCACTCGATCCGGAGCGGCAGGCTCTCGAGGTTGAGGGACTCGCGGAGCTGCTCGAGGGCCTCGACCCGGCGCCGGCGCCGCTGCTCGGCAGCGCTCGTGTCGTGCTCGAGCGCGAGCCGCGCGTTCTCGTCCGCGAGCTCGGCGAGCCGCCGTTTCTCTCCCGCGCTGCGGTGTCCTCACCTCGACGCGCGAGCCGCGGAGATCGCCGAGGAAGGCCGCAAGCGCGTCCGTGTCGACGATGTCGGGCGGGACGACGATCTGGGGCGGGACCGTCGGCGCGGCGCCGTAGTGCTCCAGGCAGAAGGACTCGAGGATGGTGGCGCGATCCTGTCCCTCGACGTTCTCGAGGTGGAACGCGAAGCGGTCGACGAGCCGCCCCCCACGGAGGGGGAAGAGCTGCACCGCGGCGCGGTCGCCGTTCGTGGCGAGCCCGATCACGTCGACCGTCCCCACGGCGCGCTTGTCGGCGGCCTGCCGCTCCGCAAGGCTCTCGATGGCGCGCAGCCGGTTTCGGTAGCGCGCGGCCTCCTCGAACCGCTCCTCGGCCGCGGCCGATCGCATCCGCTGCTCCAGGGCGCGCCGGATGGGGCGCGTCTCGCCCGAGAGGAACTCGATCACCCCGTCGACGATCTCGCCGTACTCCTCGACCGAGATCGCGCCGATACAGGGCGCGGCGCAGCGCTCGATGTGGAAGTCGAGGCAGGGGATCCCCGAATGGCGACCTGGCTTCGGGCCCTCGCAGGGGCGGAACTGGAAGACGCGGTTCAGGACGTCGAGCGTCTCGCGCACCTTCTTCGCGTTCGCGTACGGGCCGAAGTAGACGTTGCCGCGGCGGTGACGCTCTCGCGTGAACATCACGCGCGGGTACTCGTCCGCCACGGTGACCGCGATGTACGGGAAGGACTTGTCGTCGCGGAGCCTGACGTTGAACGGTGGGCGGTGGCGCTTCACGAGGTTCTGCTCGAGATGCAGCGCCTCGGCCTCGCTCTGCGTGACGATCACCTCGACGCGGCCGATTCGCGACACGAGGTTGCCGATGCCCTGGCGCGCGTCGCCCCCGCGGTTGAAGTAGCTGCGCACACGGGCCCGGAGGGACTTCGCCTTCCCGACGTAGAGGATCTCGTCGCGCGCGTCGCGAAAGAGATAGACGCCCGGTCCCTTCGGCAGCCGACCGAGCTGGCCCCGAACGGAATCTTCACGCACGAGAGCTAGCGTACCCCCACTTTGCTCCGGCACTCCGTCACCGTTCTCGGCTCGCTCGTCGCGCTTCTGGCGCTCGCGCTGCCCGCGCACGGCGCCGGGCCGACGATGGCGCTCGGTGTCGCAGAGGACGTCGTCAGGGCCCCCGACCTCGTCACCGCGCGGACGAAGATGGCACAGCTGCGGCTCGCAGGATTCACGGCGGTGCGCGTCACCTCGAACTGGCTGCCCGGCCTGACGGCGCCGACGAACAACGAGCTCACCGTGCTCAGGAACGTCGAGGCGGCAGCCCGGCTCGCCGGCGTCAAGGTCTACGTCTCCGTCTACCACCCCGGCTCGCGGACGACCCCGCTCGAGCCCTCGGCGCAGGCGGAGTTCGCGCGGTACACGGCGGCGCTCGCGACCGCGATCCCGAGCTTCGACGACATCATCGTGGGCAACGAGCCGAACCTGAACCGCTTCTGGCTCCCGCAGTTCGGGCTCAACGGCGCGAACGCCTCGGCACCGGCATACCTCCAGCTCCTCGGTCGGACGTACGACGCGCTCAAGGCCGCCGACCCGAAGCTCCGGGTCTGGGGCGGCGCACTGGCGCCGCGCGGCTCCGATCGCCCCGACGGGATCCGCCCGACGTCGTCGCCGACCGCGTTCATCCAGGCGATGGGCACGGCCTACCGGGCGAGCGCCCGCGCCACACCCGTGATGGACGGCTTCGCCATGCACCCTTACCCCGACAACTCCTCCACGAGCCCGGACACCGCGAACCCGCGCAACACCTCCATCGGGCTCGCCGACTACGACAAGCTCGTCGGGCTGCTCGGCGCCGCGTTCGACGGCACGCCGCAGCGCGGCTCGACGCTCCCGATCATCTACGACGAGTTCGGGATCGAGTCGATCGTCCCCGCGGGCAAGCGCAGCCTCTACTCGGGCACCGAGCCGACGACGACCAAGCCGGTCGACGAGTCGAAGCAAGCAGCGGCCTACGACCTCGGCCTGAAGCTCGCGTTCTGCCAGCCGAACGTCGCGGGGATCCTCCTCTTCCACTCCCACGACGAGGAGGCGCTCCTGAGCTGGCAGTCCGGCGTCTACTACGCGGACGGCACGCCGAAGGCCAGCCTCACCGCCGTGCGCGACGCGCTCGACCGGTTCCGAGGAGGCTCGATCAGGCAATGCGACGCGCTCCCGCTCGACGTCGTGCTGAGGAACGTGCGCTTCCCGGGCCAGGCCGAGTTCCTGAAGGGGAAGCGCGACGTGCGCTTCCGCTGCTCGCTCGACTGCGCGTGGGAGGTCGTAGCGATCAGGACGACAACGGGCACGCAGGCGCTTCGCATCCGAGGCTACGGACGGTGGGGCCGCCCGATCGTCGCGTCGCTCAAGAACCGCAGCCTCGGCAAGGCGCCCGTCCGGCTGACGCTCTCGGTGACGCACCCCGTGAACCCGGGCACGCCGTCACGCGCACGAGCCTCCCGCTGCGCCCCGCCTAGCCGACGCCGTAGACCAGTAGCACCTGTTGCCCGTCCTTCCGGGCCGACTCGAGCCGGATGCGCTTCGAGGTCAGGCGTCGAGGGAGGAGCGGCGCCCCGGCACCGAGGAAGACCGGCTGCATCCCGAGCCAGATCTCGTCCAGGAGCCCTTCGTCGGCGAACGCCCCGACGAGCTCGCCCCCGCCGACGAGCCAGACGTTCTTGCCGCCCGCAGCCTCGACCATCGCCGCGTGCACGGGTACGACGTCGCCTTGGACCACGCGGATGTCGAGTCCCGGCACCGCAGTCAGGTCCCGGTGTGCGAAGACCCAGGTCGGCGTGTCGCCGTAGAACTCGTGCCATCGCTCCGGGCGCTCCACGAGCTTCTCGTGGTCGACGACCCACTCGTAGGTCGTCGCGCCCATCGCCATCGCCCCGACGCCCTTGAAGAACTCGGTGAACGCCTCGTAGCCGCTGCCGCCGTCCCGCGGCACCTCGAAGAGCCAGTCGAGCGAGTTGTCGGAGTCGGCGATGAACCCGTCGACGCTCGTCGCGGTGTAGTACTGCGTCTTCGTCACGGCCTCATCGTGCCGGAACGCGTGCGTACCATGGAAGCCGTGGCGGAGACGTCGTACGAGCGGATCGAGGGGGTCGAGGTCGGCCAGTACGTCGGCTACCGCTTCTTCCGCGTCGACCCTGCGTGGCGCCGTCTCCCGATCGAGGAACGGGTCGCAGGCAAGGATGCCTTCGCCGAGGTCGTCGACGAGTTCGCCGAGCGGATGGAAGGCCTGCGTGTGTACTCGACGGTCGGGGTCCGGCCCGAAGCGGACTTCTTCCTCTGGTCGATCACCCAGAGCTACGACGACCTCCTCGCGCTCGGGGCGGCGCTCAACGGCACGCCGCTCGCCGGCTGGCTCGAGACGCCGTACTCGTATCTCGGCACGACCAAGCCGTCCGTCTACACGGACAAGAAGCGCATCCGACAGGGCCGCGTCGACCCGCGGAACGCGCCCTACCTCGTCGTCTACCCGTTCGTCAAGCTGCGACCCTGGTACTTCCTCACCTTCGAGGAGCGGGCGAACGCGATGCGCCAGCACGCCGAGATCGGCGCGAAGTTCGTCACGATCACGAACCACACGACCTACTCCTTCGGGATCGACGACCAGGAGTTCATCCCCGCCTTCGAGGCCGAGGAGCCGGCCGACTTCATGCACCTGATGATGACCTCCGCGAGACGGAGGCATCTCGCTGGACCGAGCGCGACACGCCGATCTTCGTCGGCAAGCTCGTCGACGTCCGCGTCGCGCTCGACGCGCTGAGGCGCCGTCACGGAGCTCCCGAGCGCGGAGACGCTCTACACAGCCCCGGACGGCACGAGGTATCCCTCCCCGACCCGCTGAACTGCAGGGTGTCTGGCTGAAGCCAGACACCTGGCTCCGCGAGGTCCGAACGATCGGAGTCTGGCTGAAGCCAG
>CAWBTY010000018.1:0-183251 GCA_963791895.1 uncultured Actinomycetes bacterium
AGTGGCCGAGGAACAGCGGTTCGAGTGCCTCACGGAACGCTCACAGCCCGGGCGTAGGGTGCGCCCCGTGCGCGCCGTCTCCCTGCTCGCCCTCGTCGCGGTCGCCATCGCGACCGCTTGTGTTACTTCAACACAAAGTCTCGGGGCGCCGAAGCGCACCGCACAGGAGCGCCGCGCGGCGGCGGCCGAGGTCTTCGGCGGGCTCGGCACCTGGATCGACATCTACGACACCGCGCTCTACCGCGCGCCGGAAGCCACCGCCGCACGGCTTGCGGCCCGCGGGGTGCGAACGGCGTGGGTCGAGACCGCGAACGACCGCTCCGCGGTCGACGTCGTCGAGCCGAGCGGGCTCGGCCGACTCGTCGACGCGCTGCACACACAGGGGATCGAGGTCGTCGCGTGGTACCTGCCCGGTCACGACCGTCAGGCACGCGATCTGCGGCGGGCGCGGGCGATGCTGAACTTCGTCACCCAGACGGGCGGCCGGTTCGACGGGGTCGCCCTCGACATCGAGTCGCTGCGCGAGAAGAACGTGCCGCGGCGGACGACACGGATGCTCGAGCTCCTGACGCGGCTCCGCGCGGAGGCCGGCTCGACCCCGGTCGCCGCAATCACGTATCCCCCGCGAGCCTTCGAGCGCCACCTCAGCTGGTGGCCGAGCTTCCCGTGGACGCAGATCGCCACGCAGGTCGACGCGTTCGTCCCGATGCTCTACACCGGCGGAGGCTTCCCGGGCTACGACGCGACGTACGGCTATGTCGCACGTTCGCTCCGGCTGCTGCGGAACGCGGTCGGCCGGCCGATCGTCGTCCACGCGGCGGGCGGCGTCGCGAACCGGATGAAGCCGGACGAGCTGAAGGCCTTTTCCGATGCGGTGCTCGACGACGGCAAGATCGCGGGCTGGAGCTTGTACGACCTGCAGACGATGACGCCCGCCGCGTGGACGGCGATGACCCGCCTGAGCGCAGCCCGAGGCTAGAGCACGTCGATGAGCCGGTCGATCCGCGCGACCGGCTCGAAGCCGAGGCGCTCGAGGATCGGACGGGACATCCGACCCGCGTGGGTGACGAGGACCGGCGCGCCGCGAGTGGCCGCGTCCTTCGCCCGAGCCGCGACGAGCGCGCGGTAGGCGCCGCGGCGACGTGCAGTCGGGAGAGTGGCGCCACCGAAGAGGAGCGTGCCGTGAGGGGTCTCGGCCGCAAACGCGGCGGCCACGAGCTCACCGTCGACGAAGGCGACGTACGTCGCGCCGTCGACGCCTTCTCGCTCGAAGTCACGGACCACCTGCGCCTCGTCGACCGGCTCGGGGTCGGAGAACGCCGTACGCTGCACCTCTCGGGCGGCGCGCAGCTCCTCGACGGAGGCGACGGGTCGCGCCATGACTCCGGACGGCACCTCGAGCTTCGGTTCGCGCAGCACCATGCCGATCGCGACCGGATCGTCGTCGCGCCGGAGTCCCAGCGCTAGCAAGCGCTCGACGAGATCCGAGGGCTCACACGACTCACCGAGCTCCCACTCGGTGCCCTCGCGACCGAGCGATCGCAGGAACGAGCGAATCTCCTCCACGGCTGCATTCACGTCGGCGCGCGCGAGCCTCACCCGCTGCACCGTGGCGGAGCGCGGCGAGGCTCCATCGCCGAGGTAGATCGCGAACCGCCCGGCGGGATCACGATGGAGCGACCGGCCCGGGCCGAGCGGTTGGTAGACGTTCGGGTTCTCTGCCAGCTCGCGGATCACGGCCACGCCGCACGCAGGCGCTCTCGCGTCGCGACGAGGTGCTCCGGCAGCACCTTCACGTCCGCGAGCACCGGCATGAAGTTCGTGTCGCCCGCCCAGCGCGGGACGACGTGCTCGTGGAGATGCCCGGAGATCGAGCCGCCCGCGACGGCACCGAGATTCCACCCGACGTTGAACGCGTCGGGGGCGTAGACGCGCCGGAACGCCGCGATCGCGGCCGTCGTGAGTGCATGAATCTCCTTGACCTCGGCGGGAGTCAGCTCGCCCAGCTCGCCGACGTGGCGGAGCGGTGCGACCATCAGGTGCCCCGACGCGTACGGGAACTTGTTGAGCAGCGCGAACGCGTGCTCGCCACGCGTGACGACCATGCTCTCGGAGCCGAGCTCTCCGGCGGCCTCGGCACAGAAGATGCAGCCGTCCTGCGCGCCTGCCCGCGCGATGTACTCGAGGCGCCACGGCGCCCAGAGCTTCTCCGTCACGCCGGCGCGCCCTCGCCGTGGTGGTCACGTGCGAGCTCGTGGCGCACGCGCTCCCGGAACTCCCGGTAGGCGACGAACTCGTAGCCGATGAGACCCAGGAGGATCGCGAGCACGATCGCGACCGTCGCGAGGGCGGGTAGGACGAGCGCCAGTGGCAGGAACGCGAGCAGCACGAGGGCCGCCGTCAGCCGTGTCCTGCTGAGCGTCCGCCTGATCCGCAACCGGAACGCCACGAGCGCCGTGAGATAGAGCGCGACGCCCCCCACGAGCGCGACGGCCGGCACGGTCTTCAGGTCGTCACCCACGTGCTCGAGCGTCTTCTTCGCGCCGAGCGCGAGCAGCACGATGCCGGCGACCATCCCGAAGTGGATGTACGAGTACGCGTCGCGGGCAAGCTCGTTCTGGTCGCGGCCAGGCTCCATCTCCGTGAACTGCCGCTGGGCGACCCAGACGGTCACATCGAAGTAGAGCCACCACAAGGCCGCGGCGATCGCGATCCCGAGCACCGCCGCCACGATCACCCCGCTATCGACGACGGCGTCCGAGCCGACTCCGATTGCGACGATCGACTCGCCGAGCGCGATGATGAGGATCAGGCCGTGCCGCTCCGCGAAGTGCGCCGGCATGAGCTTCCAGCCGTCCGCTCCGATCAGATACGGGCCGGCGGCATCGAGACCCAGCGCGAGGCCCCAGAGCACGAGCTGGAGCGCCCCGTCGGTCGCCGAGGCGACGAGGAGCAGCGTGACGCCGATCGTCGTGCCGGCGGCGAGCCCGACGACCGATTTCCTGAGGCCCGGGTCGTCCCGGCTCGCGATCGTGAAGAGCCAGATATGGGCGATCCGGACGAAGGCGTACGCCGCGGCGAAGATGAGCCCGTCGTCACCGAACGCATTCGGAATGGCGAGAGCCGCGACGAGGAAGGCCGCCATCGCGGCGAAGATCGCGAGCCGGACCGCGCCCGCCTCGGGGTCGACGACGCTCGTCAACCAGGCATAACCGGTCCAGGACCACCAGAGCACGCCGAGCACGAGCAGGCCCTGAACGAGGCCTTCCCAGGTGGGATTTCCGGCCATGAGCGCCGTGCACTGCGTCAGGGCGAGCACGAAGACGAGGTCGAAGAAGAGCTCAAGCGGGGTGACGCGCTCCTCCTCACGCTGCTCGGCCCTGACGAGCCGCGAACGCGAGGAGGCCTCCACGGCTCTGATCCTCGCATGCCGGCTGTTCTGTTCGCTGAGCGGGAATCCGCAGGAGCGGATTCCCGCCGCTCGATCCCCGCCTTACGGCGGGGCAGATCCCTGAAGGCGTCGGCTCCGCCGCCGCACCCACTCTTTGCCAAGCAGGCTGCCGTGGTCGTGAGAGTATCCGTGCTGCCGAAGGAGCCGCAGCCGTGCCCTACCCGTTCGTCGAGAGCCCGAACTACACGCGCCGGGCGAGCCGGCCGATCGACGTTGTCGTGATGCACACGATGGAGATCGCCGAGCGCCCCGATGCAGCGGCGATCTGCGCGCGCTGGTTCGCGACCGAGGCGTCCCAGGTCTCGGCGCACTACTGCGTCGACGCGGGCACCGTGATCCAGTGCGTGCAGGAGAAGGACATCGCGTGGCACGCCCGCGGCGGGAATACCGACTCGATCGGGGTCGAGCTCGCGGGGTTCGCCCGTCAGACGCGACGGGAGTGGGCGGACGCGTACTCGACCGCAGTCCTCGGCCGCGCCGCCGCGCTCGTGGCGGACATCTGTACGCGGCGGCGGATCCCGGTGCGCTGGCTCGTCGCGGGCGATCTGGTCGCGGGCCGGCGCGGGATCACCGGTCACGTCGAGGTGAGCCGCGCGTTCGAGCGCAGCGACCACTGGGACCCGGGCCCCGGTTTCCCGATCGAGTCGTTCCTCGACCGGGTGCGGAGAGCCGCGCAGGACGGGACGGGGTCGCGCGAACGCACCGGAACGCGGGCGTGAGCCCGAGACGGGGCGTCAGCGGCTCGTCGACGGCGGCGCGCTACCTGGCGAGCGTGATCTTCGCCAGCCCGTGCGGCGCGTCCGAATCCAGCCCGCGCGCGTGCGCCAGTGCCCCGGCGAAGAGCTGACCCGGGACCACGGAGAGCAAGGGGGAGAGGAGTGCCGGACGGGGCGTCGGGACGGGCACGGTGTACGCGGCGCCCTTGACACGCTCGGCCGCCGTCCCGCTGGCCACGAGGGTTGCACCCATCCTCCTCACGCGCAGCGCGGCTTCCTTGACGGTGGGCAGGGTGCGGTCGCTGGAGGCGATCGCCCAGACGGGGAACAGCGGATCGAGGGCTGCCACGGGACCGTGGGCGAGGTCGGTCGCCGTCAGCGGCTCAGCGGCGATCCGGCAGGTCTCGAGCAGCTTCAGCGCGATCTCGCGCGCGGTCGAGAACTCGACGCCGCGCCCGATGACGAACATGCGGCCCGTGTACGAGAACGGAAGCGCGAGCTTGGCCGTCGTGCGCTCGAGCGCCGGAATCGACGCGGCCATCTGCTCGCTCGTCCGGCGGATCCCGTCGGCTAGCTCCGCTCCCCGGCCGGCGAGATGACCCGCGAGCAGCGCGAGCGCGCCCAGGGTGTTCACGTAGGTCTTCGTCGCGGCGACCGCGAGCTCGGGCTCCGCCATCAGCGGGATCGTCGCCTCCGCCGTGCCGGCGAGCTCCGACGACGGATCGTTGGTGACCGCGATGGTGAACGCGCCGGCGGCACGCGCCCGCGCGACGTACTCGAGGACGTCCGGCGTACGGCCGGACTGCGACAGGCCGATGATCGTCGAGCCGGACATGTCGAGCGGGGTGCCGTAGTGCACGCTGAGGGTGATCGAGTCCCGGAGCGCGGTCCAGCGCGGCAAGAGCCCGAAGGCGTAGATGCCGTACGACGCGGCGTTGTCCGACGAGCCGTGACCGACCATCCGCACCAGCCGCAGGTCGCGATCGCGGACGAGAGCTGCGATCCGCGCGATCTCGTCGTCGTGCTCGAGCAAGCGCAGGAGCGCTGCGGGCTGCTCGCGGATCTCGGCCAGGAACCGCGCGCCGGGAGCCGTGCCGTCGTCAGCCGGCGACACGTGTCTCTCCGCCGACGACGGTTCGGATGATCTCGAGGTCGTCGTCGAGCACGACGAGGTCTGCCGAGCCTCCCACGACGATGCGGCCGAGCTGCAGGTCTCCGAGGACCCGCGCCGGGACGCTCGTGGCCGCCTCGAGGGCCCGCCCGAGCGGGACGTCCATGGCGACCAGGTTCCGGACCGCCTCGACCATCGTCAGGGCGCTTCCCGCGAGCACACCGTCCTCCCTGCGCACGACGTCGTCTGCGACGACGATCTCGATCTCGCCGAGCGCGTACGTCCCGTCACCCAGGCCGGCGCCGGCGATGGCGTCCGTCACGAGGGCGAGCCTGCCGGCCGCGAGCCGCCAGAGCAGTCGCACGATGTCGGGATCGAGATGCACGCCGTCGACGATCGCCTGGACGACGACGTCGGCACGGCCGAGTGCTGCGCCGACGATCCCGGGATCCCTGTGCGCCAACGGCCGCATCGCGTTGAAGACGTGGGTGACCGTGCGGACGCCGCGATCGAATGCAGCGTGCGCCTCGGCGGCCGTGGCGTCGCTGTGGCCGAGCGAGACGGTCACGCCCCGCGCGTGGAGGAGATCGATCAGCTCCAGCGCACCCGGCAGCTCGGGCGCGAGCGTCATCAGCGTGACCGGCCCTGCGGCGAGCAGGCGCTCGAGCAGCGCGGGGTCGGGGTCTCGTCGGGCCAGGAGGCCGTGCGTCCCGAGGCGCAGGGGGGAGAGGAACGGCCCTTCGAGGTGGACCCCCAGGATCCGGGGACCGTGCTGCCCGGTCGGAACCGCGCGGAGCGCGGCGACGAGATCGGCCTCCTCCGAGGTGATGAAGGTCGGGAGATAGGCAGTCACGCCCGTCTCGAGGAGCGCCTCGCCCGCGGCGGCATAGCCGTCCGCGTCCGCGCCGAGGAAGTCGATGCCCGCAAACCCGTTCACCTGGAGATCGACGAAACCCGGGATCACGATGCCGCGCCCGTTGGCGCCGTCGAGACCGACCGCGGTGACGCGGGCGCCGTCGAGCGCGACGTCGCCCGGCACCAGGCGCCCGTCGACGAGGGCGGCTTCGACCCCGAGCCTCACGGCTCGAGCGCCCGTCGGAGGACCCCGCCCGTCTCCTCGAGCCTCGCGCGCGCCGCCTCGACGTCGAGACCCGTGCGCAGCGTGAGGATCGCGACCTTCGCGTCGCCGTCCGCGTCGTCCAGCGCCCCGTCGACGAGCTCGTCGGACGCGCCGCTCGCAAGCCCGACGATCCGCCGGACACGCGCGCGCAGCTTGTCGTTCGTGGCGACGACGTCGACCATCAGGTTGCCGAGCGTCTTCCCGAGGCGGATCATCGAGACGGTCGAGAGGGTGTTGAGCACGAGCTTCTGGGCCGTGCCGGCCTTGAGGCGCGTCGAGCCGGAGACGATCTCGCCGCCGACCACCACCACGATCTCGTGGTCGGCGAGCGCGCCGAGCTCCGAGCCCTCGACGCAGACCACCGCGATCGTCGTCGCGCCGGCGCGACGGGCCTCCTCGAGCCCGGCGAGCACGTACGGTGTACGGCCGCTGGCACTGATACCCACGACGGCGTCGTCGGCCCCGAGCTCGAGCTCGCGAATCTCGCCGGCGCCGGCGTCCGCGTCGTCCTCGGCGTGCTCCTGCGGCTCGGTGGCGTCGTCAGCGCCGCCGGCGACGAGGGCAACCATGCGCTCGGGCGCGACGGCGAAGGTCGACCGGACCTCCATCGCGTCGACGCGCGCGAGGCGGCCCGACGTGCCGGCGCCGACGTAGACGAGCCGCCCGCCGCGCTCGAGAGACGACGTGACCGCCTCGATCGCGCCCACGAGAGCGTCGTGTGCCCGCGCCACGGCGCCGGGCACGGTCGCGTCCGCGTCGTTCATGAGCGAGACGAGCTCCGCGGTGGAACGGAGATCCAGGTCCGCCCCGGCCGAGTCCCAGGCCTCCGTCGCCAGCTTCCCGAGCCCTGGCTCGTTGCGCAGCGACTCCATGTGTGCCAGTCTATGCACGTCGTGGTAGAGTGGTCAAGACCAATGTATGCCGTTCCGTGGCCAACTGGTATGGAGCTGTTGCCCGGACGGTCGGACGAGAGACACGCCGGATAGCCGCATGGCGACGATCGCACTCGACCGCGTCACGAAGGTCTACGGCAACGGGTTCCTGGCCGTCGACGACGTCAGCCTCGCAATCGCGGACGGCGAGTTCATCGTGCTGGTGGGCCCGTCGGGATGCGGCAAGTCCACGCTCCTGCGCATGATCGCCGGTCTCGAGGACGTCACCGACGGCGCAGTGAGCATCGACGACGTCGACGTGACGGACCTCGCACCGCGTCACCGCGACATCGCGATGGTCTTCCAGAGCTACGCGCTCTACCCGCACATGACGGTCCGCGAGAACCTCGGCTACGGGCTCAAGGTTCGCAAGGCGCCGAAGGCCGAGGCGCGCCGTCGCCTGGACGAGGTGGCGGCGCTGCTCGGGCTGACCGACCTGCTCGAGCGCAAGCCCGCGCAGTTGTCGGGGGGCCAGCGCCAGCGCGTGGCGATGGGTCGGGCGATCGTGCGCGAGCCGCGCGCGTTCCTGATGGACGAGCCGCTCTCGAACCTCGACGCGAAGCTGCGCGTCGGCATGCGCGCATCGCTCTCGGAGCTCCACGCGCGGCTCGGGGTGACGACGATCTACGTCACGCACGATCAGACGGAGGCGATGACGCTCGGTCAACGGGTCGCCGTGATGCGCGACGGGAAGATCGTCCAGGTCGACGAGCCCCAGGCGCTCTACGGCCGTCCGCACGACGTGTTCGTGGCCGCGTTCATCGGCTCGCCGTCGATGAACCTCGTCGAGGCGAGCTTCGACGGCGAGTCGGTCCGGTTCGGTCAGCACGTCGTCGCGCTCGATCCCGACAATCTCCCGGCTGCCCGGGGTGGAGGACGGCTCGTGCTGGGAATCCGGCCCGAGGCCTTCGAGGACGGTGCGTTGGCGCCTTCCCGGCTCCCGCGCCTCCGGGTCCACGTCGACGTGCTCGAGGAGCTGGGGGCCGATACGCACGCCTGCTTCCGCGTGGAGGCTCGCCGGCCGGCCGTCGACACGGGGGCGGAGAGCGAGGATGCATCGCTCCTCGCGACCGAGGCGACGCTGTTCACGGCGCGACTCGACCCGCGCACGGTCGCGCGCCAGGGCGACACGATGGAGCTCGCGGTCGATCCCGCGAGGTTTCACTTCTTCGACGTCGAAGACGGCTCCGCGCTCGCGCGGCCCTCGGCGGCGATGCCTCTCGCCACTGCGGCCCAAAGTCAATGGACTTGACCAGAAAGCTCACGCCATGCCTCGCTCACCAGACCACTTGAGCGGTCCTCCCGGGAGCGACCGGAAGCGGACGATGACGAAGCAGACGGAGAGCCGCGCCCGGGTGCTCGACCTCATCGAGCAGCTCGGGGTCGGCGAGGCCATTCCCTCCGAGCGACAGCTGAGCAGCGACCTGGGCGTCTCGCGTCTGACGGTGCGGGCCGCGCTCGACGATCTCGTGCGCGAGGGGCTCCTCGTCAGGCGTCACGGGAGCGGCACGTTCGTCAGCGAGCCCAAGATCGCCCAGGAGCTCACGATGACGTCCTTCACCGAGGACATGCAGCGACGCGGGCATGGTCCCGGCGAGCCGGACGCTCGATCTCCGCATCGCGCCCGCGGGAGCCCATCTCGGCCGGTTGCTGCACGTCTCGCCGTCGGAGCCCGTCGTGATCATCGACCGCCTTCGCTTCGCCGATCGCGAGACGATGGCGATCGAGACGCTGCACGTCCGCGAGTCGCTCGTCCCCGGCCTCTCGGCCGCCGATCTCGAGCGACAGTCGTTCTACGAGCTCCTCCTGGAACGCTACGGGATCGACGTCGTGGGGGGCATGCAGACGATCGAGCCGACCGTGACGAACGAGACGGAGTCGGACGCCCTCGGCGTGCCGTTGCACTCGCCCGCGTTCGTCTTCGAGCGCACGACGCGCTCTTCGAGCGGCGAGATCGTCGAATACGTCCGGTCGATCTACCGCGGTGACCGGTACCGGCTCGTCACGGAGCTGAATCGGCGCTCGAGGCGGGATGGGGGCAACGGCCGCAGGGCCTGAGGGCTCTGGTCAGTACCAAAGCGCCTGTTGACTCCTCACCACGACACGCAAGCGCCGTGCCCTTGCAGGGCGCATAGGTAATGGATCTGGAAGGAATGGCCGCCAGTTCCTCCCAAGGACAAGTGGTCTTGACAACCTTGGAGCTGTGTGCCAGTGTTCACGATCGTGGCCAAGTGGTATAAGCCAGTAGGCGGCTCGGCGCTTCGCATCCCGCCGGCCACCGGGTACCTCGTGCGACCCGTGCCGCCTCTCGATGCGCTTTGGGGGTTCCGCTCATGAGAGCACGCATCATCGCCGCCGCCGTTCTCGTCGGCGTAACGCTCGCGGTCGTCGCGTCGACCGCGTCGGGGGGCACGACGGCGGCAAACAGCATCACCGTCTGGCTGCAGACGGACGCAGACAAGGACAACTGGAAGGCGATCATCAGGGCCGCGACGGCCGACTTCCAGCGCCAGCACCCGGGCGTCGCCGTCGACGTCCAGTTCCAGACGTGGGGGAACCACCTGCAGAAGTTCGACGCAAGCCTCGCAGGCGGCAACGCGCCCGACGTCATCGAGATGGGCAACACCGAGATGTCGAAGTACATGGTTGCCGGGGCGTTCCAGGACCTCACCTCGGACCGGAGCTCGTTCCCCAACGCGAGCACCTGGCTCGATGGGCTCGCGGCCCAAGGCCGCTTGGGCGCCAAGACGTATGGCGTGCCGTACTACGCGGGGTCGAGGGTCGTGACGTACCGGACCGATCTCTTCAAGAAGGCGAAGATCAAGGTGCCCACGAGCCTCGCGGAGTACACGGCCGCTGCGCGAAAGCTCGCTCGGCAGCAGGGTGATCGCGGCTTCTCGCCTGTCTACATCGCCGGGACGGACTGGTACTTCGCGATGGGCTTCGTCCATGACCACGGCGGCTCGATCGCGAAGCTGGTGAGCGGCAAGTGGAAGGGCACCCTCGCGTCGCCGAAGTCCGTCGCGGGACTCGCGGCCTACAAGAACTTCTTCCTCGCCGCGTCCCGGGCGAGCAAGACCACCGACGAGACCCACCCCAATCCCTACGACGTCTACGCGCAGGGAAATGCCGGCTCGATGGTCGGCCCCGGCTGGTTCACCTGTTGCGTCGGCGACAAGTTCAAGGGATCGACCGCGCAGTTCGTGATGCCCAGCCGCACCAAGGGCCAGCCGATGCCGGGATTCCTCGGCGGGTCGCTGCTCGCCGTGCCGGTGGGAGTGAACAAGTCGCTCGCGGTCGACTGGATCAAGGCCTACACGAGCAACGCGCCAGATGACACAGCTTCGTGCGATCGGCAACATCCCCAACACGACGAGCCTTCTCGGCAACACCGTCGGCGAACGTGCCGCGAAGCGGAGCTGGTTCGTGCCGCCCGCCAAGAACTGGGTCAACGTCGAGAACGGCAACATCCTCCGCAACATGCTCAGCCAGATCCTGACCGGCAAGCTGACCGTCCGGCAGGCCGCCCAGTCGGCGAGCGACAACATCACGTCCGTCCTCAACGCTTCCTGAAGGTGATACGGGACGCGGATCACGTTGACGCGTAGTCCCGCCCCGCAGACAGCGGCCGTCGCCGCCGAGCACCCCGCGATCGGGGCTCGGCGGCGGCGGCCGCTGACGCTACGGCGCATCGGCGCCGCAGCCGTCCCGTACCTCCTCGTCCTGCCCGTGCTCGTGGCGATCGGCGCGATCCTCGGGTACCCGCTCTACCGGCTCGTCGTCCTCTCCCTCCAGCGCTACGGGCTGCCCGAGCTGATCCAGCGCCAGGGCGAGTGGATCGGGCTCGACAACTACCGGTCGGTGCTCGGCGACCCGATCTTCGTGGACACCCTCGTCCGGACGATCGTCTTCACGATCGCGAACGTCGGCCTGACGATGGTGCTCGGCCTGGCGATCGCCCTCCTGCTCGTCCGTCTCTCGACGCCGGTTCGCATTCTGCTGACCGCCGGGCTCGTCCTCGTCTGGGCGATGCCGGCTGTCGTCGCCGTCCAGGTCTGGTACTGGATGACGAACTTCCAGAACGGGATCCTCAACCACGTCCTGACAAGCCTCCACGTGGGCGACTTCTTCCAGCACGACTGGTACGCGACGACGTTCTCGCAGCTCGCGATGGTGACGCTCCTGATCGTTTGGGGGGCGCTCCCGTTCGTCGTCATCACGCTCTATGCGGGGCTCGCGCAGGTGCCGCGCGAGCTCGTCGAGGCCGCCTCGATCGACGGTGCGAGCCCATGGCGGGCGTTCCGGGACGTCACGCTCCCGGTGCTCAAGCCGATCCTGCTGATCCTCACGAGCCTCTCGATCATCTGGGACTTCGGGGTGTTCACGCAGCCCTACCTGCTGATCGGGGCGTCGAAGGTGAACGAGACGAACTACCTGATGGGGGTCTACGTCTACATCGAGGGCTACGCGCACTCCGACTTCGGCCGGGGGGCTGCGATCTCGATCCTGATGCTCCTGATCGTCGCGGCGCTGAGCGTCGTCTACGTGCGCAAGATGGTGCGAATGGAGGAGGCTTGAGCACGCAGGCGGCGGCACGTCCGGTTCGCCGCCGTCGCAGGCGACTTCTGCGGAGGCGTGCGTGGGACCTGCTGGGGCTTGCCCTTTTCGTCGTCCTCGTGTTCCCGGTCTTCTGGATGGTCTCGACGGCGTTCAAGCCGGACGACGAGATCAACAGCGCCGAGCCGACGTGGTTCTCGCTCTCTCCGACGCTCGATCACTTCCGCGACGCGATGGACCGCCCGTACTTCTGGCAGATCGTCCAGAACAGCCTGATCGTGGTGCTCGTCGCGGTCGGCGTGTCGGTCGTGGTCGCCTTCATCGCCGCCGTGGCGCTCGCGAAGTACCGCTTCACCGGACGCAAGCTCTTCATCGTCCTGATGATCGGGATCCTGATGCTGCCCGCGGCCGGGCTCGTGATCCCGCTCTACGTCGTGCTCGCCAAGTACCACCTGACGAACACGCTGACGGGCGTCATCCTGACGTACATCACGTTCGTCCTCCCCTTCGCCGTCTGGACCCTGCGCGGCTTCGTCCTCGGCATCCCGAAGGAGCTCGAGGAGGCTGCGATGGTCGACGGCTCGACCCGCCTCGGTGCATTCGTGCGGATCCTGCTGCCGCTCGTCGCTCCAGGGCTCGTGGCGACGTCCGTGTTCGCGTTCATCCAGGCGTGGAACGAGTACATCTTCGCGAGCGTGATCCTGACCGACCAGACCAACCACACCGTCACGGTCTGGCTCTCGTACTTCCTCGGGACGAGCAGGAACACGGACTGGGGTGCGTTGATGGCCGCCTCGACGCTCACCGCGATCCCCGTCGTCGTGTTCTTCCTGATCGTCCAGCGCCGGATCGCGTTCGGGCTCACGTCGGGCGCCGTCCGGGGTTGAGCTGCAGGCGTCGCATCACGCGCCCGGCCATGCCGGCGGCCAGTTCGACGACCGCGTGAGCCGGCCCAGGGGCGTCGAAGGCAGTCGCCGCGCTTCGCGACGGTGATCCCGCAGCCGCTGGCGCAGGCCCCGGAGCGTGGGTCGTTCGCGCTCGAGGCCTCCGCGCGCATCGTCGTTCGCTCGAGCTCGCGCGACGCCCGAAGGGTGGCTGAGCTGCTGGCCGCGAGCCTCCGGCCCGCGACCGGCTTCCGCCTCCCCGTCGTGGCCGGCCCGCGTGCCGCGACGGATGGCGACATCGTCCTCGCGCTCTCGACCGGCGACCGGTCGCTCGGTGACGAGGGGTACCGGCTCGTCGTCGACGGCACTGCGGCAACGGTCACCGCCCGTCGCCCGGCCGGGCTCTTCTGGGGCACACAGACCCTTCGTCAGCTCCTGCCGGCGTCGATCGAAGCAGACGCCCGTCGACCCGGGCCGTGGCGACTCTCGCGCGGCACGATCCACGACCGGCCGCGCTTCGCCTGGCGCGGGGCGATGCTCGACGTGGCGCGGCACTTCTTCGGCGTGAACGACGTCAAGCGGCTGATCGACCTCATGAGCCTCTACAAGCTCAACCGGCTCCACCTCCACCTGACGGACGATCAGGGCTGGCGCCTCGCGATCCGCTCCTGGCCCCGTCTCACGAGCCACGGCAGTCGCACCGCGGTCGGCGGGGGGGAAGGCGGGCACTTCACGCAGCGCCAGTACGCGGCGATCGTCGCCTACGCGCGCGAGCGGTTCGTCGACGTGGTGCCAGAGATCGACATGCCGGGGCACGTCAACGCGGCGCTCTCCTCGTACGCGAGGCTGAACTGCGACGGCGTCGCGCAGGGCGCCGTACTCCGGCATCGAGGTCGGCTTCACCTCGCTCTGCATCCGGAAGGAGCTGACGTACGCGTTCGTCGACGACGTCGTCCGCGAGGTCGCGGCCTTGACCCCCGGCCCGTACATCCACATCGGCGGCGACGAGGCGCACTCGACCGCCCCGGACGACTACCGCGCATTCGTCGAGCGCGTCCAGCGGATCGTCCGCGCCCGCGGCAAGCGGATGCTCGGTTGGGAGGAGATCGGGAAGACGCGCCTGCGTCGCACGTCGGTCGCCCAGCACTGGCAGGATCCGGCGCTCGCCGTGCGCGCCGTCGAGCAGGGTGCGAAGCTCGTCATGTCACCGGCGACGAAGGCCTACCTCGACATGAAGTACACGGAGGGATCGCCGCTCGGACTGACCTGGGCCGGTACGACGACGGTGCAGGACGCCTACGGCTGGGACCCGGCGACCCAGGTTCCCGGCGTGACGGAGAAGGACGTCCTCGGCGTCGAGGCGCCGCTCTGGACGGAGACGACCGCGACGCGGGCCGACCTCGACTACCTCGCCTTCCCGCGGCTGCTCGGCCACGCCGAGATCGCGTGGTCGCCGCCGACCGGGCGCACGTGGGCGTCCTACCGGCGCCGCCTGGCCGCGCACGGTCCGCGCCTCGAGGCGCTCGGCGTCGCCTTCTACCGCTCGCCCGAGGTGGCCTGGCGCTAGCGCGCTACGCCGGCCCGGTGATCGAGCCGAGCCCCGGGTTCAGCTCCGCCCCGGGGCACGCGCCCCAGTAGCCGCGCCGCGCGTCTCGGGCCTCCTCGACGGCGTCGAGCAGCTCGTCCGCGTAGCGTCCGCGCTCCGAGCGGAAGAAGTACGGCGAGGCGGCGCCGCGTCGCACGAGCTCCACGTTGACGTTGGTGCTGCCGGCGAAGACGTAGCGGAGCGGGCGGCCGTAGCGGTCACGGTCGTCGAGCGACGGGTCGGCGGCGATGGTGACGCGCGACCCGACCGGAGCCAGCCTGCGGAGCGTCGTCGAGGGCGCGCCGGCCGTGGCAGTCGCCGTTGAGCTCCGGCGCGTCCACCTGGAGCAGGCGCACCTTGCCCGCGCCCGTGAGCGTCAAGCGTGTCGCCGTCGTTGACCCGCACGACGAGGAGCTGCCGAGCCTGGTCCGCCTCTCCCTCGCCGCCCGTCTCCGAGCCGTCCTGGCAGCCGGCCGCGACGACCGCGACCAGAGCCAGGAGCAGGGGTCTCAGTCGCTCGGCACCCACACGAGCCGCGTCTCGAGCACGCGCACGTCGGTCGCCTCGAGGCGGATCGAGAGGGTGTCGACCTCGGCCGCCGTCGCCTGCCAGCGCTCGTCGATCTCGGCGAGCTCGTCGAGGATCTCCTGCTCGAGGGAGGCCAGATCCGCCGTCGTGGCGTCGACCTTCCCGGCCGCGGTCTCGCGGCGCTCGGCCGTCCGCGCGGTCATGCCCCGGCGTGAGGCGGCGCCGCCGAGCGCGCTCGTGATCGAGCGCGTGCTGCGTCTGCCCCCGAACAGCGCGCCGAGGACTGCCCCGGCGCCCGCGAGCATCTCGTTCGCCTGGCGCGAGCGCTTGTCGGTGTCGAGCTCCTCGACCCGGCGCCTGGCCTGCTCCAGCGCCTTCTCGAGCCGATCCTTCTTCGCCTCGAGGCGATCGCGGATCTTCGCCGCCTCCGCGTCGGCACGCTCCTGGGCGGCGGCGTCGACGCGTGCCGAGAACTCCTCCGCGGTCTCGCCCGGCCGGGAGACGACCTTCAGGGCGCGGTTGCGCTGCAGCTCGAGCGGGCGGCGGTCGACGAGGTGGCGCTGGATCTCGCGTGCGGTCTGCTCGAAGAACCGCTTCTCGCCGACGGGAGTCTCGGGCAGGACGAAGGCGGCGTTGCCGGGTGGAGCGGCGGCGAAGTCGCGGTCGTCGTAGTCGACCTTCGTCTCGCTCGCGAGGTCGAGCCCGGTGTCGAGCGGCCCGTAGACGGCCTCGAACTCCTCCTGCTCGTCGACGTCGGCCGCGCTGTCGTCGTAGCGGAGCGAGACGCGGGCGGCGAGGAACGCCCGCAGCCGGGTCGAGCCCGGCACCGCGCCGATCTCGGCCGACCACGGCGCGGCCGGGTCGAGATACGAGACCGTGACGCCGGGCGCGACGGGCGGCGCGACGGCGGTCTCGTCGCTCGCGAGCTGCGGTGGCGTCTCCGCCGCGGCAGGCGTCTCGGCGCCCACCGGCTCGGCTGCTGGCCGCGACGGGCTGCTCGAGCCGCTCGACCTGCTCCTTCGTCAGCGGGCCGGCGAGGTACGACATCGCCCAGCGCGTCTGGAGCAGCCGCGGCTGGGACGCCTTCGCCGAGACGAGGAGGAACTGGCGCTTGCCGAGCGCGCCGATCGCCCGGTCGAGCTCTGCGACATCGGTGCCGCCGGCCGCCGAGCGGAGCCCTTCCAGCACGCGCGCCTTGTCGTTCTCGGTCTGCAAGCGGCCCACGAGCCACGTGCCGGCGTTCGACATCGCCTTGTAGTCGAGGTCGACGGGGTTCTGGGTCGAGAGGACGAGACCGAGCCCGAAGGCACGACCCTGCTTGAAGATGGTCAGGATCGGCTTCTTCGGCGGCGGGGAGGCGCTCGGAGGGACGTAGCCGAAGACCTCGTCCATGTACGCGAGCGCGCGCAGGTCGGGCGTTCCCTCCTGACCGCGCATCCACGTGACGAGCTTCGAGAAGACGAGCGTGACGACGAACTGGCGCTCCTCGTCCGAGAGGTGCGCGAGGTAGACGACGGCGCAGCGTGGCTTCCCGTCCGCGGTGAAGAGCAGCTTCTGCGGATCGAGGGCCTCGCCCTCGCCCCAGGCGGCGAAGGTCGGCGAGGCGATCAGCGAGTTGAGCGTGAACGCGAGCTTCGTCCGCTCCGCCGGCGGGAAGAACTGGTCGATCTCGAAGACGCCGAGCTTGCGGAGCGGGGGAGACTGGATCTCGCCGATGAGCGTCCCCAGGTCGAGGTCGCGCCCCGCGCGCCAGGCGTGCTCGACGAGATTCGAGAGGAGGACGTGCTCGCGGCTCGCGAGCGGATCGGCCGCGATCCCGACGAGCGCGAGCAGGCTGGTCACCGTGCCCTCGATCTCGTCGCGCAGCGCCTCGGCCTCGGTGTCCCACGAGAGCGCCGGGGCGCGAAGCGAGCCGATCACGTTGAGCGGCACACCGGCGGCCGAGCCCGGGGTGTAGACCGTCACGTCGGCCGCGTCACGGAGCGCCTGGAGGCGCTCGGGGCCGATCCCGCTCGCCTCGAGGCCCTCGCGCCAGATCGTGGCCTGCCGCTCGGCGTACTCGTCGACCGAGACGCCCGCGGCGGCCGCCTCGGCCTCGCTGACCCACGGCCGGAAGCTCGCCGGCGCGAGATCGGGAAAGACGAGGGCGAGGTTGCCCATGTCGCCCTTCGGGTCGAGCACGAGCGTCGGGACACCGGCGAGCAGCGCCTCCTCGATCAGGCAGACGGCGAGGCCCGTCTTGCCCGAGCCCGTCATGCCGACGACGACGCCGTGGGTCGTGAGGTCGCTGGAGCCGACGACGACGCGGTCGGCTCCCGGCTTGCCGGTCTTCGGGTCGAGCGCGAAGCCGAGGTGGAAGGAGCCGCGGTCGGCCATTCGCCGCGTGAGTCTATGGTGGGCCGATGCTCGACCGTCTCGTCGTCGCGCCGGGCTCACAGGCCGCGATCGCGACCCGCGACACGGCCGATCGGCTGGGGCTCGAGAAGGCGGTAGGGGAGCGTCGGCTGCACGAGCTCAACGGGCGGATCGACGAGCTCCAGTACAGGCTCTTCGCCGAGGACCGACGAACGGTGCTCCTGATCCTCCAGGGTCTCGATGCCTCGGGGAAGGACGGCGTCGTGCGTCGGGTCTTCCACGGGGTCAACCCGGCGGGTGTGACGGTGACGTCGTTCCGCGCGCCGGCCGGGATCGAGGTGGAGCACGACTACCTGTGGCGGATCCACCAGGCACTGCCCGTGCGCGGGCGCGTCGGCGTCTTCAACCGCTCGCACTACGAGGACGTCGTGGCCGTGCGGATGCTCGAGCTCGCGCCCGAGGACGTCTGGCGTCGCCGGTACGAGCACCTCCGCGCCTTCGAGCGACTGCTCGTCGACGAGGGCACGACGGTGCTCAAGGTCTTCCTCAACGTGTCACGGGAGGAGCAGCGGAGGCGTCTCCAGGAGCGGATCGACGACCCGACCAAGCGCTGGAAGTTCCGGCGCGACGACATCGACGTGCACGCGCGCTACGACGACTGGGTCGCGGCCTGGGACGAGGCGGTGACCGAGACGTCGACCGAGTGGGCGCCGTGGCATGTCGTGCCGGCCGACCGGAACTGGCTGAAGGCGCTCGCGGTCGCAGAGCTCCTCGTCGCGGCGCTCGAGCGCCTCGATCCGCAGTTGCCGGCGCCCGAGCTCGGGCTCGACGGGCTGCGCATCGCGTAGGAGTCGAACTACAGGTGTCCGACTGAAGTCGGACACCTGAAGAGCGGGTGTCTGGCTGAAGCCAGACACCGGGCCGGAAGCTCGCTCCTTGGCAAAGAGGCAGTTGCGACCGCGAAGCGGGCGCCTTCAGGGGTGTGCCCCGCCGCAGGCGGGGGATCAAGCGGTGGGATTCCGCTCCTGCGGAATCCCGCCTGGCGAAAAGCTAGAGCAGAATTCTCGTCGCGAGCTCGGGCGGGCAGCCGCGCTGCACGAGGCCGACCGCGTCGTGGAGATCCACCTCGACGTTGGCCGCCAGGACGGCCGCCGCGTCCAGGTCGTAGCCGGAGCGGCACAGCGCGTCGAACCGCCAGGCGAGCACTTCCGCCGCCTCGTCCACCCGGAGATCCTCGAACTGTGCCGCCGTCATTGCCGTCCCCCTCTCGTGGGAGCGCCTCGTGCCAGGAGACCCTCTCTCGCCATGGAAGAAGATTCGGCCAACCGGCGCGGCCGGGCCTCCCCCGCCGGGCGAGATGTGCCTAGCCCTTCGGCGAGGCAGCGGTGGCCAGGACGCGTGCGCCGGCACTCGGCGGTCGGATCCGCAGCACCGTGCCCGCCGAGCGGTTTGCGATCCAGACGTCGCCGGCCACGGCGAGCGCCCCGACCTCTCCGACCATCGGGAGTCGCATCGAGTAGGCGATGCGATTCCTTGCGTCGAGCATCCCGAGCCTGCCGCGGGCGGCGAGCCAGAGCGACGATCCTGAGCCGAGCACCGGCCCGTAGCCGTCAGGCCGGTGGCGCTCGACCGGGATGAACGTGATCCCGCCGGCGTCGACTCGCGCGAGGAGCGCCGAACGCGAGCGTCCGACCCAGACGGCGCCGGAGCTCACCGCGAGCGTGCGCGCGCCGAGGATGGGCACGCGCCGGACGATCGCCAGCGGAGCCGGCTCGATCAGGACGAGCTCGTTACCGCGCCCTGCGATCACCCAGACACCCGCCCGTGACGACGCGAGGCCGCCGGGCCAGAGCTCCCCGTATCCGAACTCGACGCGCTTGACGATCCGCCCCGTCGCCGGATCGACGCCGACGACGGTCGAGTCGAGCTGGCTCGTCACCCAGACGAGACCGTGCCCGGTCGCGACCCCGCTCGGCATCGCAGGCACGGTGACCCGGTCGGTCACGCGATTCGTGCGCGGATCAATACGGAGAAGTCGATCCCCGAAGAGGTCGATCGCCCACAGCGCGCCGAAGCCTCGAGCGAGGTCGATCACGGCGCCACCTGGCCGTAGGCGAGCGATGTGCGCGTTCGAGACCGGATCGAGGCGGATGACGCCGCCGAGCCCCGTCGCGACCCAGACCGCGCGCCTGGTTGCGACGATGCTCGACGGCGTCCCCCCGACCTCGATCCGTGTGACCGCCGCGAGGCGACGATCCGGAGCCTGAGCAAGGTGCGCCTGACGCGGAGACCCGGAGGCTGCCGGAATCGACACCGCGAGCAGCGCCGTCGCGGCAGCCACGCCAAGTGCCTTCGAGATCATGACTCGCTCGCCCCAGATCCCTACGACTCGTCGTCGATCCGGCCGACCTGCATCCGGGTCCCGGCCGCGGTGGAGCGAAGCCCGCCGACGACGAGCCCTCCGGCCGGGTCGCGCATCTCCGAGCGCGAGACCGCCGTGAACGACTGGCGATCGGACGCGACCGTCACCGTCGCGTTCACCTTCGTCGTGCCGAGGTAGGCGCCGGTCTGCGGGTTGAACCGGAAGAACAGCCGCGTCATCGAGAACACGTTCGGGCCGGTGCGTGCCCACACCCCGTAGGCCGGGCTGCGAAGCGACGGCGGGTGCGCGGAGCTCTCGACGGTGGTTCCGTCCGCGTTGAACGTCGCGAGGGCGCGGAAGGGCGGTTGGCCTTCGATCGTGACGACCACGTCCCACGACCCGACGATCGCGCTTGCCTGGGCAGGCTGCGCGGCGCGCCGCTGAGCGGACACGACTCCGATCACGAGCATGAGCATGGCCAGCGCGGCGACGATGGAGCGTCTCCTTCGCATCTCGACTCCCTTCTCTCGCCGGGCCAGGACGACCCGGCCTCGCGACTGTCCGTCCGAGGGCTGAAGTCGGCCCAAAGAGGCGGCAAACGCCGCCTAAAATCGGCCGATGGCCGGTCGGACGCGCGACGGAGCGCCAGTGTCCTCGACAGCTCCGATTCGGCATCCTCGGCGAGGTCGAAGCCGTGCGGGACGGGCGCTGCTCGATCTGGGGCCGCGCAAGCAGCGAGCCGTGCTGGCGACACTGCTGCTGAGCGCCAATCGCGTCGTCCCGACCGAGCGGCTGATCGACGATCTCTGGGGCGACGACCCGCCCGAGACCGCTCGCGCTGCGCTCCAGGTGCACGTCGCGGGCCTCCGGAAGGCACTCGGGGAGGACAGCACCCGGCTCGTGACGCGCTCACCGGGTTACGTGCTCGAGGTCGAGCCGGGTGCCCTCGACCTCGACCGGTTTACCGAGCTCTGCGCCCGAGCGCGCGCGGAGAGGGACAGCGCGCGCCGATCCGAGCTGCTCGACGAGGCTCTCGCGCTCTGGCGTGACGTTCCACTGGCCGGGCTCGACGGCGAGCCGTTCGCCGTCGCTGCGCGGCCCCACCTGGAAGAGCTGCGTCTCGGGGCACTCGAGCAGCGGATCGACGCCGACCTCGAGCTCGGACGCCACGCGGCGCTCGTCGCCGAGCTGGACACGCTTGTCGCTCAGCACCCGTACCGCGAGCGGTTCCGCGGCCAGCAGATGCTCGCGCTCTACCGGTCGGGTCGGCAGGCGGATGCGCTCGCCGCCTATCGGGCGGCTCGACAGGCGTCGATCGACGACCTCGGCCTCGAGCCGGGGCCAGAGCTGCGAGCGCTCGAGCGGGCGATGCTCGAGCAGGACCCCGCGCTCGCGGCCCCGGACGCGCCGCCGTCTGCGACCGGCACCGAACCGGCGCGCCGACCGCGACGCCGCTTTCTCGTCGGAGCGGCCGTCGCGCTAGCGGCGCTCGCGGCAGCAGCGGTGCTCTTGGCGGTTCTCGAGCGGAACGACTCGCCGACGGTGGCGGTGGCGCCGAACTCGGTCGCCGTCATCGACGCCGCGACGAACGACGTCGTCGCACAGATCTCCGTGGGCCTTCGTCCCGGTCCCATCGCCGCAGGCCGCGGGTTCGTCTGGGTCGGAAACCTCGAGGACCGGAATCTCACTCGGATCGACGTCGCGAAACGCGCCAATGCGGGGACGTTCGCCCTCGGGCGGCGAACGCCGACGGGGCTCGCCGTCGACCGTGGCGTCGTCTGGGTCGGCCACGGGTTGCTCGGGAGCGTCAGCCGGGTCGACGCGCAGTTCGGCAACGTCGTGAGCGTGACGCCGGTCACGGAGAAGGGCGTGTACTCGTCTGCGGGAAGCGTTGCCGCCGACGCGACCGGCGCGGTCTGGGCGGTGTTCGGCGACGGCACGCTTGCGCACCTCGACCGCGCCGGGAGCGTCGCAGACAGGACTACGACGAACGGCTCACCTACGGGCGTGGCGGCCGGCTACGGGTCGGTGTGGGTCGCGAGCGCATCCCGGTCGCGGGTGCAGCGCTTCAGCCCGCTCACGCTGGCCGAGATCGACTCCAGCACGGTCGGGAGCCGTCCGAGCGCGATCGCCGTCGGCTTCGGCGACGTCTGGGTCACGAGTGCCGGCGCCGACCTCGTCTATCGGATCGACTTCGGAGGCGGATCGATCGACGCGACGATCTCAGTCGGCGACTCTCCGGGTGCGATCGCGGTCGGTGCCGGAGCCGTGTGGGTCGCGAACAGCGCCGACGGAACGGTCTCCCGCATCGATGCCGAGACGAACGACGTCGTGGAGACGATCGAGCTTGCTCGAGCTCCGGCGGGGCTCGTCGTGGTCGGGAACCTCGTCTGGGTGACGGTGCAGGCGCGCTGAGCTACTTCAGGCAGACGGCGGCGAGATCGAGCGCCGGCCGCAGGACGACGCACCGCGGGTCGACTCGCGCGGAGACGAACGTGACCTCGTTCAGGACGTCGATCGCGGCGAACGGCGCGTCCGTGCGTGCGAGGCGGGTGTCGATCTCGCCGTAGGCCCGCCCGCGGGCCTGTACCTGCGGCAAGCGGGCCGCCTGGCGCAGGTTCGCGTCGATGGCGGTAGACGAGAAGCCGCCGAGGTTCGTTCTCCCGATGAAGTCCGTGTCGAGCAGCGAGTTCAGGTAGGCGAACGGATCGGGGATCGCGGGTGACCAGAGGACGAGGGCGATGTCCCAGGGCTCGCCCGGACGGGCGAGCTTGCCGGCGTAGGCCGCGGAGGCGATGTGCTCGGGGATCGCCTTCACGTCCACGTCGAGGCCGATCTGGCGCGAGCTGCTCACGGACGGCCATGGCGGTCGCGACGGGCGGCGGGAAGTCCGTCGTGTACATCACTGCCTTGCCGCCGCGCGTGTTTCCGCGCGCCAGTTCCTTTGCCTTGTCGAGGTCGGGGCCGGCGAGGGGGTAGATGTCCCCGTCGACGAAGCCCGGCATGGCATGGGGGAGGTACTGGTCGGTCCGCGTGGCTGTCGGACCCCCGCTGAGCGCGTTCCTGTCGATCGCGAGATTCACGGCACGGCGCAGCTCGGGGTTGTCCCGGAACAGCGGTCGCGCGGCGTTGAACACGAGCAGTCGCACGGTGAATCCGGGCTGTGAGAAGAAGCGCTCCTTGTTGATGCCGTACTTCCACCACAGTGGCGGGTCGATCCCGAAGTAGAACGACGCAGCGACCTGATGCCCCCAGTCCGCCACGTTGCGGTCGACCGCCAGGACCATGTCGCGTGGCGATGCGGCGCGAAGATCGACGTCGAACCCGTCGACGTGGTGCGGTCGGCTCCCGCCGTAGAAGCGGTTCCGGCGGATCCTGATCCGCTCGTCCGGCCGGTACTCGGTGACGTGGTACGGCCCGGCGGCCGGGATCACCGCGGCGCCCTCGGGATCGATCGGAAGCGACGCCGGAACGGCGCACATGTACGGCATCGCGGCCCGGGCCTCGACTGCGGCGGGCGGCCGGACGAAGCGGATCGTGAGGGTGTTGCCGCGCGCGGTGACGCCGGACGCGGTAGCCGCACGACCAGCGCGAACGTCCGCCGCGCCGACGACGTCGCTCAGCTGGGCGGCCCACGGGGAGTCCATCCGCGGCGAGAGCACGCGGTTGATCGCGCGCGCGAACGCGGTTGCCCGAACCGGCTTGCCGTCGCTGAACCGGAGGCGGTTTCGCACCGTGAACGTGTACGTCCGCCCGTCGCGCGAGACCTTCGGGAAGCCCGTCGCGGCTTCGGGCACGAGGCGGAACGACTCGGGGGCGGGCCTGTCCGGGTACGACATCAGCCGCAGGCACGTGGTGTCGAGGAGCGCCCAGGCGGGCGCCGTGTAGGCGAGCGCGGGGTCGAGGTAGTCGATTCCCGACCCGATCGCGTAGCTGATCCGGAAGATGCCGCCTTTGCGCGCCTCGGTACCCGCGAATGCCGCCCCTGCGGCCATCGCGAGCGCCGTCGCGCCGACGAGGCACCACGCTGTCCAGCGACTCATTCGACCACCCCCCGTTGGATGCCGGGGAGAGCCTACGACCCGCGCCGTGTGTCGGCAACCGTCTCGCGCTGCGATCTTCACCGGTCCTCCTCTGGCCGTCGTCCGGCGTAGTGGGCCACGCGCGGCCAAACGCCGGCCAAAGGTGCGCCAAACCCGCCGTCGTCTCTTGGTAGTGGGCGCTGAGCTCGTTCACGAGCGTGGGGGGAGCGCAATCGATCGTTCGCCCTCCTCCGACTTCGACTCGACGGACGCGGAGCGTTCCCTCGACGAGCGACACGTGGCTCCATCGCAGCGCACGGAGCTCCGAGGGCGCAGCCCGGTCAGCACGAACGTAGGAACACCTGCGCGCTCCGCGTCGGAGACGCCTTGGAGACGGCCGGCGTAGAGTCCTCGGCTCGTCGAGTGCGGCGACTGTGGCGCCGGGTTCGAGTTGTCGGCGCGTAATGCGCGCGGTCATCGTCAGCGGGGCTTCCCGGCTCTACCGAGGATTTCAGGACGGAGGATGCGGAGCGTTCATCGAGGAGGTTTGCGGCGACGATCCCGAGATCGCGGCGAAGCTTAGGATCGAGGAGCGCGAGCTCGAGGCGGGCGCGGCTCCGCGGTTTGCTCATAGTCGGAGGCCCTCCGCTCCCGATTTGTGGCAGCGCGTCGAGGAACGCTGTTAACTCCACGCACGGATGGCCACGGAACGGATCGACGAAGAGATCTCGCAGTTAATGCTGACGGCACTCTTAGGGCAGTACAAGGAGTGCTCGGCGCAGCACATGCAGAGCTACACGCTGACGTGGCAGGTGCCTGCGTTCACGATCGGTGTTTCCGGCGTTCTCGTCGCCGCGACCTTCGGCTACGACGTCCCCGAAGTCGTCCGTGCGATCGTCGCTGCGGTCGGCGCGATCTTCGTGTTTGCGATGACCGTTGCCCTGGAGCGAAATCGGATCCTGCAGCTGCACCGGCGCAACGATCTCATGGCAATCGAGGAACGGCTTACGGCAGCTGGAGTCGATCCCTTGGTCTGGGAGTTCTCCCGATTCATCGACGAGGCTCGCTCAGGAGCGTTTCGAGGCAGCCGGTTCTATGTCTACCGGCTCGTCGAGTTCTTCAGCCTCCTGCGCGACCTGATGCTTCTCGTCGTCGTGCTCCTCGCTGGCATGTCGGGATACTGGCTGGTGAAGGCGCTCACCGAATAACGCCTGGTCTGATCCCACTGACGGGATTTCCGCCTACAGAGTCCGCCTGGCGTGGCGGCAGGGGCGTTGTCAGAAGGGCTGCACTCGTGCTCGAGGTGCCGGTACGGGCCCGAAGCCACCGCGGGTCACCGGAGCGATGCGGCGATTTTGGCTCGACAGGTTCACGCTCGACGAGATCCGCCAGATGGCCGGCGCGATGTGGCCGGACGGTTCGAGCGAGGTGGTAGAAGAACCTGGTAGAGAAACGGCCCGAGCCTTGTGCCCGAGCCGTTTCTGTTAGAGCCAGCGCTTCACGTGTAGGAGGTCAGTAGGAGCACCGGCCCTCATACAGACGGGGGTTCGGTGCTCCAAGGTCACGTGAGGTCATGCCAGTCGGGTACCAATTGGTACCCCGCCGACACCTCCAGGGCTCAACGCGTTCGCGTCGCGCTACGCCCGCAGGGGCGACGGAACGCAATGGTCCGTCGACTCTTGGACGCAGCGACACGCGTGCGCTAGCGCTTCCGCTTCCGCTTGGGCTTGTCGGGCTGGAACATTTTGCGAAGCGCATCCTTGAACTCGCGGCGCGTAGGAACAGGATCCCTAAAGCCCTTGGCGGTCTTCTGCTTCGGCTCTTGCGGCGGCTCGGGCACTCTATGTGTGAGGGTACCGCCGTGACCGTCAAGTCGTGGGGCCTGCCCGAAGGCAAGCCCCACCAACGCTGAAGTGAAGGCATCTTTAGACGGTTGGGGCGACCGGGACGACGACGCGATTCGGCGCGGCTATGGTGCCCGGCTTCGTGGCGGGATCAACGCCTCGGAGTGCGCCGCCGAGAGTCAGGATCCCGAGGCCGAGGCCCGTGAGCAGGAGGGCGAAGCCGACGACGATCCCGAAGAGGGCCATCTGCTCGGCCAGGTAGCTCATGTTCAACGCGGTTGAGAGGCCCGTCGCTGTGATCCAGGTGTTGCGGGCCGAGTTCGAGATCGGTGCGCCCTTCTCGTCCTTGAGGGCTGCCGCCTCGTCGCTGGTGCCGGCCGGGTTGTCAGGATCCGCGGCGGAGACGAAGCGTCCGAGCTGCGCGTAGGTCAGCCCTCCGGAGCCCTCGAGTGCGTGCTCGTGGATGACCTCTGCGAAGGCTCGTGCCTGGGTGCCGGTGGTGACCTGTTGGTCGGCCCACTGGGAGGCGTGCTTTGCGATCGCGGGGTCGTCGGCGGAACCGAAGACGATCTGCTCCTGTTTGAGGCTGTCGCGGACGGTCGCACGGCCGTCGAAGCCCATGTAGATGGCGGCGCTGCCGAATGCGATCAATACCGCGGAGGCGACGAGTCCACCGATCTGGAATAGCTTGCGCATCTCTGCTCCTTGCTCAGCCTCCGCCCGGCCAAGGGTGCTCCAGGGCGGGTAACTGCTTGGATAGGACTCCGGCGCGAAGGCGTCAGAGCTGGTACCGGCAGAGGCGGACACTGAAGAGCACGGCGCTTTCGAAGCGGCGTTGCGTCTAGGCCGGACGCCTTTGTGGCGTTGGTCACATCCTACCCTCGTGACCAGGTTCTAAGCGCTAATCGAGCGTATTCGACCTGATGCAACGTCAAGAGCAAAAAGCTAGAATTGCAACTTATGCAGCATGCGGCTCCTCCGATGACCGCGCGGCGGCCGCTCATGTCGACCGGGGCGGCCGCCGCGGTCGCGTCGTGCCATCGCACCACGATCCTGCGGGCGATCGAACGGGGCGAGCTTGAAGCGGTTCGTATGGGTCGCAGCGGCGACTTCCGTATCGCGCCGGAGTCGCTCAAAGCGTGGCTGCGCCCGACCACCGAAGAGGAGACACCGTGAGAATCGTCGACGCGCTGAAGAACAGGTACACGGCCAGACAGCTTCTCGACCCCAACGATCATGCGCTGATCGCGGGCACAGTTGAGGAGAGGCAGGCGGCATGGCGCGACTATCGGCGCCACGAGCGCATCCGCGGCATCGTCAGCTCCGGCAAGACGGAGATTCCTCGGAGTGAGCTCGAGTTCGGCCGCCGGTGGATCACGCATGAGCCGACGGGCGCCTTCTTCCGCGTCTGGGACGGCGACCCCCAGTTCGCCGGCGACGACGTTCCGGCCTATTTCGTCAACGACGCAGGAGATCCCATCCTGCTCGAGCGCGCGACCAACCCCGGAAGCCGCGCCGATCTCAGACGACATGCGGGCCGCCAAGCCGAGCGTAGGGCCGCCCGCGAAGCCGAGATCGCGCAGCGTCGCGCCCAGCGGCTCGCCGAGGCGAAGGCCGCGAAGCGATGAGTCGCTCCGATCACCGGTATACGGCACGGATCGCGCCCGCCTCGTCGACGGCCGTCGACGCGATCCACGACGGCGCGACCACGTTGATGGAGCGTGGCGAACGGTTCACGGAGTCGATCGCGGCCGGCGGCCTGATCTGGCCGACCAAGGCCTGCGCGGTCCTAATCGACCACGACGAGCGGTTCCCAGTGGGCTTCGTGAGCGAGGTTGCCGAGCGAGACGGCTGGCACGAGGCGACCTGGGTGCTCGACACGGAGAAGCCGCTGGCGGACGTCGCACGCGACCTGCTGCGCTTCGGCACACCCGTCTCAATCGGCGCGAAGTCGCTCCTGAGGGACGAGTCCCTCGCCGACCTCGGCCTCGCCACTCCGGTCATCCGGCACACGACCGCAGTTGCTCGAAGAGGTCTCGATCCTCAGCCCCGGAGTCGTGCCCGGCTTCAGGGGCGCGAAGGTGATCAGGATCACGGAGCGAGGGACGGCGCGCGACCGAATGCGCGAGCGCGAGCGCGCGAAGGCCAAGCCGAAGCCCCCGCCTGCGACGACGCGCACGGAGCCCGTCGGTGAGGTGTTCTACGGCGACGGCACCATCGTCCGCCGGAACATCGGCCACGTGATCGCGGTTGGCGGAATGGCTGTACGCACGAGCCAAGGGGAGCCGATCCGGTACCTCGGCGACGACATCGTCATCGAGCGGGCCGACGGTTCCCAGGTCATCTACTGCGGCCGCGAAGGCCGCGCCGAAGCCATCCGTGACGGCGTGCTCACCCGCTGATGGCCGACCGCTCTAACCAGCGCTAGCTCGCCGACCGCGCATCATGGCGTATACCGCAAGCGCAATGGCGACGATGGTCAGAGCGACTGTCAGAAGCCAGAGAGCGTCGGGCATGTCCGCGTTCGAGAACGCCCAGATCCATCCGGCGATCGCGAGAACGCCTGCAACCGCTGCGTAGTTCCACATCGGATCCCGTGCCACGCGCCGAGACTATGCCAAGGGACGCGCTATCTCAAGCGAATCAGGCCGCGAGTGGGACGGATCGCGGCATAAGCCGCCCGCCCTTAGCGGGTTGTCGGCGGCATCAGCCGACTCGACCCCGACTGAGGTACGGCGAGAGGTTTTTGGGCTACGTCGTCTCGAACTGGCCCCAGCCGCGCAGGCTGCCTTGTTTCAGGCGGGCTCGTCCTCCGATGCGAGGTGCGTCGACCCGCGGCCGAGCCTCACGACGATGCCGCCCGAGGGTGACGTGGTGACCTCTTCGACAATCCAACTGTCGCCGTTGCGGCTGAGCCTGTCCCCGACGTTGGGAGGCGTGGCGCTCGTACGGTACTCGGTCTCGCCGGTGGGATACCTGACGGTCAGGACGGGCAGCGGTGGAGAGGACATAGGTCTCCTTTTCCGCTCAGCCTGGCGCGATGGCTCAGGGTCGGGACACGGCGAGAGGGAGAGCTATGTAGGTAGACCGCCCAGTCTACTACCTTTCCGCTCGTTCGCCTACCGCGCTCGGGGCACTCCGCTTTGGCTTTGGGCAGCGACCTCCGGCATCACGGTGTCCCGCTCGGAACTACCCCGTCCCCCCGAAGCGGCGTCAGGGCGCGGCGGGCCGATAGCTCATCACTTCGTCGTAGAACGCGTCCGTGACCCGCTCCTGCCCTTGCGGGTAACGAACATCCCAGCTGCGGAGTTTGAAGCGACTGCCCTTATATGTCACGTGGTGTGGGATCTCGAGCGAGCGGATTTCGTCGCGCTCGTCGGGGCGGTGGTCGGTCCAGACAAACACCCGCACGATGCGCATCCAAGCCTGCCCCTTTCTGTAGCACCAACGGGTGCGTTGCCTACCCGGGCGAACAAACAGTGAAACGGCGCGAGTGGCGTGCGGAGGGTCGGTCAGGCTACTCCAAGCTGGCGCAGAAGCGACCCGGTACCCGCAAACTCCAAGACCTCGATGAGCTACGCGAGCCCTTCGCGCTGTCGCCAGACGGGCTCGAACCTACAAGCGAGCGGGGCGGCCTGCCAGCCCCAGACGCCAATGAGTCCGTGGCCCCGATTGAGGGCCGCCCCCTCGAGAGCCGGACTCCGGTGCCGCAAGCCGCCCCACCGCATTCTCATCGGTTCGGCTGGGCTGTAAACGTCCCGGCGCACAGTTCAAGGTGTCATCTCGCGGGCCGCCAGTCTCCGAGTACCGGCGATGCCCTTCGCTCAAACGTGGTGGAGCAGGCGTGACCGAGCGGCTGTTTGATGCGCGCGACGTCTCAGGTGCTGGGCACGCGGCGGCAGTGGAGCAGTCTGGAGTCGACGGTTGTCGCGCCGTCGGAGCCCCATTCGGTTCCGCCCTTGTCTTGAATGCGTTCGATGAGGTAACGGCGATCACCGAGCGGCACGATGGCTCCGACCACGAGTTCCTCGTCGCTGACGAACCAAGCGTCGACGCCCTCTTCCAGAAACTCGTTGACGATCGTGTAGAGGAAGCGCGGCATGACGGGATCATCGCATGACCGATCGCCTGCTCGACGCGCACGAAGTCGCGGAGTGGCTCGGCGTGCCGGTGTCGTGGGTGCGCGAGTCGACACGGAGCGGTGCGATGCCGTGCGTGCGCCTCGGCAGGCACGTGCGGTTTGAGGCCGAGGCGGTGGAGACGTGGCTCGAGCAGTGCAGGCAACCCGGTCGGCCGGCGGCGCTTCGAAAGATGAGGCTGTGAGAGTCGTGCGAGGGCTCCGCAGTTTGCGTTCGCCACGAACTGGTGATGATGTGCGCAGCGGAGGCTGCGTTTCTGCGGCTGCGGCGTTCCTGGCTCAGTCTCCCCTGGCCGGGACACACGGCTTGTGGCGTCCGGGTCTCCGCTTGCGTTTCAGAGAGATAGCTCGATCCTTCGGCCCTTGCTTCTGGCCCATGAGGGTCCTATTGTGCGGGCAGCGTGACTCTGACCACGCTCCATTTGAGTTCGTACGATTGCCCCGGCTGGCGGGAGACCGCGCCAGAGGGTCAGAGCTCTGTGCGTGCCCGCCAGCCGTTGGGCTGAGGAGGTCCGATGCCTAGAGGCGCAGCGGTCATCCGGTACGAGGGCACGCGCGGCGTGTCGTGGAAGGTGAAGTACGTGGACGCCGATGGTCGTCAGGTGAAGGAGACGGTTGGCCGGGAGGCGGACGGTGTCACCCGCAAGCACGCCGAGGCCGCGCTCCGCGAACGCCTTGTGAAGGTCGTCGAGACGAGGGGCTGGCGCAAGCCAGCCGCCACCACGTTCAGGGAGTACGCCGCGACGTGGTTCGAGCGGGCCGAGACCAAGGGGGATGGAAGCCCGGAACGGTGATCGCGACTCGCGGGCGGCTGCGCCACCTCACCGACGAATTCGGCGACGCGCCTGTGGCCGCGATCCGTCCGCGTGAAGTCACCGCGTTCATTGACGACCAGCTCGAGACGTTCGCCGCCAAGACCGTGAACATCCACGTCAACCTCCTCCACGACGTCCTCAAGAGCGCCGTGGCGGACGAGCTGATACCGACGAACCCGGCTGCCGGGGTCGAGCGGCCGAAGGTGAAGCGCAACCGCTGGCGGATCCTCCAGCCGACCGAGGTACCGGCGGTCTCCAAGGCGTTCTCGGACGCTAGGGCCCAGCGCGTGTTCCTCACGTTCATCCTCACCGGGTTGCGCCGCTCGGAGCTCCGTGCGTTGCGGTGGGGGCACGTCAACCTCGTCGAGGGAACGCTCCGTGTGGTCGAGTCGAAGTTGGAGGAGGGGGAGAGGCTGATCGCGCTCCCGGCACCTCTCGTCGACGAGCTCATGGCGCACTACCGGGTGGCCTCGTACCGGTCGGACGATGACTACGTGTTCGGGCACCCGACGAAGGGCTCACCGTGGTGCGCCGACTGGTTCCGCGAGCAGTTCCTCGCAGCGCTCGCGGCCGCGGGGATCACCGACCGGATCCGCCTCCACGACCTCCGCCACGCAGCACTTACGAACCTCGCCGCGACAGGGGCGTCACCGATCGCCGTGATGGCGACCGCGGGGCATCGGTCGATGCAGACGACGAAGCAGTACATCCACCTGGCCGGTGTCGTGTTCCGTGACGACGCGGACGCACTCGGCCGAAGACTGCTCGGGGTACCAGAAACGGGTACCAAGGAGCCGCAAACGGCTTCGCTAAGCGGTTCTGACTAGAGCCAGCGCTTCCAGCGAAAGAACGCCACGAAGGCCGCAAGCGTCGCGACGAGCCCGCCGATGATCACCCAGAACGCGGTCGGCGTGCTCTCGCCCGGGTAGAGGACGTTCATGCCGAAGACACCCGTGATGAGCGTCAGCGGCAGCATGGTGACGCTGATCAGCGTCAGGAGCCGCAGGACGTCGTTCTGGCGGTGCGAGATGACGGACTCGTTCGTCGACTCGAGCGCCTCGACGACCTCCTTGTAGTTGTCGAGCTGGTCCCAGATCCGCTCGACGGCGTCGTTGATGTCGTCGAAGTAGAGCTCGAGCTCCTCCGGCAGGAAGCGGTCGATCCGCCGCTCCAGGACGCGGAGCGTGGAGCGCTCCGGCTTCACGACCTTGCGGTACGAGATGATCTCCTGCTTCACGTTCGAGATGTCGCGCACGACGTCCTCGGCCTCGCCCTCGAACATGTCGTCCTCGATCCGGTCGAGCTTGTGGCCGATCTTGTCGAGGATGGGGAAGCAGTAGTCGAACAGGTCGTCCAGCACCTCGTAGAGCAGTCGGCCGGAGCCCTTTGCGAAGAGCTGCTCGCGGAACGCCTCGTCGCCATCGCAGCGTGCGAACAGGCGCGTGACCGGGAGCAGCTCGCGGTTGGGAAGCGTCGCGAGGTAGTCCTGGCCGATGAAGACGTCCAGCTCGCCCGCGTTGAGGCGCTGGATCGTCTTGTCGTAGACCGGGAAGTGGAGGACCGCGAACAGGTAGCCCTCGTCCTCGTAGTCGTCGACCTTCGGGCGCTGACGCTTGGAGACGACGTCCTCGACGTCGAGCGGGTGCCAGCCGAAGCGCTCTGCGAGCCCCTGCGCCGTGTCGAGATCGGGGGCGACCGCGTTGACCCAGGTCAGCCCACCGGCTGTGAGTTCAGCGACCTGTGGCGTGCGTGCGACGTCGTCCGCGCCGGGGCGCGGCCGGGTGCTCCTGCGGATGCGGGGCAGGCTCGGCACGGGTACTGAGCGGGTCGTCGGTCGCGTACATGGGCTATTCGCCAGTCTACCGCCGGCGCCTGCCTCGGCCTAGGCTGGCTGCGGCACGGGTGTCGTCCGCACCCGCTTCGGCAGGGAGCGCTCGAGCGCGAGGGCGGCCGCTCCGGCGGCGAGGCAGATCGCCGCCGCTGCGAGCCAGGTCCCGCCCGGGCTCGCGGCGAGCGCGAAGCCGCCCAGCGCCGGCCCGAGGGCGAAGCCGACCTGCCACGAGAGCGCCGAGAGCGCCATGTACCTCCCGATCAGCCCGGGGTCGGCGAGGTCCGCGACGAGCGGCCCCTGGACGGCGCCGTGCAGGCACTCGCCGATCCCGAACGCGGCCATGACCGTCGCGAGGAGGACGGCCGCGCCCACGCCGGTGACCCACACGCCCGCCAGCGGGACGAGGAGCCAGCAACCCGCCCAGAGCAGGCCGAGGAGCGCCAGGATCCGCATCCGCCGGTGGCCTTCCGAGGCTCGCGTCACCGGCAGCTGGGCGAGCACGATCACGACGGTGTTCACGAAGAAGATGAGCCCGATCATCGTCTCCGTCACCGCCGCCTCGTTCTTCGCGTAGACGGGCAGCAGCTCGAAGCCCGACATCCCGGCGAAGATGAAGAGCGTGTTGAGCGCGACGACGCCCATGAACGTGCGGTCGCGCAGCACGGGCGCTGTAGCTCCCTCGGCGGGAAGCCGTGCGCGACTCGGCGCTCGTCGGCTCGGGGACGCGGCTCAGCAGGACGCCGAGGTAGACGACGAAGGTCGCGGCGTTGACGAGCCAGAGCACGTCGAAGGTCGCGGGGCGCGACGTCGTCGCGATCAGCCCGCCCACGAGCGCGCCGAGCCCGACGCCGAGGTTCATGACGACGCGCTGCATCGCGAACGCGGTGTGGCGCTTCTCGAGCGGCGAGAGCTGGGTGATCAGCGTCGACTGCGCCGGCCAGAAGAAGCCGTTTCCGACACCTGTCACCGCCGCGACCAGGAATCCCTTCCACGCGCTGTCGACGAGCACGTAGCCGGCATAGCCGACCGCGAGGAAGAGGAGCGCGGTCGCGAGGATCCGGCGACCGCCGAGCCGGTCGACCAGCGTCCCCGAGAGTGGCCCGGCGACGATGCTGACGACCGCGTTCGTCGCGAGGATCAGGCCGGCGGTGCCGAGGCCGATCCCCTGGACGTTGTGGAGGTAGATGAGCGCGAACGGCAGCGTGACGCCGTTCCCGAACGCGTTCGCGAGCCCGCCGAGCTGCAGCGTCTGCACGGCTCGGGGCAGCTGCGGGTTGAGCGAGCGAAGCCACGCGAGCATCCGTGGATCGTAGGCGCGCCGCCCTGGGCCCTACCGGCGCACCCGCCGGGCCGGAGTCAGCGCTCCGCTCTGCAGGAGTTGTCGCTGCCGAGCACGGCGTCGAAGAGCGCGTCGAACGCCTGGTCGGCCTGCGAGTCGTAGGCGCCGAGCGCCGCTCCCTCCCAGACGACGTCGGGCGTCACTCCCGGGCCCATGACGGTGACGCGATGGCGCGCTCCCTGGCCGGAGACCGTCGGCACGGCCGGATAGCCGGGCGGCGCCTGCGCGAGCGGGGCGAAGCTGTAACAGAAGCCCCCGCTGCCCACGTGCGTCACCTTTGCCCCGTCCCGCTTCCAGCCCGGGCCGTAGGCCGAGTCGAGCGTGTCGATGTAGACGAAGCGGGCGTTGTGATCGACCCTGCCGCGCGACGGCGTCCTGAAGCCGTGCACGGGCTTTCCTTCGTAGAGGAGTCGCCCGAAGAGCCCCTGGAAGGCGCCGCCGTACGTCCAGTTCGGCGAGACCTCGAGCACGGCGGGCGGCGTCGACCAGTGCGAGAGGTGCAGCTCCCAGGCCATGTGGCTCGGGTGGAAGGCAGGGACGCCGCGGAGCGGCTGCAGCCGCTGCCAGCTCTGAAGCGCCCAGTGGGTGCCGTCCGGGGCGGTGCACGCGGCAATGCCGTACGGAAGCGCAGGACCGGTGTACGGCCGGCAGACGCTCTTGAACGTGCGCCAGTAGCTCGCCTTGCGGTACTTCCCGGACCCTCCCGTGTAGTCGAGCTTGAAGCGCTGCTGGGGAAGGGACGCGTCGGGGGCGATCGCGTTCACCGCGCCCCACGCGAGCACACGCCTGGCCTGACCGCTCGCACGCGCGTACGTCACGAGCGCCTCGCCCTTCGCGTTCACCGCGAGCCGGACGCTCGTCACGTTCGCGTCGATCGTCTGGCTCGCGAGCGCCGACGGAACGCACGCGAGAGCCGCGACGAGCGCGAGGAGGAGAGATCGTCCCATGCGCGGCTCAGTTGTAGCCGCTTCGAGCCGTCCTCGCCCGCCTGTCACTCCTCGCTTCCTCGTCGGCGAGCCGCTCCTCCACGCCGCCCGCTACCTCGTGCGGCACGTGCGACGCAGGTGAAACGAATGTGCGCCGATTTTGTGTCAATCGCCGGCCTTCCCCTATCGCCCGATCTGACAACGCGGTATCAGGGAGAGCTCACTCCCTCACCGATCGGAGGCACATGCCACGCGTTGCACCTCTCGTCCTCTTCGCCCTCCTCGTCGCCGTCGGCGGTGTGCTCGCCGTCCCGAACGCTCGCAGCGCCTCGCCCGACGTCGTCGTGAGCCAGGTCTTCGCGGGCGGCGGGAATGCCGGCGCACCGTTCACGCACGACTTCGTCGAGCTCTTCAACCGTGGCTCGTCCGCGATCGACGTCGGCGGCTGGACGCTCCAGTACGCGTCCGCCGGCGGCACGACCTGGCAGGCGACCGCGTTGAGCGGATCCGTCGGGCCGGGACGTCGCTACCTCGTCCAGCTCGCCTCCGCCGCGGCGGTCGGCACACCGCTACCCACGCCGGATGCCACCGGGACGACGAACCTCGCGGTCTCGGGAGGCAAGGTCGCGGTCGTCCGTGACGTGACGCCGCTCACCTGTGGCGCGTCGGCCGGAAGCTGCTCGGCGCGTCACCTCGGTCGCCGACCTCGTCGGGTACGGCTCCGCGACGGACTACGAAGGCGGCGGGCCGGCGCCCGCCATCGGCAACGCAACTGCGGCAACGCGTGCGGGCAACGGGTGCTCCGACGCGGACGCGAATCCGACCGACTTCGCCGCCGCCGACCCGGCGCCGCGGAACTCGACCGCTGCCGTCACGACGTGCGGCGCGACGCCGCCGCCCACGGGAGGCGTCTCGCAAGGCGCGACGGTCGAGATCGACGTCCAGTCGTCGCTCTCGATCGCGCTCGAGCGCCCGACCGTCAGCTTCGGGAATGCGACCCCTGGGGCGACGCCTGCCCCTGTCTCGGAACGGGTCACCGTCGCCAGCAACAACGCCACGGGCTACGCCGTCACCGTCCGGCGGACGGCCTTCCAGCCCGCCGACCTCCCGCTCGGCATCGCCGGGACGGCGCCCAGCGGAGGGCAGATCGGAGGGTTGCTCGCCGGCGGCGCCATGGCCGCAATCCCGATCGTGCCCGCGCCCGATCTGCTCGTCGGCACGACGTCCGCGCCAAGCGCCTCCGGTGGCGACGTCTGGGACACGAGGCTCGGGTTCGTCTCGGCTCTGCCCACGGTGTCCGCGGGGCGGTACACGGCGACCGTCACGTTCACGGCCATCGGCCGATGACGCGCGCAGCGTGCCTCGTACTGCCCGCGGTCGTGCTCCTGCTCGTGCCCGTGCCCGCCTCGGCGGGCACGGGCACGACGCGGCCGCCGCTCGCCCTGTCGGCAACGCCGGCGCGCCTCTCGCTCGACGGCGCGGGCAGCGCCACCATCCGCGTCGCGAACCCCAGCCAGAGCGCGGTGGGCGTCGATGCGGAGCGCGCCGGGTTCTCCCTCGACCTGCGCGGGCAGCCGCGTGTCGCGCGGTCGGCCGGCCGCGCAGCCACGTCGTGGCTCGCCGTGCGGCCGGCCCGCTTCGTCCTCGGTGCGGGCGCGAGCCGATCGCTCATCATCTCCGCCCGTCTGCCTCCGCGCGCCGAGCCGGGCGACCACGACGCGCTCGTGCTGCTGACGACGCGCCCGCGATCCGGCCCGGGCGTGGCCGTCCGCATGCGGATCGGCGTCGTGGTGGTCGTGCGGGCTCCGGGTCGCGTGGTGCGGCGCCTCGCGCTGGGCGGCCTCCGGGCTCGTCCTGCGCGCGGTGCGCGGGTGCTGGAGCTGTGGCTCGCCAACCGCGGCAACGTCACGGAGACGCTCACGCGGGGCAGGGTGCGGGTCATCTTGACGCGCGGTCCGGCCACCGCCGGGCTCAGTGCCCCGGCCCGGATCCTCAGGCCGAGGACGAGCGGGATCGTGGAGCTTCCGCTACCGGGGAGCGCTGCGGGGGTGGGTGACGGCGCGCGCTTCGATCGTCACGCCTGGCCAGCCGGTCGTCCGGAGGAGCTTCCGCGTCAGGCTGTGAGCAGGCCGGCCGCGGCGATTGCCGCCACCGCCAGCCGCTCGTCCTCGGGCCCGGGAAGCCCGCTGACGCCGATCGCGCCGACACGACGCCCGTCCGAGAACGCCGCGACACCGCCGGAGAAGAACGAGAACTCGGGATCGAAGCTCGCGAGCTCGGTGGGAGCGTCCGCGACCTTCTCGGCCAGCGCGCGCGTCGAGGGTGCGTCGCTCCGCGCCGCGGTGTACGCCTTCCGACGGGCGTTCTCGAGCGTGTCCCGCGCCGCGCCGTCCATCGCGAGGCACGCGACGAGCTCTCCGTGGTCGTCGACGACCGCGATCGACACCGGCGCCGGAGCCGCCTCGAGCGTGGCGCGGATTGCCTCGAGTGCCTGCTCGTGTGTCATCAGGCGTCTCATACCACGCACCGCCCGTCCGGCGTCCCAGAACCGACGGGGCGCCGCTAGCGGCGCGTCAGATGAGGGTCGGCGGGTCGTAGTGCGACACGCCGGAGATCCAGACGATCACGATCTCGGTCAGGGCGACGAGCGCAAGTGCGACGATCGCTTTTCGCGTCCGAGCCGACATCCGAGACATCATACGAATTCTGTCGCTGGTCCAGCGTTGCTCGGGCGCGTCTGGCTACTCGGCGGACGGAGCTGCGGGAGGCTCTTGTTCGGGCTATGGGGTTACGGGTAGATGTTGTTGGGCGTGTTCCCGGTCACGTTGACGCCGCTGACGCAGTTGATCAGGGCGGCGCCCGCGTTGAAGATGCCACCTCCCTGGTCGTCGGCGCTGTTGCCACTGATCGTGGAGTCGTTACACGTGATGGTGCCGCTATACGCGTAGATACCGCCGCCGTTGTTAGGCCCCTCCCCGAACTCCCAGTCCCTGGCGCTATTTCCACTGACCGTCGAGTGGTTGAGCGTGACCGAGCCGAAGACGTTGAAGATGCCGCCCCCATTGGTGGCGATGTTGCCGGTGACGCTTGACCGTTGAGGACGACCGTGCCGGAGTAGTTGTAGATGCCGCCACCCTCGGCAGCTCCGCCTCCTGTCACCGTCGACCGGTTGAGCGTCACCGTGCCGAAGTCGGTGTAGACCCCGGCACCTGAGAACGCGCCATACCCTGCGTGGACGGTGAGTCGGTCGATGACGACCGTCACATCACCGAGGATCACAAGAACGTCGTAGGTCGCGGTGACCGTTGCAGTACCGAACGCTGGGTTGCTAACCCCCTCCAGCCGCAGGCTCTTCATGATCAGGACAATGCTCTCTTCGCTGTCGCACGTTCCCTTGATTACGAGTGTGTCGCCGTCAGAGGCCGCGTCGACCGCGTCCTGCAGCGACCGGAGCCCCACACCGGTGCGTTCGTTCGACACCAGACACGTTGGACGGCCCGCCGCCGTTGCCGCCTGCATCAGCACCACCGCGACAGACAAGCCGACCACGAATGCTGCGATTCGTTTCACGACATCCCCCCTTGGAGTAGTGCGCACTTATAGAGCGGTTCGACGCCGATAGCAACTGACCCAAAGCTCGTTATCGCAGGGCTGGCTCCCAAGACAGACGGGGGCCTCGTCTACTCGGTGCGGCCTGGGCCGAAGGCTGTCCTCGCCGTCCTCCGCGACCCCCCGACGGCCTCTGCGAGCTCCGTGCAAGCCTTGATGGCCGAGCACGTCGGCCTAGTCCGGGACGGGCTGATCGCCGGGCGTGGCTTCCCGCCGCGTCTAGAGCCCTCGCGCGTGCGTCAGACGTGCTCCTGCAGCAGCTCAAGCAGCTGTCAGGAAGTCCTCGAGCACGCGAGGATCGCCTCGCGGTCGGGAATGTCGAGCGCCACGATCCGGGCCTCGCGGTCGTAGGCACCTCGAGGAGCTCGGCGGTGTCGACGAGCTCGCCTTCGCGGAGGCTGGCCGCGATGTGGAGGACGGCTTTGTCGGCTACCGGGATCCCTGCGAGCCACATGACCAGAGTACACATGTTCGCATCTAGGTCGTCAGCAATAGGGCTGGCGACGCGAAGACCCGTCGTCCCAGAGGATGTCTCGATCCTCGTACGTTCATTCCATCGCCTTCGTGACGCGGCGGGACAGCGCCTGCGCAATCGGCCCGAGCGCGGCGGCAGAGTCTGGGGCGCGGCCGACTCGCCGGAGCATGACCTGTGCTCGGTCGCGCTGCATCAGGACGAACCGGTACGGGAGAGAAATCTGGCGTCCGTTGCTGCCGAGAAATGTGGTCTCAACCCCGTACGCGACGGTCCGTGGTGCGACGTTCGGAAAAGGGATGCGACGGAAGGAACGGAGTACGGCGCCAGCGTTGAGCATCGACGCGGACAGAACCTTCCGAAAGCATGCCTCACCGGCGGGACTGGTTCGCCGGCGCCATGATGCGTTCGCATCGACCGCGGAGCGAAAGACCCGTGCCTGTGACCGCACAGTGAAAACCAGGCCCTGCTCCGGACGCACATTGCGATCGAACGATCGGGACGTCGCCTCACCCGTGATAGTGAGGTCAGACTCGTCGAGCGCGGCGCAGTACGCGTAATCGGTCGGCTTCAAGTACCAAGGAAAGACGGTGAATCCGCTGGGCAGATCGCTCAGGCGAAGGAGCATTGCCTTCGCGCGACTCTGATCTGCGGCGGTGATGGCGCGCGTCGGATCACCGCGTCCGGCGCCCGCGGCAGGCGAACACACGAGCCCAACCAGAGTGACGATGAGTACTGCACCCGACCACCGCATGCGCGCGATCCTAGGAGGAGGCAGTAGAGCGCGCTACCCTCCATGGCGCCGCCCGCCCTGGCCGTCATCCTCGTGCGACGGGAGCGCCATCGCGGGTGTCAGGAAGCCGACGACGGTAACCGGCCGTTCGGAACCCGGACGATGGGTTTGCCTTCTCAGCCGCCTGGCAATGCCAGTCGCCTTTCTGGTGGCGTGGCCTGGCAAGGCATGGAAGTCGGGCGTGGGGGGCCCGACACGCCGGCTCGGTGAGTCGGGCCGCCGTCCTATGGCTCTGGCGGGAACGTTGCCGCAGGTTCGATTCCTGCTCGACGTACGCGACGCGATCGTTCGCGGTCGACGCCGGAGTGTCGCGCGAGCTCGGAGTAGTCGCAGCCCTGCTCGACCATCGCCGCCGGGAGCCGGTCGCCGCGGGCACTCTCGGCGCTTATCCGTGCACACCCCGTGCACCCACGCCACGTCTCCAGCAGTACCTCCCCGTACCCTAGAACCGCATGGTTGAGCCAAATCGCTGATGGCTAAAAGGCCGAGATGCGCCCGGAAGGAATCGAACCTTCGACCTCGCGCTCCGGAGGCGCGCGCTCTATCCCCTGAGCTACGGGCGCGGGGAGAGGGGATTCTAGCGGCCGACCCCTGAGGCACCGGTCGCGGCCGGAGGCCGGCTTCGCCGGCCGGGAGGCCAGGCGTGGTTGGGCGATGGGCTTCCTGGAAGGAGGGGCTCGCGGGGGAACCATGGGTTCCACCGCGTTGCTCGCGCTCCGGAGGCGCGCGCTCTATCCCCTGAGCTACGGGCGCTTGGGGAAGCGTGAGTCTAGCGGCGGCACCTCCGAGGCCCGATCCGGGAGCCACCCGTACTTCAGTTAGCGCCGAGCCGGGTCTAGGCTCGCACGATGCCGCTCGCCGACGTCAGCTCGACCTATGCGGAGATCATGGAGACGGTCTTCTCGTCGACCATCGCCGCCAAGGCGTGGCTCGCGACCGTGGCGATCACGCTCGCCGTCGTGCAGGTGCTGACGGCGTCGCGGATGTGGGGAAAGCTCCAGGCCGTCGTGCCGCTCTCGTTCACGAACGCCCGTCGCGTCCACATCTGGTCGGGGCGCCTCGCGGTGCTCTGCACCCTCCCGGTGTTCTTCCACTGCGTGACGATGCTCGGCTTCAAGACTCCCGACGCGCGGGTCACGGTCCACTCGATCGCCGGCTCCTTCATCTACGGCGTGCTCGCGGCGAAGCTGCTCGTGATCCGCCACCGGAGCCGGAACTACGCGCCCTGGGTCCTGCCCGTGCTCGGCGGCTCGCTGGCGGCGGTGTTGACGACGCTCTGGCTGACGTCGAGCCTCTGGTACTTCACGAACGTCCGGTTCGGGTTCTGATGCGGAGTCCCGCCAAGCCGCTCGCGCTGCTCCTCGTCGTCGCGGCGGCGACGTTCGGGCTCGCACAATGGCACCCGTTCTCACCCGCCGCGCCGGCGGCAGCCGACGCGCCGACGGGCGACGCGACCGACGGCGCCACTGTCTTCGCCGCGAGCTGCGCGGGCTGTCACGGCGCCGACGCGTCGGGCGGCGTCGGTCCGGCCCTGGTCGGCAGCGGGCTGACGGCGGACGAGGTGGCGTCGGTCGTCGCCTCGGGACGAGGCGTGATGCCTGCCGCGATCGTGACGGGCCAGGACGCAGCGGACGTAGCCGCGTACGTCGCCTCACTCGCCGACTAGGCTCGCTCGCATGGAGGTGCGCGCCGAGATCGTGCGGCTCGAGCTCGCGACGACGTTCGTGATCAGCCGCGAGTCGCAGGACTGGGCCGACGTCGTGCACGTGACGCTCACGCACGAGGGAGTCGAGGGGAGGGGAGAGGCGGCCCCGATCGAGCGCTACGGCGAGACCGCGGCGTCGGCGCTCGCGTTCGTCGAGCGCCACGGCCCCCTCGTCGGCGACGACCCGTTCGCGCTCGAGGAGGTCGGTGCGCAGCTCGCCGCCCTCGAGGGCGAGCAGGCGGCGAAGTGCGCGCTCGACGCGGCACTACACGACCTCCAGGGAAAGCTGCTCGGTGTTCCCGTGAACCGCCTCCTCGGCGTGCCCCGCGGCGGCCCTCCGACGTCGTGGACGATCTGGCTCGGGGACCCGGACGACATGGCCCGGCGCGCGACGGACGCTGCGCCGAGGTTCCACCGGCTGAAGCTCAAGCTCGGGGGCGGCGACGGGCTCGACGTCGAGCGCGTGCGGGCGGTTCGCGCTGTGACCGACCGGCCGCTGCAGGTCGACGTCAACGAATGGTGGACCGTCGACGAGGCGCTCGACGCCTGCGGCGAGCTCGCCGCGCTCGGGGTGGAGTACGTCGAGCAACCACTCCGCGAGGGCGACCGCGGCGGCGCCGAGCTCCGCCGGCGGTCGCCGCTCCCGATCTACGTCGACGAGGACTGCCACACGCTCTCCGACGTCGCGGCCTGCCGGGAGGTCGCGCACGGCGTCAACATCAAGCTCGCGAAGTCGGGTGGCATCCGCGAGGCGATCCGCATGGCGCACGCCGCGCGCGCACTCGGGCTCGGGGTGATGGTGGGGTGCATGGTCGAGTCGGGCCTGGGGATCGCCGCCGGCTGTGCCGTCGCTCCCCTCTGCGACCACGTCGACCTCGACGGGAACCTGCTGCTCGCCCACGACCCCGCGCCCGGCCCGTCGTTCGTCGACGGCGTCCAGGTCGCCTCGGCCGAGGTGGGCCTTGGCTGCGGGTGAGCGGACGCTGATCCTCGCCGAGGGGTTCTCCGCCGACGCCCACTACGGCAAGACGATGCGTGGCGTGCTCCGGTACCGGAGCGACGACGTCGTCGCGATCCTCGACTCGACCCGCGCCGGCGAGACCGAGGCCGGCGTGCCGGTCGTCGGCGACGTCGAGACGGCGCTCGCCTATGAGCCCGAGGTCGCGCTCGTCGGGGTGGCGACCCAGGGAGGCCGCTTCCCGCCCGCCTGGCGCGCGCTCCTGAGAACCTGTATCGAGCACGAGCTCTCCCTCGAGAACGGGCTCCACGAGCTCGTCGGCGACGACGCGGAGCTGCGGGCGCTCGCCGAGCGGCACGGCGTCGCGCTTCGCGACCTGCGCCGGCCGCCCTCGGGCCTCGACTGCCCGACGGGAGAGAACCTCGAGGTCGACGCGCACATCGTCCTCACCGTCGGGTCGGACTGCGCGATCGGGAAGATGACCGTCTCGCTCGAGCTCGACCGCGCCGCGAGGGGCCGGGGCCTCGCCTCGGAGTTCGTCCCGACGGGGCAGACCGGCATCGCGATCGCGGGTTGGGGGATCGCCGTCGACGCGGTGGTCTCCGACTTCCTCGCCGGCGCCGCGGAGCGGCTCGTCGTGGAGGGAAGGCGCCGCGGCGGCGACCTCCTCTTCGTCGAGGGTCAGGGATCGCTCGTGCATCCGGCCTACTCGGGCGTGACCCTCGGCCTCTTCCACGGCTCGGTGCCGCACACGCTCGTTCTCTGCCACCGCGCGGGAACGACCGAGATCGAGGGCTCGCCAGGGCACCCGATCCCACCGCTCGGCGAGCTGGTCGTCCTGCACGAGCGGGCCTCGCTCCCTCGACGGAGGGCGCGCGTCGTGGCCGTGGCCGTGAACACCGCCGGGCTCGACGAGGACGCTGCCGCCGCGGCAATCGGCGAGGCGGCCGCGGAGACCGGGCTCCCGGCCTGCGATCCGGTCCGCACGACCGCCGAGCCGCTGCTCGAAGCCGTGCTCGCCGCATCCGTGTGATCCGCTAGCATCGCCCCGCTCCCGGCCGGGGGCGAGAGAGTCGAACGACCTGGGGGATCTGCGGCGGGATGGGAGCGGCAAAGCTACGTGGCCGGCTGCGCGCGCTCTGCGCTGCCGTCGCCTTCGCCCTCGCCGGCGCCGGGGCGGCCGATGCCGGCGTGGGCGCGAACGACGACACGGGCAAGTACGCGGCGGATGCGGGCGCGTCGTTCTACGCCGAGATGGCGGCGCTCGGCATGCGCCAGGCAGTCATCACGGTTCGCTGGCAACCCAGCGATCCGCTCGCTCTGAGCGAGCGGCCGCTGCTCGACCTGAGCGTCGGCGCGGCGCGGCGGGCGGGCCTGGACGTCGTGCTCGCGACGTACCCGTACCCTCCGCGCGAGATCGAGAGCGGGCTCGCGCAGCCCGAGGCGTTCGGCGCCTGGCTCGGTGAGCTCGCGCGCGCGTATCCCGAGGTGCGCCAGTACGTGGTCGGCAACGAGCCGAACCAGGGTGCGTTCTGGCGGCCGCAGTTCACGCGCGCGAGCCAGCGCTCCGCCCGCGCCTTCGGTCCCTTCCTGGCTGCGGGCTACGACGCCCTCGAAGCGGTGGATCCGGACCTCACCGTGGTCGGGGTCGGCCTCTCGCCGCGCGGCAACGACCGCCCGCTCGCGCGCAGCAACGTCTCGACCTCGCCGGTGCGCTTCCTCGCAGCCCTCGGTCGCTGGTACCGGACGAGCGGGCGCGACCGGCCGCTGATGGACGGGTTCAGCTTCCACCCGTACCCCAACGTCGCCACCGATCCACTCGCGCGTGGCTACCCCTGGCCGAACGCGGGCTTCGTCAACCTCGACCGGGTCAAGCAGGCGCTCTGGGACGCGTTCGCCGGCACCGCGCAGCCGACGACGCTCGACGGGCTCCGGCTCTACCTCGACGAGGTGGGCTGGCAGGTGGACACCACGGGGCTCGACGGCTACAGCGGCGGCGAGAACGTCGCCGTCACGAGCGAGCGCACGCAGGCGGCGATCTACGGCGAGCTCGTCCGGCGGGCGGCGTGCGACCCGGACGTCGCGCAGGTGAACATCTTCGGCTTCCGCGACGACGCGCTCCGGACAGGCTTCCAGGCCGGCCTGCACCGCGTCGACGGGACGCCGCGACCGGCAGCGGCGGCGGTCGGCGCTGCGATCGCCGCCACGAGCTGCCCGCGTTCGGCGACGCCCTGGCGCCCCCTCCGAACCGTGGTCGGACTGAAACGGCCCACTGTCTCTTCCTCACGCGGATCGGTCGGCGTACGGCTCGCCGCGGCGGAGGGCGCGACCGCACGGGCCTGCCTCCTGGAGGGCGCGCACACGCTCTCGAGCGCCCGGCGGCTTCTCGCCGCGCGCAAGGTGCAGACGGGAACCTGCGTGACGGGAACCGTGCGGCCGAAGCGCCGCACGACGCTGAGCCTTGCCCGCGCGACCGGCCGCGTGACGCTCGCGGTGCGCGTCGTCGCCGAGGCGAACGCCGGGCGCCACGCGACGATCGTCCGCTCGCTGCCCTGAGCACTTGACAGCGAACATGTGTTCTGCCAGGATGGGAACAGATGTTCGCCTCGTCGCTCCTGGTTCGGCTCTTCCTCGTCGCGCTCGCCGCGGTGCTGCTCTGGGCGCTCTTCGCCGGTGAGACCGGGGCAGGTGGGCCGGAGCGCCAGTACCGGGTCAAGCCGGGAGACACGCTCTGGTCAATCGCGATCCGGACGTTCCCGGGGGACCCGCGCGAGGGCGTCTGGGAGCTGACGGAGCGAAACGGCCTCGCCTCGGCGACGATCGTGCCGGGCCAGGTGCTCGTTCTCCCGGCGTAGCCTCCCGGTCTCGTCGCTCCCCTGTAGCGTCTCGCGACGGGGCGAGGCGACTCCGCCTCGTGCCCATCAGCGACACGACGACCCCGGAGGCCCACATGGCGAGCGACCGCATCCTCGAGCTTCTCCGTCGCCCCTCGTCGAGCGAGGAGCACGACCAGATCCGGGAGCTCTGGAAGACCCACTCGAAGGCCGAGGACAACCGCGACATCGCGGGTCTGCTCTCGACGTTGACCGAGGACTGCGTCTACACCGTCGCGGGCACCGGGGCGCGATGGGAGGGCCACGAGGGCGCGACGCGGTTCTACACGGAGCTCCTGACCGCCTTTCCGGACATCCACTTCGACCTCGACTACATCGTCATCGGGCCCCAGGGCGTCTGCGAGGAGGCGGTGGTGACCGCCACCCACCAAGGACGCTGGCTCGAGCACGAGCCGACCGGTGAGAAGCTCGCCTGGCGGAACGCCATCTTCTTCCCCTGGGATCCGGAAGCGCGGCTCTTCAAGGGGGAGATGGTGTACACCGATCTCGCGTTCCCGCGCTGAGTTGTGACGCGCGTGTGCCTGGCCGAAGCCAGGCACCGGGCACGCGGATTCGCAAGGGCGAGCAGACTACGGCGGGATGGATCTCGATCTCGTCTTCCTCGGAACCGCGGGCTCTGCGCCCACGGCCGCGCGCGGAACGTCGTCGGCGCTGCTCCGCCGGGGCGGCGATCGCCTGCTCATCGACTGTGGCGAGGGGACGCAGCGGCAGCTTCTGCGGTCGGATGCGGGTCTCGCCGATCTCGAGGACGTGTTCCTCACGCACCACCACGCCGACCACGTCCTCGGCCTGCCGGGAATGCTGAAGACATTCGCCCTGCGCGGTCGCGAGACGGCGATCACCGTGCACGGCCCGCGCGGGACGCGCTCGCTGCTCGGCGCGCTGCGGATCGTCATCGGCCGGCTGACGTACCCGCTCGAGGTTCGCGAGCTCGAGCCCGGCGAGGTCATCGCGAGGGATGACTACCGCATCGAGGCGTTCGCGGTCTCGCATGGTCTGGACGCGATCGGATATGCGCTCCGCGAGGACGCACGCCCGGGGCGGTTCGAGGTCGACGCCGCCGACGCGCTCGGCGTCCCCGACGGCCCGGCACGTGGAGCGCTGCAGCGCGGGGAGCCGGTGACGCTCGACTCCGGCCGCGTCGTGCGCCCGGACGAGGTGGTCGGCCCGCCGCGACGGGGGCGGACGATCGTCGTGACCGGCGACACCGCTCCCGCACAGTCGGTGGTCGAAGCGGCGACGGGCGCGGACGTGCTCGTCCACGAGGCCACGTTCCTCGCGGACGAGCGTGCGCGCGCACGGGAGACCGAGCACTCGACGGCCGGCGAGGCGGCGCTCGTCGCGCGTGAGGCGGACGTCGGTCTGCTCGCGCTCACGCACCTCTCCGCCCGATACGCGGGCTCGGAGGTCGCGGACGAGGCGTGCCAGCTCTTCCCGCGCACCGTCGTCCCGCGCGACTTCGACGTCGTCGTCGTCCCGCTGCCGGAACGCGGTGGCCCCGAGCTCGTCCCCCGCGGTGGACGGCGTGGCCGGGGGCAGGAGCATCCAGTAGGGTCCCCCACGTGAGCGATCGCGTCCAGGTGACGGTCGCCGGAGCGTCGACGAGGCCGAAGAGCTGAGTTAGCGCGCTTGATCCCCGCCTGCGGCGGGGCAGCTCCCTGAAGGCGCCCGCTTCGCGCTCGCAACTGCCGCGTTGCCATGCGTCGACCGGTGTCCGACTTCAAGTCGGACACCTGCGATTTCGCCTACCGCGGCGTGAAGACGATCGTGGTCGTCCCCGCGTAGCCGGGCGTCTCGAGCTCGAAGCCGCACGCGCGCGTCCCGTCGGAGTAGGGCGGCGCGGGGATTCGATGGGTCTCGGCGCCCTCGGGCGGTGTCTCGAGCCGTGCGACCGCGATCCCGTCGACGCGCGCCTCGACGGGGTGGCCGCTCTTCCCGAGGACCGTCACGTCGAGCGTGCCAGGGCGGCACGCGAAGACCGTGATCGCCACCTTGCCGCTGAAATCGCCGTTCGGCAGGAAGCCGGCCGTGCGGAGGACGACGCGCACCGGCCCGTCCTGACTCCAGGCCGCGAGCCCCGGCGTCTCGCTCAACCCCGCCGGCCGCTCGGCGACCTTCTCCCCGGCGAGCGTCAGGGTCGACGGGGCGACGACGACCGGACGCTCGAGGGGCCGCCCGTCGCGCGTCCGGAGGACACCGTCGTCGGGGAGCTCGACGGCCGGCGCGACGGGCGGGAACGGCGTCGTGGCCGGGTCGACGCGGAGGACGTCGCGGATGCGACGGTTCCAGAAGATCGTTCGCGCGGTCGCAGTCCAGAGACGGTCGCCGCTCACGAGCAGGGTGGCGTCGCCCACCCGGGCGGCGTCGAGCCAGTCGAGCCCGGTCGTGCCCTCTGCCGCGCGCTGCTCGTGGGACGAGGCGTCGGCGATGCGACGCGCCGAGTCCACGGACGCGACCACGAGGCCGACGGCCACGACTGCTGCCGTGATCCACGCAAGGCGGCGTGGCAGAAAGAGGACGAGCGCGCAGCCGAGGACGGCGACGAGCACGAGCAGCGCCCGCGCCCAGCCGTCCGAGAGAGCGCCGAGGATCGCGGACGTCGGCGCGTTGACGAGCGTCACCGGTGCGGCGATCTCCGCGATCGGGATCGACGCCGCGCCGAGCACGAGCGCGGCCCCGACGACGATCAGGACGGCGCGGGGGCGGGGTGCACCACGCGAGACCCACGCGCAGAGCCCGATCGCGAGCGGCGGGATCGTCGTGATCAGGTAGCGCTCGGCGACGTGGCCGACGAACGCGGCCGAGAAGAGGCCCACCTGGAGCACGAGCAACCCCACGTAGCCGATCGTCACCGCGACGAACGCGCGCAGCGCCGGGTCGCGGTCGTGCCCCGCGAGGGCACGTGCCGCGAGCGCCGCCGTGGCGAGCACCGTGAGCCCGAGGCCGAGGAGCGCGACGTCGAAGGCATGCCAGCCGATCGCGTCGAGCCCCGATTCGACCTGTGCCCCCTCCCCGATCGGCGTGTAGGCCCCGAGCAACCGCCGCGACGAGAGCTCGCCGCCGGAGAGGACGACGATCGCCGCGACCGCGGCGGTGACGGCCACCGCGACCGCGCCGAGCAGGACGAGGGGTCGCAGGCGGGCACGGTCGCGGGCCGCGCCGGCATCGATCAGCGCCGCGACGAGGAACGCGGGGAGCAAAACGAGCGCCTGGAGCCGAACGGCTGCCGCCGCCGTCGCCCACGCGGCGAAGACGCCGTAGCGCCACATCGACGGCTCCTCGAGAGCGCGCGCCATTGCGAGGAGCGAGGCCGTGACGACCGTGAGCGTCAACGGCTCCGTCATCAGGAACCCTGCGTAGTGGAGCGCCGGCGCCGCGAGGACGAGCGCTGCCGCGGCGAGCGACCACGGCGCGGAGGCGATCCGGCGGGCCCAGAGGTACGTCGGCACGGCGACGAGCGAGGCGGCGAGCGCCTGGAGCAGGCGGGCCCACTGGATGCCGTCCGCGAGGTCGAGCCACGCCAACGGGGCGCCGATGAGCGCGGGCGTGAGAACGCTGTAGTAGGGGGAGGGCAGACCGCGGAGCGTGAGCGTGCCGTCCGACCAGAGGCTCTCGCCGATCATCCCGTAGACCATCTCGTCGGGCGCGATCCACGGCGTCGTGAACGACTGCGAGACGGCGAACCGGATCGCGGTCGACGCGACCACGAGGCCGGCCAGGACGAGTGCCGGATGCCGGAGGCGGCGAGCGTGCGCGTTGGCGTCCGTCGCCGTCTCCGAGCCGGTCACGGCGGGATCCTCGCCGTTCGTCGTGCGGAGCGTGTGAAGAGGCGACCTCTCACGCACCATCGCCGGTCGACCATCTACACTCGCGCGAGTCCCTTTAAGCCGGTCCAGCGAGGCCGGGAAGGAGCGAGTGCGAATTGCCGACCGACACGCCCGCGCGGGAAGACGCGCGCGAGATCCTCGACCACGACGCGTTCGGGCGAACACTCGCCCGACTCGCGCACGAGCTCATCGAGCGCGCCGGCGACCTCGAGGAGCTCGCGCTCGTCGGGATCCACACGCGCGGCGTGCCGCTCGCACGCCGGCTCCAGTCGCTCGTCGCGGAGCGAGCGGACGTCGAGCCCGCGCTCGGCGCGGTCGACATCTCGTTCCATCGCGACGACGTGCTCGTGCGGGGCCGCGAAGCGCCGCTCCACCCCCAACCGCTCGTCCGTGGCACGGAGCTCGACTTCGCCCTCGAGGGGAAGACGTGCGTCCTCGTCGACGACGTGCTCTACACGGGGCGGACGATCCGTGCCGCGATCGAGGCGCTGCTCGACTACGGCCGCCCGGCCCGCGTCCAGCTCGCCGTGCTGGTCGACCGCGGGCACCGCGAGCTGCCGATCCGGCCCGACTACGTCGGGAAGAACCTGCCGACGGCGCCCGGAGAGCGCGTGCGCGTCGAGCTCGAGGAGATCGACGGGCGTGATCGCGTCCTGCTCGAGCCGGTCCGCGGCGCAGAACGGAGCGAGAGGTGACGGCCGAGCGGCGACGCCGTCACCTGCTCGGCGTCGGCGACCTGACGCGCGACGACGCCCTCAGGATCCTCGACACGGCCCGCGCGCTCGAGCGCACGCTCGACCGCGAGGTGAAGAAGCTGCCGACGCTTCGCGGCAGGCTCGTCCTCAACCTCTTCTACGAGTCGTCGACCCGGACGCTCTCGAGCTTCGAGCTCGCCGCGAAGCGGCTCTCGGCCGACACGATGACGCTGCGCTCGTCCGGCTCGTCGGTCGACAAGGGCGAGTCGCTTCGCGACACGGCCGAGACGCTCGGCGCCTACGACCCCGACGTGATCGTGATCCGCCACCCGCACATCGGCGCGCCGCAGCTGGTCGCGGCCGCGACGGACGCGCTCGTCGTGAACGCGGGGGACGGAAAGCACCAGCACCCGACCCAGGCGCTCCTCGACCTCTTCACGATCCGCGAGGCGCTCGGACGGCTCGAGGACGTGAGCGTCGCGATCGTCGGGGACGTGCTGCACTCGCGCGTCGCGCGCTCGCTGATCGAGGGGCTCCGGCTCGTCGGCGCGAGCCCCGTGGTCGTCGGTCCGCCGACGCTCCTTCCCCGCGGGATCGAGTCCCTCGGCTGCGAGGTCAGCCACTCGATCCGCGCCCTGGCCGAGGTCGACGTCGTCTACGTCCTGCGCATGCAGCAGGAGCGGATGGACGCCGCGTTCGTCCCGTCGCTGCGCGAGTACACGAGCCTCTACGGGGTCACGCCCGACCGCGTGCGCCCGGGCCAGATCGTGATGCATCCCGGGCCGATGAACCGGGGCGTCGAGATCGACCCACGCGTGGCCGACTCGGGCGCGTCGCTCGTGACGACGCAGGTGCGCGCCGGGCTCGTCGTGCGGATGGCCGTCCTCTACGACCTGCTGACCGCACCCGGCCTGCACGTCGCCGCGCCCGTGCTCGAGGTCGCATGACCCTGGCCTGGCGCAACGGATCGCGCGACTCGCTCACCATCCGCGCCCGGCTCGTCGACCCCACGACCGGGCTGGACGGGCCCGGTGTCGTCACCGTCGAGGACGGTGTCGTGACCGGGGTCGAGCAGGTGGCAACCGCGCCCGCGGGGCTCGTGCTCGCTCCGGCCTTCGTCGATCCCCACGTCCACCTCCGCACCCCCGGGCGCGAGGACGAGGAGACGATTGCGTCGGGCACCGCTGCGGCCGCGGCGGGTGGCTACTGCGCGATCGTGGCGATGCCGAACACCGAGCCCGTCGTCGACACGGCGTCCGTCCTGCACGCGCTCGTCGAGCGGGCGCGTGACGAGGCGGTGATCCCGACCGGCTTCACGGCCGCGATCTCGAAGGGGCAGCGCGGCATGGAGCTGACCGAGATGGCCGAGCTCGCCGAGGCGGGTGCGCTGGCGTTCACCGACGACGGTCGGCCGGTCGCCTCGGCCGGCCTCATGCGCCGCGCCCTCGCCTACAGCGCCCTCGCCGACCGCCCGCTCGCGCTCCATTGCGAGGAGCCGTCGCTCTCGGCCGGCGGCCACATGCACGAAGGCGCCGTCTCCGCGCAGCTCGGGCTCGCAGGCTGGCCGTCGGTCGCGGAGAGCCTGATGGTCGAGCGAGACCTGGCGCTCGCGGCGTACGAGCGGCGCCCGGTCCACCTGCAGCACCTCTCGGCCCGGGAGTCGGTCGACGCCGTGCGCCGCGCGCGGGAGCTGGGCGTCGCCGTGAGCGCCGAGGCGAGCCCGCATCACCTGTGCGCGACCGACGAGCGTGTCCGTACCCTCGACGCCAACGTGAAGATGAACCCACCCCTCCGCACCGAGCTCGATCGCAACGCTCTGGTCGAGGGCCTGCTCGACGGCACGATCGACTGCGTCGCCACCGACCACGCGCCGCACGCGCGGCACGAGAAGGACGCGCCCTTCGAGGAGGCGCCGTTCGGCGTCACCGGGCTCGAGACCGCGTTCGCGGCGCTCAACACGTACCTCGTCCGCACCGAGGAGGTGCCGCTCGCCGTCGTGCTCGAGCGGCTCTCGGCCGGTCCCGCACGCGCCCTCGGCCTGCCGGTGCCGGCGATCGCCGTCGGCGAGCCGGCGAACCTCGTGCTGCTCGACCTCGAGGCGGAGTGGACGGTGAGCGAGGCCGGCTTCCGGTCGCTCTCGGCGAACTCCTGGCTCCTCGGGGAGCACCTGACGGGCGCGGTCGTGAAGACGATCGCCGCAGGACGGGTGGTGCACGCCGCGTGACCTCGATGGGCTACCTGCTGCTCGAGGACGGGAGCGTGTTCCGCGGACGATCGGTCGCCGCGGCGGGGGCCGCGTTCGGGGAGGCGGTCTTCACGACCGGGATGACCGGCTACCAGGAGACCGTCACCGACCCGAGCTACGCACGCCAGCTCGTCTGCTTCACGGCCCCGATGGTGGGGAACTACGGCGTCGACGACAGCCGGCTGGAGTCCGCCGCACCGCACGCCCGCGCGGTGCTGATGCGGCGGCTCGGCGGCGAGCAGTGGGCGCTCTGGCTCGCAGAGCGCGGCATCGTCGCTCTGGACGAGATCGACACGCGCGCGCTGACCCTCCGGCTCCGCGAGAGCGGCGCGATGCGCGGGGTCGCCGTCGCCGACGAGCGCTCGCTCGACGTCGACAGCGCGCTCGGGCAGGTGCTGGCGGAGCCGACGATGGAGGGTGCCGCGCTCGTCGCGAACGTCTCGACGCCGGCGCCCTACGTCGCGGAGGAGGCCGGTCGGGTCCGCGTCGCCGTCGTCGACTACGGGGTCAAGAGCTCGATCATCCGCCGTCTCGCCGTCGCAGGCGCCGCCGTGACCGTCTACCCGCACGTCTGCGACCCGGACGAGCTCGCCTCGCACGACGGCGTCCTCCTCTCGAACGGGCCGGGCGACCCGGCCCCGCTCGTCGAGGAGACCGCGGTCGTGCGGGAGACGCTGGGGCGCGTCCCGCTCCTCGGCATCTGCCTCGGCCATCAGCTGCTGGGCCTCGCGACGGGCCACGAGACGACGAAGCTGCCGTTCGGCCACCGCGGCGCCAACCACCCCGTGCTCGACCGCCGCAGCGGCCGGGTGCTCGTCACGAGCCAGAACCACGGCTTCGCCGTCGTCGCGGCCGAGGACGCGCAGGCGACGCACGTCTCGCTCTACGACGGCACCGTCGAGGGATTCGACTTCCCCGAGCATCGCGCGTGCTCGGTGCAGTTCCATCCGGAGGCAGGTCCAGGCCCGCACGACGCGTGGCCGATCCTCGAGCACTGGGTCGACGGCCTGGGGACCGCGCGTGCCCGCTAGGCGCGATCTCGAGTCGATCTGCGTGATCGGCTCCGGGCCGATCGTGATCGGACAGGCCTGCGAGTTCGACTACGCGGGCTGTCAGGCGCTGAAGGTGCTGCGGGAGGACGGCTACCGGACGATCGTCGTCAACTCGAACCCGGCGACGATCATGACCGACCCGGGCTTCGCCGACCGGACGTACATCGAGCCACTCGACCTCGAGAGCGTGGCCGACGTGCTGCGGCGCGAGCGGCCCGACGGGCTCCTGCCGACCCTCGGCGGGCAGACCGCGCTCAACCTCGCGATCGAGCTCGCGACGGCCGGCGTGCTCGAGGAGCTCGGCGTCGAGCTGCTCGGCGCCCGCATCGACGTGATCCGGAGAGCCGAGGATCGTCAGCTCTTCCGCGACGCGGTGCGGAGCTGCGGCCTCGAGGTACCGGAGTCGACGATCGTCGAGTCGCTCGCCGACCTGACGGACGCGCCCGTCCCCGCGGTCGTCCGGCCCGCCTTCACGCTGGGCGGCCACGGCGGCGGCTTCGCGGAAGATCTCGACTCGCTCCAGCGTCAGGTCGAGCGCGGCCTCGCGGAGAGCCCGATCGGCCAGGTGCTCGTGGAGGAGTCGATCAAGGGCTGGGACGAGTTCGAGCTCGAGGTGATCCGCGACCGGGCCGACAACGTCGTGATCGTCTGCTCGATCGAGAACCTCGACCCGATGGGGGTGCACACGGGCGACTCGGTCACGGTGGCGCCGCAGATGACGCTCTCGGACGAGGCGTACCAGGAGCTGCGTGACGCGGCCGCCGCCGTCGTCCGCGCCGTTGGCGTCGAGACGGGCGGCTCGAACATCCAGTTCGCGCGGCACCGCGAGACCGGGGCGCTGCGCGTGATCGAGATGAACCCGCGCGTCTCGCGCTCGTCGGCGCTCGCGTCGAAGGCGACGGGCTACCCGATCGCGAAGGTCGCCGCGAAGCTCGCGGTCGGCTACACGCTCGACGAGATCCCGAACGACCTGACGAAGACGACCCCGGCGAGCTTCGAGCCCACCCTCGACTACGTCGTCGTCAAGTTCCCGCGGTTCGCCTTCGAGAAGTTCCCGGGCGCCGACACCACGCTCGGGACGCAGATGAAGTCGGTGGGCGAGGCGATGGGCATCGGGCGGACGTTCACCGAGGCGTTCCTGAAGGCATTCGGCTCGCGCGAGCTCGATCCAGGCTCGCCGACGCCATGGGCGACGATCGACGACCTTCCAGACGGGCTCCATCCGTGGTTCGTCGAGCAGCTCGAGGGGGCGAAGCGCGAGCTCCGTACGGGCGACATCCGCCGTGCGAAGCGGGCCGGGTGGGGCGACGACTCGATCGGCGCCGCATGGGGGACGTCAGGCGACGACGTGCGGCGAACCCGGTACGCGCGCGGCATCAAGCCGTCGTACCGCCGCGTCGACTCCTGCGGCGGGGAGGTCGAGGCAGGCTCGAACTACCTCTACTCGACCTGGGGCGAGGAGGACGAGGGGCCGCCGGCCGGCGACCGGCAGCGCGTGGTGATCCTCGGCTCGGGGCCGAATCGGATCGGTCAGGGGATCGAGTTCGACTACTGCTGCGTCCACGCCGTGCAGACGTTCCGCGGGCTCGGCTACGAGGCCGTGATGGTCAACTGCAACCCCGAGACGGTCTCGACGGACTACGACACCTCCGACCGGCTCTACTTCGAGCCGCTCTCGCCCGAGGAGGTGCTCGCCGTGCTCGACCGCGAGCGGCCGCTCGGGGTCGTGACGCAGTTCGGGGGCCAGACGCCGCTGCGGCTCGCACGCCACATCGAGGCGGCGGGCTACCGGATCCTCGGGACGCCGCATGCGGCGATCGACCTCGCCGAGGATCGCGAGCTCTTCGGCGCGCTCGCGCGCGAGCTCGGCGTCCGTTGCCCGCCCTGGTTCACGGTCGAAGGGGTCGACGAGGCGCTCGACGCGGCCCGGAAGATCGGCTTCCCCGTCCTCGTGCGCCCGTCGTACGTCCTCGGGGGGCGCGCGATGCGCATCTGCGACGACGAGGACGACCTGCGCGCGGCGATGGGAGCCGTCAGCGGGCCGGTGCTGATCGACCGCTTCGTCGAGAATGCGATCGAGATCGACGTCGACGCGCTGTGCGACGGCACCGACGTCTACATCGGCGCCGTGATGCAGCACGTCGAGGAAGCCGGCGTGCACTCGGGCGACTCGTCCTGTGTGCTCCCCGCGCAGTCGCTGACGCTGGCGAACGCGCTCGAGGTCGAGCACGTGGTCAAGCGGCTCGGGCCCGCCCTCGGGGTGGTAGGGCTGCTGAACGTCCAGCTCGCGATCGCGGACTCCGTCGTCTACGTCCTCGAGGCGAATCCCCGCGCGTCGCGGACGGTGCCCTTCGCGAGCAAGGCGACCGGTGTCAACCTCGTCGAGGCCGCGTGCCGCCTCGCGCACGGCGAGCGACTCGCCGACCTCGGGCTGGTACCTCCCAGGCCGACGGAGGTCAGCGTCAAGGCAGCCGTGCTGCCGTTCGCCCGGTTCCCCGGCGCCGACCCCGTGCTCGGCCCCGAGATGCGCTCCACGGGCGAGGTGATGGCGACCGCCTCCGATCTGCCGACCGCGTTCGCCAAGGCCGAGCGCGCCGCCGGTCGGCCCTTGCCGAACACGGGTGCCGCGTTCCTCTCGGTCCGCGACGGCGACAAGGCGAGCGTCGCCCCGATCGCGGCGGCGCTCGCGGGCCTGGGCTTCGAGCTCGTCGCCACCACGGGCACGGCGCGCACGCTCCGCGCCGCCGGGCTCGAGGTCGAGGAGGTCGGCAAGGTCGCGGACGCGGAGCCAGGCGAGCCGACCGTGGTCGACCTGATTCGCGAGCGGCGCTGCAACCTCGTCGTCAACACCCCACAGGGCTCCGGTGCGCGCGCGGACGGCTACCTGATCCGCGAGGCCGCGCTCGTCGCGCGCGTGCCCTGCGTCACCACGATCTCGGGCGCCGCCGCTGCCGTGCACGCGATCGCGAACGCCCGCGCCGAGGCGACGCTGTCGCTGCAGGAGCGAATCGGGGTCGGCGCTTGACAACGCTTGTGTTACTTGAACACAAGCTCTGCCCGGCGTCCGCATCGCTCGACGCCAAGCCGCCGCCCCTCTGTTCGACAACGCTTGTGTTCCTTGAACACAAGCCCGGCTGAGCGATGCGGCGCGAACGTCTTCGAGTGGTGGGGAACGAGGCCATCGGGCCGTACGTCCTCGTGCGCCTGGCTCGCGGCGGGCTCGAGCCCGGCGAGCCCGGTCAGTTCTTCATGCTCGAGGCGCCGGGGCGGTTGCTGCCGCGACCCTTCAGCCTCTGCCTCGCGCCTCCGGGGGAGCTCGGCTTCCTCGTCGACCCGATCGGCCCCGGGACGCGCGCGATCGCGGCGCTCTCGCGGCGGGACGAGATCGACGTGACGGGGCCGCTCGGGCAGGGGTACGACCTCGCGGTCGAGCGGCCGCTGCTCGTCGGGGGCGGCATCGGCGTCGCGCCGCTGCCCTACCTCTCGGAGCGCCTCGGCCGACCGCCGGCGCTGCTCGGGTTCCGCAGCGCCCACCACGCCGAGGCGGCCGCGCTCGTCCCGAACGCCGAGGTCGTGCTCGACCCGACGCTCGTCACCGAGGCCTTGCCCGCCGAGCCTGGTGACGTCCTCGCCTGCGGCCCCGAGCCGATGCTCGACGCGCTCGAGCGGCTCGTCCCGGGCGCGCAGCTTGCCTACGAGGCGCCGATGGCCTGCGGCTACGGCGCGTGCTACGGGTGCGTCGTGCCGCGGAACGGCGGCTACGTCCGACTGTGCCTCGAAGGCCCCGTCCTCCGTGGGGGAACCCATGGTTCCCCCACGAGCCCCTCCTTCCGGCAGCGGCACACATGAGGCGCCGGGCTCCCGCCGGGCAAAGCCCGGCTCCGCCCGCCGAGGCGAGTCGCTCCGAGAGCCGAAGACGACAACATGAGCGGCGTCCCCATCCTGAACGCCTCCGGCTGCCTCGACGCGCTCGCGGCGCCGGACGTCGCGCGGTCGCTCGACGCCTTCGTCACGAAGACGATCACGCCGCTTCCCCGGGAGGGCAACCCGCCCGTCCGGATCGCGGAGACCGAGCACGGGATGCTCAACTCGATCGGGTTGCAGGGGCCCGGCATCGACGCGTTCCTTGCCGGCCACCTGCCGCGGCTCGCCGCGCTCGGCACGGAGCTCTGGGTGTCGGTCGGCGGCTTCTCGGCGGACGACTTCGCGCTCGTGTGCGAGCGCCTGGACGGCGAGGAGCAGGTCGCGGTCCTCGAGCTCAACCTCTCGTGCCCGAACGTCGACGAGGCGCCCGAGACCGCGGCGGAGCTCGTCACAGCCGCTCGCGCCGCGACGCGGAAGCCGCTCTACGCAAAGCTTTCCCCTGCTCAGTGGGACATCGCCGCGTCGGCTCGAGCCGTCGTCTCGGCCGGAGCCGACGGGCTCTCGCTCGTCAACACGATCCGCGGGCTGGCGCTCGACGCGTCGCTGCGCCCGCTGCTCGCCCGCGCCGCCGGCGGCTACTCCGGACCGGCGTTGAAGCCGATCGCGCTGGCATGCGTCCACGCCTGTGCGTCGGCCGTCGATGTGCCGATCGTGGGAATGGGTGGTGTCCGAACCGGGCTCGACGCACTCGAGCTGGTGGCCGCCGGCGCCGGCTCGGTCGCCCTGGGCACCGTCCTCTTCGCCGACCCGCTTGCACCGAGTCGGATCAGGACCGAGCTCGAAGACGAAGCGGCTGCACGTGGGTATGAAAATCCGCTCGACGCCCATGCGGTCGCCGTTGTCAGATCAGAAAAATCTCTGCAAATTGCGCAAAACGGTACTGCTTGATTCACGGGCAGACGGTGCTAGACTCGTCCGCTCTATGGTCACGTCGAAGACGCACGCGCAGGCCCCCGCCCGCTCGCTCGATCAACGGATGGAAGCCCTGCAACGTGCGAACGACATCCGTGTCCGGCGTGCCCAGCTGAAGAAGGACCTCAAGGAAGGCAGCGTCCAGATCGAGACGATCCTGCTCGACCCGCCGGAGTACGTCTCGACGGCGAAGGTGTTCGACATGTTGATGGCGGTGCCGAAGTTCGGCCGCGTCAAGGCCGCCCGGCTCCTCAATCAGTGCCGGATCAGCCAGTCGAAGACCGTGGGTGGGCTCTCCGAGCGCCAGCGCGCCGAGCTCGTCAATCTCTTTCACCAGAGGTGACATCCGGCCGCGCCGGCCGGTCTCCCGTCGTGCGTCCCGTCTTCGTCGTCACGGGCCCCTCGGGAGCGGGGAAGGGCACGCTCATCCGTGCGCTGCACGAGCGGATGCCCGAGCAGCTCGAGGTCGCCGTCTCCGCCACCACGAGGCCGCAGCGGCCGGGTGAGGTGAACGGGCGGGAGTACTGGTTCCTCACGGAGGGCGAGTTCGCCGAGCGCGTCGCCGAGGACGGCTTCCTCGAGTGGGTCGAATACGTCTCGCGGAAGCGCTACGGGACGCTCCGCTCCGAGCTCGACCGGATCGCGGAGCACGGTCGCGTCTGCGTGCTCGAGCTCGAGCTCGACGGCGCCCTGTACGTCCAGGAGAAGGTGCCCGGCGCCTGCACGATCTTCATCGCGGCCGACGTCGAGGAGCTCGAGCGCCGCCTGCGCGAGCGCGCGACCGAGTCGACGGGCGAGATCGAGGACCGCATCACGATCGCACGCGCCCAGCTCGAGCAGGCCTACCGGTTCCGCTACATGGTGCGCAACGACGACGTCGAGCGGGCGGCCGAGGTGCTCGCGGCGATCGTCGAACGCGAGCTGGCATTGGCAGCTACCATCCTGCGACGATGATCGAGCCACGGATCGACGCGCTCCTCGCGCACAAGAGCACGGAGGGTGACCCTGCGTCCCGCTACGCGCTCGTGATCATGTCCGCGAAGCGGGCCCGGCAGATCAACAACTACCACCACCAGCTCGGCGAGGGTCTCGGGCTGGAGGACGCGCCGCCGCCGCTCGTCGAGTCGCGCTCGAAGAACTACCTGACGATGGCGATGGAAGAGATCTCGCGCGGCAAGCTGACGTTCTCGTACGGCCAGCCCACGGCCTAGCTTGTTCGCGAGCATGATTCCGCGGAAGCGGAATCATGCCGCTTGATCCCCACCTGCGGCAGGGCAGGCCCTGAAGGCGCCCGACTGTGGGTCGCGACACCGACTCGCGTGGGGCGGGCGAAGACAACCCGGCACACTGTCGCCATGGCGAGGATTCTCCTCGGCGTGACGGGCGGCATCGCGGCCTACAAGGCCTGCGAGCTGGTGCGTGAGCTCGTGCGGGCGGGACACGACGTGACCCCGATCGTGACGAGCGGCGCCGAGCGGTTCGTCTCCGCCGAGACGCTCTGGGCGCTCGCGCGGAAGAAGCCGCCGTCCGATCCGTACCCGCACCTCCAGAAGGCAGACGCGCTCGTCGTCGCGCCGCTCACGGCCAACACCCTCGCGCGCCTCGCGCACGGCCTCGCCGACGATCTTCTGACGGAGGCGGCGCTCGCCCACCGTGGCCCGCTCGTCGTCGCACCGGCGATGAACACGGCGATGTGGGAGCATCCCGCGACACAGGCGAATCTCGGCCTGCTCGTCGACCGTGGCGCGGTCGTCGTCGGGCCGGAGCACGGTGAGCTCGCCGAGGGCCTCGTCGGGATCGGCCGCATGAGCGAGCCGGAGGCGATCGCCGGGCGCGTCGAGTCGCTGCTCGCAGGTGCGGACGACAGCGGGCCGCTGACGGGCCGCCGGGTGCTCGTCACGGCGGGCGGTACCCGCGAGCCGCTCGATTCCGTGCGGTACCTGGGGAACCGCTCGTCGGGGCGCATGGGCGTGGCGCTCGCGGAGGCCGCGCGCGATCGCGGCGCCGCGGTGACGCTGCTCGCCGCCAACCTGCAGGTGCCGGCGCCCGAGGGTGTCGAGGTCGTGCCGGCCCCGACCGCCGCGGACCTTCGCCGCGAGGCTCTCGCGCGCGCCGACGCGGACGTCGTGCTGATGGCGGCCGCGGTGGCCGACTACCGACCGGCCGAGACGATCGACGGGAAGCGGCCGAAGAGCAGCGAGCCCTGGAGCGTCGAGCTCGTGCCGACCGCCGACGTCGCCCGTGCCCTCGCAGCCGCGCGCCGCGACGGCCAGGTGCTCGTCGCGTTCGGCGCCGAGAGCGGGGAGGACGGCCTGGCCCGCAAGCGGGCGATGCTGACGGACAAGGACGTGGATCTCGTCGTCTACAACGACGTGGGACGGGCCGACATCGGCTTCGAGAGCGTCGAGAACGAGGTCCTGCTCATCTCCCGGACCGGCGAGCGCCAGGTCGCGAAGGCGGCGAAGCCCGTGATCGCCGGCGCCATCCTCGACGAGGTCCAGGAGCTCCTGGAGGGTCGCTCGTGAGCGAGCGCGCGCCCGCGCCCGTGGACAGCGGCGCGGACGCGGCCGCCCTCGCGGAACGCGTCGTCGCGAACCTCGGCGCGGCGATCCACGCCTCGCCGGAGACGCTGCGCCTTCCGCTCCTCTGCCTCCTCTCGGAGGGCCACGTGCTCGTCGAAGACGTGCCCGGCGTCGGCAAGACCGTCCTGGCGAAGGCGATCGCCCGCTCCCTCGACCTGACGTTTCACCGGGTGCAGTTCACACCCGATCTGCTCCCGGCCGACGTCACGGGGGTCAACGTCTTCGATCGCCAGAGCGGCGCCTTCCGCTTCCGGCCCGGGCCTGTCTTCGCCAACGTCCTCCTCGTCGACGAGATCAACCGCGCCTCGCCGAAGACGCAGTCCTCGCTCCTGGAGGCGATGCAGGAGACGCAGGTCACCGTCGACGGAGCGACGCACGTCCTCGACCGGCCGTTCCTCGTCATCGCGACCCAGAATCCCGTCGAATACGAGGGCACGTATCCGCTGCCGGAGGCCCAGCTCGACCGCTTCGCCGTGCGGATGGCGATCGGGTATCCGCCGCTCGGCGACGAGGCGCGCATGCTGGCCGAGCAGACGACCGAGCCCCCGCTCGACACCCTCCGTCCAGTGGCCGGGAGAGCCGAGCTCGTCGACGCGATCGTGGCGGCGAGACGGGTCCACGTCGAGGAGAGCGTCACGCGGTACGTCGTCGCCCTCCTTCGTCACACGCGCTCGAGCGGCCGGCTCGCGCTCGGCGGCAGCCCGCGCTCGGGCATCGCGCTCCTGGCGCTCGCCAAGGCACGCGCCCTCGTGGAACGCCGGGACTTCGTGCTTCCGGAGGACGTCCAGGCGCTGGCGGTCACCGTCCTCGCGCATCGCCTGATCCTCGCGCCCGAGGCGCGCGCCACAGGTGTCGACGCCGGGGAGGTTGTCGAGGAGGCGCTCTCGGGCACGCCGGTGCCGGTGTGACGCTCCGCGGCGCCGGCCTGCTGGCAGTCGGCGTCGTCGCCGCAGCCTGGCTCGTCGGCTCCACCGCGCTCGCCGTCCTCGGCTTCGGCCTCTGCCTCGCGGTGCTCCTCGCCCGCGTCTGGGGCTGGCTCGTCTCGCGCGGGCTCTCCGTCGAGCGACGGCCGCTCACCGTCGCTCCCATCGAGGGCGAGTCGCTGCGCCTCGAAGCCGACGTGCACGGGCGACGCTGGCTCGCCTCGCGGCTCGAGTGGCACGAGGGCGTCGGCGAGCTCGGCATGCGCGGCGTCTCGGTGCCCCGGGACGGGCGCGCCCGCGTCGTCGTCGACGCGGTTCCACGCGGACGGTACGTCCTCGGCCCCGGCCGACTCGTCGCGGACGATCCGCTCGGGTTGCGTCGGGTCGAGCTGGCAGTCGAATCGCAGGCGACCGTGCTCGTGCGTCCACGGGTCCCCGAGCTACGGACGCTCTTCACCGACACCGGCGCGTGGAACGACGGGGGCCGCCGCGCGCACGTCCGCCGCCCCAGCGGGCTCGAGCCGCACGGGGTGCGCGACTACGTCGAGGGCGAGCCGCTGCGCGCCGTGCACTGGCCGACCTCGGCGCGCCGAGGGGAGCTGATGGTGCGCGAGCTCGAGGACGCGCCTCGTGACAGCGTCGCGATCGTCCTGGACGTCGACGCCGCGACGCACGTCGGCCCGCCGGGCGGCTCGAGCCTCGACGACGCGGTGCGCGCTGCGGCCGGGCTCGTGCGGGCGTACGCCGCCCGCTCGCGCCGCGCGGTCCTCGTGATCGGCACTCCGGCGCCCGACCTGCATCGCGTTCGGAGCCTCGGGCGGGACTGGGAGACGGCCCTCGACGCGCTCGCCGCGGTCCAGGCGACGCCCGGGGCGCCGCTCGCCTCGCTCGTCGCGCCACGCGGCCCGGCGGGCGCGGTCCCCGAGCTCGTGGTCGTCACGCCGCGCCCCGAGGCGGTCGTCACGGCGCTCGTCGCGCGCGCCTCGCTCGGCCGGTCGAGCGCGCTCGTCGCCCTCGACACCCCGACGTACGCGGAGCGGCCGCCGTCGGCGTCGTCGCCCACGCTCATGCGCCTCGTCGGCGCGGGTGTCGCGATCGCCGTCCTCCGTCGCGGAGTGCCCCTCGGCGAAGCGCTCGGCGCGCTCCGGGTGAGGGCCGTTGGCTAGCCGGCTCCGGACCGCGATCGCCGGCCTGCCCGCCGTCGCGGTCGTCGTGGTCGCCTGGGCGCTGCTCGAGACTCCCGTCTCGCTGCCGGCCTTCGTCGCGGCCGCCGCGCTCGCGACGGTCCCGGCGCTCGCCGCGACCGTGCGGTGGCGCATCGCGACGTCGGTCGTCGCGACGACGGTGGCTCTGAGCGCCGTCTTCGCCACGTGGCCGCATCGGGCGCTCGACGACGCGTGGACGGCGTTGCACGACGCGCCGGCGGTGCGTGCGCCCTTCGACCCGACGGCATACCCGGGGCTCCACGGCCTCGTCGCCCTCGCTGCATTCGGGCTCGCGCTCGCGACGATGCTGGGAGCGATCGCGCGCAGCCCTGCGATGCTCGCTGCGGCCGTTGCCGTGGGCGTGGGCTTCCCGGCAGTGCTGCTCGAGGACGCGCATGCGCTGGCACTGGGCGGGCTGGCGCTCGGCGCCGTCCTCTGGGCCTCGGTCGTCGAGCGTGCAGGGGACGCGGGCCGCGCGTTGCGCGGCGCCCTGCTTGCCGCCGCGGTGATCGTCGTCTCGGGAGGCGTGGCCGCAGCGGGGCTCACACCGACCGCGGCCCATCTCGACTGGCGTGGCTGGGATCCGTTCGCCGCAGGTGGGCGCACGGCGAACGTCTCCTACGTCTGGGACGCGAACTACGAGGGCATCGAGTTCCCGACCCGGCCGACCGTCGTCCTCCGCGTTCGTGCCCCGAAACGGGCCGAGTACTGGCGGGTCTCGACGCTCGAGACATTCGCCGCCGACCGCTGGATCGAGAACCTCTACCCGATCGCGATCGAGGGGCCTCGCCGGCGCCTGCCGAGCGACCCGCTCGTACCCCGCCGCGACGCCCGGCCGGATCGCTGGCTCAAGCAGACGGTCACGGTCGAAGGGCTGGACGAGAGCCGCATCGCGGCAGCGTCGCAGCCTGCCCGGATCGACGCGTCGTTCGGTCGCGTCCTCTACCTCGACGGTGGCGTGATGCGCGCGGGCCGCACGTTGCGCCGCGGCACCGAGTACACCGTCTGGAGCTACTCGCCGAGCCCGACACCGCGGGCGCTGGCCGCGTCGCCTCCGCGGTACCCATCGGCGACGGACCGGTACCTCGAGCTGGGGCGCGCGCGTGCCCCGGGCTTCGGCGTGGCGGGCCGCGAGCGCGAGCTCGACCGGCTGTTCACCGACGATCGGTACCAACCGCTCTTCGCCTACCGCCCGCTCTGGGAAGAGGCTCGCCGGCGCACCGCGCGGGCACGCTCCCCGTACGAGGCGACGCTCCTTCTCGAGCGCTGGTTCCGACGTGACGGCAACTTCCGCTACGAAGAGCTGCCGCCGCAGGGGTCGGGCCCGCCGCTCGTCGACTTCGTGAAGCTGACCCGCGCCGGCTACTGCCAGCACTACGCCGGCGCCATGGCCCTCATGCTGCGGATGATCGGCGTCCCCGCGCGCGTCGCCGTCGGCTTCACCGCCGGGACGTGGAAGAGCGGCGTGTGGACCGTCACCGACCACCAGGCGCACGCCTGGGTCGAAGCGTGGTTCGCCGGGCACGGGTGGCTCGCCTTCGACCCGACACCGGGGCGCGGCATTCTCTCTGCGGTCTACACGCTCGCGTCGGACTCGGCCGACGCGGTCGCGGCCCTCGGCACGGGGCGCTTCCTCGACTTCACGCCGGGTCTCACGGCGCCGAACGCACCGGTGCCGGCGACGCCGGGAGCCGCCGTCGTCGACGAAAGCCGTCCGTGGTGGGTTCTGGCGCTCCTCGGCGCACCGCTCGTCGCCGTCGCCGCGATCGTCGGCGTCAAGCGCCTCCGGCGCGGCCGGCGGCTCCGCGGGCGTGAGCCCCGCGTGCTCGCCGCGGGTGTCCGCGCCGAGCTCGTCTCCGCTCTGACCGACCGGGGCGCGGCCGTCGACCCGCACGCGACGCTCGCGGAGTTGGGGCACACGACCCAACGGGTGCTCGCACTCCCCGTGGAGACGCTGATGCAGGCGCTCGCGGTCGCCCGCTTCGGACCCCCCGAACGTGCTCGGACGGCGTCGGTCGAGGCGCGCCGGGAGCTCCGGCATGTCCTCTCGGCCGCGCAGGCGCGTGAGCGGCCCGGCGTGCGGCTGCGGAGCGCGCTCTCCCTGCGCTCGTTCCGGCCCGGGTTGACACCGTCCGGCACGATGAGAGGATGAGCGCCGCCTACGACCTCTTCCAGCAGGGCCGCACGCATCTGCGCAGCGGGATGCCCGCCCAGGCGACGGTCGCGCTCGAGAAGGCAAAGCGGCTCGAGCCGGAGAAGGCGTCGATTCGCGAGGCGCTCGGCATCGCCTACTTCCGACTCTCGCGCTGGAGCGAGGCCGAGGACGAGTTCCGCAAGGTGCTCGAGCTCTCGCCCGCCGACGACTACGCGCACTACGCGCTCGGCCGCGCCCTGCGGAATCAGGGCCGCCACGACGAGGCGCGCGGTCATCTCAAGCTCGCGCGCTCGCTCCGCCCGCGCGGCAAGGCCGAGCTGGCCCTCGACGAGTCCGCCTAGTACTAGGCCTCGAGGTCGGCGACCACCGACGCATACCGGCGGAAGCGCCGCGCGGCGCCGGCGGCGAACGCCTCCCTGTACGTCGCCGCCGCGTCGCTCTCGAGCGTCCTCGCGTACGCCTCGCGGAGGGCGAGCAGCTGATCGGCGATCGCGTCGACGACGAGCTGGAAGTCGCCGTACGACTCCTCGGCCGTGTCGCTGCCCGCGCGGACCCAGGCATGCTCGGCCTCGGCGGCTTCGGAGAGCAGCTCCGCCTCGTCCTCGGCGAAGAGCGCGAGTTGTCGCTCGACGAGCTCGGCGAACGGCGTCTCCCCGCGCCGGAGCCTCACACGAGCTCCTGGTAGAGGTCCAGGTGCGCCGCCGCGGCTGCGTCCCACGTCAGCGTCTCGCGCGCACGCTCCGCGCCCTCCCGCGCGGCAGAGAGCTCGTCGGGATCGTCCAGCAGCGCGCCGAGGGCGCGGCTGAGGCTCGCGACGTCTCCGGCAGGCACCACGCGGCCCGCGGAGAAGCGCGTGACGACCTCGGCGAGGCCGCCGACGTCGTACACGACCGCGGGGACGCCTGCGCCCAGTGCCTGGAGGAGCGCGCCGGACTGGTCGAGCTCGTCGCGGTAGGGGAAGACCGCGACGGTCGCCTCCGCGAGCGCCTGCTCGAGCTCGCTGGGGCCGAGGTATCCGAGCCGCCATTCGACGCGGTCGCCGCCGCGCTCGCGGAGCTCCGCGAGCGGGATGCGCGGGTCGCCCGCGACGAGGAGGCGCGCCCCCGGTACGGCGAGGACGGACTCGATCGCATCCGGCAGCCCCTTGTACGGCCGGATCACGCCCGGCGCGAGGACCGTGCGGCCATCGTCGGCGCGCGCCGGGTCGCTCCGGAAGACGGGATGGGGGATCACGCGGAGCGACGTCGGGAGCGACGCCGAACGCGACGAGCGCCTCCCGACCGCGCTCGGAGTGGACGACGACGCGGTCGAACCGGCGAAAGAGGCGTTCCCAGAGGCGTTTCCGACGCGCGGTGCGGCGCGGAAGGAGGTCGTGCGCGGTGAAGACGAGTGGTCTGGCGGAGCGCAGGAGAACGACGTCGAGCTCGGGTGCCGCGAGCCACTGCAGGTGGAAGAGGTCGGCGTCCCGGCGCAGGAGTCGCCGCATGCCCACGGGGTGCTCGAGCGCCTTCGACGCGACACGCGCCGCTCTTCCGGCGACGTGGCTCGAGCGCGGGTAGAACGCCTCGTCAAGGAGGTAACCGGCGGCGGCGGGGCGCTCGCCGAAGCGGAAGGGTGCCGTCACGAGCTCGACCTCGGCGCCGGCCCGCGCGAGCGCAGCCGCGAGCTCGTGGTCGTAAGGCGGGGTGAAAGCGGGGGGATCGGCCAGGATGACGCGCACGGCTCCTACAGTAGAGGGGCCCTTGGATCTGCTCGTCCGCAGCTGGAACGTCTTCCACGGGCGCACCGATCCGCCCGGGCGCCGCGGCTACCTCAGGGAGATGGTTGGCGTCGCGACGGCCGACCGACCCGACGTCCTTTGCCTTCAGGAGGTGCCGGTCTGGGCGCTCCTCCGGCTTGCGGACTGGAGTGGCGGGATGACGGTGGCACCCGCGATCACGCGGCTCCCCGTGTGGCCGGCGCCGCTCACAGCCTGGCTCACGCGCTCGCACGAGGCGTTCTTCCGCTCGGCTCTCGCGGGGCAGGCGAACGCGATCCTCGTGCGTCCCGAGTACGCGGTCGAGGATCTCGGGAGCGCTCGGATCAGCGTCGCGGGCCGCGAGGTGAGGCTCGTCTCCGCGGTCCGCGTGCGCTCGATCGTCCTCGCAAACCTCCACGCCAGCAACGACTTCGCGCACCCAGAGATCCCGCGCGCCGAGGTCCGTCGGGCCTGCGAGTTCGCGGAGGGGCACGCGCGACCCGGCGAGGCGATCGTGCTCGCGGGCGACTTCAATGTGCGCGATCCCGGGCTGGCGGGCTACAGCGAGCCGGCGGAGGGAATCGACCACATCCTCGTCCGCGGCGCCCTCGCGACGCCCCCGGAGACCTGGTCCCGTGCCAGGCGCCAGCAGAATGGCGCGGTGCTCTCCGACCACGCCCCGATCGAGCTGCGTGTCGTCTCGGAGAACGCGTCGTGACGTTCGCCGAGGCCAGGGCGCTCTTTCCGGTCCTCGAGACGGTGGCCTTCCTCAACGCCGGCACGTTCGGCCCGCTCGCGCGGCCGGTCGCCGAGGCCCTCGCCGACGGGATCGAGCGCGACCTCGTGCAGGGTCGAAGCGGGCTCCCGTACTTCGAGGCGACGATGGGCCTTCGCGAGGAGTTGCGTGGCGCGTTTGCGGCGCTCGTGGGCGCCGAGCCGGCGCAGGTCGCCCTCACGAGCTCGACGACCGAGGGGTGCGGGATCGCCGTCCGCGGCCTCGGGCTCCGGCCCGGCGACGAGATCGTGACGACGACGGACGAGCACTTCGGCCTCCTCGGGGCCCTCGCCGTCTCCGACGCCGAGGTCGTGGTCGTCGCGCCGGAGCCCGACGCGATTCTCGCTGCGGTGACGCCGCGCACGCGACTCATCGCGACCTCCCAGGTGCTCTGGACGACCGGCGCCGTGCTCCCGCTCGCCGAGCTGCGCGCCGAGACCGGCGTGCCGGTGCTCGCAGACGGCGCGCAGTCGGTCGGGGCCGTGCCCACGACGGCGGCAGGCGTCGACTTCCTCACGATCTCGGGGCAGAAGTGGCTGTGCGGCCCCGACGCGACCGGGGCGCTCGTCGTCGCCGACCCGGAGCGGCTCGCGCTGACCTCCCCGAGCTATCTCTCCCAGCGCAAGCACGACCGGGACGGCTCGTACGAGCCGCAGCCGGGCGCTCGGCGCTTCGAGCCCGCGTGGTGGTCGCACGGCACGCTGCGAGCGATGCTCGCGGCGCTCGACCTCCGGCCGGCGTGGTGGCACGAGCGCGCTGTCGCCGCTGCGAGCGCTGCCGTGAGCTCCTGCGCCCTCGGGTCGAGCTCGTGGTGCCCGAGGCACCGTCGACGCTCGTCGCCTTCCGGCCGGAGGACGACCCGGCGGCTCTCGTCGCTCGGCTGTACGAGGAGGGCGTGCACGTCCGCGACCTCCCGGGCCGCGGCCTCGTCCGCGTCTCGTGTGGCTGGTGGACGAGCGACGAGGACCTGGATCGGCTCGTCGAGGCGTTGGACTGAAGAGCACCGGTGTCCGACTTGAAGTCGGACACCTCGGGGTTCAAGCTGCGTCTGCGGCTGTGCGCAGTCCGAGCTGTGGGCGCGATCGGCTGGAGCGCCGCGATCACGTTGGTGATGTGCTCGTCCAGCTCGAGACCGAGGAGCTCGGCGCCCGCGTAGACCTCGTCGCGATGGACGCCCGCGGCGAACGAGGGCTGCTTGAGCTTCTTCCGCACGGACTTCGGCTCGAGCCCGTCGAGGCCGGTCGGTCGCACCAGCCCGCACGCATGGACGAAGCCCGAGAGCTCGTCGCAGGCGAAGAGCGTCCGTTTGAGGGCCGTGTCACGTGGCAGCTCGAGGTGCTCGGCGTGCGAGAGCACGGCCTCGACGACCTCCTCGGGGTACCCCTCCTCCCGAAGGATCGACGCGCCGTCCTGCGGGTGCTCGTCGAGCGTCGGGTGGATCTCGTAGTCGAAGTCGTGGAGGAGCGCGACGCAGCCCCAGAGCTCCTCGTCGTCGCCGCCGCGACGCGCGTAGCCACGGACGGAGGCCTCGACCGCGAGCGCGTGGCGGAGAAGCGACTCGCTCGTCGTGTAGCGCGTGAGCGTCGCCCAGGCCCTGTCGCGGGTCACCTCCACGAGGGCCGCGGTAACATACCGCCCCGCATGCAGTCCTTCGTGATCGAAGGCGGACGTCCACTCGAGGGGACCGTTCGCGCAGCGGGCAACAAGAACGGCGCGCTGCCGATTCTCGCGGCGACGATTCTCGCCTCCGAGCCGGTCACGCTGACCAACGTGCCGCGCATCCGCGACGTGGAGACGATGGTCGAGCTCCTCGCCGACCTCGGCGCCGCGATCGAGTGGAGCGCGACGAACGAGCTGCGCGTCGACACGTCGTCGGTGACGAAGACCGCGCTCGCACCCGGTCTCGGCCGCGAGATTCGCGCCTCGTTCCTGCTCGCCGGCCCGCTGCTGGCCCGCTTCGGCAGGGCGACCGTGCCTCCGCCGGGCGGCGACGTGATCGGCCGTCGCCGGCTCGACACCCACATCCACGCCTTCATGGAGCTCGGCGTCGACGTCGAGCTCAACGGCGCCTACGACCTCCGGACGGACGGCCTGAAGGGCAAGCGGCTGTTCCTCGACGAGGCGTCGGTGATGGCGACCGAGAACGCCGTCATGGCCGCCGTGCTCGCGGAGGGCGAGACGATCGTCGGCCACGCGGCCTGCGAGCCTCACATCCAGGACCTCTGCCAGTTCCTCGTCGGGCTCGGCGCCTCGATCGAGGGCATCGGCTCGAACATCCTCCGCATCAGCGGGGTCGACCGGCTCGGCGGCGGCTCGCACCGCATCCGCCCGGAGCACGTCGAGGTTGCGAGCTTCGCCGCGCTCGCCGCGACGACCGGCGGCGACCTGACGATCGAGGACGTCGAGCCCGACGACCTGATCTCGATCGTGCCCGCGTTCCGCAAGCTGGGGATCGAGCTCGAGGTGGGGGAGACGACCGTTCGCGTCCCACCGGGGCAGGAGCTCCACGTGGTGGACGACCTCGGAGACCAGATCCCGAAGATCGAGAGCGGCATCTGGCCCGCGTTCCCTGCCGACCTGACATCGATCGCCATCGTCGCCGCGACGCAGGCGCGCGGGACCGTGCTCGTCTTCGAGAAGATGTTCGAGAGCCGCCTGTTCTTCGTCGACAAGCTCGTCTCGATGGGCGCCCGGATCATCCTCTGCGACCCACATCGCGTCGTCGTGACCGGACCGGCGCGGCTTTACGGTCAGCGGCTCGAGAGCCCCGACATCCGCGCGGGCATGGCGATGGTGATCGCGGCGCTCTGCGCCGAGGGCACGTCATCGATCGGGAACATCGGGCAGATCGACCGCGGGTACGAGCGCATCGACGAGCGTCTCCGCGCCCTCGGGGCCTCGATCGAGCGCACGGAGCTGTGAGGTCGTGAGCGGTGCGCGCATCGCCGACGGGACCGGGGCCGCGAACGTGGCGACCGGCCTGCCCGTCCTCGACCATCTGCTGACGGAGCTCGCGCGCGCGGCGCGCTTCGACCTCGCGCTCGAGATCGAGCCGGACGACCCCGAGGCGGAGGTCGACGCCGCCGGCACCGCGCTCGGCAGGGCGATCGGCCCTCGACTCCGCGACGGGGCGCACGGGGAGGCGACCGCGCCCGCCGAGGAGGCGCTCGCGATGGTCGTCGTGGAGCGCTCGGGCAGGCCGCTCGTCGCCTCGAACGCCGACCTCACGGGTGCCGGCGGCCTTGGGACGGACCTCGCCGCGCGCTTCCTCGACCGGCTTGCGAACGAGGTCGGGCTCACGGTGCACGTGCGGCTCATCGAGGGCGAGGACACGGGTCACGCACTCGCTGCGATCTTCAAGGCGCTCGGGATCGCGCTCGCGCGTGCGTCCGGGCCGGCTCGCTGACGTCGAGAAGGAGGAGCTCCGATGGAGAAGACCGTGATCCGCACCGAGGCTGCCCCGGCGCCGTTCCAGGGGGCTCCCTACAACCAGGCGATCGTCGCAGGCGAGTTCGTCTTCGTGGCCGGCCAGCTCGGTCTCGCGCCGGGTGCGGCCGGGATCGAGGGCGACGTCGCGCAGCAGACCGAGCAGGCGCTCCGGAACCTCGCCGCGATCCTCGAAGCCGCGGGAAGCTCGATCGAGAAGCTCGTGAAGACGACCGTGTTTCTCCAGCGCCTCGACGACTTCCAGGCGATGAACGAGGTCTACGCGAGGCACGTGGGCGAGCGGGCACCCGCGCGCTCGACGTTCGAGGTCGCCAAGCTCCCGTCGGGGGCGCTCGTCGAGATCGAGGCGATCGCACACCTCTGAGCATCCGATCCGAGCCGGCCATGACCACCGAGATCCGCCGCTACGTCCGTTCGCTCGGGCTCGACGCCTACGTCGTCGGCGGCGCCGTCCGGGACGAGCTGCTCGGCATCGAGCACGCCGACGAGGACTTCCTCGTTCCCGGCCTCGACCAGGCGGGCCTGCGGGCCGCGCTGGAGCCGCACGGCCGGGTCGACGACATGGAGGTGCACGGCCAGCTCGTCGGGGTGCGCTTCCACCCGCGGGACACGAGCGTCCGCGCCGCCGCACCCTCCGGGATCGAGCTCACGCCGCCCCGGAGAGAGCGGAGCATCGGGCCCGGCCACCGGGACTTCGAGATCGTCGCCGACCCGTCGGTCTCGATCGAGGACGACATGGCCCGGCGCGACTTCACCGTCAACGCCATGGCCAGGCGGCTCGAGACCGGCGAGCTCGTCGATCCGTTCGGCGGGCGGGACGACCTCGAGCGCAAGCTGTTGCGCACGGTCACCCGGGAGAGCTTCGCCGAGGATCCGCTGCGGATCCTGCGCGGGCTGCGACTCGTCTCCCAGCTCGACTTCGCGCTCGCCGACGAGACGCTCGCGCAGATGCACTCGGAGGCGTCCGGGCTCCGCCACGTCTCCGCCGAGCGCATCGGTGGCGGTCAGGAGGCAGACGGCATGGGCGAGCTCTCGAAGCTCCTGCTCGGCCGCCGACCCGCGCTCGCCCTGCGCCTCGCGCGCGACACGGGCGCGCTCGTCGAGGTGGTGCCCGAGTACGCCGCCGCGATCGGCTACGAGCTCGACACGGACCGTCAGCCGCTCCCGCTCGACGAGCACCTCTTCGCCGTCGTGCAGGGATCCGCCGACGCGGACGCCGATCTCGCGGTGCGGCTCTCGGCGCTGCTCCACGACCTCGCGAAGCCCGAGACCGACCGGACCGGCGGGGGGCATGCCCGTGTCGGCGCCGAGCTCGCCGGCAGAATCCTGCGCCGCCTGCGGTACCCCAACGCGCTCTCGGACGAGGTCTGCCGTCTCGTGGCGGGCCACGCGTTCGACCTCGACGGGCCGATCGACGGCCTCTTCGCTCGTCGGTTCCTCGCCTCTCACGGTCTCGCGCTCTCCCGGGAGCTCATTGCGCACAAGCGTGTGGATCTGGCGGCGAAGCAGGTGGAGGCCTGGGAGCGCGAGCACCTCGCGCTGCTGGATGCCGCGCTGGAAGCTGAGCGCGACACGCCTCACCGGCTCTCCGACCTCGCCGTGGGAGGGGACGCGCTGATCGCCATCGGCTACGAGGAGGGCCCGGAGCTCGGCGGGGCGCTGGCGCGGCTGCTCGACGTCGTGGTCGACGAGCCGAGCGCGAACGACCCGGAGCGGCTGCTCGAGCTGGCCGCCGCATGGCTGTAGGAGCCGCCGAGGTACGGGAGCGCTACCTCCGGATCCGCGAGCGGGCCGGGGAGGGAGTCACCGTCGTCGCGGCGACGAAGTACGTCCCCGTCGAGGAGCTCGGGATCCTCGCCGAGGCGGGCATCGAGGTCGTCGGCGAGAACCGCGCGCAGGACCTGCTCGCGAAGCATGCGCGCTACGGGGATGACTTCCGGTGGCACTTCATCGGCCACCTGCAGTCGAACAAGGCGAAGGTCGTGAACGGGATCTGCGAGCTCGTGCACTCGCTCGACTCGGAGTCGGCGGCCCGGAAGCTCACCGTGCCCGCCCTGCTCGAGGTGAACCTCTCCGGCGAGGCCACCAAGTCGGGGGTCGCTCCCGGCGACGTCGGTGGCTGGCTCGAGCGCCATCCGTCCATTCGCGGGCTGATGACGATGCCGCCGCTCTCCGACGATCCCGAGGCTTCACGGCCCTGGTTCGCCCGCCTCGCGGCGCTCGCCGCCGAGCACGGCCTGCGGGAGCTTTCGATGGGGACCTCCCAGGACTGGGAGGTGGCCGTCGCGGAGGGAGCAACGCTGATCCGCGTCGGCTCGACCCTGGTGCGCTGACCAGCGCCGTCCCGCACAGGGGTTACGATCCCGCCTGACATGGGCCTCGGCGACGTCTGGAATCGCACGCTCGTCTACTTCGGCATCGCCGAGGACGAGGAGTGGGACGACGACGCGACGGTCACGGGCGAGGAGGTCGAGCGGGACTACCGGCGCAAGGAGCGCCAGAACGTCCGCCGCCTGCCGCGGAGCCGAGAGCCTGAATGGAGCGATGCCGACAGCGCGTCCGAGCCCGAGCTCGCGGTCGCGCCGACCCGGAGCTCGTCGCGGCGCTCGCGGCTGCGGGGCGTGGACACCAACGCGTCCCAGGTCCGGGTGCATCTGGTGCTCCCGCGGAGCTTCAACGACGCGCAGCAGATCGCAGACCGCTTCAAGGACTCGGTGCCGGTCATCCTCAACCTCCAGTCCGCGGACACCGAGCTCTCGAAGCGCCTGATCGACTTCGCGAGCGGTCTCACGTACGCCCTCGACGGAAGCATGCAGCGCGTCGCCGACAAGGTGTTCCTCCTCACGCCACGCGACGTCGAGGTCTCCGCGGAGGAGCGCGCCCGAGCGCTGGATCCGGCCGGGGCCTTCTTCAACCAGGCGTAGAGCGCACACGCGCCCCGCGTACGGTCTGCCGCACGTCTGCGGCGGCGGCCCCGTGCTGCACTGAGGGCATGCGAATCCTCCTCACCACCAGGGGCAGCGCCGGGCACCTCCTTCCGCTCGCCCCACTCGGTCACGCGGGGCTCGCCGCCGGCCACGACGTGCTTGTGGCGGCGCAGCGCCAGAACCAGGCGAACGTCGAGCGCACGGGACTTCCGTTCGCACCCGTCGGCGACCCACCGGCCGAGGAGTGGATGCCGCTCATGGCCGAGTTCGCGCAGCACGGCATCGAGCGCGCCAACGCTGCCATGATCGGCGAGTTCTTCGCGCGGATCGACACCCGCGCCGCGCTCCCCGGGCTGCGCTCGATCGTCGACGAGTACGAGCCCGACGTGATCGTCCGCGAGAGCTGGGAGTTCGCCTCGACGCTCGTCGCCGAGCCGCTCGGCATCCCGCTCGTCCGGGTGGGGCTCGGGCTCGCATCCGTCGAAGAGCTGTCGATCGAGCTCGCGTCGCCGGCACTCGACGGGTTGCGCGCGGAGCTCGGGCTCGCCTCCGACCCGGACGGCGACCGTCTTCGCGGGACGCCGTACCTCACCGCCGTGCCCGAGCTCCTCGACGATCAGCCGCCGTCGCCTGCCGCGCCCGCCCGGCGGTTCTCGCCGAGCCCGGCCACGGCCACGACGAGCGCGACGCTCCCGCTCGCAGACTGGTGGCCGGGAAACGACGGACCCCTCGTCTACCTGACGTTCGGGTCGGTGACCGCCGCCGAGCACCTGCCGTACTACCCGGACCTCTATGCGCAGTCGATCGAGGCTCTCGCACCGCTCGACCTCCGGGTGCTCGTGACCCTCGGCGAGGCCCGTGATCCCGACGAGCTCGGCCCGCTGCCGAGCAACGTCCACGTCGAGCGCTGGGTTCCCCACGACGCGATCGCGCCGCATGCCGCCGCGATCGTCTGCCACGGCGGCTACGGGTCGACCTTCGGCTCGCTCCGGCACGGCGTTCCACTCGTCGTCGTACCCCTGTTCAGCGTCGACCAGTGGGCGAACGCCGCCGCCGTCCACAGGGTGGGCGCGGGCATCGCCCTCGACTCCGATCGGAGTGACCGGACGGTCCTCGGGCTGCCCGCAGCGGAGGTGCTCCGCGGGCTCGGCCCCGCGGTCGAGCGCGTGCTCAACGAGCCGTCGCACCGCGCCAAGGCAGAGCACATCGCCGCCGCCGACCGCTCGGCTCCACGCGCCGCAGAGGTCGTCGAGGAGCTTCTCGCGCTCGCAGCCGCCCGATAATCAGAGGAACGATCGGGTCAAGGGAGAAAGCATCGCGGTGGGCGACGAGATCGTCGGCTCGTTCCTGCTGGCCGACACGGCCTCGTCGGTCCAGTCGTTCGTGTCCGTGTTCGTGGGCGTCTACGTCCTCTTGATCTTCGCCTACATCGTGATGTCGTGGATTCCCGGGGGCGCGTCGTCGACGCTCGAGCGCGTCCGGCAGTTCCTCTACGACGTCTGCGAGCCCTACCTGCGGCTCTTCCGCCGCATCATCCCCCCGCTCGGCCCGCTCGACCTGTCGCCGATCGCGGCGGTCTTCTCGCTCTACGTGCTGGGGCGGGTCGTGAACGAGATCGTGGAGCGGCTTCTGTGAACGAAGGAGGAACGGCATGCCGTTGACACCGGTGGAAGTGAGGCACCTCGAGCTTCGTCGCGGGCTCATCGGCTACCGCCGCTCGAGCGTCCAGGCTGCGATCGAGGAGATCGCGACGAGCTTCGAGGACGTCTGGCGCGAGCGGGCAGAGCTCCGCGAGCGCGTACACGTGCTCGAGGGCGAGGTCGCGCGGCACGTCGAGCTCGAGACGCTGCTGCGCTCGACGCTCGTCTCGGCCGAGCGCGCGGCGCAGGACATGCGCGAGCAGGCGCGACGCGAGTCCGACCTCATCGTCCAGGAGGCCAGCGCTGAAGGTCGCCGCCTGTTGCGCGACGCGATCGCGGAGAAGGAGCAGCTCCTGGCCGAGACGAGGCAGATCAGAGGGACGCTGCGCGCCGCGCTCGACGTGCTCGGGGACGAGTCGGCGGAGAGCGACGCCGAGCCGCAGCCCGGTCAGGCTTCCTCGCAGACGACGGGTCTCGAGCGGCTGGCCGGCTGAGAGTCCAGCTCCACCTCTATCCTGTGGGCGTGGCCGAGGCGCAGCACGCTCGAATCGATGGCTCGGCGGACGCGTGAGCACGCGGCTCGACGATCGCAAGACCGAGCTGCTCTCCTTGCGAGAGCGGGTGCAGCGCGCTGCGCAGGATCTCACCGAGGCCGACGACGACTCGAGCGAGCTCTCGAGCGCGTCCGGTGACCAGCACCTCGCCGACCACGCGTCCGAGATGTTCGATCACGAGCTCGACGACTCGCTCGAGGAGAACGCCGACCAGATCGTGCACGAGATCGACGTCGCGCTCGGCAGGATCGAGGACGGCTCGTACGGCACCTGCGCGCGCTGTGGGCGGGACATCCCTTCGGAGCGGCTCGACGCCGTCCCGTACGCCGTGCTCTGTGTCGACTGCAAGCGGCTCGAGGAGCGTCGATGAGCGAGCCTGCGCGCGCCGAGCCGGCCCGGCCTCAACTCGAGGTGCGCGTCGGCTCCTCGACGAACGCCCTGCAGCCGATCCCGGGCGCATCGCGCTCGCTCGCGGCCGGCACCGGTCAGTGGCTCGGGCTCGGCCTGGTCGCGCTGGCTGCGGCCACCGGCGACCAGCTGACGAAGGCGATCGTCTCGAGCCGGCTCGGCCTCGGTGACGCGATCGAGATCGTGGGACCGTTCACGATCCACCACGTACGGAACACGGGGATCGCCTTCGGGCTCTTCTCGGACGCGACGTCGATCGTGATCGGGCTCACCGCGCTCGCGATCGCCGCGCTCGTCGTGTTCTTCGCCCGCTCGGCCAGGCGGCACCCCCTGCTCCCGGTCGCCGTCGGCTTCGTGCTGGGCGGGAGCGTCTCGAACCTCGTCGATCGCCTGAGGCTCGGCCACGTCACCGACTTTCTCGATCTCGACTACTGGCCTGCCTTCAACCTCGCGGACACCTTCATCGTCGTCGGGGTCGGGCTGCTCTTCGTGTGCTTCGTGGCCGCCGACCGCTCGAGCGCCCGGGTTGGCACCTCTCCGCTTTCGCGTTTCTGACTCGGACGCGGGGCAGCGCCTCGACGCGGTCGTCGCGAGCCGCGCCGAGGTCGGCACTCGCTCGCTCGCCGAGCGGCTCGTCGTCTCGGGCGCCGTGCTCGTCGACGGGCGGCGCCGTGCCAAGAGCCACCGGCTCGAAGGTGGAGAGGCGATCGAGGTGGAGCTGCCGGTCGAGCGGGAGCTCGCGCCCGTGGAGCTTCACCTCGACGTCGTCTTCGAGGACGAGCACCTGCTCGTGGTCGACAAGCCCGCCGGCCTCGTCGCGCACCCGGGCGGCCCGCACGAGCGTGTGACGCTCGCGCACGGCCTCCTGGCTCTCGGCGCCGCGGGCGGCGACCCCGAGCGCCCCGGAATCGTCCACCGGCTCGATCGTGACACGACGGGCCTCCTGGTCGTCGCGCGCTCGAACGAGGCGCACGAGCGGCTCTCGAACGCGATCCGCGAGCGGCAAGTCGAGCGCCGGTACCTGGCGCTCGTGCGGGGCACCCCGCGGTCGCGCACCGGTCGGATCACCGCGCCGATCGGGCGAGACCGGCGCGACCGCACACGGCGCTCGCTCGATACCGAGACGCCACGCGAGGCCGTGACGTGGTTCGAGGTGCAGGAGCCCCTCGGGGAGCGCACGCTCCTCGAGGTGCGGCTCGAAACGGGGCGAACGCATCAGATCCGCGTGCACCTGGAGGCGATCGAGCTGCCCGTCTGCGGCGACCCCGTCTACGGCGTCGCCGGCGATCTCGGGCTCGCCCGGCAGTTCCTGCACGCACACCGGCTACGGCTGGAGCATCCGTTCACGGGCGCGGAGCTCGATCTGCGCTCCCCGCTGCCTGCAGATCTCGCGGGCGCGCTCGAGGTGGCGCGAAGCGCGTAACGGCTACGATTCCCCGTTCAGACCCGCCGACCCGGCGACGCCTCCGGACGGGGGTGCCGGCGCTCCAACGCCCGGTTCCGTCCGCGCCCGCCGGCGCACCACCATCCAACCCGAAAGGACTCATCGTGGCAGTTGTCTCCATGAAGGAGCTGCTGGAGGCCGGAGTGCACTTCGGTCACCAGACGCGCCGGTGGAACCCGAAGATGAAGCGCTTCATCTTCGACGAGCGCGGCGGCATCTACATCATCGACCTCCAGCAGACGCAGGCGCTGCTGCAGGAGGCACACGACTTCGCGCGCAACATCGCCGACCGCGGAGGCGCGATCCTCTTCGTCGGCACGAAGAAGCAGGCGCAGGACGCAATCGTCCGTGAAGCGACGCGAGTCGGGCAGCCGTACGTCTCCAACCGGTGGCTCGGTGGCCTGCTCACGAACTGGCGGACGATCGCCGACCGCATCGCGTACCTCCAGGAGCTGCGGCGGCTGAAGGAGGAGGGACAGCTCGACCTGCTGCCCGCCAAGGAGCGCATCGCGATGGGCGGCGAGCTGGAGAAGCTCGAGTCGAACCTCGGCGGCGTCTCGGCGATGAAGCGCCAGCCCGACGCGGTCTTCATCGTCGACCTCCGCAAGGAGCAGCTTGCGCTGCGCGAGGCACAGCGGCTCGGCCTGCCGGTGATCGCGCTCGTGGACACGAACTGCGACCCCGACGACGTCTCGTACGTCGTGCCGGGGAACGACGACGCGATCCGCTCCTGCTCGCTCGTGATCAGGGCGATCGCGGACGGCATTGCCGCAGCGAGCTCGAAGGTGAGCGAGGCCGAGATGACCGCAGAGCGCCCGCCCGCCGAAGCACCCTCGGACGAGCCGAGCGTCACCGCGGAGGCCGACGCGGTCGCCGCGGAGACGACGGTGCCCGCCGCGAGCGAGGCGCCTGCCGAGGACGCGACCGCGCTCACGAACGGAGAGCGGCCGTGAGCACGACGATCAGCGCGAGCCTCGTCAAGGAGCTCCGTGAGCAGACCGGGGCGGGAATGATGGCCTGCAAGCAGGCTCTCCAGGAGACGGGCGGCGATCTCGAGGCCGCGCGGACGCTCCTGCGCGAGAGAGGGATGGCCGCGGCAGGCAAGCGCGCCGACCGCACGACGACGGAGGGCCTCGTCGGCGTGATCGTCGACCCGGGCGTCGCGTCGATCGTCGGGATCGGCTGCGAGACCGAGCCCGTCTCCAAGAACGACGCGTTCCAGGCCTTCGGCGAGCGTGTCCTCCGAGCGGTGCACGCGGAGGGCGCCGGAGCCGCAGAGGCGCTCGACGGCGAGCGGACGGAGCTGATCGCCCAGCTGGGCGAGAACATCGTGATCGTCGAGCCGACCCGCTACGAGGGTGGCACGCTCGGCGCCTACGTGCATCCGCCGGCGAACAAGATCGGCGTGCTCGTCCAGCTCGAGGGTGGCACGGAGGAGCTCGCACGGCAGCTTGCGATGCACATCTCGTTCGCCGCCCCTCAGTACGTCTCCCGCGACGACGTCCCCGCCGACGTGCTGGCGGCGGAACGGCAGATCTACCTCAACTCGGACGAGGTGCAGTCGAAGCCGGAGCAGGCGCGTGAGAAGATCGTCGACGGGATGCTTGCCAAGCGCTTCTTCGCCGCGGCGCCGGGAGGCGCGCTTCGCGACCAGTCGTGGGTGCACGACGCGTCGAAGACGGTCGGTGCGGCGCTCGACGAGGCCGGCGTCACCGTGACGGCGTTCGCCCGGGTCTCGGTCGCCGGGTCGTGACGGCCGGGCCCGAGGAGCTCGCCGAGCTCTCCGCCCTCGAGCCGGGCACGCGCTTCGGGCGCGTGCTCCTCAAGCTCTCGGGAGAGAGCCTGATGGGCGAGCGCGAGTACGGCGTCGATCCGAAGACGGTCGGCGCCATCGCGCGCGAGGTGATCGAGGTCCAGGCAGGGGGCACCGAGGTGGCCGTCGTCGTCGGGGGCGGCAACTTCTATCGCGGCCTCGCCGCGGCGGCGGAGGGAATGGACCGGGCGACCGCCGACTACGCCGGGATGCTGGCGACGCTGCTCAACGCGCTCGCGCTGCAGGACGGCCTCGAGCGGCTGGGGGCCCAGACGCGCGTGCAGTCCGCCGTCACGGTGTCGGAGGTCGCGGAGCCGTACATCCGGCGCCGGGCGATCCGGCACCTCGAGAAGGGCCGCATCGTCATCTTCGCGGCAGGGACGGGCAACCCGTTCTTCACGACCGACACGGCCGCCGCCCTGCGGGCGCTCGAGATCGGCGCCGAGGCGATCCTGATGGCGAAGCACGGTGTGGCCGGCGTCTACGACGGGGACCCGCGCACCGACGCGACGGCCAGCTTCCTGCCCGAGCTCACGCACCTCGAGGCGATCGAGCGCGGCCTGCGGGTGATGGACACCACGGCGCTCTCGCTCTGCATGGACAACGGCTTGCCGATCCACGTGTTCGAGCTCGCCGAGGGGAACATCGTCAAGGTCGCCTCGGGTGAGAGGATCGGGACGATAGTCGCCACTGCGAGCGGCGAGTGAACGGCTGACGGCGACGTAGGAGGTTGCGAATGGCAGCGATCGAGGACTTCCTGAGCGACTGCGAGCGGCGAATGGACGGATCGATCGATCACACGCGGACCGAGTTCAACAGCGTGCGGACGGGACGGGCCTCGACGGCGCTGCTCGACCGGATCTCCATCGACTACTACGGCGTCGCGACGCCGCTCTCGAACATGGCGACGATCAGCGCGCCCGAGGCGCGGCTGCTCTCCGTCCAGCCGTACGACCCCACCCAGATCAAGGCGATCGAGAAGGCGATCATGGAGTCCGACCTCGGCCTCACGCCGTCGAACGACGGCAAGCTGATCAGGCTCCCGATCCCCGCGCTGACCGAGGAGCGCCGGAAGGAGCTCGTCAAGGTCGTGCGGCGGTCGGCAGAGGACGGCAAGGTGGCGATCAGGAATGTCCGCCGCGACGTGATGCGGCACCTCGAGGAGCTCGTACGGAACGGCGAGGTCGGCGACGACGAGGAGCGCCGGGCCGAGACGCAGGTGCAGAAGCTGACCGACGACCACGTGAAGCGGATCGACGAGCTGCTGACGCACAAAGAAGCGGAGATCATGGAGGTCTGAGCCTCGGCCGAGGCTCGAACCTCCAGGAAGGGCAGGAGCGATCTCCGACCCACCCAGCTCTCGGGAGGGGGTCCCGAGGACCGTCGCCGTGGTGATGGACGGCAACGGCCGCTGGGCGGAGCTGCAACGGCGTCCCGGTGGCGGAAGGCCATCGCGCCGGGACGAGAGCGCTGCGCCGCACCGTCGAAGCGGCGATCGAGCTCGGGATCGGCACGCTCGTCGTGTACGCGTTCTCGACCGAGAACTGGGCCCGGCCGGCCGACGAGGTGGCGGATCTGCTCGTGCTGCTCTCGGAGACGATCGACGGCGAGCTGCCCGACCTCGCCAAGCAGGGCGTCCGCACGCGGTTCCTCGGACGACGTGACCGCATCGACGAGGTCATCCGCGTGAAGATGAGCGAGCTCGAGGACGAGACGGCGCACCTGGACACGCTCGATCTCTGGATCGCCTTCGACTACGGGGGGCGGGCAGAGCTCGCCGAGGCGGCACGACGGATCGTGGCGGACGGATTGAGCGCGAAGGACGTCGACGAGGAGGCCGTCGCGGAGCGGCTGTACGCGCCCGAGCTCGCGGACATCGACCTGCTGGTGCGCACCTCGGGCGAGCTCCGGCTCTCGAACTTCATGCTCTGGGAAGCCGCCTATGCGGAGCTCGTCTTCACGGAGACGCTCTGGCCCGACTTCGGCGAGGAGGAGCTGCGCGCCGCGGTCGAGGCCTACACGGCGCGCCGGCGCCGCTTCGGGGCGCGGGCCGGCGCGTGAGCCCGATCTGGTCGCGGCTCGTCGTCACGGCTGTGCTGCTGCCGGTCGTGCTCCTCCTCGTCTGGATGGGCGGCTGGTGGCTGTTCGGGCTCGCTGTGGTCGGTGGCCTGCTTGCGCTCCACGAGCTCTACGGGATGTCGCGCGGCCTGCGCCCGATCGTCCTCGGCGGCTACGCCGGGCTCGTCCTCACCCTGCTCGGCGCGCAACTCGGCGGCCCGGAGTGGCTCCTGCTCGGGATCCTCGCGACGCTGCCTGCCGCGCTCCTCTCCTTCTTCGTCTCGAGCGCGAGGCAGGACGCGGTCGCAGGGTTCTCGATCACGGTGCTCGGCGTGGCCTGGGTGGGAGGTGGCCTCGCGCTGCTCCTCCTGCTCCGCGATCTCCCGCTCGACGGGCGGCTGATCCTCTTCACGACGCTGCTCACCGTCTTCGCGGACGACACCGTCGCCTACTTCGTGGGCCGCGCGATCGGGCGGCATCGGCTCGCGCCGGCGATCTCCCCGGGGAAGACCTGGGAGGGCTTCGTCGCCGGGACGATCGCGGCCGTCGGCGTCCCGTTCTTCGCCCTCTACGAGCAGGACGTGCTGACGACCGGCGAGTCGCTCGTCCTGGGTCTCGTCATCGGCCTCGCCGCGACGCTGGGCGACCTCTTCGAGTCGGCGGTCAAGCGCGATCTCGGCGTCAAGGACTCCGGCGGCCTGCTGGCGGGTCACGGGGGCGTCCTCGACCGACTCGATTCGCTCCTCTGGGCCGGGCCGGCGGCGTACGTGGCGCTCCTGGCGTTGACGTGACCCCGGACGGGCAACACGATCTGAACACCGTGCTCAGGCATTGTTTCCACCGGTGAGACGCGTCGCCTTGCTCGGTGCGACAGGCTCGATCGGCCGGCAGGCGATCGACGTCGTCGCCGCGCGTCCCGACCTCGAGCTCTGCGCGCTCCAGTCCGGCTCCTCGCCGCTCGACGCGCTCGCGGCCGAGTACGGGGTCGAGCACGTGCAGGTGGGCGGTGATCCGACGGCGCTCCTGGAGCGAAGCACCCCCGATGTGGTGCTCAACGCCGTGGTCGGCTTTGCGGGCATCCGCGCGACGCTCTGGGCGCTCGAGCACGGCGTCACGCTCGCGCTCGCGAACAAGGAGAGCCTCGTCGCCGCGGGCGAGCTGGCGGTGCGTGCGCGGGAGCGGGGGGGCGGAACGATCGTCCCGGTCGACAGCGAGCACTCGGCGCTCCACCAATGCCTCGCGGGTCGAGCGCCGGACAGCGTCGTCGGGCTCGTCCTGACGGCCTCGGGGGGCCCGTTCCGCGGTCGCTCGCGGGCCGAGCTCGAGAGCGTCACGCCGGAGGAGGCGCTCGCGCACCCGACGTGGCGCATGGGGCCGAAGATCACGATCGACTCGGCGACGCTGGCGAACAAGGGCCTGGAGCTGATCGAGGCCCACTGGCTCTTCGACATCCCGATCGACCGGATCGAGGTGGTCGTGCAACCGACCTCGATCGTCCATTCGCTCGTCCGCCTTCGCGACGGCGCGCTCATGGCGCACCTCGGCCTCCCCGACATGCGCGTTCCGATCTCGTACGCGCTCACCTATCCGGAGCGCGCGGCGACCGACGTCGCCCAGCTCGCGCTCGAGGGCCTCGATCTGTCGTTCGAGGCCGTCGACCACGACGTCTTCCCGATGCTCGACCTGGCCCGCAACGCGGCCGAGCGCGGCGGGACCGCGCCCTGCGCCTACAACGCGGCCAACGAGGTGGCTGTCGGCGCGTTCCTCGAGGGACGCCTCGGCTTCCCGGAGATCGCGACGATCGTGGAGGAGACGCTCGACCGCGTCGACGACGCGCCCGCGCGCGACCTCGACGACCTGATCGCGGCCGACGCCGAGGCGCGGAGCCTCGCGGCCCGAGGACTTCAGCCGGCATGACGATCGCCCTCTCGATCATCGGCCTCGGACTGCTGATCTTCGTCCACGAGCTCGGCCATTTCCTCGTCTCGCTCGTGCTCGGGATGCGGCCCCGCCGGTTCTACATCGGCTTCCCGCCCGCGATCTGGAAGACGACGCGGAACGGGATCGAGTACGGGCTCGGTGCGATCCCGCTCGGCGGCTTCGTGAAGATTCCCGGCATGCATCGCCCGGCCCCGGTCGACGTCGACGTCGGTGTCGGCCGGGCTCTGCGCGACGTGCCGTCGCTCGCCGCACCCGTCAACCGGCTCAGGGCCGGGCTCGCGGCAGGCGATCACGACACCGCGCGCGATGCCGTGCGCGTCCTCCGTGAGCTCGATCGACGAGCAGGAGCTCGAGCCGCGTGCAGAAGCGGCCGCACGCAAGAGCCTCGACGACCTCGACGACGCCCTCGGACCGAGGGCGTACTGGCGGGCGCCGACCTGGAAGCGCGTCGCCGCGATCGCCGCGGGGCCGGCCGCGAACGTCCTACTCGCGATCGTCGTCTTCACCGTGCTCTTCATGACGTCGGCGGGCAAGGCGACGACGACGGTGGATCACATCGCCGAGAACTCGCCGGCAGCTACGGCAGGCCTGCGGGCCGGCGATCGGCTCGTCTCGATCAACGGGACTCGAGTCGCGGCAAACGATGTCTCTCGCCTGATCTCCGGCTCGGGCGGCGAGCCGGTGACCGTCGTCGTCGCGCGCGGGGGAGAGCTGATGCACGTTGCCGGCAACGCGACCCAGAGTGCTGGACGGGAGCTATCGACTCGGATTCGTCCTCGCGGGCGAAGGGCTACCGCTCGCGGACGCGACCGGCGAGGCGTTCGTGCTCACCGGCGAGGTGACGCGTGAGATCGGCAAGTCGCTGGGGCGGCTCGTGCAGAGGCGAGGGCAACGACGACATTGCAAGCCCGGTGGGAATCGTTCGGGGATCGTCCGACGCCGCCAAGGAAGGCGCTCAGAGCTTCTTCTTCGTCCTCGGGTTGATCTCGCTCTCCGTTGCGCTCCTGAACCTGCTGCCGTTCCTACCGCTGGACGGTGGGCACATCGTGTTCGCGATCGCAGAAGGGGTCCGCGGGACGGGCCGTCCGACGAGAGATCTACGAGCGCGTCTCGGTGATCGGGATCGGGCTCGTCCTGCTTCTCTTCGTCGTCGGTCTCTCGAACGACATCGACAGACTCTCCTAGACCGACGGGCCTACGCGAAAGCCGACGCGAGCGTCGCGGCGCCGGTTAGTCGGCGCCGGTAGTCGGCTCGTCCGATCTCGACGGCTCCGAGCGAGGCGAGATGCGGTGTCAGCCACTGCACGTCGAGGATCCGCCGCTCGGGCGCATCGCGCGAGCGAAGCCGCTCGACCAGCGCCACGAACGCGGCCTTCGACGCGTCCGCGCGCCGAAAGAACATCGACTCCGCCGCGAAGAGTCCTCCGACCGCGACGCCGTAGAGGCCTCCCGCGAGGCCCTCGTCGTCGTGCGCCTCGACCGAGTGCGCCCAACCGAGCCGGTGGAGGGTCTCGTAGGCCGCGACGATCGCAGGGTCGATCCAGCTCGCCGGGTCACCCGGCCGTGTGCAGCCGCGGATCACGGCGCCGAACGCCGTGTCGACGCGAATCTCGTACCGGCGCGCCGCCCGGCGCAGCGAGCGCGACGGCGCAAAGCCTACGAGCGGGACCACTGCTCGACGAGCGGGTGAGAACCAGCCGATCGAGTCCCCGAACGGCATGGGGAAGAGGCCGAGGCGATATGCCGCGAGCAGGGTCCCGGGCTCGAGGTCGGCACCCACGGCCCAGAGGTCGCTCGGGTGGTCGTCCGGTGGCGGCTCGAGTCGCCACCGGGTCGAGGGAAGCCGGGCACCGGGCACGAGCGCATCCTGCCGCCCCGGGTACCCTGAGCGGGATGCCTAGCGAGCGGCAGATCACGGTCGGCGGCGTCCCGATCGGGGGTGGCGCGCCCGTCGTCGTGCAGTCGATGACCCTGACGAAGACGCACGACGTCGAGGCGACGACGGCGCAGATCGCAGCGCTGGCCTCGGCAGGGTGCGAGGTCGTTCGCGTGGCGGTGCCGAAGCTCGAGGACGCGAACGCGCTCCCGCTCATAATTCGCCTCTCGCCGCTGCCGGTGATCGCCGACATCCACTTCAACGCCTCGCTCGCGCTCAGGGCGATCGAGGCGGGCGTCCAGGCGGTGCGCATCAACCCCGGCAACATCGGTGGGCCCGACAAGACCGAGCAGGTCGTGCGGGCGGCGAAGAAGGCGGGGATCCCGATGCGGATCGGCGCGAACGCGGGCTCGCTGCCGAAGCACCTCGAGGAGCTCGCCCGCCGCGACACGGCCGAGGCGCTCGTCGTCGAGGCGCTCGAGCAGGTCGAGATCCTCGAGCGCCTGGACTACCGGGACTTCAAGATCTCGGTCAAGGCCTCGCACGTGCCGACGATGATCCGTGCGTACCGGATGCTCGCGGAGAAGGTCCCGTACCCGCTCCACCTCGGGGTCACGGAGGCCGGCACCCCGTTCAGCGGCTCGATCAAGAGCGCCGTCGGGATGGGCGCCTTGCTGATGGACGGCATCGGCGACACGCTCCGTGTCTCGCTCACCGCCGATCCGGTCAAGGAGGTCGAGGTCGCCTGGGAGATCCTCAAGGCACTCGGTCTACGCGAGCGCGGCCCGGTGATGATCGCGTGTCCCTCGTGCGGGCGTGACAACGTCGGCGTGGAGAGCCTGGCGGTCGTCGTCGAGGAGCGGCTGCGCGACTACCCGCAGGCGTTCGAGGTGGCGGTGATGGGCTGCGCCGTGAACGGGCCGGGAGAGGCCGGCGACGCGGACTTCGGGATCGCCGGGGGTCGCGACGTCGGGTTCGTCTACGCCCACGGCCGGGTGCTGAAGAAGGTCTCGTCCGAGACGCTGATCGACGAGCTCTTCCACGAGATCGACCAGTGGATCGCCGGCGGCATGCCGCGCCCGAAGCGGCTCAAGCTCGCCAAGCCGGCCGCGCTCGCGATGGCCGAGGCGAGCCTCATCCCGCTGGAGCAGCCCGCGTAGGTCAGCGTGGGCCGGTGTCCCGGTGTCCGACTTCAAGTCGGACACCAGCGCGCCTGCCCCCGGTGTCCGACTTCAAGTCGGACACCAGCCCGCCGATAACGTCTGGGTATGGCCTTGCGGCGCCTCTCCATGCTCGGCTGCCTCGTTGCGGGCGTCGCGGTTCTCTCGGGCTGCGCCGGCTCGGAGCAGACGGGTGCGCCCGTCCCGGAGTCCGCGCGACTCGCGCCGGCGGACGCCTCCGTCTACGCGACGCTGACGACCGACGAGGACTCGGCACAGTGGCGCCGGGCCGAGAGCGTCGTCGAACGGATCACCGGCACCGAGAACGGGGTCACCGGGGCGCTCGAGGCGCTCTTCGGTGCCGAGGGGCTCGACTGGGAGACCGACGTCGCACCCGCGCTCGGCCCCGAGGTCGTGCTCGTCGTCACCGCCGGGGCCCGTGTGATCGTCCTCCTCGCGCCCGAGAGCGAGGCCAAGCTCGACGCGCTGCTGGACAGGACCGGGGCGGATGTGGCACGCGGCGAGATCGAGGACCACGTCGCGCTGGCCGAGAAGGAGGCCGACCTCACCGCGTACCGCGCCGCACTCGCGCGCGGCACGCTCGAGCAGGATCCGTCGTTCCTGGCCGGGCTGGAGCCGCTACCCGCCGAGAGTCTCGGGCTCGTCTGGGTCGACGTCGCTGCCGCGACGGACGAGCTCGGCCCGCTCTTCGGGCAGGCCACCTCGCAGAACGTCGAGATCGGGCTCGAGTGGCTCTCGGCGGCGCTCTCCGCGGAGGACGACGGGCTGCTCCTTGCCCTCGGTGCCCGTACGCCGGGCGGCGGCGACACCCACTACGAGCCGAAGCTCTTCGACCGCGTGCCTGCGGACGCGGTCGCGGCCTTCTCCTTCGGTGGGACGCAGAGCGCGCTCGACCGCGTCCAGGGCCAGGTCGACGTGGGCGAGATCGCCGGCGCGATCGAGAAGGCCACCGGCATCTCGGTCGACGGCCTCCTCGACTCGCTCACGGGCGAGGGCGTGCTCTACGTGAGGCCCGGTGACGAGCTCCCGGAGGTGACGCTCGCGCTCGCACCCCCGGACGTCGACAAGACGTGGACGACCGTCGACGAGCTCGCCCGCAAGCTTGCCGGCGAGGCGAAGACGACCGTCTCGACCTCCACCGAGCAAGGGCTCGAGGTCTCGAGCCTCGTCGTCGAAGACGTCACGGTGCGCTACGCGCGGCTCGACGGCGAGACCATCGTCGTGACGACCGGCGCGGGCGCGTTGCGGCTCCTGGCGGACGACGGCGACAAGCTCGTCGACTCAGCGGGCTTCGTGCGCGCGGCCGACGACGTCGACCTCGGCGAGCGGACGAAGGGCTTCCTCTACGTCGACGTCGACGGGCTCTTGCCGGTGCTCGAGGGCGTCGCCGGCGGCGCCGTGCCGCCGGACGCGAGCGAGGGCCTGGAGGTCGGTCGACTCTTTCATCTTGCAGGCATCCGGCACGGGCGACACGACGCGGGTCAGCGGCTTCGTCCGCGTCAAATAGCGCAAGCCCGGGTGTCCGACTTCAAGTCGGACACCTGCGGTTCGGCTGGCGTCCGAAACTAGACTCCGCTCGATGCTGCAGCGCCAGTCAGCGCTCTTCCTCCCGACCCTGCGCGAGGATCCGTCCGACGCCGAGGCGGCCTCGCACCGGTTGCTCGTGCGGGCCGGGTTGATCCGCCAGGTCGGATCCGGTCTCTGGACGTTCCTGCCCGCGGGCTGGCGCGTCCACGAGAAGGTCGTCCAGATCGTCCGCGAGGAGATGGACGCGATCGGCGGGCAGGAGATGTCGATGCCCGTGCTCACGCCCGCGGAGCTGTGGCAGCGGAGCGGGCGCTACGACAAGGTCGACGTGCTGATGAAGCTCCGTGACGGCTCGGAGCGCGAGTTCGTACTCGCCATGTCGCACGAGGAGACGATCACCTTCCACGCGCGCGAGCTGCGCTCGTACCGCGACCTGCCGAAGATCCTCTATCACTTCCAGACCAAGGAGCGGGACGAGCCGCGGGCGAGGGGAGGGTTGCTGCGGGTTCGGGAGTTCGTGATGAAGGACTCGTACTCGTTCGATCGCGACGAGGACGGGCTCGACGTCGCGTTCCAGGCGCACGCCCGCGCGTACGAGCGGATCTTCGAGCGCTGCGGTCTCGACGTCGTCGCCGTCCAGGCCGAGTCGGGGATGATGGGAGGCAGCTACTCGGTCGATTACCTTGCGCCCTCCGGCTCGGGGGAGAACACGCTCGTCACCTGCGAGCGGGGCGACTACGCCGCCGATCTCGAGATCGCGCACGGCGTTCCACGCCCGCCGTCGTTCCCGGAGTCGGTCGACGAGCCGGCGGAGGTGGAGACACCGGGCGTCGCGACATGCGAGGACCTCGCGCGTTTCCTCGGGATCGACCTGGCTGCGACCTCGAAGGCGATGCCCGTCGTCGCCGACGGGCAGGTGGTGCTGTCGCTCGTCCGGGGTGACGACAGGCTCGACGAGGCAAAGCTCGCCGCAGTCCTGGGCACACCGGTCCGGCCCGCGCACGCGGACGAGATCCTCGAGGCTTTCGGCGCGGAGCCGGGATCCCTGGGCCCCGTCGGCTTCGGTGGGCGGATCGTCCTCGACGAGACGATGCGCGGCGGCCAGTTCGTCGGTGGTGCCAACCGGACCGGATTCCACCTTCGCGGTGTCGAGCACGGTCGCGACTTCGAGGCCGACGTGGCCGACATCCGCCTCTCCCGGGAGGGGGATGCCTGCCCGCGGTGCGGCGGCGCGCTGCGCTTCCAGACCGCGATCGAGGTGGGGCACATCTTCAAGCTCGGAACGTTCTACTCGGTGCCTCTCGGCGCCTCCTACCTCGACGAGCAGTCGGTCGAGCGGCCGATCGTGATGGGGAGCTACGGGATCGGCCCGGGTCGTGTCCTGGCCGCGATCGTCGAGCAGCGTCACGACGAGCGTGGGATCCTCTGGCCTCGCGTCCTCGCGCCCTACGACACCCATGTCCTTGCCCTCTCCGGTGGGTCAGAGGAGCTCGCGGAGCTCGCGGCGACGGTCGCGGACGACCTCGTGGCAGCCGGATACGACGTCCTGCTCGACGATCGGGACGCCCGCCCGGGAGAGAAGTTCGCCGACGCCGACCTGCTCGGTTGCCCGTACCGGGTCACGGTGGGCCGCAAGTCGATCGAGGACGGCGCCGTCGACCTGCGCCGTCGCACCGACGACGCGGACGCGCGCGTGCCCCGCGCGTCTGTGATTGACTGGATCGGTCAGGACTGATGCCGGCGAAGAAGCGCACCTACTCGAAGGAGCCACTCGGTCCGGCGATCGAGCGGCTGATGGCGGAGACGGGCATCACGTATCGCGCGCTCGCCGAGAAGACCGGGCTCTCGGCCGGATATCTCAACCACATCGTGCACGGCAACCGCCGCGTGCCCTCGACGCAGGTGATCACCAAGATCGGCAAGGCGATGGGCGTCAAGCCCGACTACTTCCGCGAGGTCCGCGTCCGCCTCATCATCGACAAGCTCGAGGAGACCCCCGCGCTCGTCGACCGGCTCTACAAGCGTCTGTCCTAGCTCACGGCCTCACGGTGAGTGTCAGGCGCTTCGTACTCCGCTGGCCGAGCGCGTCCGTCGCGGTGACGTAGAGGTTGTAGGCGACCGGAGTCGGCTGCCTCGGTTTCACGATCCGCTTGACGCCCTTCTTCGTCCGCTTGACCAAGACGAGCGGCTTGCGCGCGTCGAGCTTCGGCTTCCCGTGAGCGCTCCGGTCGCGCCGTCGAAGCGGAGCCAGCCAGGCTTGTTGCCCGCCAGCCGCAGCTGGAACGGCGTCGTGCCTCCGCTCGCCACGAGAGTCGCCGCGAAGCGCCTCCCGTTGCGGGCGACCGGCAGCTGTGGTGGTCAGAAGCGACAGGGCGCCGGCGACCCGAACGACGCTCCTCGCGGTCGTGCTCACGCCGAGCGAGTCGGTCACCTTCGCCGTGATGTATCAGTTCGCCGGCGGCGTTCGGGCGACCACCGACCTGGCCCGTCTTTGGATTGACGCCGATTCCCGCGGGCAAGTCGATCCCGCTCCAGGTGTACGGGCCAAGGCCGCCCTTGACGGCGAACGGCAGGAGGAACTGGCGTCCGAGCTTGATCGCCGTAGCCCCCGGAGCCGTCGCGAGGAGTGGCTCCGTGACCTTGAGCGTGAACTGCTTCGACGCCGTGCGATCGCCGCTCACGACTCTGACCGTGAACTGCGTGACCGCCGCCTGCGTCGGAGTGCCCGTGATGGCGCCGTCGGGCGTGAGTGCGACGCCGGGCGGCAGCGTCCCGGCCGCAACCGTCCAGGCGGTCGCCGCGCCCCCCGACGTCGCAAGCTGGTAGCCGTAGCTCGAGCCGACGTTGCCCACCGGAAGCTCGGGGGTGGAGATTCCGAGACCGTCGCGGATCGCGATCGTGAACTCTTCCTCGGTGCAGCAGTGCCAGGGGCCCGGCGCATCGCGTACCTGGAGGTAGAAGCGAAACTCACCGGCCCGCGTCGGCGTCCCGTACACGGTCGCCGTGCGGTCGTTCGAGGAAAGCGCAAGCCCAGGTGGCAGCTGCCCCGACGAGATGCTCCATCCCGACCCGGAACTGCCGCTGCCCTCCGAGAGGCGGAACGTGTAGCTGTAGGGAACTCCGGTCGTCCCGCTCGGGGGCGACGCGTCGGCGATGTCGAGCGCGAGCGCGGAGCCCACGAACGCGAGGCTCGCGACGCAGACGAGAGCAGAGACGAGTGCCTTCCTACCGGACATGGAGCAGATCCCCCTTCGCTTGTCGCCGCTCGACGATCGGACCCGAAGCGCCGCAGCGGGCCCGTCGGTCCCGTGGTGATCGGCCTGCAGGCCGCAGGTCCAGATCCCTCGCGTGGGTACACCCAATGGGTTCGCTGCAAACGACGGCACCACCTACGCCGGTTAAGGCTTTCGGGAGAACTTGGGGTTGCTCTGCCGAACCTTGCGCACTCGCGGCGTTTCCGCAGCGTTGAGATTGAGGGCGAGCCCGCGCATGCCCCACCTGCGTCGCAGGGGTGCGCCGTACCCCTCTAGCGGCGATCCACTCGCGTGCAGGGAGTTCTGGCACCGGGCTCGCCCGTGGCCACGTAGGTGCGGGCGGCTGGGCGGTCGATGACACGATTGGGTCAAGTCTCAGAGCGGCTGCCATTTGCCGTTGTCGAGATAGATGACCTGCCAAAGGGAGGCTCGATCGGTGACGCTTGGACTAGATGGGCTCGTTGCGTCGCAAGACACTGAAGGTGGAGCAGGCGAGATCGCCGGCATCGGCGTGTGGCGGCGATAGGTGGTGACGATCGTCGATTGGCGACCGTTCCTCGAGACCTGGAGCAGGGAGCTCATCGAGGCTGGCGCGTACCCGGGTCTCCCGGCCGAGGTCATGGAATCGGGCTGGCTCGGATTCCCTGGCGCGACCGACGGGCAACTCAACGTCGTCGAGGCCCGGCTAGGCGTCGGGCTGCCTCCGTCGTATAGGGGGTTCCTCACAGTCTCCAATGGCTGGCGGCAGACGGGTACCTCCATCTGGCGCATATGGTCGACCGAGGAGATCGACTGGTTCCGCGTGCGGAACGCCGACTGGATCGATGCGTATGTCAACCCGTTCGGCGGGCGCGACGAGCGGTGGTTGACGGACGAGGAGTACCTCGTCTACGGCGAGACGCAGGATTCGGTGCGCTTCCGGGTCGAGTATCTGGAGTCCGCACTGGAGGTCAGCGACACTGGCGACTCCGCGATCTATCTGCTCAACCCGGAGGTCGTGACGCCGGACGGCGAATGGGAGGCGTGGTTCTTCGCCAATTGGCTTCCGGGAGCGATCCGCCACCGATCGTTCGCCGAGTTGATGGAGGCCGAGTACCAGTCATTCCACGAGCGGAACACGTAGATCCTCCGGTCGGCCTCGATGAGCTTCGCCGCGTGCTGCTTCGCGACCTCGTCGGCGGTTCGATGTTCCGCGAACTCCCCGTTTGCGTGATTGCACCCTTCGATCGTTCTCCGAAGGTTTGATGGCGGCGCGGGGTCGCCGGTTCGTCCATGAAGCCCCCGCGCCGCCCTACCTCGCTCTCACACCCGGGGAGAGACGATGAGAGCGCGGTCACGCTGGGCCACACGCCCAGGAAGAGCCGTAGCGGCGAGACGCTTACGCCCCGCGTCCGATTTCGACGAGTCGCGCAACGACATCATCAATTGGCTGCGCTGCGTCGATCTCATGGGTGCACGTGACACGCAGTAAGGGCTCGATCTCTGCGACGTGACGGAGGATGAGCGCACGTTCCGCCGGAGCCTTGCCATAGAGGTTGGTCGTCCGGGTCTCGATCCGGCGAAGGAGAACGTCGACAGGTGCGCTCAGGAGAACCACCGCGTCGAACTGGGGGTAGAAGCGACTCTGATTCGAGACGGTTCCAGAGACGTAGAGCGTCGCCCCATCCCCGCCGGACAGAAGTTCTGCGAGGAGATCCTCGCGCCAGACATACCCACCGTCTGCTTCCTACCATTCGCTCCAGGGCGCATCGTCCGTCTCGACTACCTGGAACCCGCGCTTCGCAAGTTTCCTGAGCGCGGTCGACTTTCCCGTGCCCGACATGCCCGTCACGAGGACTCTCCGCATGCCGAGCAGGCTATCCCCGGCTCGGTGTTGATTCCGTGCTACGACGACCAGGTTCATGCGTTGCATATTATCCAATATGATATACTAGCACACTGGACGCACCGCAAGTTGAGCGGCGACGGTATCGTTTGAACCCCCGGCGTGAATCCTCTGAGTCCGGGTCATGCGGCGCGTCGCGGCGCGCTCGGCGGTGACAGATCGCGCTCGCGGCCGTTGTGCTCGAGCTCGCCGGTTTCGGGATGCCCGCTAGGATGGCCGGGCCACGGGGCGTGGCGCAGCCTGGTTAGCGCGCTAGTCTGGGGGACTAGAGGTCCCGAGTTCGAATCTCGGCGCCCCGATCAGCAGAAAGCCCTAGTTCATGGGGCTTTCTGCTTTCTAGCGTTCTCTGTCGAGGCGATGACCGAGCCGCGCGGCGTGCCACGGCCGAGACGTGGTGGGCGGACCCGTCGGTCTTGGCTCAGGCCCGGTTGTGGTTGACGACCTCGACGTTGTGCCCGTCCGGGTCGAGCACGAACGCGCCGTAGTAGCCCGGGTGGTAGACGGCGCGCTCGCCTGGCGCGCCGTGGTCCTCGTAGCCCGCGGCGAGCGCGGCGGCGTGGAACGCACGCACCGTGGCGTCCTCGCGCGCGGGGAACGCGAGGTGGACATGCTCTGTGAGTGGCCGCTCGTCCCGGACGAGCGAGAAGCTGTAGTCCGGGCCGGACAGTTGCACGCGGCCGGGCTCGTCGTGCGTCAGGCGGAGCCCGGCGTGCGGGGCGATCGTCGTGTAGAAGCGCCGTGATGCCTGTAGGTCGCGGACGCGGATCCACAGGTGGTCGATGCGGCCGTCGGGCACGACGCCCTCGCGGTCGCCGTGGACCGCCTCGACGCTGTTGCCGTCGGGGTCGAGCAGGAACCCGCCGTAGTACGTCGGGCCGTAGTGCGTGCGTGGCCCGGGCGCGCCGTCGTCGCGGTACCCCGCGTCGACGCCCGCGTGCCAGAAAGCGTCGACCTGCGCGCGGTCGCCGGCGCGGAAGCCGACGTGGAGCCCGCGGGTCACCGGGTGCTCGCGGTCCGTCGGCCCGATGTCCCAGTCGTCCCACTCGACCAGTTCGGCGTCCGCATGGCTGGGCTCGATGCCCAGGACGCTCAGGACGCTGCGGTAGAAGCGTTCGGAGGCCGCGAGGTCCGAGACGGCGATGCCGACGTGGTCGAACACCGGGCCGAGGCTACCTCTGCGTGGTCGCAAGCCCGGCGCAGACGACGCAGCAGTGCGAAGGACACTCGTGACGACCGGCCCCGTAGCCCTCCTCGGGGGCGTCGAGGCCGGCCACCCCGCGGGCGAATTGACGCAATCGTGTCATCTACGACCCCGCCGCCCGCGCCTACCGTGGCCAGCGGCCATGCTCGAATGCGACTTCTGCGGGAACTACTCCGCCCAGCCCGGCAAGGACTGGGTTGCTTACCACCGGGACGACTCTGACGGGATCGACGAGCCGCGCGTCGCAATCTTCTGCCCCCCGTGCGCCGCAGCTGAGTTTGGCTACGGGCTGAGCGTCACCGCCAAAGGTGAGGCGGCGCTCGCGCCGCCGGCCTCGAGATCGATCTCGAGGCGCATACCACGTTGGGGTTGGCCGCGTTCGCTGGACAGCATCGCGGTCGCGGCTCTGTCAGCCGTGGCCGGGGTCATCGCGATCGACCGTAGACCGTTGTGGATGGATGAGGCTATCGATGTGCAATGGACGCACCTTGGATGGCACGACTACCTTTCGCTGATCGTCAGGATTGAGATGGGCCAAACGCTCTGGCTCTTGCTCCTGAAGCCGTGGCTGTCGATCGCCGGACACGGCGAAGTCGCTGCTCGCGCTCCATCGGTGCTGTTCGCGGCCGCAGCGTGTGCGCTACTCGTTCCAGTAGGTCGGACGCTCCTCGGTGGTCGCCTAGCGGGGGCCGCAGCAGGTCTGCTGATGGCATGCAGCGCGTTCGTTGTCGAATGGGAGCAGCAAGCCCGCACTTACACTCTGGCGCTCTTCGCGTCCGTGGCTGTCACGTACGTATTCCTGCGCGCTCTCCGCTCAAGCGGCTGGAGGTGGTGGCTGCTGTATGCGCTAGTCGGAGTGGCCGCCGTCTACACGCACTTCTTCGTGGGCCTGGTGCTAGTCGCGCATGCAACCGCCGCGTTGACGTTCAGGCCCCGTCCGGGGCGACCTGCAGTATGTGCCGGAGTCATCGTTGTGCTGCTGGCTCTGCCGGCCGCGGCGTTCGCGATCAGCACGCCTGCCGTCCGAGAATGGATTCCGCCGCTGACGGTAGACGTCTTCACAGCCACTCTCCACTCGCTGGCCGGTGGACGGTGGGCGGTCGCAGTGGCCGCGGTCGCCGGAGCCGCGCTCGTCGTCGCACGAGCGGATCGCTGGAAAGCCGTGCTGCTCATAAGCTGGCTCGTGGTACCCCTGGCGACAGCCGCAGCGCTGTCTATAGGCCATCCCGTCTTTCTTCGACCGCTACCTAATCGGCGTAGTGCCGGCCGCGAGCCTCTGCGCCGCCTACCTATTGACGCGCAGTCCAGGGTGGTGGAGTGGCGTAGCAGTGGTGGCGGCGTGCGCGTGGGCGTTGGGGCCAGTCGCCGACTGGTACGGGTCGCCCTTCTCGGAGGACTGGCGTGCCGCCGCCGCCTACGTCGACACACATCGTGCCGAAGGCGAACACCTCGCCGTCACGACCGATTGGCTTGCGCTGGTAGCGAGCTATTACATGAAATCTCAACCAGACAGTCGCGCGGTTCACGGAGACGCTACGTGGGTCGTGACAGCTTCGGTTGTGAGAGACGCGGTCGAGCAAGAGATCCGATCTCGTGGGTATCTCATCGCGGAGAGGAAGGCCTTTCCCGGTGTGGTCGTCCTGAAGGCCGTGCATACCCGAGCCTAAGCATCCGGGGCACGCGGTCACCACTCGCGCGACCCCCGACGGGACTTCGAGGTCGCCGGTTGCACCGACGATGCGACCGGCCCCCAAGTAGCCCAGCCCGTCATCACGATTGATCCAGATCCCACGGCGCACCAGGGTCGATCCGTAACCCACACCCGGCGCGGTCCCCTTCGAGGGCCAACCCCCGTCCCTTGCGCACGCCCGCGCCCGAGTGGTCTCGCGGCGCGGCCGTCGCACCCTGGAGCGATCACCGGGCTGGCGGGTCTGCTCGCGCTCGACAACAAGGATCCAGCGGCCTCTCGGCGAAATCGCGTCGTAACCGGATGCGACGACCGCATCTACTCAACGGGAGGCAGCGATGAATTCACGGAGCATGGCCGGATGGATCGGGTTCGCCGGGATCTTGATGGCGCTCCTCGGTGGGCTGAGCTTCTTCCAAGGCCTGATCGCGCTTTTGGAGGACCACTACTACGTCCCCACACAGGCGGGCTACCTGGTCTTCGACATCACGGCCTGGGGCTGGATCATGCTGATCTGGGGCGTCGTCTTGGTGCTCGTCGGGCTTGCTCTGCTCAACGGCGCGAGCTGGGCGCGGTGGGTGTCGATCCTGCTCGTGAGCGTCAACGTGTTTGGCCAACTCGGCTTTCTCGGCAACACCAACGACCAGGTGTGGCTGCTGATCACGCTGACGTTCAACATCATCATCCTCTACGCACTGATCGTCCGATGGCACGAGAGCGAGAGGGAGCTACAGACTCGCTGAGGACCCCGACGGGACCCTCCAAAACGACGAGCGGGCTCCCTTTCGGAGCCCGCTCGTCGGCTAGTCAATGCGACTGGTGCCAGTGTACGGGACGGCCCGCCAGCGGACTTGCCGCTCAGACGCGCAGGGGGATCCGGGCCTTGTCGCCGGAACCGAGATCGTTGATCTCGAGCGACGCGCTGCGCTGCGCCGACTTGGGAACCTCGTAGATGAGACGGAACTGCTGCGGCAGCTTCGGCTGGAGCTCCTCGAGGAGGACGAATGCATTGTCCTGACCGAGCGCCTTGCTCGTGACCTCGTACTTGTCACCGGTACGAGCCTTGAGCGCCAGATTGGTCGAGAGGATCGTCGACGGCCGATCCTTGGTATTGGTCATCTTGACAGTCACGATCACGAAGACGCCCGACGTAGTCTCCTTGAAGTATCCGCTACCCAGCGTTGAGGCAACGCGGACCTTCGTGACGCGATACGTCGTTCCATGATGGGCGCACGGCTGATTGAACTGGCACCGTCTGTCCCCCGCGGAACTGGCGGCGGCGAGGGACGGCGTCAACCCGGCCGCCACAACCAGCGACAACGCTATTGCACTAACAAAACGCATTCTCATTACCCCCTAGACAACGAAGCGGAAGTGGAAGCCGGCATGGAGAGCGCGACGGCGGCGAAGTCGTGTCCGCAACCGCTGCACTTCGTAAGACCCTTCTTGACGTCATTCCCGCAGACGGGGCACGTTCGATGCTTCGGGCGGGTCATCAGCCACACCATCGCCAGCACGACGAACACGAAGAACCACAAGAAGATGATCAGCGCCACGCCAATACCGGTTCCGGCGTAGCTCGCATTGATGCAGAGCTCGTCCCCCGGAGCGCAATCCTCGGATGGCCTGTCAGACACACCGACGGTGATCCAAAGTAGAAACAGCGCATTGACGGCCCAGATGACCCACGTCATCTTCCGCCAGCGCGGAATAAACCTACGCATTTAGAACTCCCTTTCCCCAGCCGTACACGCCACTACGCCACTGTCGTGGCGATGGGCGCATTGGGCCGCAACGGTAGATGTGACAAACAACCTGAGGGCCGTCCGCGTGGCCAGACACTGCTAGCCCGTCGGTCTAGGCCCGCGAGCCTTTTCTCCTCCACTCATGTTGCTAGTGGAAGCGCGGGATTACTCCCGCGTCGCCCCCCAATAGGCCTCCTGCGCACGCCGCGCCCGGGGCGTCCGCGGCGCGGCCGTTTGAAAGGCGCCCGCTCAGGTAGTGAGCCAGTGCAGCACGGCCCAGACGAGGATCGCGAGCGGAATCACGGCGACGACCGTGACAACAGCAGTCAGCGGCCGACGCGAACGGGCAATAGCCCCAACCGCCAGTACCGGAGCGAGGAGCATCAGTACTGCACCGACGAACGGCCACAGCTCGGACCGCACGTAGAACGTCAAGACATACCCAACCGCTCCGGCCGCAAGCGCCGCCCAACCAAGCGTAGGTAGCGGCGGCCGCCGGGGTTCCATGGCGGTCGAGCCTAACCTCGGTCCGGCAAGGCGGCGGTCGCGGTACGGCCTGCTGGGTGCAGCCCGTCGCCGTCGTCGCGAGGGGTATCTAGAATCGGACGCGCTGCGTTACCGGTCAGACCGCTGCGCAGCCACGCAGCATGCCCTCTACGCAGCTCAGCCAGGAGCAGATCGACGTGCGTCGCAACGTGCGTCGGCAGCGTCGGGTGCGCCGTCGTCGGCTTGCGGCCCTGCTCGCGCTCGGAGCGTTCGCCGCGCTGGCCGTCGGTGTCGTCGTCGGACGCGGGGGAGAGGGGCGATCGGCGGTCCGTGGATCCGTCGCCACGGAGCCGTCCGCGGCCCCGCAACCCGCACCACGGCGGGCGACGACCGCGGCGACCCCGAGCCGGGGCCGGCTCGGCAGCGGCAAGCCCGTGACGCTCGCGTTCGGTGGCGACATCCACTTCGAGAGCCCGATCCGCGAGCGCCTCGACGCATCCCCGGCGAGCGTGCTCGCGCCGATCTCGCCCATCCTCGGCCGCGCGGACGTCGCGGTCGTCAACCTCGAGACGGCGGTCACGGAGCGCGGGTCGCCCGCGAGCAAGGCGTACACGTTCCGCGCGCCCGCGAGCGCGTTCGACGCATTGAAGGCCGGTGGCGTGGACGTGGCGAACGTCGCGAACAACCACGGGATGGACTACGGGCGGGTCGGGCTTCGCGACACCCTCGCGGCGGCCCGCCGAGCCGGCGTGCCCGTGATCGGGGCGGGTTGGAGCGAGGACCAGGCCTACGCGCCGCACCGTGTGACCGTCGACGGGCAGCGGGTCGCCGTGATCGGCGCGACACAGGTGCTCGACGACCACCTCGTCGGCGCCTGGTCGGCGTCGCCTGGCAGGCTCGGGCTGGCGTCGGCGAAGGACGAGCCGCGCCTCGTGCGCGCCGTGCGCGCCGCGCGCCGCGCGAACGACACCGTCGTCGTGTTCCTCCACTGGGGGCTCGAGCTCTCGACGTGTCCGACCGGCGTGCAGAGGTCTCTCGCACGCAAGCTGACGGCCGCGGGTGCCGACGTCGTCGTCGGCTCGCACGCGCACGTGCTGCTCGGCGCCGGACGGATGGGCAAGGCGTTGGTCGCGTACGGGCTCGGCAACTTCGTCTTCTACGCGTTCCGCGAGCTGACCGCGCAGACCGGCGTGCTCGAGGTGACGGTCACCGGGCGGAGGGTCGACGGCTACCGGTGGGTGCCCGCCCGCATCGCCGGCGGCATCCCGTACCCGCTCGGCGGCAGCGAACGTGCGAGCGCGCTCGCGAGCTGGCGCTCGCTCCGCTCCTGCACGGGCCTGCGGCCCTAGCCCGGCTGTCGGAGGTCGGGAGCGCGAGGCGCGCTTCCCGCGAGCCGGGCGGCCGAGTACGATCCGGCCGTCCTATGCGGCGTACGGCGCTCATCGTTGCGTTCTGCTCCCTGCTCACCGCGGCGGACGCGGGCCTCGGAGCCCGTCCGACGATCGAGCCCGAGCCACCGCGGGTCGGGATCTTCTACTACGCCTGGTACGGCACGCCCGCGCGGGACGGCGCCTGGCAGCACTGGGGGCAGGGTGAGCACGTGCCGCCCTCGTCGATCGGCTCGACGTACTACCCCGTGCGCGGGGCGTACTCGTCGGGCGATCCGGCGATCGTCCGCGCGCAGATGCGGGAGATCGCGGCCGCAGGGATCGACACGGTCGTCGTGTCGTGGTGGGGGCCAGAGTCGGTGGAGGACACGCGGCTCCGGCCGGTCGCCGCGGCGGCCGCGGCCGCCGGCCTCGAAGTCGCGCTCCACGTCGAGCCGTGGGGCGGGCGCACGCCCGAGGCGGTCGTCGCGGCGCTCCGGAGCCTCCGCGAGCTCCAGATTCGCGACGTCTACGTCTACGACTCGACCCGCGAGCCGGACGGGGAGTGGCGCGCCGCTCTCGCGAGCCTGCGCGACGTCCGCGTGTTCGCACATACGCCGTTGCCCGGCAAGGCGCTCAGGGGCGGCTTCCACGGCCTCTACACCTACGACGTGCTCGTGCACGATGGCGACGGGTTCGGGCGCATGTGCGCCGGCGCCCGGCGGCTCGGCCTCGCCTGCTCGCCGTCCGTCGGCCCGGGCTTCGAGGCCGTCCGTGCGACGGGCGAGACGCGCATCCAGTCGCGTCGCGCGGGGCGGAGGTACGACCACATGTGGTCGTCCGCGGTTCGTGCGGTGCCTGACGTCGTGACCATCACGAGCTACAACGAGTGGCACGAGGGGACGCAGATCGAGCCGGCCCGTCCCGGCTCCGGGCCGTACCGCTCGTACGACGGGGCCTGGGGATTGCGCGGCGTTCGCGCGCAGACCGCCTACCTCGACCGCACCGCGTACTGGATCGAGCGGCTGAAGGGCTAGCTGCCGACCAGGGGCGTTTCAAAGAGTTGTTGCGACCGCGAAGCGGGCGCCTTCAGGGATCTGCCCTCGCCGTAGGCGAGGGATCAAGCCGCAGGATTCGGCTCCTGCCGAATCCTGCCCGGCGAGCAGGATCAGTACAAGGCGGCGGCGAGGCGACGGCGATAGGTCGCGACGAGCGGGTCGTCGTGGCCGACCTGCTCGAAGAGGGCGACGGCGACCTCCCGGAGGCGCTCGCGCGCGTCGCCGTCCGCGCCGGGCACCGCCTCGACGAGCAGCGTGAGCGCCCGCTCGACGTCGCCCGCATCGAGCGCGGTGACGACGTCCGAGAGCTCGCCGCTGGCCCGCAGCTCCTCGACGAGCCCGTCTGCGCGCGGCGGGGCGAGCAGGTCGTCGAGGAAGGTCGAGACGGACATCCGCGACTGTGCGCCGACGAACTCCTTCACCACCTTGCCGTCGCGGAACGCCTTGACGGCGGGTATGCCGCTGACGCCGAACTGGCCCGCGAGCTCGGGGTTGGCGTCGACGTCGACCTTCACGAGCTCGACGGCGCCCGCACGGGCCTCGATCTCGCCCTCGAGCACGGGGGCGAGCGCATGACAGGGCCCGCACCACTCGGCCCAGAAGTCGACGACGACCGGGCGCTCGTGCGAGCGGGCGAGCACGGCTTCGTCGAAGGTGAGCTCGGTGACGTCCACCGCCGGCCAGCGTAGCGGCGGCGCCTACCGGGGCAGCACGACATCGCCGCCGCAGCCGGCGACGAGCGCCGCCAGAAGGTTCTCCGGGGCAACGCCCTCGAGGGACGGATGGTCGAGATCGACGGCGAGCTCGGGCCACGCGTCGAGCCCGAGCGCCCGAGCGCCGTTCGCGCCGCCGATCTGCCACAGCTCGTGGGTCGAGAACACCCCGCGGCGACCGTCCTGTCGTCGCGCGATGCCCTCGAGCTGCCTCAGTTCCTCGAGCGGGTCGATCCGCACGTTCGAGTCCGACCCGATGCAGAGCGGGATCGCGCGGTGCCGTACCCGCACCGCCGGCAGGAAGCCGTCGCCGAGGTCCGCCTCGGTCGTGAGGCAGGCGCAGATCGTCGAGCCCGTGTCGCGCAGCAGGTCGAGCTCGGCACCGTTCGCGTGGGTCGCATGCACGACCACCGTTCGCTCGCCGAGGCACCCGCAGTCGGCGAGCAGCTCGATCGGGCGCCGGTTGTGCTCCGCCACGCACTCCTCGATCTCGCGCGGCTGCTCGTCGGCGTGGACGTGGAGCACGAGACCCTCGTCCACCGCGTAGCGGCCGAGCTCCTCGAGCCAGTCCCGCGGGCAGGCGCGGACGGAGTGGGGGGCGATCCCCACGGCGAGGCCCGCGCTGCGAAGCCGCTCGACCTCGCCGAGATATGCGGCCACGGACTCCTGGCGCATCCGCTCGAGGCCACCACGCGCATATGCCACGTACAGGCACATGAGCTCGATCCCGGCCTCGGCCGCGGCGTCGGCGGCCGCGAGCGCGGTCTCGAAGCCGAGGTAGTGGAACTCCCCGACCGCCGTGTAGCCGGCGCTGCGCATCTCGCGGTAGGTGCTGGCGTAGTGCTCCCTCACGGTCGCAGGCGACTGGCTCTCGGCTGCGGCGAGCATCCCGTCGCGCCACGACCAGAAGTCGCCGTGCGCCGCGCTGCCTCTGAGGGCCCGCTGGAACGTGTGGCTGTGGACGTTGACGAACCCCGGGAGCACGGCTGCTCGCGCCACGGGCGACGACACTAATCTAGAAACGTGAGCTCGACGGTGTCTGCGCCGCTTCGCCAGCTGCCGAACGCGCTGACGATCCTGCGCTTCGCCGCGATCCCCGCCTTCGTCATCCTGCTTCTCTCCGAGCGGAGCGGTCCGAGCTGGCTCGCGGGCGCCGTGTTCGGCGCGGCCGCGATCACCGATCAGCTCGACGGCTGGCTGGCGCGACGCTGGCGCGTCGAGTCCGCGTTCGGGAAGGTCGCCGACCCGCTCGCCGATCGCCTCATGATCGACGTGGCGGTTCTGCTCCTCGTCGCTCTCGACCGGCTCCCGTGGGTCGCGCTCGTGATCCTCCTTCGAGACGTGCTGCTCATCTGGGGGTACCGCTACGTCATGCCTCGCGGCTACGAGTTCGAGGTCTCCCAGCTCGGGAAGATCGCGACCTGGGGGCTCTACGCGTCGCTCGTGCTCGTGCTCGTGACCGAGCGCGACACCTGGTGGGCGCTCGCGTGCTTCTGGGTGAGCCTCGCGCTCGCCGTGCTGGCCGGCGTGCAGTACCTCTTCAAGGCGCTGCGCGAGGTGAGGCGGTGAAGGCCGTCGTGATGGCGGGTGGGGAGGGGACGAGGTTGCGCCCGCTGACCTCGAACCAGCCGAAGCCGATGGTGCCGATCGTCGGCAAGCCGTGCATGGAGCACATCGTCGACCTCCTCCGGCGTCACGGCCTGGACGAGGTGGTGGTCACCCTCGCCTTCATGCCACAGGCGATCCGGACGTACTTCGGCGACGGCGAGTCGCTCGGTGTCGACATCGACTACTCCGTCGAGGAGCAGCCGCTCGGGACCGCCGGCTCGGTCAGGCTCGCGCAGGAGCGACTCGACGAGACATTCCTCGTGATCTCGGGCGACGCGTTGTGCGACGTCGATCTCGGCTCGCTCGTCGAGGCGCACCGGGCGAAGGGCGCCGCGGTCACGATCGGGCTCAAGTCGGTCGACAATCCCCTCGAGTTCGGGATCGTCGTCACCGACGAGGACGGGCGCGTCGAGCGGTTCCTCGAGAAGCCCTCCTGGGGGCAGGTCTTCTCCGACACGATCAACACCGGGATCTACGTGCTCGAGCCGGAAGTGCTGCGTCACGTGCCCGACGACCGGCCCGTACGACTTCTCCAAGGAGCTCTTCCCGTTGCTCCTCGAGATGGGCCGCCCGCTCTACGGCCACGTGCTCGACGGCTACTGGCAGGACATCGGCAACCTCGAGCAGTTCCGGCAGGCGAACTTCGACGCGCTCGACGGACACGTGCAGCTCGAAGTGCCCGGCCTGCGCCTGCGCGGCAACGTCTGGGTCAGCGAGGAGGTCGACATCAACGAGATCGAGCCCGTCGAGGGCCCCGCGTTCGTGGGGCCGAACTGCCGCATCGCCGACGGCGCCTCGATCGGCCCCTACTCGGTGCTGTCGCAGGGCGTGATCGTCCGCGAGGGCGCGCGTGTCAGCCGCAGCGTGATCGACGTGGGGACGTACCTCGGTCGCAACTCCGTCGTCGAGGGCGCGATCCTCGGACGAGGCTGCGACCTCCGCGACCACGTGCGGGTGCACGAGGGCGTCGCGATCGGCGATCAGGTCACGATCGGCGCCGAGGCGACCCTCTTCCCGGGTGTCCGCATCTACCCGTTCAAGGAGATCGAGACCGGGGCCCAGATCCACGAGAACGTCGTCTGGGAGACGCGCGCGGCGAGCACCCCCTTCGGTCGGGACGGATTGACGGGCCTCGTGAACGTGGACCTGACGCCCGAGACCGCGGTCCGGCTCGCGGCAGCGCTCGGCACCGCGCTGCGGCGTGGGGACAGGGTCGTGGCGAGCCGCGACTCGCCGGACGCGTGCCGCATGATCCAGCGGGCGATCATCGCCGGGCTGACGTCCACGGGGGTGCACGTCGCCGACCTCCGGATCTCGCCGGCCGCGGTGACGCGACACGTGCTGAAAACGCAGGCCATGCAGGCCGGGATCCACGTCGGACGCTCGAGCACCGATCCCGAGGTGATCCAGGTCAGGGTCTTCGAGTGGCCGGGGAACCAGATGACGGCGGGCTTGCAGAAGGAGGTCGAGAAGCACTTCGGCCGGCAGGAGCTCCGTCGTGCCACGTTCTCGGAGGTGGGGGAGACGACCTACCCGGCGCGCGTCCGCGAGAGCTACGCACAGGACATCCTCGACGTGCTCGACGTGGCGTCGATCCGCGAGCGGCGGTTCCGCGTCGCGATCGACTACGGCCACTCACCGGCCGCGTTCACGCTGCCGCTCGTGCTCGGCCCGCTCGGTGTGGAGGCGATCGGAGCGCGCGGCACGTACGCGGACGACGGCGCAGCGGAGCTCCAGGCACTCGACGCCAGCCGCATCGTGACGGGCGTGCGCGCGGATCTCGGTGTCGTTCTCGACCGGGACGCCGAGCGCCTTCTGTTCGTCGACGAGCGAGGCGCTTCGGTGCCCACGGACGTGGGCCTGCTCCTCGTCGTCCAGCTGCTCGTCCTCGCCGGCCGGTCGGGCCGGATCGCGGTGCCGGTGACTACCACCGGTCTCGTGGACGAGCTCGTCGCGGGCTCGCAGCTCGCGGTGATCCGGACGCAGCACTCGGTCGGGGAGCTCACCCGGACCGCGGTCGAGGACGGCGTCGTGCTCGCAGCCGCGCCGACCGGCGGATTCGTGTTCCCGGACGTGGTGCCCGGCTACGACGCGGCGACGGCGCTCTGCAAGCTCCTCGAGCTGCTCGCGACGCAGGAGCGACCCGTCTCGGAGCTCGTTGCCGAGCTGCCGCTCCCGCGCCTCGTGCATCGCGCGCTCCCGTGTCCCTGGAGCCGGAAGGGCCTCGTCATGCGCCTCCTGAACGAGCAGCTGGCCGCGCGCCGGCTCGACCTGATGGACGGCGTCAAGGCCTACGACGAGCGCGGCTGGGTGCAGGTCCTGCCCGACCCCGACGAGCCGCTCGTCCACGTCTATGCCGAGGGCATCACCGAAGAGCAGACCGACGAGCTCGCAGCGGAGATCGTGGCGCTCGTCGAGGGCATCGTGCAGGGAGACGTCACCGAAGAGCGAACACTGGAGCAAGCCTCAAGCTGAGGTTGACCCCTTGGCCCTCGGGCTGCTTGAATCGACGTCCCCGAAGGAGACGGTGCCTGAATGACGACGGATCCGCTGCCCGACTTCACGAGCCTGAGCGACGAGGACCTCGAGCGCCTGCTCCGCGACGCGGAGTCGGAGGAGGAGGGCGTCTCGACCCGTCGCCGGGAGCTGCACGACCAGATCGACGGGCTTCGTGGCGAGCGGGTCGTGCGTCTCCGCCGTCAGGCGGAGGCCGGGACGCTCGACGTGCCTCCGCCCGCGTCGCCCGCACTCGAGCGGCCGATCTTCGAGGGCACCGGCGACGTCCCCGACGAGGCGCCCGAGCACCCGGCCGTCGACCCGACGTCGCTCTCGGACGACGAGCTGCGGGCCGCGGTCGTCGGACTCGAGCACGAGGAGGACGACCTGTCGCTTCGCCGGCGGATGCTTCACGGGCGCATCGACATCCTGCGGGCGGAGCGCGAGCGCCGGCGTCGCGGGCTCCACCTCGACCCCTCGGATCTCGGCCCGATCCTCGGCGGCTCGCCTCGATGAGCCACGTCTACTGCCCGGAGTGCGGTTTCCAGAATCCCGAGGTCGCGAACTACTGCGCCCGGTGCGGCTCGTACCTGCGGCGGGACGAGCACGGCGAGACGACGCTGAGCCTCGGACCGGACGAGCTGGGGGAGGAGGGCGTCCACGCGCTCGAGGTACGCGCGCCGGCGCTCGTGGTGAGGGCCGGAGGAGGCATGGCCGGTGAGAGCTTCGAGACCGCCGGATTGCGGACGCTCATCGGTCGCTCGCCCGACTGTCATGTCTTCCTCGACGACGTCACCGTCTCGCGACGCCACGCAGAGATCGTCCACGAGGGCGACACGTACACGATCCGTGACCTCGGCAGCCTCAACGGGACGTTCGTCAACCGGCATCGGATCGAGAGCGTCGAGCTCCAGCCCGACGACGAGGTGCAGGTCGGCAAGTACCGCATGACCTTCCTCCTCCCATGAGCACGACCACTCAACCGCCGACGGCCGCGCCGAGGTTGCACACGATCGGCGCGGTGTGCGAGCTGCTGCGCGGCGAGTTCCCCGACATCTCGATCTCGAAGATCCGCTACCTGGAGGATCAGGGCCTGCTCCGGCCCCGGCGCACGCGTGGGGGCTACAGGCTCTTCTCGGAGGCGGACGTCGAGCGGCTCGAGACGATCCTGCGCATGCAGCGTGACGAGTTCCTGCCGCTCCGCGTGATCAAGGACGCGATCGACGCAGGCAGCGGGGCGCGAGCGGCGAAGCGCGCTCCCGCGCTCCGCGAGCCCGGGGGAGAGCTCGACCTGGGGGAGCTCTGCGAGCGCGCGGGGATCACGGCCGAGTTCGCCCGCCGCCTGGAGGAGTACGACCTCGTGACGGCGAGGATCGAGGCGGGCGAGCGCTACTACCGCGAAGGCGACGCCGAGATCGCCGCTGCCTGCGGTCGCCTCGCACGACACGGGCTCGACGCTCGCCATCTGCGCGCCTTCCGCACCGCGGCGGGGCGTCAGTCCGCCTTGCTCGAGCAACTCGTCGCGAGCGGTCTCCGGTCACGTGACCCGCAGCGCCGCCGAGCGGGGCTCGAGGATCTCGAGGCGCTCGCCGGGATCGCGACGGAGCTTGCGCAGCACCTGCTCGTGCGCGACCTGAGAGACGCCGCGGAGCGCTGACACCGGTGTCCGACTTCAAGTCGGACACCTTGGTCTTCGTCAGCCCGTGAACAGGGGCAGGTGGCCGAGGGCGACGATGCCCTCCACCTGATCGGCGTCGCCCTCGGTGAAGACCGCAGCCTCCGCCACAATGCGGCCGCCGGCCTCGCGTACGACGGCACGCATCCCGTCGAGGGTGCTGCCCGTGCTGATGACGTCGTCGACGAGCACGACGCCCTTCCCCTCGACGAGCGCCCTGTCCTTCTCGTCCAGGTGCAGGGTCTGCGGATGGCCGGTCGTGATCGACACCGTCTCGGCCGTGACGGTCTCGCCCATGTACGGCTTGTACTGCTTTCGCAGGACGACCCAGGGCTTGCGGGTCCGACGCGCGAGCTCGTACACGAGCGGGACGCTCTTCGTCTCGGCCGTCACGAGCACGTCGGCAGCCGCGCTGTCGAGGCGCCGCGCAAGGCCTGTCGCGGCCGCCTCGACGATCTCGGTGTCGCCGAGCAGGTTGAAGACCGCGATCCGCACACCGGGGGCCACCTCGAAGAGAGGGAGCTCACGTACGACTCCCTCGATCTCCACCCGATGTGTCGTGCGCCCGGCCATCACGATGCGCGGCGGAGACTATCGGGCGAGTCGGCTACCGGTCCCCGGGGTTGAACCGTCCGGCGTGCCGAGTACATCTAGTCCATGAGCGGCGTCGACGCTTTGACGGCGACGTATCGGCTTCCCTGCCCGCGCGGGGGATCGGGTCGTGTTCGGCTGTCCTCGTTCCGCGAGATCGAGCGCCTTCCCGGACCGGCGCATCCCGCGCTGTACCGGATCGTCTACCGCTGCTCGTGCGGCGGGGAGCACGTCACGCTCGTGGGCCACGACGAGCTCGACTGGGCACCGCTCGGCCTCGATGGCACGGTCACGTTCGTCAACCTGATGACCTCGCGTCGGGACGATCTCTCGACCGAGCTCGCCGACCTCGCCTCCCTCCACATCGGCAGGGGCCAGTGGCCGTGGACCTTCTTCTGCTACCTGGAGGACGCGCCACGTCCTGTCACGCCCTCGTCGTTCCGCCTTCTCGAGCATGCGGTCGAGGCAGTCGCGGTCGCGGTCAGGTGCCCGGCGTGCGGGTCGACGACGATCAATCTCGTGAGCACGGCGCACGTGGACTTCCCGTTCCACTCAGACGCGAGCGTCGGCGTCGTGGCGCACGTCTTCGAGGACGACGCTCTGCGGACGATCGACGCTTTCCGCGCCGAGCTCCACGCAGCGGAAGTCGATTCCCGGCGGATGGCGCTCGATGGCCGATAAGGGGTTCCCTCCCGGGAGGGATCACGCGCTGGCACTGCGACTGTCGATCACTCGAAGCATGAAGTCAGCCGTCGAACGAACGTCAGCGGAGAGCAACGCACAGGACCTGCACCTGCTGAGGGACTGTCTCGCGCTGGGCCATCCCGAGCGACGCCACCCGCCCGCGAAGGTGCGGCTCGAGGCGGAGCTCGGGCCGGAGCTTGCGCGAAAGCTCGTCGCGAGCCTGAGCGAGCCGAGCAAGCGCTCGAGCTAGCTGCGCGCTACGCGTCGCGAGGGTCGTCGTCGCCCCGCGTCCTCACGAAGAGGAAGACGAGGAACGCGACGACGGCCGAGACCACGAACGCCGTCCCCTTGGCGACGGCGATCAGCACCATGCCGAAGTAGAGGAAGAGGAAGAAGACGACGGCCCAGACGAAGCTCTGGACGCCCCGGTCGATCGACGGCATGCGCAAGTGCACGCGTGCGATCGTACTCGTCCGGCGCAGGCGACCGGCAAGGTGCCTGACTGAAGTCGGACACCGAATGCCGAGGCGAACTGCCAGGTGTCCGACTTGAAGTCGGACACCGAGTGTCGAGGGCGAACCCACCGGGTGTCCGACTTGAAGTCGGACACCGGACCCAGCGCGTGCATGGCAAAGAGGCCGTTGTGACCGCGAAGCGGCCGCCTTCAGGGATCCGCGCCGGCGAAGGCGGGGATCAAGCCGCAGGATTCGGCTCCTGCCGAATCCTGCCTGGCGGACCAAAGAAATTCACCGAGCCGGTGGCGCTTTCGTCCACCTGTCACGTCGACCTTCCGCTTCCGCGTAGTGCCTCCGTGACGGGCTTCGACCTACTCGCGCTCCGTGCTCGGTGCTCGGCCAACCTACGATCTGGCAGCCACCGGGTCAAGCGCCCTGCGAGATCGAAGGGCGCAATTTGCGGACGATCGTTCCTCGGGCGAGCGGCCGGCTCGGGATTACCATGCGCGGCGTGCGTCGCCCCGTCGTGTACGCGTCAGCCGGCGCGGCGCTCTCGCTCGCCGTGCTGCTCACCGTGCTCGGAGTGGGGGACGACCCGGACAAGCTCGCGAACTGGCAGGCGCTCGTGCTGGGTCTCGTCCAGGGGGCGACGGAGCTCCTGCCGATCTCCTCCTCGGGCCATCTGATCCTCGTCCCGTGGCTCTTCGACTGGGACTACCTCGAGGCCAACGACGCCTTCAATCAGACGTTCGACGTCTCCCTGCATCTCGGGACGCTCGTCGCGGTCGGCGCCTACTTCTGGGGCGACCTCACGGCACTGGTCGTCGCCTGGCTCGGGACGCTGCGTCGTCGCTCGATCTCGACCCCGGACGAGCGGATCGCGTGGGTCGTGGTCGCGGCGACGATCCCGGCTGGACTACTCGGCGTCGCGCTGGAGGACGTGATCGCGGGGAATCTCGGCGAGCCGTGGCAGATCGCGATCTTCCTCGCCGGATTCGGGCTCCTCCTCGGTTGGGCCGATCGGCGACCAGCGACCCGGATCGTCGGAGACCTGAGCCTGCGGCAGGGCATTGCCGTTGGGCTTGCCCAGAGCCTCTCGCTGATGCCCGGCGTGTCGCGCTCGGGGATCACGATCACCGTCGGCCGGATGCTCGGCCTCGATCGCGACTCCGCGGCGCGCTTCTCGTTCCTCCTGCTGCTCCCGATCACGTTCGCCGCGGTCGTTTTCAAGGGGCTGACCGACGTGGTGCTCGCCGACCTCCCGAGTGGGATGACGGGGCCGTTCGTCGTCGGGGTGCTGGCGTCGCTCGGGAGCGGCCTGCTCGCGATCGTGTTCCTGCTCGACTACGTCCGCCGCCACACCTACGACATCTTCGTGGTCTATCGCCTGGCCCTGGCCGCGGCAATCCTGCTCCTGATCGCCACAGGTGCCCGTTCCGCCGGTTTCTGACACCGATTGGCTGGGGAGGGAAGGCGAAACCCGCAGTCGTTTCCTCGAACTTGACATAACCCCGATTATCGTGCGTTCGCTTCCGCAAAGGGCCTGGCTAAGCCAAATCGTCCTCCTCGAAACGCACGACTTGCAATTTGGCCAGGGCCTCCGCGAGGTCGTCGCGCGTCGGGTGCAGATAGTCCTGTGTCGTTGCGACCGAGGCGTGGCGCAGGAGCTGCTGAGCGAGCAGCAGATTCCCGGACGCGCGCCACAGGTTGTCCGCCGCCGAGTGCCGCAGTTCGTGCGTCTTGATCGACGCCGGTAGCCCTGCGCGCTCGAGGCATTCAGTCGGATCCGGCTCCTGCTAAGGGAGCCGGAGGCGGTACACGTTCAGTCTCCGGTTGCCGCTGCCCCATTTGGATGCGAGAGCACGCGACTCGACGGTGCCCCGAGCGTGAGCGAACGTCCCCGTCCCGCCCGCCACGGCGTAAGTCTGCACAGCTCCGAGGCGGACGCGGCCGCCAGCCCGAAGCGTGCCCCCCGGCAGGCTCATCTCGACTCTCAAGTCAGCGTGAGTCCTCGTCAGGACTGTGAAGGTCGCACTGTCGCCCCCCACGACAGCGCCCTTCGCTCGCCCCAGTTGTGCGACCGCATTGCGTAGGAACGAAGTCGCCACGATGACGTCGCCCTTGCTCACCTGATGCTTTGGTGCCCGATCTACAACCGTCTGTCCCTCATACCCGGTCGAGATCAAGCGAACTGTGATCGTCCTCGTGCCCGCGTGAGATGCCGCCTGAACGGGAAGCGCGGTGAGGAGCATGATCAACAGTGCAGCCACGAGTGTCCGGCCCACGGGCCGACTCTACTCCGGCGCAGAGAGAATCTCGCCTGCTCCAGTGAACGGCGCCGGCATGGCGTCCAGTTCACACCAGACGGCCAGCCTCACTTGCAGCACAACGCGACGTCCTAGCCGGGCTAGAGCCCTTCGCGCTGCCGCCAGGCGTGCTCCTGCAGCAGCGTCGCCCGCAGCTCGAGCAACTCCTCGGGACACTCCTCGAGCACCCTGAGGATCGCCTCCCGGTCGGTCACGTCGAGCGCCACGATCCGGGCTTCGCGGTCGTAGGCGCGCTCGAGCCGTTCGGCGGTCTCGACGAGCTCGGCTTCGCGCAGGCTGCCGGCGAGCTGGAGGACGGTCTTGTCCGCGACCGGGATCCCTGCGAGCCACCGGCGCCGACCGTACACATGTTCGTGTGTTGGCGCTCGAGATCGGCTCCAGGCTCCGGGAGCCTGCCACCGTCTCCCATCCCCTGAAGTCCCCCTCGGTCTTCCTGACGATGTGGCCATCACCGAAGCTCGAAGCCGCCTAGTCATTCCGCGTCACGCAGCCGCTAAACGCGACTCAAAACGCGCGGGCTTGGGTAAGGGCGTCCTGCCGGGTGGCGGCTGTGCGACTTGGCCCGGGGAAAGCCTGGGTCGGGAGTGGCGTCCACGGCCCGCCCCCGGCTTCGCCCCTGTTTCGTGCGGGCGATCCGCGACCGGCTAGAAGCGGGCGCTCTCCTGGGTTCGGGCGTGAAGGACGCCGGTTACTCGATGTGAACTCCCCCGCGGCTGCCCATCATCCCGTCCCACCCCCACCCGGGTGCTCCGGCCCTTTGTCGTATCCGTACATCGCCTTCTGGGCGTGGACTGACGTGCCCGTGATGTCGCCCTTCCCGCCGCGTGGCGGTTTTCCGCAGGCCGAACAGACCTTGTAGCTCTCGCCCTGCTCCACGCGGGTTACCCAAGTGTGCCGCCCAATCCAGCAAGACAACTTCTTGGCCATGGCAGCCTCCCTCGGTAGTAACAAACTCAAGGTACGCCTCTGGTGCAGGGGCGGCAATGGCCGTTACTTCAAATGGTTGCGGGAGAGTCCCCGCGGGAGACCTTCGCGCCGTCGCCAGACGTGCTCCTGTAGAAGCGTCACCCGCAGCTCGAGCAACTCCTCGGGACACTCCTCGAGCACCCTGAGGATCGCCTCCCGGTCGGTCACGTCGAGCGCCACGATCCGGGCTTCGCGGTCGTAGGCGCGCTCGAGCCGTTCGGCGGTCTCGACGAGCTCGGCTTCGCGCAGGCTGCCGGCGAGCTGGAGGACCGTCTTGTCGGCGACCGGGATCCCTGCAAGCCACATGCCGACGACCGTACACATGTTCGCGTCGTAACGGAAGTTAGAGACCCGGCGTCCTTGGCGTCTCAGCGACTCGCCCGCTTCCGCGCCTCGCGCAGAGACTGGACACGGACTACCCGGTAATCGGCCCCGCTTTCGATGACCGTCACCCGATACCAGCGGTGCGCCAGCAACCCGATGACCAAGGCCCAGAAAAGCACGAAGCCGTAGAGCACCAGCGCCCAGGCGGCATCCTCCACCGCCAAAGCGATGGGGACGATGGCGACGAACGTGAGCCCCAAGTACATGAGCGGGACTGCAAGCCACGGCTGTAGCGGGCGGCGCCCGCTTGCGCTGCCAGTCTCGCTCGAACGACTCGTGCCGGCCGGAAACGACATGGGTGGTAGAGCGTAACGGCGTTACGCCTGACTAGCTCTCACGGCAAACTGAGAGCTCCTAGCCATTTACTTCAAATAGTTGATGGCGAGTTCTCGTGAAAGTGAACGGCGGCGGCGAGTAGCGCGTTGCATGTCGCGGGCGGCTGGTGTAGTCTGCCGCCCGCCACAAAATCCCTGCAAAACGCACTGTTTCCCCGATTATCGTGCGTTCGCTCTCGCAAACGCGCTGGCTAAGCCAAATCGACTTTCTCGGAACGCCACCTCGAGGTCGGCTGTGAGGTCGGGGAAGCCGACCCGCCTCCGCTAAGAAGCGTGCGACTACTCGGGGTGAAGCTTCGCGTCCCGTTCCGCGCACGAGCCCTGGCCCGCCCTCCAGCGGAACGCGCCGCCCTCGGCGGCGTCGCTGAGGCCGCTCCCGCGGCGAATGACCTCGCGGAGGTACCACACCTCTGATCCCCAGTCATACGGCGGGTCGCAGGGGAGATAAAACGTGTTGGCCGACTCCAAGGGGTCGACGCCAGCGAGGTACGTGACCGGCGCACCAGTTCGCGCCGCGTGCCACTGCTCACTGAGTCGCTGGTTCTCTGGTGTGGCGCGGACCGCATGGACGAGGTCAACGCTACCCACGACCGCTACAAGCACCACAACGGCTGCCGTCACCGCGCGACGACCGAGGATGTCTCGCGGCAGGCTCGCAACCTGCACGGTTGCGCAAGCCGCGAGCGCATACAGCGGCACATGCCACAGCATCAAGACGTCCTGGCGCTCTCCCTGATTGGCAACAACCTGCGCGAGCACGCCGGTCGCGACGACCACTGCGGGCAGCAGGAAGGCCGTATCCCGCCATTGCCGTCGGACCACCGCGATCACAACGGCCAGGACGACAAGTGGCCAGAGCACCCACGTCAAGCCGACTGGGTCGCGAACCTCTTGACCGAGATGCGTGACCGCAATAAGGAGGTCGCTGAAGCGCCCCCCGATCTCTCGCCACACCGATCCCGCGTTGTTCCCCTCGCCCAGGATCGTCTTGAGATCGGCCCAGTCGCGGCCAACCTCGAACGCGAGAAACGGCACCCAAGCGCAGACAACCACGCCGGCGGCGGCAGCAGCCGGGGTCACCAGCTGCTTCCACGCCCGGCGCGACAAAACCACCAGCGCGAGCGCGGGAGCGAACAGGATGATGCCCGAGTAGTGAATGAGGGCATAGAGGCCTGGCACGGCGACGAGCAGCGCAGCCCACCAGCGCGATCCGATTGGAAGCCGAATGCCAGCCGTGAGGACCAGGCACATGGCCGCGGTGTAGAGGCTCGGGTGCCACACGACCGCCGAGAACCAGGCATCCGGGCCGACGATGAGGAACAAGCCGAGCACCGCTGCGTACAGGAGGCCCCAGGCTCGGGCGACGGTGGCGACGAGCAGCGCGATCGCCGCCGCGTTCAGCATCGCGAAGCCAACGATGACTAGCTCCGGGCGGCCACCGCCGACTGCTACGAACGGCATCGTCATCCAGACGAGACCCGGGGGTTGGTAGACGCGGTACGAGGAGATAAGGCCGTGGTCCGGGATCACCGTGTCGCGCACTGCGTCGAGCGCAATCCACAAGACCGTGCTCTCGTCTGGATGGAATGGTGCGTCGGACATCCAGACCGAGCGTGAGAGAAAGGCGCCGACGAGTACGGTGCCGGTGACCCACGACAGCGGTGCCCACCCTCTCACCTTCGGCCACGATACGGCGCTTGCCAAGCGGGTGCTAAGCAGCTGAACGACGACGGGCCTCGCGAAGGAGGCCCGTGATCGCCAGGCTCAAGATGAACCAGGCCGGACGATCCGAGCAGCCCTCGAGTGGGGAGTCGTCGGAGGAGTTCGCTGCGAGAGACCCGATCTACGCCGAGTATCGACAAAGGACGGCAGACATCGAGCAGTCCGACGACTGGGGGGCGTCCAACAAGTGGCGGGACGAGGACAAGCTCGCGAACCTCGTCGTCGGAGTCTTCGACACCGCTGCCGATGCGCATGTCTCCTTCCTCGCGAGCAACGATCTCTCACGCGCATACGGCGCGAAGTACGGATTCGTGGTCAAGGCGGAGAAGGTGGACGGGCTCGGCGACGACGTGGACGCTGACGTGGATGCCGCAGCCCGAGCGTGGGCAACCACGATCGACGAACAAGCACGCACCGCAGGCGGCTAGGTCAGGTGCGGGGCGGTTGATGGCGCCATCGGCGCCGTCCAGACGTCTGTTACGGTCACCGCCCTCCCCCACTCGCAAAGCCCCTGCAAAACATGTTTCTCCGAGTATCGTGCGTCCGATTCCGCAATCGCCCTGGCTGGCCGACCGGAGCACGAGGGCCTCTGGTTGACCCGTTCGTGTCAACGACAGGGGATCCGCCCTGCCGTATCGTCGTCGAGTAGAACGACACACAACGTCACGCGCGTCGTGACGCGGTCTCCGCGTCGCATCTCGGTCGAACGTTGTGGGGTCTCGAGAGACGAAAGGAAGACGCATGTCGCGCAAGGCCGTTTCTGTTGGCACGCCCGATTGGGGCACCTACGTGGTTCCCGGTCGGCGCGAGTCGGCCAACGTGAATTTCGAACTGCTGGCTGCCCTGGCGGCCTGCGGCGCTTTCTGGGTAGCAGTCCTACTGACCGCGTACTGGTTGATCTAGCGTCCGGTTCACAAATCCGCGCGCGAGCGCGGATTCGAGCGTCACTCGACTGTCTGCCTCGTCAGGACGCCGAGGCTGCAGATGCCGCAATGAGGCTCGAGATTGCCGAGCGCATCCGGGTAGTAGCGCCAGCCGAGCTCTTCCGCGGCGGCTTCGCTCTCGGCGGTGGCGCCGCACTCGACGCAGCGAACGAACCACTGGAGCATTCGGAGCGCCGAGGCGCAGCGAAGGCAGTACGTACCGGGCACGGCCGCCGTGAGAGGGCTCACGGCCCAACCGTGGTCGGTCATCCCGGCGGCGTCCGCTCCCCGGCCGCACCCGTCGCAGCGCAACGGCGCGCGTCGACGCTCGATATGGCTCCCGTCGCCCACTCGAATCCTTCCCCCCTTCTTGTCACCCTATTGAGGTTTGCGCGCCACGCCAGAGGTAACTTCGCGGGACATCGAGCCTCTAGGCTCTTGCCAAGAGCACCCTGACTGTGGAAACCTCGCAGGAGCACGCTGCAGCCCCGGCAGTCTCGTTCGCTCGCCCGTGACCACTGTCGACATCGAATCTCTCCTCGCGCAGGACGACCTTCGGTCGCTCCTCGAGACGTGCGAGCAGACCGGCTCGATCCGGGCACCCGACGTCACCGAGATCGTCGAGTCGCACGAGCTCAGCGGGCTCGAGCACGAGGCGCTCGTGCGAGAGCTCGACAAGCGCGGGATCGAGATCGTCGATGCGCCGCCGGTCGAGCGGGCGCCCGTCGCGCCGGCCCCTGTCGAGACGACGACCGACGCCCTCCAGCTCTTCCTCCGCGAGGCCGGCCGCCACCGGCTTCTGAATGCGGCGCAGGAGGTCGCGCTCGCGAAGAGGATCGAGCGCGGGGACGCCACGGCGAAGTCCGAGATGATCCAGGCGAATCTCCGGCTGGTCGTCTCGATCGCGAAGAACTACCGCAACCAGGGACTGCCGTTCCTCGACCTGATCCAGGAGGGCACGCTCGGTCTGATCCGGGCCGTCGAGAAGTTCGACTGGCGGCGCGGCTTCAAGTTCTCGACGTACGCGACATGGTGGATCCGGCAGGCCGTCGCGCGTGCGCTCGCGGACAAGGCGCGCACGATCCGGATGCCCGTGCACATCGTCGAGCGCATGCAGAAGATCAACCGCGCCGAGCGCTCGCTGTGGACCCAGCTCGGCCGCGAGCCGACCGTCGAGGAGATCGCGGAAGAGGCGTCGGTGACGCCGGAGCAGGTGTACGAGGTGCGGGCCGCCGCGCGGGCTTCGACGAGCCTCGACGCACCCATCGGCGACGAGGACGACGCGGTGTTCGGCGACTTCGTCGCGGGCGACGAGCCACTCCCCGAGGAGACGGTCGACGTGCAGCTCCGCCGGCAGACGCTCAGGCGCGCGCTGCTCTCGCTGCCCGAGCGGGAGCGCGAGGTCGTGACGATGCGCTACGGGATCGACGGCCGCGAGCCGCGCACGCTCGAGGAGATCGGGAAGCGCCTCGGGCTCACGCGCGAGCGCGTCCGCCAGATCGAGCTCGACTCGCTCCGCCGCCTCTCGCTCCTCCGCGAGATGCAGGCTGTTCAAGGCTGAGATGCGCCGGTGTCCGACTTGAAGTCGGACACCTGCCGGTGACTACGTGCGCAGGTAGAGCTCGAGCGCAGGCGCCACGTGCCGAAGCTCGCGTAGCGCACGGGTCTCGAGCTGCCGGACGCGCTCGCGCGTGATGCCGAGCTCGCCGCCCACCTGCTCGAGGGTGCGGCCGCTCGTGCCGTCGAGGCCGTAGCGGAGGATCAGGACGCGCTGCAGCCGCGGCTTCAGCTGCGCCAGCGCGCGGGCGAGCTCGGTGGAGCGAAGGCGAAGCGCCGTCTCGGCCTCGGGCCCCTCGGCGTTCGTGTCCTCGATCAGGTCGCTCATGACGCTCTCGCCGTCGCCGACGGGCATCTCGAGGCTGACGTGATCCTGGACGAGCTCCAGGAGCTCGTGCACGCGCTTCGGGGTCAGCTCCGTCTCGGTGGCGATCTCGTCGAGGGTCGGGTCGCGGCTCAGCTCCTGGCCGAGCGTCCGGCGGGCCCGCTGCACGCGACGCACCTGGTCGGCGATGTGGACGGGGAGCCGGATCGTGCGGCCCTGCTCCGCGAGCGCGCGCTGCACTGCCTGCCTGATCCACCACGTCGCGTACGTCGAGAGCTTGAAGCCCATGGTCCAGTCGAACTTGTCGACGGCGCGCATCAGGCCGAGGTTGCCCTCCTGGATCAGGTCGAGCAGCGCGACGTCCGCACGCGTGTAGTTCCGGGTGATCGACATCACGAGCCGGAGGTTCGACTCGATCAGCTTGCGCCGAGCCCCTTCGTCCCCCTCGTCCTTCAGCCGGGCGAGCTCCCGTTCCTCGACCGCGGTGAGGAGCCGTCCGTCACCGATCGCACGGACGTACAGCTTCAGCGGATCCTGAACCGGTCCCGCGCTCTCGGCGTCCTGGAAGGCCTCGCTCTGGGCGTCGAAGAGCGGTTCGGCCGCATTCGTCTCCACGGATGAACTATCGGCACCGCGCGTCCCCCGCGTGAGGCATTTGGGACGGCATGAGCCTGGCCGTAAGTCGAGGATTCTCTAGCCGGAATCCGTACACCTTGCTCACGATCGGCCCACTACGGTTGGTCGAGGCGTCATCGCGTTGGAGGCGAATGACAGATGTGCGGCATCGCGGGATACAGCTTCGGGTCGGGCTCGGGAATGAGCCGGACGTTCGCCGCGCAGGCACTCCTGGCCGGAATCGCCGAGCGCGGTGCCGATGCCGTCGGGTACGCGCATCTCGCCGCGAACCGCCTCGAGGTGCACAAGCAGCAAACCGGCGCCAGCGCTCTCCTCGAGACCGTCGTCGTCCCGCCGGAGGCGACACAGGTGCTCGTGCACGTGCGGGACTACACGAAGGGCCACCCCACCATCCCCGCCAACAACCACCCGGTCCGTCACGGCCACGTGACGGGCGTGCACAACGGGATCATCGTCAACGACGACGAGCTGTTCGCCCGGCACGGCTTCTCGCGCGCGGAACCGGAGATGACGGTCGACTCCGAGGCGATCTTCGCCCTCGTCGACGAGCACGGAACCCACCCGGCGACCGTCGAGCAGCTCGTCGGCACGATGGCCGCAGCCTGGGTCGACGACCGTGAGCCGGACGTGCTCCACCTCGCGCGCGGGATCGGGCGGCCCCTCTGGATCGGTCGCGGCAGGCACGAGGTGCTCTTCGCCTCGACCCGCGCCGCCCTCGAGGTCGCCGAGCGCGCCCTCGGGACCACGTTCCGCAAGACCGAGGTCGACGAAGGTCGCCTGCTCACCCTCGTCGAGGGCAAGCTCGTGGCCGAGCGGCGGTGGCGTCCCGATCGAAGCTTCCGCGAGGAACGCGAGCTGCCGGCCGTCCGCGCGCCGCACGAGGGCCGCTTCTGCCTCGAGCGGCTTGCGGCGCTGACCGCGTTGGCCTAGAGCAACGCTCCGTCGGGAGCGATCGAGATTCCCTCTTCGCGCAGGCGCTCGCCGACGAGGTACTGGAACGCCGACCAGGCGCCGGGCTGGACGTCGACCATCCGGTAGACCTGCCACTCGGAGAGCAGCGTTGCGTCCCGCTTGCGGGCGTCCTTCCAGTCGGCCATCTTCGGGAGCCGACCGAGCTCGCGGGCGAGCACGGCGCCGTCGGCGATCGCGCGCTCGAGTCGCTCCTCGCCCACCGGCACGTCGAACCCTGCTTCCTTCAGCGCCGCGGCGAGGGAGCCGAAGGTGTGCCAGATCAGCGACTTCGACGCCATGCTCGCGCGACGATCCTCGAGGTCCCGCACGGTCGGCGTTCGCCCGAGCTCCTCCCCCAGCTCGCGCAGTTGCGCCAGGAGCTCGTCGCGACTGATGTATCGCCTCGGTCGCAACCCCGCGGCCCGCTTCGCAGCGTTCCACGTCCCGAAGTGCTCGATCACCGTCTGCGGGTGGACGGTCGCCGCCGGGTCCGCGGCGAACTCGCGCATCGTCGGTGAACGGCCGAGGCGGCTCGCGGACGCCCGGAGCTCGGCCAGGATCTCGTCGTCCGTGTATCGACGTCGCAGCCCGGCTCGGAACTGTGCGAGCGCCTCCTGGTCGATCCCCTGCAGCGCCGGATGCCGGCGTCGCGGCCGTGCCATGCAACGATACTAGAGCATTTTCGACAATCTGCAAGAAAACCCGAGCGCGGTAGGCTCGTGCTCCATGCGCGCGCGCCTCGCACTCGAGACGTCTGCCGCCCGCCTGGTGGCACGTCTCTCGCGTGCGGCGGGTCGCGGCGGCGGCACGACGCTCCCGGGGAAGCTGGTCTGGAAGCTCGATCCAGCGGCGTTGGACGGCCTCGCCGCAGCCCTTCCGCGCGGTGTCGCGCTCGTCTCGGCGACGAACGGCAAGACGACCACGACCGCGATGGCGAGCGCGATCCTCTCCCCCTCCCGACGGCTCGCGTGGAACCACTCGGGCGCGAACCTGGCCTCGGGGATCGCCTCGACGCTGCTCACGGCGCGGGACGCCGAGCTCGGCCTGCTCGAAGTGGACGAGTTCGTCCTCCCCGAGGTGATCCGGCGAACCCACCCTGACGTCGTCGCTCTGGGCAACCTCTTCCGGGATCAGCTCGACCGATACGGCGAGCTCGAGCACATCGCAGAGCGGTGGCGCGCCGCGGTGAAGACGCTCGGCGCTGACACGACGCTCGTCGTCAACGCCGACGACCCACTGGTCGCGTCGCTCGCCGACGACCACGCGGGCGTGGTCCGATTCGGGGTCGACGACCCGTCCCGCGCGCGGGCGGGCCTCCAGCACGCCGCCGACTCGAAGTACTGCGTGCGCTGCGGCCACCCGTATCGCTACGACGCCGCCTACGTCGGGCATCTCGGCTCGTACCGCTGCGAGGCATGCGGCCACGCTCGGCCGCCACTGGACGTCGCGGCGCGCGAGATCGAGCCGGCGGGGCTCGACGGGATCGCGTTCGCGCTCGCGACGCCGAAGGGCAACGCCCGGGTGCGGCTCGCGGTCCCCGGCCTCTACAACGTCTACAACGCCTTGTCCGCGACCTCGCTCTGCCTTGCGCTCGGCGTCGCCCTCGACGAGATCGTGGCGGGCCTCGAGCGGTTCCAGGCGGCGTTCGGCCGGTTCGAGCGCTTCGGCGTCGGCGATCGGAGCGTCCTGCTGCTCCTGATCAAGAACCCTGCCGGCGCGAACGAGGCGTTGCGGACGCTCGAGGAGGGCGGTGGCCAACGAACCATCGTCGTCGCGCTCAACGATCGGATCGCCGACGGGCGCGACGTCTCGTGGATCTGGGACGTCGACTTCGAGCCGCTGCTCGAGCGGGTCGAGCGGGTCGTCGCGACGGGCGAGCGGGCAGCCGAGCTCGGCCTGCGGTTCACGTACGGCGGGCTCCCGCGCGAGCGTCTCGAGCTCGTGCCCGAGCTCGACGCGGCGCTCGATCGCGGGCTCGCGCTCACACCGCCGGGCGGTGAGCTCGTCGTGCTTCCCACGTACACGGCGATGCTCGGCCTCCGCGCAATCGCGACCGACCGCGGTCTGACGCGTCCGTACTGGGAGACAGGCAGCCGATGATCGTCCGTGTCGGTCACCTCTATCCGGAGTACCTCAACATCTACGCCGACCGCGGGAACATCGCCGTCTTCGAGCGCCGCGCGGCGGCGCGCGGCCACGAGCTCCGCGTCGAGCCGATCACGACCGGCACGCCGCTCGTGCCGGGGCAGCACGACCTCCTCTACATCGGGGGCGGTCAGGATCGCGAGCAGGCGATGATCGCACCGGACCTCGCGGCTCGGGGGGCGGCGCTGCGCGAGGCGGTCGACCAGGGAGCTGCGCTCCTCGCCGTCTGTGGCGGCTACCAGCTGCTCGGTCGCGGGTACCGCGGACGGGACGGTGCGTGGCTCGAAGGCGCAGCCCTCTTCCCGCACGAGACGCTCGCCGGCGAGACCCGCATGATCGGCGACGTCCTCCTCGAGAGCACGCTCGAAGAGGCGCCGGGAAGGACGATCGCAGGCTTCGAGAACCACGCGGGTCGGACGGTGCTCGACGAGGGCGCCTCCACTCTCGGGCGGGTCGCCGCCGGCTACGGGAACGACGGTACGTCCGGGTTCGAGGGCTGCCGGACCGGACGCGCCCTGGGGACCTACCTGCACGGGCCGCTGCTTCCCCGGAACCCCTGGCTCGCCGACCTGCTCCTCTCCTGGGCGCTGGCGCACGCGGGCGGGCGCGAGCCCGAGCCGCTCCCCCCACTCGCCGACGAGCTCGAGCGCGAGGCACACGCCGTCTCGGCCGCCCGGGCTCGCGACCGCGGCGGCCGGCCCGCGCGCTAGAGGCTCGTGTGGGGTGGTCTACCCCCACGCCCTACTCTGCCCAACGAGCCCCGAGGTAGACGCACGGGTCGCCGGGCTGCCAGCGCCCGAGGAAGCGCGCGATCGGCGGGTGCAGAGCCACGCCGTCGAGCTCGTCCGGTCCGAAGAGCCGGTGACCGCGGACGGCCTCGTCGCTCGAGGTGACGTTCTCGAGCGACCCGTCGAGCTCGCCCGCGAAGACGACGTGCACGACGTGCTTCGACCAGAGGCTGCGCTCCGGCGAGATCGACTCGACGATCGCGATCGGCCCCTCGACCGGGAGCTCGTCGTGCTCCCCGACGACACCGGTCTCCTCCGCCAGCTCGCGCTGGAGAGCCTCCACCAGCGTCTCGCCGCTGCGGACGCCGCCGCCCGGCAGGAGCCAGTGGTCGCGTCCGCGCTTCTCGTGCCGGCAGAGGAGGATCGCGCCTTTCCAGTGGAGCAGTGCCGAGACCCTGATCCGTGGCTCGGGCCGCATCAGGAGCCGGACGATCCGAGGCCGCCCGCGCCCCGTTCGCTCGCCGGCAGGTCGTCCACCTCATGGAGCTCCACACGCGGCAGCTCGATCACGAGGAGCTGCGCGATCCGCATGCCCGGCTCGACGACGAACCGCTCGGTGCGGTCCGTGTTGAGCAGGATGACCTTCACCTCGCCCCGGTAGCCCTCGTCGATCAACCCCGGCGCGTTCACCTTCCCGAGCCCGTGCTCGGCGGCAAGCCCGGAGCGCGGCAGGACGAGGCCCGCGTACCCGGGTGGAATCGCGACGGCGATGCCGGTGCCCACGACCGCTCGCGCTCCGGGCTCGAGCTCGACGCGCTCGCGTGCGGTGAGGTCGAACCCCGCGTCGCCGGCGTAGGCCTGGCCGGGTACGACGGCATCCGGATGCAGTCGCTTGACGGCGACACGCGTCACGCCGGCAACGAGCCGTCCGCATCGGTGCCTGCGACGAGGTAGCGCGCAAAGCGACGCACCTCGCGACCGGGAAGCCTTGCCCGCACGAGCACGCCCTCCTCCGTGTCGCGGCGCTCGTCGATCGGGGCTCCGAGGGCGTAGAGCTCGGAGAGGACGCGCCCCTCCTCGTACGGGACGAGCAGGCGCACCTCGTCGAACCGGTCGGAGAACCGCTCTGCGATCCTGCCGCGCAGCTCGTCGAGCCCTTCACCGGTGACCGCCGAGACCTGAAGCGCCTCGGGATGGCGGTTCGCCAGGCGTCGCCGCGCGGTCGCGCCGATGCGGTCGATCTTGTTCACGACGAGCTCGACGGGAAGCTCGCCCGCGCCGATCTCGACGAGCACGGTCTCGACGGCGTCGCGCTGCTCCGCGATCTCGTCCTCCTCCAGCGACCCGTCGATCACGTGGAGGACGAGATCCGCGACGAGCGTCTCCTCGAGCGTGGCCGCGAAGCCCTCGACGAGCTGGGTGGGCAGCCGCCGGATGAAGCCGACGGTGTCGGTGACGAGGTAGCGCTTCCCCTCGTGCTCGAAGACCCGTGTCGTCGGATCGAGTGTCTCGAAGAGGCGGTTCTCGACCGAGACCTCCGCTCCCGTGAGCGCATTGAGCAACGTCGACTTGCCGACGTTCGTGTAGCCGGCCAGGGCGACCGTCGGGGTGGCGGAGCGTTCCCGCGCCTTGCGGCGCGTCGCTCGGTGCCCGCTGACGTCGACGAGCCGACGCTTGAGCTGGGTGATACGACGGTTTGCGAGCCTGCGGTCGGTCTCGAGCTGGGACTCTCCGGGGCCTCTCGTCCCGACGCCGCCGCCCACGCTTGCGGTGCCGCCGCCGCCGGCCTGTCGCTCGAGGTGCTTCCACATGCCCCGCATGCGCGGGAGGTTGTACTCGAGCTGGGCCAGCTCGACCTGGAGCTTTCCCTCCGCCGAGACGGCATGCTGCGCGAAGATGTCGAGGATCAGCTGCGTGCGGTCGACCACCCGGGCCGAGAGGGCGTCCTCGAGCGTGCGCTGCTGGGTCGGCTGCAGCTCGTCGTCCACGAGCAGCACCTCGGCGTGCGTGTCGCCGTAGGTCGCCTTCAGCTCCTCGAGCTTGCCTTTGCCGACGTAGCTCCTGGGATCCGCCTGCGGACGATGCTGGATGACCTGCGCGATCGGGGCGACGCCGGCGGTGCGCGCGAGCTCGCGCAGCTCGGCGAGCTGCTCGGCGCCGTCGGCGCCCTTCGGCAGCACGGCGAGAAGAAGCCCGCGCTCGGGCTCCGGCTCGGCCCGAGTCTCCGTGCCCCCACCTGCCATCAGCCGAAGTATGCCCCTCGGGAGGCCGGTAGTCTCGCCGCCGTGAGCGCCCTCGAGGAACGCCTGGCGACACGGACGCTCGAGCTCGTCGACATCCCGTCCGAGAGCCTCCACGAGCAGGTCGTGCGCGAGCACGTGCGGTCGCTCGTGCCGGCGCCGTTCGAGCCCCTCTACGAGGGTGACGAGGCGTTTCTCTGGGCTCGGACGCGGCGACCGGGGGTGCCGCTGCTCGTGCTCGCGGGGCACTACGACACGATCCCGGCGCAGGAGAACGTGCCGGGCCACATCGCCGGCGGGGCCGTCCACGGCTGCGGCGCGAGCGACATGAAGGGCGGCGTGGCAGTCGCGCTCGAGCTCGTACGCGACCTCGCCGGGTCCGAGCCGGGGAGTGTCGACGTCGCGCTCCTCCTCTTCGGGCGCGAGGAGCTTCCGTCGGAGCACAACCCCCTCCCCGCGCTCTTCGACGCGACGCCGCTCGTCCATGAGGCCGACCTCGCCCTCGTGCTCGAGCCGACCGACCTGACGATCCAGGCCGGCTGCGTGGGGAGCCTCATGGCGCACGTCACCTTCCGCGGCGTGGCCGGTCACTCGGCGCGGCCGTGGCTCGCCGACAACGCCGTCCACCGCGCGATCGAGGGGCTCGCCGAGATCGGGCGCCGGGAGCGCCGCGAGGTCGTGGTCGACGGCCTCCCGTTCTACGAGGTCGTCTCCGTGACCCGGATCGAGGGCGGGACGGCCGACAACGTCGTGCCCGACCGGGCCGTCGCGACCCTGAACCTGCGCTATCCGCCCGACCGGTCGAGCGAGGGGGCCGAGGAGTTCGTGCGCTCGCTGGTGCCGGACGACGCGATCGTCGAGATCGTGGGAAACTCGCCGCCCGCCGACGTCGTCGTGGATGCGCCGCTCGTCCGCTCTCTCCGCGAGCTCGGGGACTTCGCCCTCGAGCCGAAGCAGGCGTGGACGAACGTCGCGGACTTCACCTCGCGTGGCATCCCGGCCGTCAACTTCGGGCCCGGCGCAACGCGCTACGCGCACGCGCGCGACGAGCAGGTCGAGATCGCCGCCCTGGAGCGCGCCTACATCGCCCTGCGCAGCCTTGTCGACTAGCGTCAACCGAGTGCCGCTCTCCCCCATCCTGCGCGCGCAGGAGACGTACCCGTTCGTGCGTCTCAACCAGGCGGCTGCCGATCGGCGCGCCCAGGGGCTCGAGGTGATCGACCTCGGGATGGGCGATCCGCGCGAGCCGACGGACCCGGCGATCCTCCAGGCGCTGCGGGATGGTGTCCGCGAGCGCATGGGCTATCCGGCGGCGGTCGGTTTGCCCGAGTTGCGCGAGGCCGTGGCCCGCTGGGCCGGCCGGCGCTTCGGCATCACGCTCGACGCCGACTCCGAGGTGATTCCCACGCTCGGGTCGAAGGAGGCGATCTACTCGTTCGCGCAGGTGGTGCTCGACGCCGCCGGCGGCCGGGACACCGTCGTCGTCACCGAGCCCGGCTACCCGGTTCCGGGCCGTGGTGCAGCGTTTGCGGGGGCACGCGTCGTCGAGCTCCCGCTGCGCGAGGAGCACGGCTTCCTCCCGGCCCTCGACGAGGTGCCCATGGAGCTGTGGGAACGCACGGCACTCGTCTGGCTCAACACGCCGAACAACCCGACGGGCTCCGTCGCGCCGCTCGAGCTGCTCGACCGGCTCGCGTCGCTCGCGCGGAGTCACGGGTTCGTCCTCGCCTCGGACGAGGCGTACTCCGAGCTCTGGTTCGACGAGCCGCCGCCGTCCGCGCTCCAGCTCACGGACCGGACGAACGTCGCGGTGTTCAACACGCTCTCGAAGCGGTCGTCGATGACGGGCTTCCGGAGCGGGTTCGTCGCCGGCGACCCGGCCCTCGTCGACGCCCTGCGCCGCTTTCGGCCGAACATCGGCACGGCGCCGCAGGAGTTCGTCCAGCGGGCGTCCGTGGTCGCCTGGGACGGCGAGGAGCACGTCGCGCGAGCACGGGAGAGCTACGCACGCAAGCGGGCGATCCTGCTCGACGTCCTCGGCCGCAGGGGCCTCCGCGACGCGGGCGGTCCGGCGACGATGTATCTCTGGATCGCGGTGCCGGGGAACGAGACGTCCGAAGGTCATGCGGCGCGGCTCCTCGAACGCGGCGTGCTCGTGACGCCCGGCTCCTACCTCGGGCCGTCCGGCGAGGGCTATGTCCGCTACGCGCTCGTGCCGACGGTCGAGGAGTGTGTCCGCGCGGCCGCGATCCTGGAGGATGCGCTGCGATGAGCAACGGAGCTCTACGCGAGCGGATCGAGGCGCTGTGGGAGAGCGGCGAGCTCGACGCCGCGCCGATCGAGGAGGCGATCGACCTGCTCGACCGGGGCGAGCTGCGCGTCGCCGAGCCGATCACGGACGGCTGGGTCGTCAACGAATGGGCGAAGAAGGCGATCCTGCTCTACTTCCGGCTCCGCAAGGTCGAGCCGCTCGGCTCCGGCGATCTTCGGTACCTCGACAAGATTCCCGTCAAGCAGGTCGATCCGGCGCTCGGCGTGCGCGTCGTCCCGCCGGGTGTCGCGCGCCACGGCGCATACCTGGCCGAGGGCGTCGTGCTGATGCCCGGCTACGTCAACATCGGTGCCTGGGTCGGTCCGCGCACGATGGTCGACACGTGGGCGACGGTCGGCTCGTGCGCGCAGATCGGCGCAGACGTCCATCTGGCCGGCGGCGTCGGGATCGGAGGCGTGCTCGAGCCGCCCCAGGCGGCGCCGGTGATCGTCGAGGACGGCGCCTTCCTCGGCTCGCGGTGCATCGTGACGGAAGGAGTTCGCATCGGTCGGCGCGCCGTCCTCGCTGCGAACGTCTCGCTCACCGCGTCGGTGCCGATCATCGACGTGACGGGATCGCGGGCGGTGGAGCATCGCGGCGTGGTTCCCGCGGGGGCCGTGGTCGTCCCCGGCACCCGCCCGAAGGAGTTTCCCGCGGGGGTCTACCAGATCGCCTGCGCGTTGATCATCGGCTGGCGGCAGGAGTCGCACGACCTCCGCCTGAGCCTGAACGACGTCCTGCGAGAGTTCGAGCTGGCGGTGTAGTGATCAGTCCGCCTCGCGCCGACTCCCGATCGGGCGGAAAGAGGCAGTTGCGGCGGCGAAGCCGCCGCCTTCAGCGGTCTGCCCCGGCGTAGCCGGGGATCAAGCCGCAGGATTCGGCTTCTGCCGAATCCTGCCTGGCGAGCAAACTCAGAGCTCTGTTTCGCCCGTGCAGATCAGCTCGGCCGGGCCTTCGAGCGTCGCGCGTGCGCCCTCGATCGTCACCACGAGCTCGCCGCCCGGCATCGCCACCCGGACGGGGCTGTCGGACCAGCCGCGCGCGACCGCGGCGGCGGCGACAGCGACGGCGGAGGAGCCCGACGCCGCCGTCTCCCCTGCCCCCCGCTCCCACACGAGGACGGAGACGACGTCGCGTGGCTCTGGTCGCGCGAGCTGGACGTTCGTCCGGTTCGCGAAGCGCGGGTGCGTCTCGACCGCCGGGCCGATCCGCAGCAGATCGTCGCGGGACAACGCGTCCCGCAGCACGACTGCATGCGGGTTCCCGACCAGCACGGGAACGACGGCGAGCCGCTCCCCGGCGACGTCGAGCACCTCGTCGGCCGAGACGACAACCTCGTCGAGCTGTTGTCGCACGAGCCCGTCCTGGGCCGCCCCGGCCCTCACGAGGCCTCCCGGCGCCGAGATCTCGACCTCGCGCGCATCCGTCTCACGAAGCAGCCACGCAGCCGCGATGCGCGTGCCGTTTCCGGACATCTCGGCGTGCGACCCGTCGGGGTTCCAGATCCGGAGCTGGGCTCGACTGGCGTCACGCGAGACGATCTCGAGCACGCCGTCGCTGCCGATGCCCGGTGCGGACGTCGCAGATCCTTCGGGCGCGGGCGCCCGAGAGCGGCCCGGCAGCCGGCTGCTCGACGAGCACGTAGGCGTTCCCGAGCGCGTGCCACTTCTCGAACCGCATGGCTGCGGACGTTACCCCCGAAGTCGCCGGAGCACGTCTGCGGCGAGCGACGGCACGGGTCGCGTCCCGTCGAGCAGCACGATCCCCGGGATCCGCCGCATCCACTTTCGCTGGTATGCCGCGTACCGGCGGGTTCGAACGACGATCCGCTCGAGTGCGTCTCGACGCTCGAGCATTGCGATCTCTCGGAGGCCGAGCGCCTTCTCGGCGGTGTGCGAGACCGGTGCCGCGAGCGCGTTCCGGACCTCGTCGACGACCCCGCGATCGAACATCCGCTCCGTGCGACGACGAATCCGGCGCTCCAGCTCGTCGGCGGGCACGTCGAGGCCGACGATGAGCGTCGGGCGCCTCGTCGCCGTGCTCCACAGGCGATCCCGGCCGACGAGCGTGTGGCCGGACTCGGCAAGCTCGAGCGCCCGAGCGAGCCGCTGTGCGTCGTGGGGGTGCACGGCGAAAGCCGCCTCGGCATCGAGGTTCGCGAGACGGCCGTGCGCGCTCCTCGGGTGGCGGGCGACCTCGTCCCGGATCCGCTCCCGCACCTCGGGCGCCACGGCGGGCGGCATGTCGAGGTCGGCGAGTGCCGCTCGAAGGTACAAGCCTGTCCCTCCGGCGACGACGGCCGACCCATGCCGTTCGACAAGCCAGTCGATCTCGGTGTGCGCCAGCGACGCGAACGCCCCGACACTCATCTCTTCACCGAGGTCACGGATCGCGACGAGGCGCGCCGGACGCGGCGATTGGTTCGTGAGGATCGGCAGGCCGCGGTAGACCTGCATCGCGTCGGCCGAGACCACCTCGGTCGCGAGCGCGTCCGCGAGCGCTTCCGCAAGCGCGCTCTTCCCCGAGGCAGTGGGTCCGAAGACGGCCACGACCTCGATCGCACGAGAGGAACGGTCGAGCTCGGCGCCGGCTGCAGCGTCCTCGGAACCGCTCGGCCCGGGCGCGTCTCGGCGAGCGGGCTCGCCGACAGGCGCCCGGGGCCTGTCGGCAACGTCTTCTCTGGCCATGTCCGATTGGGTCGGTTGTCGGGCCACCGACCTCCTCCCCACAGCTTGAGCCTAACGCTGAATTCGTGACGTGTGCGCCACGGCTTCGTCTCGATCGAGCGCCGATCGTTCCACAGGCCGGCCGAGGGAGCCGCTCACGCCACGACGAGGGTGCGCGCGCGACCGCGCAGGGTCGTCGACGTCGAGCCGTCGATGATCACGTCGACCAGCTCGCCGATCTCGGCCGTCCCGCTGAAGTTCACCGTCGTGTTGCGGCGGGTGCGTCCGCGAAGCAGCGCTCCGTCCGTGCGGCTCGGCCCCTCGACGAGTACCTCCTCGCTCGACCCGACACGCGCGCGATTCCGCAGCGCCGCTCCCTGCTGGACGAGCTCCACCAGACGCTCCATCCGCTCGCGCTTGATCGCGGGCGGGATCTGCGCGTCCATCTCGGCGGCCTCCGTTCCCGCTCGAGGCGAGTAGACGAAGGTGAACGCGCTCTCGAACCCGACGGTCTCGACGACCTCGAGCGTCTCGGCGAAGTCCGCCTCGGTCTCACCGGGAAAGCCGACGATGATGTCAGTGCCGAGCGCGAGATCGGGAATGGCGTCCCGCAGACGATCGACGAGCGCCAGGTACCGGTCGCGCGAGTACGTGCGGCGCATCCGTTTCAGCAAGCGCGACGAGCCCGACTGGAGCGGCAGGTGGACGTGCTCGCAGACGGAGCGGCACTCCGCCATGGCGGCGATGACCGGCTCGCGGAAGTCCTTCGGGTGAGGGCTGGTGAACCGGATCCGCTCGATCCCGGCTACGGCGTCGCAGGCCCGCAGCAGCTCGCCGAACTCCGTGACGACCGAGGGCGCGAGGTCGCGACCCCACGAGTTCACGTTCTGTCCCAGCAGCGTGATCTCGCGGACGCCGTCCCGCGCGAGGCCCTCGACCTCGGCGACGATCTCGCCCGGACGGCGGCTCTGCTCGCGGCCGCGAACGGCCGGGACGATGCAGTACGCGCACTTCGAGTTGCACCCCATGGAAACCTGCACCCAGGCGCTGGCGCGACGCTCTCGATGCATGGGCAGCGAGGCGGCGAACGTGTCGTGTGTCCCGAACCGCCCGCGCGGCACGGCGAAGCCACCCGCCGTCAACCATTCGCCGAGGTGCGGAATCGAGCCTGGGCCGAAGGCGACGTCGACGAACGGATAGCGATCGAAGATCCGCTCGCGCTGGGCCTCGGCGTAGCACCCGCCGACGGCGACGACCAGGTCCGGATCTCGGCGCTTGCGTGCGGCGGCGTCACCGAGATACGCGGCGAGCTTCGTATCGGGCTTCTCGCGGATCGTGCAGGTGTTGAAGACGAGGACGTCCGCCTGCGCCGCGTCGGCGACCTCGCCGAGACCGAGCGACTCGAGCATCCCCTTGATCCGCTCCGAGTCGTGGGCGTTCATCTGGCAGCCGAACGTCGTCACGTGGTACCGGCGCACGACGAGCCAGTCTAGCCCTGTGGCTGGTTCGCCAAGCGTGATTCGGCAGGAGCCGAATCACGCGGCTTATCCCCGGCTTCGCCGGGGCAGATCCCGAGGCGTCGGCTGCGTCGCAACTGCCTCGGTGCGCCGTGCTCCCTGTGTCTGACTTCAGTCGAGACGGCTCTTGAGTCGCTCGCCGGCTCGACGAGGCTGCGCGCGATCGAGCGATCGTGACGTGGTCGATGTCGTGCCATCCGGGTCCCGGTCTCGCTACTTCGCCACCTCGATCGCCCTCGACTCGCGGATCACGATGACCTTCACCTGGCCCGGGTACTCGAGCTGGTCCTCGATCTGTCGGGCGATCTCGTACGAGAGCAGGGCGGTGCCGTCGTCGTCCACCTCCGTCGGCTCGACGATCACCCTGATCTCGCGTCCCGCCTGCAGCGCGTACGCCTTCGCGACGCCGTCCTTGGACATCGCGATCTCCTCGAGCGCGGCGAGCCGCTTGATGTAGTGCTCGAGGCTCTCGCCTCGCGCCCCGGGCCGCGACGCCGAGACGGCATCGGCGGCGATCAGGAGCACGGCCTCGACGGTCTGCGGCTGCACCTCGTAGTGGTGCGCCTCGATCGCGTGCACGACACCGTCCGACTCGCCGTGACGCCGGGCGAGCTGCGCCGACACGATCGCGTGGGAGCCGTCGACCTCGTGGGTCATCGCCTTCCCGAGGTCGTGGAGCAGCGCGGCCCGCTTGGCGGTCTTGACTCCGGCACCGAGCTCGGCGGCCATGATTCCGGCGAGGTGGACGACCTCGAGCGTGTGCTTGAGCACGTTCTGCCCGTAGCTCGTACGGAAGCGCAACCGGCCGAGGATCTGCACCAGCTCCTCGCTGAACTCGCCGCAGTTTGCCTCGAAGACGGCCTGGGAACCGGCCTGGTGGATCTGCTCCTCGAGCTCCGCCTTCGACTGGTAGTACATCTCCTCGATCCGCGCCGGGTGGATCCGCCCGTCCTCGATGAGCTTCTCGAGCGTCACCTTCGCGACCTCGCGCCGAATCCCGTCGAAGGAGGAGAGGACGACCGCGTGCGGGGTGTCGTCGACGATCACGTCGACGCCGGTGAGATGCTCGAGCGCGCGGATGTTGCGACCCTCGCGGCCGATGATGCGGCCCTTCATGTCGTCGCTCGCGAGCTCGACCACGGTGACGGTCGTCTCGGCGGTATGACTCGCGGCGACTCGTTGCAGCGCGTCCGCGACGAGCGCACGCGCGCGACGGCGTGAGTCCATCCGGGCCTCCTCCTCCATCTGCCGGACCGAGCGCGCGAGCTCGTGTCGCACCAGGTCCTGCGACCGCTCGAGAACAGTGGCCTTGGCCTCGCCGAGCGTCAGCCCGGAGATCCGCTCGAGCTCCTTCAGCGACTGGTCGCGCGAGAGCTTGAGCTCGTCCTGCAGCTGCTTGAGGTGGACTTCCCGGTCGCCCACGCCCTGCTCGCGGCGGGTCATCTCCAGGAGCTTGTGGTCGATCTCCGACTCACGCTGCGCCACCCGCTCCTCGACCTTTGCGATCTCGACGCGACGATCCTGGACCTCGCGCTCGGCGTCGGCCCGCAGCCTGACTGCGAGCTCACGAGCTTCCACCTGCGCCTCGCGGCGCACCGTCTCGGCCTCGCGCTCCGCGTCCGCAACAACGCGTCGGCGCTCCTCGTCGCTGCGCCGAACGGCCGACCCGCTCGAGGCGCGCAACCAGACCGCGGTCGCGACCCCCCCGACACCGAGCCCGACGACCAGTGCGATCAACGTGAGCATGTCCACTCCTCCACGAGGCTTGGCCATCACCCGCGGCAGCGCCGCGGTCGCTCACATCCGGTGTCTCCCCGCGCGTGCGGGGCCTCGTGGCTCTAGGCCTGCGTGCCCTCCGCGGCGCGCGGCGTCGATGCCCGCTGGAGCAAGTGGTCGGTGGTGGATGAGAAAGTCACGCTAGGACGAGTTCGGAAGTGCGCAAGAGCAGGGAAATCCGGATGAAGCTCGCTCATCGTAGCGCCCGGCTCTCGATCTCCGCAACGAGATCCTCCAGGAGCTCCGGCGCGAAGCCCTTCGCGGCCAGGAAGCGGACGGTCTTCGTGGTCAGGCCGCGCCGGGCGACGACACCGGCGAGCCGGTCACGCTCGGGTGCGAGCGACGCGAGAGCGGTGCGCGCGACGGTCTCGTCGACGCCGTGGCGCACGAGGTCGTCGACGACGAGCTCGTCCCCCGCGTCACGTTCCGCGAGCGCCCGAGCGCGAGCCACGGCGTAGCGCTCGTCGTCGACGAGCCCCGAGCGCTCGGCGCGGTCGAGCGCCTCCCGCCGCTCCGGCCCGCCCACCCCGGCGCGCGCGAGACGTCCCTCCAGGCTCGCCCGGCTGTGCTCCCGTCGTGCGAGCGCACTCAACGCCACCTCGTCCGCACGGCACCGCCGAAGCGCCCGGGCAAGCTCCCTGGCACGCTCGCGGTCGAGCGGGACGCCGGGGCTCAGACCCGCGACGACGGCAGCGTCGACGGGAACGGTGCGCCACGGAACACCGTCGACCTCGACCGCGACGCGGTCCCCGAGCGGGCGGACGGCGGTGACGGTGGCCGCCCTCCCATGGCAGTCGCCGGGCCTCTCGGTCAAGCCTCCGAGCCGACCTCCTCGGGGACGGGCGAGACCTCGACCACGCCGACCTCGGCGCTCGGCAGCAGACGCGCCGAGACGAGCTGCTCCGGCCCCGCGTCCGCCTGGATCCGCGTGAGAATGGTCTGAACGAGGTCGGGGTTCTCGGTGAGGAATGCCGTCGCGTTCTGACGACCCTGGCCGAGCCGCTCGTCACCGAGCGAGAAGTACGAGCCGGACTTCGTCACGATCTTCCGCTCGAGGCCGACGTCGAGCACCGTCCCCTCCCACGAGATCCCCGAGCCATAGATGATGTCGAACTCGGCCTGCTTGAAGGGCGGCGCCACCTTGTTCTTCACGACCTTCACGCGCACCCGGTTGCCGATCGCCTCGGTGCCCTCCTTCAGGGTCTCGATGCGGCGGATGTCGAGCCGCACCGAGGAGTAGAACTTCAGTGCGCGTCCGCCCGGGGTCGTCTCGGGCGAGCCGAACATGACGCCGATCTTCTCGCGGAGCTGGTTCGTGAAGAGGCAGATCGTGTCGGTGCGGTTCAACGTGCCGGCGAGCTTCCTCAGCGCCTGGCTCATCAGGCGCGCCTGGAGACCGACGTGGCTGTCCCCCATCTCGCCCTCGATCTCGGCCTTCGGCGTCAGCGCGGCGACCGAGTCGACGGCCACGATGTCGATCGCGCCCGAGCGGATGAGCAGCTCGGCGATCTCGAGCGCCTGCTCGCCCGTGTCGGGCTGGGAGACGAGCAGCTGGTCGATGTCGACCCCGATCCGGCGCGCGTAGGTCGGGTCCATCGAGTGCTCGGCGTCGATGAACGCGCAGATGCCGCCGCGACGCTGTGCCTCGGCGATGACGTGGTAGACGAGCGTCGTCTTGCCCGACGACTCGGGGCCGAAGATCTCGACGATGCGGCCGCGGGGCAGCCCGCCGATGCCGAGGGCGAGGTCGAGCGAGAGCGACCCCGTGGAGACCGACCCGATCGAGACCTGACGCGCTGTCGCTCATGCGCATCACCGAGCCCTTGCCGAACTGCCGCTCGATGTGGCCGAGCGCGACGTCGAGCGCTTCCTCCCGGTTCATGCGATTCATCCTCCTGCGGTCAGCGAGACACGAGCGAGCACCTCGTACCGGGCGCCGGTCGGGTGCAGACGAGATAGGTAAGCAGCAGCACCGGACGGAACGAATGTTCCCGTCTCCGGGAGCGGCGGGCGCAGGCGCGGGCGCTCACGGAAGCGCAGCACGGTGAGGTGCGGCAGCCAGGGACGCGCCTCGCGCCGGTAGACCCCGAGCGCTTCCAGCCGCGCGTGCAGCGCCTCTGCGAGCACGGCGGCCCTGCCCGTGAGATCGCGAAGCACGAGCATCCCGACGCTCCGCGTCTCGCGCCACCGGACGGGCGCGAGCGGGAGCTCGCCGGCATCCTCGGCGGAGGCGCGCAGCACCGTGGCGATCTCGGCGAGCTCGGGCCTCGGGCGGCTGCCGAGGAACGCGAGCGTGACATGCAGGTGCTCGCGCGGGACGCGCCGCCCGCTGGGCAGGTGGCGCGCCTGCCAGCTCTCGACCACGTCGAGCGTCCCGGTCGGGAGCTGGAGCGCGAGGAAGAGCCGCAGTCGGTCACCGTCCCCGACGCTAGCGGCCGGGGTCATACGCCTTCGTGTCGACTTCGTGTCAGGACTCGACGCGTGAGGTGGAGCGCCGCGACAGTCGCGCGCGTGCGAATCGTCTCGCGGTCACCGGGGAAGGAGAACTCGTCGCCCCGCTCGTGGTCGGGCGTCGAGACATGGAGGTGGACGAGCCCGACCGGCTTCGCCTCCGTCCCCCCATCGGGACCGGCGACTCCGGTTACCGCGATCCCGACGTCGACCCCGAGTCGCCGACGGACGCCGACCGCCATCGCGCCCGCCACCTCGGCCGAGACGGCGCCGTGAGCCGCGATGAGCGACTCCGGGACGGCGAGCTCCCCCGTCTTGACGTCGTTCGCATAGGCGACGATCCCACCCACCAGGACGTCGCTCGAGCCGGGCACATCGGTGAGACGCGCTGCGACCAGCCCTCCGGTGCACGACTCGGCGGTCGCGAGCCGCAGGCCCCGCTCCCGACAGAGCCCGAGCACGATCTCGGCAATCGTCCGCTCGTCCTCGCTGAAGAGATAGCGCTCGAGCGGCTCCCGGAGCGCTGCTGCGAGCTCGTCCGCCCGCCTCTCGGCCCCCGGCTCGACCACGAGGTCGACGTGGATCTCGAAGTCGCGCGCGCAGATCGTCGCCTCAACCCCGTCGCCGTCTCCCCCAGCCTCGGCGAGCGCGCGCGCGACGGCGGACTCGCTCGCGCCGAAGAAGCGCAGCACGCGCCGGCCGGGCGGAGACGTCCTCGCGAGCACCGCCTGCAGCGGCGGGCTCGCGACCGCCGCGGGCCAGAGCCGCCGCAACTCCCCTGGCGGGCCGGGCAGCACGACGAAGACGCAGTCGCCGTCCTCGAGGACGAGGCCGGGAGCGGTGCCCGCGATGCCGATCACGATCGCACCCTCCGGCACCGTCGCCTGCTTCGTCACGCCGTCCGCGAAGTCGGCGTACGGGCGGTGAAGCCGCTCTGCCACGGTGCGCGAGACTTCCTCGATGTGCCGCTCGAGGTCCTCGTCGACCCGGAGCGGCGCTCCGGCGACCCGGGCCACGAGCTCGACCGTGCGGTCGTCGTGCGTCGGGCCGAGTCCGCCCGAGACGAGGCAGACGTCGGCGGCCCGGGCGGTGCGAAGCGTTGCCTCGAGATCGGCAGGATCGTCCCCGACGATCGCGATCCGCTCCGGCACGAGGCCGAGCGCGAGCGCTTCGCGGGCGTAGAACGGGCCGTTGCGGTCGGTCCGCTCCCCCCGCACGAGCTCGCTTCCGGTGACGACGATCGCCGCGCGAGGGCGGCTCACACGCACTCGGCGGTCGCTCTGGTGACCTTCAGCGCGCAGCCGCTCGGCAGCACCACACGGCGGCCGTTCAGTCGTACGACGACGTTGCCGGGTCGCTCGACGGAGAGGTAGATCGAGCGCCGCGTGAAGCGCTGGAACTGCCCGCGCTCGAGCGTCCCGGTGTAGAGCGGCCGGCTGGCGGCGGTCCCGGCCCGGACCTCCATGAACGACGGTCCGCGTACCGCGCGAATCGAGAGCGTCACCTGCTGCTGCGCGGCACGCGCGTTCGAGGCCGTGGCGGCCCTGGGCGTGTTGATCCCCTCGACCTTGGGGTCGTCAGGCCCGCCGAAGCGCCAGGCGGCGATCACGAGCGCGGTGACGAGCAGGATGGCGGCCAGCGCGACGCCGACGGTGTGCGACTCGCGCCGCTCCCGCCGTCGCCGACGGCTCCCCGTCGGTGCGCGTGGGAGACGTGGAGCGCCGCCTCCGCCCTCGTCCCCGGCGACGTAGCGGGAGTTGTACTCGTCGACGTACAGGCGCCCGTCCAGACCGAGCGCGTCCGCGTAGACCCGGAGGAAGCCCTTCGTGTACGCGTGGCCCGGGAGCTGGTCGAAGCGCTCGTCCTCCAGGTGGCGGAGGTACTTCCCGCGTACCTTCGTGCGCGCCTCGAGCTCCTCGAACTCGAGGTCCTGACGGATGCGCGCCTCGCGCAGGCTCGAGCCGATGTCGAACATGAGCGGCGCATTGTAGTCGCCACGACCAAGGTGTCCGACTCGAAGTCGGGCACCGGTCGCACCACCCATGGCAAAGAGGCAGTTGCGACCGCGAAGCGGGCGCCTTCGGGGATCTGCCCCGCCGCAGGCGGGGATCCGAGCGGCGGGAACCCGCTCCTGCGGATTCCCGCTTCGCGGGGAACGGACTACCGCTCGCCCAGGTAGGTGAGGAGCCCGTAGACGGCCACAGCCACCAGCGCCGTCGCGCCGAGCGCGATGCCGAGCACGCCGAGCGCGCGGCCGAACCGCGCCGCGCCGCGCCCGCCGGCGCGCTCGAGGCGTAGGTCGTCGTGGCGCAGGGCTCCCCGCGCGAGGCCGATCGCGAGCCCTCCGAGGAGGACCGCGACCGGGATCGCAAAGCCGGCGTGGAGCAGGTCGTACGAGTCCGAGTACCGCGTCGCGACGATCGCGAGCGGCATCGTCGCAACGGCGAGGAGGCCGACGACGATCGACGCGACGGCACGTCCGTTGCCGGACGGAGAGGTGCCCGTCGCCGCCGCGCCCTGCCCCATCACTGCTTCTTGTAGGGGCGCCCGACGGCGGCGGGCGGGATCGAGCGTCCGATGACCCCGGCGACCGCGATCAGCGTGAGCACGTACGGCAGCGCCTGGAAGAGCGTCGCCGCGGAGCCCGAGTACTCCGGCAGGCGCTGGGCGAGCGCGCTCGAGAAGCCGAACAGGAGACATGCGGCCGCCGCCCCGAACGGTCGCCAGTTCCCGAAGATCACGGCGGCGAGCGCGATGAAGCCGCGACCCGCCGTCATGTTCTCGTTGAACGAGTTGACGAAGCCGATCGAGAGGAACGCGCCGCCCGCGGCCGCGAGCATCCCCGAGGCGACGACCGCGCCGTACCGGATCGCGTAGACGTCGATCCCGACCGTGTCGGCGGCGCGGGGATGCTCCCCGACGGCCCGGATGCGGAGCCCGAGCGGCGTCTTGAAGAGCACGACCCACGAGAGCGGGATCAGGAGCAGCGCGATCCAGATCATCAGGTTGAGGTTCCCGAAGATGTCGCCGATGAACGGCACGTCGTCGAGGAACGCGAGGCGGACGTTCGGGATGCTCTCGATGTCGGTGGGCGTGCCTTCCTGCCCGTAGATGTCGATGAACAGGTACCCCGTCAGGCCGAGGGCGAGGAAGTTGATCGCGAAGCCGCTGATGATCTGGTCGGCTCTGAAGTGGATCGACCAGATCGCGTGGAGGAGCGCCGCCAGGCCTCCCGAGAGGATGCCGACGAGCAGCCCGAGCAGCCAGGAGTCGAGCTTGTCGGCCGCCATGATCCCGAAGAAGGCGCCCATCAGCATCATCCCCTCGAGGCCGACGTTCGTGACGCCGGAGCGCTCCGAGAACATGCCCCCGAGCGCGCCGAAGATCAGCGGCGTCGCGAAGCGCAGCATCGAGGCGAAGAGCGCCGACCAGACGACGACGGTCTCGAGCTTGCCGATCCCCGAGCGGGTCGCGAGGTACGCCAGGCCGAAGCCGAGCACCGCGGCCGCGACGGCGTACCAGCCGAAGCGCTTCTCGCCGCGCGTGATCACGAAGATGCCGGCGGCGAGCGCGAGGAGCGCGAGGAGGAGGCTCGGGATCCACGAGCGGGCGGAGATCGGCGGCAGCGCGACGAAGGCGGCGACGAGGCCGAGCGTGATCCCGGCCCAGGCGAGCGTCCGCAGCGGGCTCCGCGCGACGGGACGCGGCAGGGCGACGCTCGTCATATGGCCACCCTTCGCCCACGCACGCGCGCGAGGAGCCAGAGGATGACGAGGTCGATCCCGACGAAGAGGACGACGAGCCCCTGGATCAGCAGCGTCAGGTTGAAGGCGAGCTCGGGCTGGAAGATCTCGGGGTCGAGGTTCCGCGTCGAGGTGCCTGTGAGGAGCGCTCCGAAGAGCAGCGCCGCGAGGCCGGTGCCGATCGCGGTGTTGCGGCCGAGGAGCGCGACGGCGATCCCGATGAAGCCGATCTGCGAGGTCTGGATGTCCCCCGTCGAGAGGCGGAACTGCCAGCCGAGGATGTCGATCGCGCCGGCAAGGCCCGCGAAGGCGCCGGAGATCGCCATCGCGAGGAAGTAGTTGCGGGCGACGCTGATGCCGCCGTAGCGCGCGGCCTCGGGATTGAACCCGACCGCCTTGACGCCGTACCCGAGGGTCGTCCGGTTGAGGATGATCCAGTACACGACGAGCGCGGCCAGGGCGATGAAGAAGCCGATGTGGAGCCCCTGGAGGAGCGCGTCGCCCCACCAGACCTTCAGCTTCGCGCTCTCCAGCACGTCGTTCGAGATGGGCACCGACTCCTGCAGGTCGTTCTGGAGTGGCCCCCCGAGCCCGAAGAAGAAGACGCCGACCCAGAGGACGACGTAGTTGAGCATGATCGTCGTGATCACCTCGTGGGCGCCGACCGTCGCCTTGAGGAAGCCGGCGATCCCGGCGATGAGCGCGCCCGCAAGCGTGCCGACGACGAGGGCGAGGACGACGTGGAGGACCGGGCTCATCCCCTCGAACGACGATCCGAGCCAGACCGCGAGGATCGCGCCCGACATGTACTGACCCTGACCGCCGATGTTGAAGAGCCCGCACCGGAACGCGAACGCGACGGCGAGCCCGACCAGGATCAAGGTCGTCGTCTGGATGAGGGTCTGCTGCAGGTTGAACGAGGCAACCGACCCGGTGTCCCACGGGATCTGGAAGAACCAGTTGAGGCCCGAGCCCTCGAAGATCGCCTGGTAGGTACGCAGCGGGTTCTTCCCGGTGGTCACGAGCACCACGAGCCCGCCCATCACGAACGCGAGCAGGACGGTGAGCAGTGGCGCGACCACGCCGCCGGCCTTCTGCTTGAGCGCCAGCCGCTGCGCGAACCCCTGGCTCTCGTCCGGGGGCGGCTCGGCGGGTTGACCGAACGGCTGGACCGGCGGCAACCCCTGGGGTGCGTCGGTCACGCCGCGGCCTCGCCGCGCCCGCCGCCCGTCATCGCGATCCCGAGCTCCTCCTCGGTCGCCGTCGGCGGGAACTCGCCCACGAGCTCGCCCTCGTAGAGGACGAGGATGCGGTCGGAGAGCGAGAGCACCTCCTCGAGCTCGAGCGAGACGAGCAGGATCGCGCGGCCCTCGTCGCGCTCCTCGATCAGGCGGCGATGGACGAACTCGATCGCGCCGACGTCGAGACCGCGCGTCGGCTGCGCGGCGATCAGCACCTTGGGGTCGCGCTCGATCTCGCGGGCGAGGACCACCTTCTGCTGGTTGCCGCCCGAGAGCCCGCCCGCGTACGACGAGGGGCCCCCGCCGCGCACGTCGAAGTCCCGGATCAGCTTCCTCGCGTTCTCGACCAGCCGTCGCGGGAAGAGCCAGCCGAACCGGGACGCGGGTGCGGAGCGGTAGTCGTGGAGCGCCATGTTCTCGGCGATCGAGTACTCGAGCACGAGCCCCCGTCGCTGGCGATCCTCGGGGATGTGACCGAGGCCCGCCTGGAGATGGCCGTGCGCCGACTCGCGCGTGACGTCGTCGCCGGCGACGCGCACGGAGCCCGCCTCGACCGCCCGCAGACCCGTCATCCCGTCGATGAGCTCCGTCTGGCCGTTCCCGTCGATCCCGGCGAGCGCGACGATCTCGCCCGCGCGCACGGCGAAGGAGACACCGCGCACCTTCTCGATGCCGCGGTCGTCGACCACGCGCAGGCCTTCGACCTCGAGCAGAGGCTCGGTGGGCCGGGCGGCCGTCTTCGCCACGCGCAGGAGCACGTCGCGCCCGACCATCAGCCGCGCGAGGCTCGCCTCGGTCGCGCCCTCGGCCGGCAGCGTCTCGACCAGCTTCCCGCGACGCAGCACCGTGATCCGGTCGGCGACCTCGAGCACCTCGTTCAGCTTGTGCGAGATGAAGACGACCGACTTGCCGCGCGCCGTGAGCGAGCGGACGACCTCGAAGAGGTCCTGCGCCTCCTGCGGCGTCAGGACGGCGGTCGGCTCGTCGAGCACGAGGATGTCCGCCTCGCGGTAGAGCGCCTTCAGGATCTCGACCCGCTGCTGCTGGCCCACCGTGATGTCCTGGATGCGGGCCGCCGGGTCGACGGCGAGGCCGTACCGGTCGGAGATCTCGCGCACGCGCCGCTCGGCCTCCCCCATGTCGAGCAGGACGCCCTGGCGGGTCGGCTCCTCGTCGAGGACGATGTTCTCCGCGACGGTCATCACCGGGATGAGCATGAAATGCTGGTGCACCATGCCGACGCCGGCCTCGATCGCGGCGTTCGGGGATCCGAGCCGCACCGGCTTGCCCTTGATCGAGATCTCCCCTTCGTCGGGGTGGTAGAGCCCGTAGAGGATGTTCATCAGCGTCGACTTGCCGGCCCCGTTCTCGCCGAGCAGGGCGTGCACCTCGCCCTCGATCAGGTCGAAGCTCACGCCGTCGTTCGCGACGATCCCCGGGAAGCGTTTCGTGATCGAGCGCATCTCGAGCACCTGGGGCCGGGCGGACATCCGCGCGATCATATTCGTCCGGAAGTCCGGCAGGCGCGGAGCGGAAGCCGCTGCATTTGGCATCCCGGGGGTGATATGACAGGCTCCTAGCGCATGGCAGCCGTCACCTTCACGGACGTCGCGAAGGTCTATCCCGACGGAACGAGAGCCGTCTCGGACCTCGACCTCGACGTCGAGGACGGGGAGTTCATGGTTCTGGTCGGCCCCTCCGGCTGTGGCAAGACGACCGCCCTGCGCATGGTCGCCGGGCTCGAGGGGATCTCCGAGGGCACCCTGCGGATCGGGGACCGGGTCGTCAATCACGTCCCGTCACGTGACCGCGACATCGCGATGGTGTTCCAGAGCTACGCGCTCTACCCGCACCTCACCGTCTACGACAACATCGCGTTCGGGCTCAAGCTGCGGAAGGTGCCGAAGTCGGAGGTCGAGCGGAAGGTGCACGACGCGGCCAAGATCCTCGGCCTCGAAGACCACCTCGACCGCAAGCCGCGCAACCTGTCCGGGGGGCAGCGGCAGCGGGTCGCGATGGGCCGCGCGATCGTGCGAGAGCCGGCCGCGTTCCTGATGGACGAGCCGCTCTCGAACCTCGATGCGAAGCTCCGCGTCCAGACCCGGGCCGAGATCTCGAAGCTGCAGACCGACCTCGGCGTGACGACGATCTACGTCACGCACGACCAGGTCGAGGCCATGACGATGGGCGATCGCGTGGCCGTGATGCGCAAGGGGGAGCTGCAACAGGTGGCGACCCCCCAGGAGCTCTACGACCGTCCTCTCAACCTGTTCGTCGGTGGGTTCATCGGCAGCCCGGCGATGAACCTGCTCGAGGCGACGCTCGACGGGCGCGACGGTGACCTCGTCGCGACATTCGGGTCGCAGAAGGTCGCGCTCGGTCCGGAGGCGCTCTCCGCCCGTCCCGCCCTGAGGGCCTTCGAAGGGCGGACGGTCGTCCTCGGGATCCGCCCGGAGGATCTCGAGGACGCGTCGCTCGCGGAGACGCCGGACGGGCCGCGCCTCCAGGGAACGATGACGCTGCGCGAGGCGCTCGGGTCCGAGGTGATGGCCCACTTCACGATCGACGCCCGGCCCGCCGTCACCGACGAGGTACGGGAGATCGCGCACGACGCGGGTCAGAGCGCGGCCGACATCGAGCCGACGGAGGAGGCGACGCTCGTGGGACGTTTCGGCGCGCGCTCGCGCGTCGGTGCCGGCGAGCCGGTCGAGGTGGCGGTCGATACCCGGGCACTCCATTTCTTCGACCCCGACACGGGGCTCGGAATCTACGACGAGACGAAGGGAGCGGGTTCATGACGAGGAGACATCGCTGGCGCGTAGCCGCGCTTGCACTGACTGCGGCACTCGCGCTGGTCGCCGCGGGGTGCGGCGGCGACGACGGGGACAGTGGCAGCGAAGGCGGCGACGTCTCGGGCACCCTCGCCGTGACCGCGGTCTGGACGGGCGCCGAGCAGGAGGCGTTCCAGGCGGTGATCGACGGCTTCACCGAGGAGAATCCCGACGTCACGGTGAACTACACCTCGGCGGGCGACCAGTTGCCGACCCAGCTCTCGACCGCCGTCGAGGGCGGCAACCCGCCTGACATCGCCCTGCTGCCGCAACCCGGGCTCGTGCGCGACTTCGCCGAGCAGGACGCCCTGCAGCCGATCGACTTCGCACGCGAGGACGTCGAGACGAACCTCGGCGAATCGGCCGTCCAGCTCGGGACGGTCGACGACACGCTGTACGGCTTCCTCTTCAAGGCCGCCAACAAGTCGCTCGTCTGGTACAACGTCGCCGCCTTCGAGGAGGCGGGGGTCGAGCCGCCGGAGTCGTGGGACGACTTCCTCGCCGCGGCCGACACGATCAGTGCCTCCGGCACGCCCGCCTACTCGATCGGCGGCGCGGACGGCTGGACGCTCACCGACCTGTTCGAGAACATCTACCTCCGGACGGCAGGCCCGGAGAAGTACGACCAGCTCGCGACGCACGAGATCGCGTGGACCGACCAGTCGGTCAAGGACGCGCTCGCAGAGATGGCGAAGGTCGTCGGCAACACCGAGAACGTCGTCGGCGGGACCACGGGTGCCCTGCAGACGGACTTCCCCACCTCGGTCTCGAACGTGTTCTCCGCGAGCCCGAAGGCGGCGCAGGTGATCGAGGGCGACTTCGTGCCGGGCGCGGTCGAGTCCGACCTCGAGCCCGAGACGGATTACAACGTCTTCGCCTTCCCGGCGATCAACGACTCGGCGGCGTCGGTCGTCGGCGCCGGCGACACCGTCGTGATGTTCAAGGACAGCCCGGCCGCGCAGGCGTTCGTCCGCTACCTGACGACGGTCGAGGCGGCGGAGATCTGGGCCGAGCTCGGAGGCTTCGCCTCGCTGAACCAGGATCTCGACTCGGGCACGTACCCGGACGCGATCCAGCAGACGACCGCCGGTGCGATCGGCGAGGCCGAGGTCTTCCGCTTCGACCTCTCCGACCTGCAGCCGGCTGCCTTCGGCGGCACCGTCGGCCAGGGGCTCTTCAAGCTGTTCCAGGACTTCGTCCAGAACCCGGACGACATCGACGGGATCACGCAGCAGATGGAGGATGCGGCGGCGGAGGCGTTCGGCTAGCCCGGTGCGGCGCCGGGGCGCGAGATGAGCGGGGCCGGGTCGTCGGTCGCGGGGGAGCCCCCCGCGATCCCGGCCCCCGAGGCCGCCGAGCCCGGTGGCTGGCGCAAGTACGCGCTCGCCGCCGGGTTCCTGGCCCCTGCGGCGATCTTCCTCGGCGTCTGGATCCTCTACCCGACGCTCAAGACGATCTGGAGGAGCTTCTTCGACGAGTCGGGTGACGAGTTCGTCGGCCTCGACAACTACGAGGCGCTCTTCACCAGCGACGTCATCGTCACCGCGATCAAGAACAACGCGATCTGGGTGCTGGTCGTGCCGGCGCTCGTCACGTCGGTGGGGCTCGTCTTCGCCGTGCTCACCGAGCGGATCCGCGGGTCGGTGGCGTTCAAGACCGCGGTGTTCATGCCGATGGCGATCTCGGCCTTCGCGGCCGGGATCACCTGGCGCATCGTGTACATCCAGGATCCCGACCAGGGCGCCCTGAACGCCGGGATCGGGGTCGTGAAGGACGCGGTCGGCGGCTCGAGCGGCGTGCTGTCCGGCGCCCGACCGTCCTCGGACGCGCTCGAGGGGACCGCTCAGGGCGGGATCCGGGTCGCGGCGCCGGTCGCACCCGGTGACGTGCCGCTGCTCGGGCTCACCGCGATCAGCTCCGACGAGGTGCCGGAGGACGCGGTGCAGGCGGTGGTTCCGGAGCCCCTGCAGGGTGGGATCACGGGGGTCGTCTGGCGGGACTTCAAGCCGGGCGGCGGCACCGCCGGTGAAGTCGAGACCGAGGAGCTCGGATTGCCGGGTGTGACGGTCGAGCTGCGCCCGGGGAGCGGGAGCGGCCGCGCCGTCGCGGAAGCCGTGACCGAGAACGACGGGACGTTCGCCTTCGACGACGTCGAGCCGGGCGACTACCGCGTCGCGATCGGCTCGGAGACGTTCGCCACCCCGTTCGCGGGCGTCACCTGGCTCGGCGAGAAGCTCATCACCCCCTCGATCCTGATCTCCTACCTGTGGATCTGGGCGGGCTTCGCGATGGTCGTCATCGCGGCCGGCCTCGCCGCGATCCCCCGCGACGTGCTCGAGGCGGCGCGCACGGACGGCGGCACCGAATGGCAGGTCTTCCGGAGGGTGACCGTGCCGCTGCTCGCGCCCGTGCTGACGGTCGTCTTCATCACGATGCTGATCAACGTCCTCAAGGTGTTCGACATCGTGATCGCGATCGCGCCCGGCTCCGTCCAGGACGACGCGACCGTGCTCGCCCTGCAGATGTGGCGGACGGCGTTCGGCGGCTCGAACGACTTCGGCGTGGGCTCCGCGATCGCCGTCTTCATCTTCCTGCTCGTCATCCCCATCCTCGCGCTCAACATCCGACGGTTCCGGAGGGAGGCCTGATGGCGACCGACGCCGCGGCAGTCCCCGACATCAGCGACGACCGGCTCTCGGCGCGGATCGTCCGCTTCTTCGGGCGGACGCCCGTGTACTTCGTCCTCCTCGTCCTCGGGTTGCTCTGGCTCGTGCCGACCCTGGGGCTCTTCCTCACCTCCCTCCTCTCCCCCGACGACTTTGCGGAACAGGGCTGGTGGCAGCTCTTCTCGGAGCCCAGCAAGGTGACGTTCGAGAACTACGAGGCGGTCTTCGACAACGACACCATCACCTCGGCCCTCTTCACCACGGTCATCGTCGCCATCGGCGGCACCGTCCTGCCGATCATGGTCGCCTCGATGGCGGCGTACGCCTTCGCCTGGCTCGAGTTCCCGGGCCGCGACTGGCTCTTCATCCTCGTGATCGCGCTCCTCGTCGTGCCGCTGCAGATGGCGCTGATCCCGATCTTCTCGCTGTACAACACCCTCGGGATCTTCGACACCTCGCTCAGCCTGATCCTCTTCCACACGGCGTTCGGGCTGCCCTTCGCGATCTTTCTCCTCCGGAACTTCTTCATCGGGATCCCGAGAGACCTGATGGAGGCGGCGCGGATCGACGGGGCGTCCGAGGTCCGGATCTTCGTCCGGCTGATCCTGCCGCTCGGCCTCCCGGCGATCGCCTCGCTCGCGATCTTCCAGTTCCTGTGGACGTGGAACGACCTGCTCGTGGCGCTGACGTTCGGCCGCGAGACCCAGCCGATCACGGTCGCCATCTTCTCGCAGCTGCGGCAGTTCGGTGCCAACATCGAGCTGATCGCGCCCGCGACGTTCGTCTCGCTCATCATTCCGCTCGCCGTGTTCTTCGCCTTCCAGCGGTACTTCGTCGAGGGTCTGCTCGCCGGCTCCGTCAAGTAGGTCGCGTTCGTGTACGCGATCGTCGGCGGCGGGCTGGCCGGATTCACCGCGTACGTCACCCTGCGGCACGCAGGGCTCGAGCCGGCCGAGATCGCGGTCTTCGACGACGACCCCGACCCCGTGGCCCGCTGGCGCCCCCGCGCGGCGGCGATCAGGCAGGCATCGATGCGCTCGGAGAGCGACGGTCACTGCTACGCGCGAAGCTTTCCCGGCCTGGCCGTGCGCGAGGCACGGCGGCGCCGCGCCGTCGCACCGTTGCTGCAGACCGTCTGCAACCGGTACCGGCCGTCGGTCGCGGAGTTCCTCGCCCACGTCGAGGAGCTGCGCGTCCGGACCGCCTGGGACGAGAGCTTCCGGCCCACTCGCGTCTCCCGCGTCCGCGCCGTCAGTGGCGGCTTCGAGCTCGACGGGCACGGGACGTTCCGCCACGTCCTGCTCGCGACGGGCCACCCCGGGCTCGCCATGCCAGACGAGCTCCGGGCAGATGCCCGAGCGGTGCACGCCTACGAGCCGCACGACTATGCGGGACGTGTCGCCGTCGTCGGCGCCGGGATGGCGGCAGCGACGGAGTGGTTGAACGCGCTCGGGGCAGGCGCGAGCGTCGTCTCGATTCGCAGGCGTGAGCCGCTCCGGCGACCGCTCAATGTCGAGCGTCCCTTCTTTGCGAAACGCGGGCTTCGCGCGTTCCACGAGACACCGGCCCCGCGGCGGGCGGAGCTGCTCGCGGAGTTCGGGGCGCCCTCGTACCCACCCGGCCGGGCCTGGGACGAGCCGCTCGAGCGGGCCAGGGCGGAGCACCGCTTCCACGTCTCGCGCGAGCCCGACCACGAGCGCGTGGACCAGGTGATCTGCGCGACGGGCTTCCTGCGCGGCTACGACCAGGATCCCCTCCTCCGCGACCTCGCCTGCGAGCACGGGCTCGACACCGTTCGGGGCTGGATCGTGCTCGAGCCGGACGCGAGCGTCGGCCCCCTCTGCGATGCGACCCGGTCGCTCGCGCTCGCGGGCGTCGCGGCCCAGTGGGCGTACCCGGCCGCCGATACGCTGGCGGGCATGAAGTACGTCGCCCGCCGGTTCCTCCTACGGTCGAGACGATGTCGTACACGCTGAGGGGTCGCGTCGAGTCGCGGCTGGCCGCCGCAGCGCTGCCATTCCTCGTCGCCCTCGTGCTCGCGCCGATCGTCCGCGAGTGGTGGCCGCTCGAGCTCGTCGGCTGCATGGTCGCCGTCGGGCTGCTCCTCGACGCGACGCTGTACCAGCGATTCCTCGACTACCAGCCCGCGTGGGCGGCCGTACCCCTCGGGCTGCTCGAGCTCGTCCTGACGCTCGCCGTCGCGCAGCTGCTCTCCGTCGGGGCGCCGCTCTGGCCGGCGCTGGCGCTCTACACGGGCTCGTGGCTCGTCGCGCAGGTGCTGACGCACGCGCTCCTGCCCACGGCCCGGCTCACGTACGCCGAGGAGAGCGGCGAGCTCGGCCGCGGTGGCGTCGCCCTGGCGGCGGCAGCGTCGCTCGTCGCGCTCCTGTCGCTCGGCGCGGCTTGGTCGATGCAGCCTCCGACGTACCGGCTCGCGCGAGGGATCCACGAGGGCCCGCTCGTCCTCACGAGCGCGCAGCGCCTGGTGGGCGAGCCCGGCGCCGTCGTCGAGGGCGGCATCGTGATCACCGCGGACGACGTCGAGGTGCGCGACGTCACGGTGCGCGGGGGTGAGCACGGCATTCACGTCGACGGAGCCGACGCCGTCGTGCTCGACGGGGTGAGAGTCGAGGGGGCCGAGCTCGACGGGATCAACGTCCGCCGCAGCTCGGTCGAGATCCGCGACTGCGAGATTCGCTCGCGGCCGAACGCGTACGCCCAGGGGATCGACATCTCCTTCGGCTTCGACCTTGCTCCGAGCCTCGTGGAGGGCTGCTCCGTGCAGGGCGGGCTCGAGGGCATCGTCGTCCACTTCGCGCGCGTGATGGTGCGCGACAACCGCGTCTCGGCGACGGAGTTACGGGCGATCACCATGACCGAGATGTCCGACGGCGCCGTCGAGGAGAACGAGGTCGACGAGGCGCGCGGGGTCGGGATCTTCTGCGGCGACTACTCGCACTGCCTCGTGGATCGGAACCGCGTGCGCGACGTCACGCCTGATCCCACCTCCGACGACCGGACGAGGCAGGGCGTCGCGATCCAGTCACATTTCTGGGCCCAGATCAGGCTGGGCGAGAACACGGTGCACGACAGCCCGCAGGCCGTGGGCGCCTCGCTGGGAGGCACGATCGAGGGCAAGTGAGCGGGCTACGTGCAGACCCGAGCGGTCATTCCTCCAGCACGGTGCGCTCGTAGTCCACGTTTCGCAGCACGGTCTCGACGTACGACTCGACCGCCGGCAGCAGGCCGACGTCCTTGCCACTCTGCTGCGAGAGGTACCAGCGGTGCTCCAGGATCTCGTGGAACATCTCGGCCGCCTCCCGCTTTCCGTGGAGCTCCGGCGGGATCGCCGCGATCGCCGGCTCGAAGACGTCCATCAGCCAACGCGCCGCAGCGACGCTCGGGGGCAACGGGCGCCCGCCCGCGTCCTCGAGGTAGGCGCGGTACCGCGCGAGGTCGTTGAGCAGCCGCCGCGCCTGCTTCTCCTGCGCGCGCAGGCCCGTCGTCTCGAGGAGGCGCCGCCGGTGGTGTCCGGGCTCGACGACGCGCGGGTTGAGCTTCAGGCGGTAGCCCTCGGGCCCGGCGACGAGCTCGAGCTCCTCGACGTCGAAGCCGAGCTCGTTCAGCCGGTGGAGGCGATCGTCGATCCGGTAGCGCTCGTCTGGCCCGAACACCTCCTCCCGCACGAGCTCCTCCCACAGCCGGCCGTAGCGCTCGACGAGCTCGTCCGCGGTCTCCTCCGGGGGCCGCTCGTGCTCGACGCCGAACTCGGCGCCGACGTCCAGCAGCTCGCCGACGAGGTTCTCGCGCGCGATCTCCAGATCGTGGTCGCGTTGACCGTCGCTCAGCGTCGGATGCAGCTCGCCCGTCTCCGCGTCGACGAGATAGGCGGTCAGCGCACCCGCGTCACGGCGGAAGAGCGTGTTCGAGAGCGAGCAGTCGCCCCAGAAGAAGCCGGCGACGTGAAGCCTGACGAGGAGCTCCGCTCCCGCGTCGAGGAGGCGGTCACGGAGGTCGCTGACCGCGGCGCGCGCGAAGAGGGTGCGAAACGGCAGCGAGTAGTCCAGGTGGCGGGTGATCAGGACGGCCTCCAGCTCGTCGCCGCGCCCGGCGGCGACGCCGACGACCTCCACGACGGGCATGCCCCGCTCCGCCAGCGCCAGCAGCAGCCGATACTCGCGCCACGCGAGCCGCTCGGGAAGCTCCTTCAGCGCGTAGAGCGCGCCGTCGTACTCGACGAACCGCACGACGTGACGGCTGATCCCCCGCACGACGTCGACGAGGCGGTCCGACGTCCAGTTGGCCAGGGGCTCGTCCCACGGCAGGTCGAGGAAGCTCGGATGCCCTGTGCGGGCGACGAGCCGGAGCCGACTCGGCACGTTCGCCATCGACCCAGGCTAACGCGCCCCGCGATCGAGCTACTCGCGAACGCCCGCTTCCTCGAGCCTCGTGCCTTCGTCACCGCCGCACCCGGCGAGGAGGGAGACGCCGAGTACGGCGGACGCGAAGGCGACGGCTGCTCGTCTCGCCGTCATTGCGCGTCGTAGTACCCGGGCCGCGAGCCCCTGAAACGCGGCGGGCGGGCCCTGAGGCCCGCCCGCAGACGCTCGTTTCAGTCGTGGCGTTAGCCGGCGACGGTGCGAGGCGGCTTCACCTTGCCGCTCGCGAGGTCCCGCGACCACTTGCCGAGGCGGTTCGCCAGGGCGATGCGGTTCGGGGCCTTGGTGCTCAGCTTGCCGAAGCCGACACCCTTGTTCTTCACGTTGAACGTCGTGTCGACGCCGCCCTTGAAGGCAGCGGTCTTCCCGAGCCTGATCGTCTCGTAGACGCCCACGTTGACCTTCTTCGTGGCGCTCGTGAGGACGTGCGTGCCCAGGAAGCCCTGGTCGTTGTCCACGCCGATGCCCCACTTCGCCTGCTCCTTCGCGGCCTGCAGCGCGCCGAGGCCACAGCCACCGGCGACCTGGAAGACCACGTCGGCGTTCTCGCCCGTCTGGTTCAGCGCGACTTCCTTGCACTTGTCCTGGGCGACGAAGTCCTGCGAGTACCCGTTGAGGGTCGTGATGCCCGGCTTGACCTTCTTCGCGCAGAACTGGTAGCCGGCGATGAACGCGTCGACGGGCGGGATCTTGAGACCGCCGACCGAGCCGATCACGTTCGTCTTCGACACCGAGGCGGCGGCGACGCCGGCGAGGCAGCCTGCCTCCTGCTCGGCGAAGACGATGCCGCGCACGTTCTTCGGCTTGCCCTTCATGAAGGGAGCGCTCACGTCGACGATGCCGAACTTGACGTCCGGGAACCGCTTCGCGACCGCGGCCGTCGTGTCGGCCATGAGGAAGCCGACCGCGATGACCATGTCGTAGCCCCTGGCGCCGGCCGACAGGTTCGGGATGTAGTCGGCCGCCGACTTCGAGATGAAGACGCGTCCCTCGACGCCAGCTTCGCCTGACGCCTGCTTGAGGCCCTGCGTACGCCGAGGCGTTGAAGCCCTTGTCGTTGAGCCCGCCGATGTCGGTCACGAGCGCCACGCGGAACTTCGCGGGTGCCGCGGGCTTGGCCGAGCCGATCGAGGCGACGGTCAGTGCGACGACCGCGACGAGCGCGAGCGACGCGACGACCATCCATTTACGAATCGCCACTTACCCTCCTTGATGGTTCATTGACGGAGCCTCCCGCCTCTGTGACGCGGGATTGAACACGAAGTTGGACCGCAGCCGCAACCGCCGAAGAATAGACGTGCTCCGGGGCGCGAGTTGTTAGGAACCGGCGGGACCGAGTGCGTCAGGCAGGCCCGATCACCGACGCCAGCTGATGCTCCTCGACGAGCACCCGCCGCGGCTTCGACCCCTCGTAGCCCGAGATGATCCCGCGCCGTTCGAGCATGTCGATCAGCCGTCCCGCCCGCGTGTAGCCCACCCGCAGCCGCCGCTGCAGGAGCGAGACGGAGGCTGTCTGGGTCTGGACGACGATCTCGATCGCCCGGTCGAGCAGCGGATCCTCGTCCGGGTCGAAGTCGAGGTCGTCGCCGTCCTCGCTCGGAGGCGCCTCCGGCAGCTCGAGGAGCGTCTCGTCGAGCTGCTGGCCGCGTTGCGCGCGGCACTGCTCGACGATGAGCGCGATCTCGTCCTCGGTCACGAACGCGCCCTGCACGCGCTGGAGCCGCGAGGTGCCGAGCGGCTTGAAGAGCATGTCGCCCTGGCCGAGGAGGCTCTCCGCCCCCGAGCCGTCGAGGATCACGCGCGAGTCGGTCTGGCTCGAGACCGCGAAGGCGATCCGGCTCGGGACGTTGGCCTTGATCATTCCCGTGATGACGTCCACCGACGGGCGCTGCGTCGCGAGCACGAGGTGGATCCCGACCGCGCGAGACTTCTGCGCGAGGCGGATGATCGCGTCCTCGACCGCCTGCGGCGAGACCATCATCAGATCGGCGAGCTCGTCGATCACGACCAGCAAGTAGGGGAGCGGGTCCTCGCCGCGGGCTCGGAACGTCCGGTTCGCCTCGGGGAGGTTCCGGGCGCGGACCAGGGAGAGGCGCTCGTAGCGGCGCTCCATCTCGGCGACGACGTTGTGGAGGACCGCCGAGGCCTCCTTCGGGCTCGACACGACCGGCGTCAGGAGGTGCGGGATCGACTCGTAGAAGTTGAGCTCGATCCGCTTCGGGTCGATCAGGATCATCCGCACGTCGTCCGGCGTCGCCCGGAGCAGGATCGAGGTCAGGAGCGTGTTGATGCAGCCCGACTTGCCCGACCCCGTCGTGCCGGCGATGAGGAGGTGCGGCATCCGCGCGAGGTCGGTCCAGACGGCGTTTCCCGAGATGTCCTTGCCGAGCCAGACCGAGAGCGGGCTCGCCGAGCCGGGCAGGTCGTCGTAGATGTCGCCGAGCGTCACCATCCGGGGCGCCAGGTTGGGCACCTCGACGCCGACCGCCTGCTTGCCGGGGATCGGCGCGAGGATCCGGATCTCTGTCGTCGCGAGGGCGTACGAGAGGTCGTCCTTGAGCCCGGCGACCTTCGAGACCTTCGTGCCCGGCGCGAGCTGGAGCTCGTAGCGCACGACGCGAGGCCCGGCGATCGTCCCGACGATCGTCGCCTCGACGCCGAAGTTCCGGAGCGTCTGGACGAGAACCTCTGCGGTGCGCTCGCTGACGTCGGCCGAGTCGCCGCGGGCGGGTGGGCTCGCCTTCAGGAGCGAGCGATCCGGAAGCCGGTAGGCGGCCGTCGCGGGCGCGTCGAAGTCGAGGTCGGTGTCCTCGCCGGTCGTCTGCTCCTCGGGCTCGGGCGAGAGCAGCGGTGGCGGCTCGGCGGCAAAGGGGCCGGGTGCCACGACGTCCGGGTACGCCTCCATGCCGTCGAGCGGAGGCGCGTGTCGCGCCGGCGTCTCGATCCGCGAGGAGGGCTCCAGCGGCGTCTCGTCGTCGCTCCAGTCGCCCCATTCGAGGCTGTCCAGCGACCGGCGTGCCGCCGTGCCCGCCCGACGGACCGCGTGACCCGACCGGCGGAGCAGCGCACCGGCCGAGGCGCCCGTCACGAGCAGGACGCCGGCGAGCACGAGCGCGACGCCGACGATCAGCGCGCCCGGTTCACCGAGGATGCGCGCGACCCCGCCGCCGAGTGCGGCGCCGAGCGCCCCTCCGTGATCCGCGCCGAGGGCGACGAGCAGCCCGGCGAGGCCGACGACGAGGCCCGTGCGGAACGGCCGCAGGTCGACGAGCTCGCTGCGGACGAGCATCAGCCCTCCGATCGCGAGCAGGACGAACGGGACGAGTGGCGCGGCCGCGCCGAGCGCCGCTTCGAGCCAGTCCGAGAGGCGTGCGCCGACGGGACCGCCCTCCCAGCCGAGCCAGACGATCGTGGCGAGCAGGAGCCCGACCGCGAGCAGGCCGAGGCCCCAGAGCTCGGGATGGTGATGCCCGCGGGTCTTCTTCGCGCGCTTGCGGACGCGCGCCGGGCTGCGCGGCTTCCGCGTCCGCGCGGGTGCCGCGCGCTTCTTGCGAGTCGCCATGGGCTTTCGTGCTTCTGCGCGCCCGGGGTGTCTCCTGCGAATCCCGGGTGTCCGACTTCGAGTCGGCCACCTGCGCGAGCTCAACTCGCTCTGACCATCGCCTCCGCGACCACGACCTCCGCCTCTGCCCGGTTGCCGAAGCCGCGCGTCTCGACCTTCTCCTCCTCGAGATCCTTGTAGACCTGGAAGAAATGCTCGATCTCGTTGCGGAGCTCGGGCGGGATGTCGTGCACGTCGTGGATCCGCATCCAGGCGGGGTCCTTGAGCGGGACGCAGAGGATCTTCTCGTCGGGTCCCTTGGCGTCGGTCATGTGGAAGACGCCGACGATCCGGGCGGGGATCCGACAGCCCGGGAAGGTCGGCTCGCCCACGAGGCAGAGCGCGTCGAGCGGGTCGCCGTCCTCTCCCTGCGCCCCTTCGACGAAGCCGTAGTCGGCCGGGTAGCTCATGGAGGTGAAGAGCCGACGGTCGAGCACGATGTGGCCCGTCGCCGCGTCGACCTCGTACTTGTTGCGCGAGCCGGACGGCACCTCCACGAAGACGGTCACGTCCATGACGGCAACCTACGCGTCCAGCCGTGCGATTCGCTCGACCAGGAGGTCGAAGAACGCGGGCGCGTCGAGGTCGACGCCGACGTGGACGTTCTTCGGCCGGTCGGTCCGCTGCCAGAGGTCGACGACGGTGCGACCGCGACAGAGCTCGGACACCGTCTCGACCTCGACGTTGCGGAGCCTCGTCTCCACGAGCCCCGGGCGGAGCAGGTGGGCGACCGTGACCGCGTCGTGGATCGGTGCTCCCTCCCACCCGTAGGTCTCGCGGTGGTAGACGCTGAAGAAGTCGACGAGCTGGGAGACGAACGTGCCGATCGTGCCGGTCTCGGCCAGCCGTCGTTGGACGTCGGGCCCGGTGACGGCCTCGTGCGTGACGTCGAGCCCGATCATCGTCACGTCGACGTCGGCTGCGAAGACGAGCGCGGCGGCCTCCGGGTCGGCCCAGACGTTGAACTCGGCGGCCGGCGTCATGTTGCCCTCGGCGATCGCCCCTCCCATGACGACGATCTGCGCGATCCCGTCCGTGCCGTGGCGCTCGAGGTAGCGCGCCACGTTCGTCAGCGGGCCTGTGGGCACGAGGGTCACGGGCCGTCCGGCCGCCTCCACCGCTGCCGCGATCCAGGCGACCGCGTCGGTCGAGACCGGCGCCATGGTCGGCGCCGGCAGCGCCGGCCCGTCGAGCCCGCTCTCGCCGTGGACGTGAGCGGCGACGACGAGCTCACGCTCGAGCGGGCGGTCGGCGCCGGAGGCGACCGGCACGTCGGTGCGACCGGCGAGCTCGAGCACCCGGAGCGCGTTCGCGGTCGTCTTCTCGAGCGTCTGGTTCCCGTACGTCGTCGTCACGCCGAGGAGGTCGAGCTCGGGGCTCGCGAGCACGAGCAGAAGCGCGATCGCGTCGTCGTGACCGGGGTCGCAGTCGAGGACGATCGGGAGCGGGCTCATCGCGCGATTATCGTCGGCGGCGCAGCGAGCGGCCCTGACAACGCTTGTGTTACTTCAACACAAGCGCCTTTCGCCCGTCTGCTGCGGCGCCGCGCTTGTGTTACTTGAACACAAGCGTTGTCCGGCGCGCTCAGCACCCGCGGCGGCTGACTCGCCCCGCACTCAGGGGCGGAGGATCGCGTCGACCTCGGCGGCGCGCGGGAGCGACGGCTGCGCGCCGAGCCGCGATGCGGCGAGGGCGCCGGCGGCGCAGGCGCGGCGCAGCGACTCGGCCTCCCCGCGCTCCTCGAGCAGCGACACGAGCAGGCAGGCCGTGAACGCGTCGCCCGCGGCGGTGCCGTCGACCGCATCGACCGGTGGTGGCGCGGCGCGGGCGATCTCCTGCTCGTCCTCCAGGAGCACCGCGCCCTCCGCGCCGAGCGTCAGCGCGACGAGGCCGTCACGGCGTGTCAGCGCGTCGAGCTCGAGCTGGTTGACGACCGTCAGGTCGGCGTCCACGGCGATCGGTCGCGCGGGCGCGGCGTTCAGGCAGAAGAGGCCGGTGCAGCCCTCCCACGCCGCGAGCACGGCCTCGTCCGGCACCTCGAGCTGGCAGAGCACCGCGTCGTGCGGCGGCAGCTCGACCGCGCCGAGAGTCCCGTTCGCACCGGGCGCCACGGAGATCGTCGTCTCGCCCTTGCCGTCCACCTGGATCAGCGCGACGCCCGTCGGCTCGTCGACCTCGTCGAGCACGAGCGTCACTCCGGCCTCGCGCAAGGCCTCGAGCGCCTCCGTGGCGAACGGATCGCGCCCCACCGCGGCGACCATCGTCACCTCGGCTCCGAGTCGCGCGCAGGCGACCGCCTGGTTGGCGCCCTTGCCGCCCGGAACCCGCGCGAAGGTGCCGCCTCCGACCGTCTCGCCACGCTCCGGGAGGCGGTCCACCTGCACGACGAGGTCGAGGTTGATCGAGCCGACCACCGTGACGCGCGGGGGCACCGCGCCATCGTACGGTGCTACGAACGGCGACTCTCGAGCTCCAGGAGCTCCCAGGTGCGAATCGTCGTGGGCTCGCCCGCGCCACACGTGAGTCGCTCGATGGGCGGCGAGACGCCCTCGCGGACGACGACGCGCACGTCGTCGGTCCAATTCGCGAGGCGCACCTCCACGATGCCGTTCCCGTGGCGGTCGATGCCGAGCGGCTGTAGCGCGTCGATCGGATCGACGTCCAGCGAGACGCGGGCGTAGTGCTGCGCCGCCTGGACCACCGGGACGAAGCACGACCGCCCTCGCAGCGCCGATTGGGTCACCCGTCCCTCGAGATGCGACCGGGCGACCTCGAGCGCGCTCTCGGGCGACAGGCGTCCGTAGTACAGCCCTTCCGGCAGCGCGACGAGGTTCGCGGCGAACCGGTCGCCCCCGACGTGGGAGCACTGCCAGACCCAGTCGGGGAAGGCCTCCGTCAGCGTGGCCGCGACCGGCCAGCCCCGTTGGGCGCAGCAGGCGTCGCGCCGCCCGTGCGTGCAGACGAGGAAGACCGGGTCGCGCGACGGCTCGCCCATGGGCTGCCGCGGATCGAGTGCGTCGAGCTCCGCGTCGTCGTCGAAGGTGCCCCACCACGAGGCTTCTGAGCCCGGGCGCACGTCCACGAGCGCCCAGCGTCGCGGACTTCCCGGCTCTCGATGGAGCCGCCGGATCAGCAGCAGGCGCCCCCCGGCGGCGTTCGTGCGCTGGAGCAGGCGCGTGCGCGCGGGGTGATCGAGGCGCCAGTCGCCGACTGCGTTCCGTCCCCAGGCACCGGGCTGCTCGACGAGCACGAAGAACCGGGCGGGTGCCGCCGTTCCGTGCAACTGATCGCCGCGCCGTTCCGCGGCCGGTGCGCAACGCTCGTTCGCGCTCATCGGGACGGGCTGACGGCCGACACTCAGTCGTCGACGGGGACGACGACGCTCTCGAGCAGGAGCGCGGCGATGAGGTCACGCACCGCGTCGGTGTCGCCCGGCAGCGACGAGACGACATGGGTCTCGCCGTCGACGAGCAGGCGAAGCGCGGGAGCGACGCCCTCGTCGTACCGCAGCGTGCCCGTCGGGACCTCGAGTCGCGTCTCGCCGCCCGACTCCTCGAGGCGCGCCGCGAGCCCTGGCCGGAGCCGAACGCGCGTGCCCGGCCCGACCGACCGGGCAGCTGCGACCTGGGCCAGCGGCGCCGCGGGCAACGGACGCGAAGAAGACGACAGGGTGCTTCGCACCTGCGCGGCGACGACGTCGGCGTCGACGTCCTCGGCGTGCGCGGTGAGCGCTGCGACCGTCGCGCGGACGTCGTCCTCGAGAGCGTCGGCGTCGTCGAGATCGACACCGAGCGGGAGCGACCGCCGCAGCTCCACGTCGTCGACTGCGAGCGCCGCAAGTGCCTCGACGAGGGCGTGACGCGTGATCACGTGGATGCCGACGGTGAGGTGCGCACAGGTCTCGCCGAGTGCCTCCGCCGCGTGGATGAAGCCGCGCGGCAGATAGAGGGCATCGCCGGGCCGCAGCACGACGTCGAGGAGCGGCCGTTGCTCGACGACAGTCCGCTCGACGTCGGCGCGGCGCTCCGTCCAGGGCTGGGAGCGGAGCGGCGCCTCGAACGTCGGCTCGTGGACGATCCAGCGCTTCTCGCCCGCGATCTGGAGCACGAACACGTCGTGGATGTCGTAGTGGGCCGAGAAGCCGCGCGAGGACGGTGGCGTCACGTAGGCGTTGACCTGCACCGGATGGCCGAGCTCCGCTCGCAGGTCCGTGGCGAACTCGATCACCGGCGGCCAGATCCGGTGCAGCGCCTGCAGGACGATGGTCGTGCCGTCGGCGAAGAGCCGCGCGACCGCCGCCTCGTCCACCTGGTCGGCAATCGCCGCCCCGACCCCGCCCGGCCGCGTGAAGCTCGACCCGGGCACGACGACGCCGTCCTTCGCCATGCGCAGGAACGGCGTCCGGAGCCCGCGGCGGGAGAGCAGCTCGTCGACGGCGTCGAGATCGAGGAGGTCGTCGAACGGCCGCGGCAGCTCAGCTGCCGTCGCGAGGAGCGCCGCTCGACCCCAGAGCGCTGCGAAGGCGTCGGGGTCGGGCACACAGCGAGCGAGGGCCCGGCTCGGCGCCGGGCCCTCGTCGGTCGTTCGTGAGACGTGGTGCAGCGTGCTCATCGTCACCGCTCGCCCGACGAGACGCGATGCGCGGTCGGCTCAGTTGGCGCCGCTGTCCGCGCCCCCGTCGGCTCCACCGTCGTGCTCTCCCGGCACGCCCTCGGCACCGCCGTCGGCCGGCCCGTGGGTGTCGTCGTCCGCGCCGCTGTCGGCTCCGCCGTCAGCCCCACCGTCGTGCTCGCCCTCCATCCCACCGGCGCCGCCGTCGGCGGGGCCGTGCTCGTCGCGCTCGAGGTCCGACATCGTGGTGCTCCCTTCGGGGTCGGGGGACTCTCCATCTGCATCCTTCCCAGCGTACGCCCGGGCCTAACGCCCACGCGCAGCTCAGGCAGCGAGCGCCCGGAGATCGTCGACGGTCGTTCCGAGCAGGGTGTCGCGTAGGTCGAACAGACCCGCCCAGAGCGCCGAGCGGTCGAGACTGACCTCCATCCGCGCCGCGTCCTCGAGCCCTTGCAGGGCGCGGACGAGCACCGCCAGCTCGAGGTACACCGCGGCGACGCGGTTCGGGCAGGCGCTCACCCCCGCCCGCTCGAGGACGGGACGCCACTCCACGAGCTCGCCCGCGCCGGGGCCGCCGTACCACGAGCGACCCTCGGCCAGCTCGGGCTCGAGCTCGAGCAGGTACGCCGAGAGCGGCCGCTCGAGACCCGCGAGGGCGGTCTCCACGCGATCGGCGGCGTGTCGGAACGCCGCCTGCCGGGCGCCCGGGGTCGCAGGCACGGCATCGCCCCGACCCCAGCGCTCGAGGAGGCGGCAGAACGCGATCGCGGCCGCCTCGCACGCACGGAGCTGCCCGACGAGCCGCCTGACGGTGGCCGGCGTCGTGCCGTTCGCCTCCAGCACGTCCGCCCAGCCCGACGTGTTGTTCATACCTCGATCACGACCGGAAGGATCATCGGTCGGCGGCGCGTCCGGTCGTAGACGACCTGGCCGATGCCGTCGTGGATGTGCTCCTGGACGAGCTTGATCTCCGTGATGCCGTCCCGCGCCAGGTCGCGGGCGATCCGCTCCGCCTCGTCGCGCAGGTCGTCGATCAGCTCGAGGTCCTCCCCCACGCCGCGCGCGATCAGCTCGGGTGGCGCGATCTCGCCGCCGCCGTCGCTCAGCGCGACCGTCGTCACGATGATCAGGACGCCGTCCTCCGAGAGCCGGCGCCGGTCGCGTAGCGCGACGTCCTCGACGTCGCCGACACCGAGACCGTCGACGAACGTGACCCCCGAGTCGACCCGGCCCGCGAGCTTCACGCCGTCGCGCGTCAGCTCCACGACGGAGCCGTTCTCCGCGATCACGACCCCCGACTCGGGGATGCCCGCGTCGCGCGCGAGCCGCCCGTGTGCGGCGAGCATCCGGTACTCCCCGTGGATCGGCATCACCGCGCGGGGCCGGACGAGCGAGAGAAGCGTCCTGAGCTCCTCGGCGCAGGCGTGGCCCGACACGTGCACCGGCGCGACCTCCTGGTGGAGCACCTCGGCGCCGAGGCGCGCGAGCCGGTTGATCGAGTCGTGCACGCGGAGCTCGTTCCCCGGCACCGGCTTCGCGGAGATGATCACGGTGTCGCCGCTCTCGACCGTGACGTTCGGGTGGTCGCCGTACGCGATGCGCGTCAGGGCGGACATGGGCTCGCCCTGGCTCCCGGTGCAGAGGATGAGCACCTTGTCGCGCGGGAGCTCCATCGCCTCCTTCGGCGAGACGATGGCCTCCTCGGGCAATTCGACGTACCCGAGCGTGCGAGCGATGTTCATGTTCTTGCGCATCGAGCGCCCGACGATTGCGACCATGCGCCCGTTGGCGATCGCAACCTCCGCCGCCTGCTGGACGCGGTGCATGTTCGACGCGAAGGAGGCGACGATGATGCGGCCCGTCCGCAACGGGATGAGTTGCCGGAACGCCTCGCCGACGAGTCGCTCCGAGCCCGTCATTCCGGGCCTCTCGGCGTTCGTCGAATCGCCGAGCAGGAGGTCGATGCCGCGGTTGCCGAGGTCGGCGAGCGCGCCGACGTCCGTCTTGAGCCCGTCGACAGGCGTGTGGTCGAGCTTCCAGTCGCCCGTGTGCAGCACCCGGCCGGCCTCGGTCTCGATCACGATCGCCATCGAGTCGGGGATCGAGTGCGCCATGCGGACGAACTCGAGCGTGAACGGCCCGAAGCGCATGGTCGCCCCGCCGGGCTCCGCCTCCGTGAGCCGCGTGGACGCCGCGAGCCCGTGCTCGTCGAGCTTCGACTTGACGAGCCCGAGCGTCAGCTTGGTGCCGACCACCTCGCCGACCTCGACCTCCCGCAGCAGGTACGGCAGCCCACCGACGTGATCCTCGTGCGCATGTGTCAGCACGACCGCGAGCACGGGGCGGTCCATGAGGTACGAGACGTCGGCGAGCACGAGATCGACGCCGAAGTGCTCGTCGCGCGGGAACGCGAGCCCTGCGTCGACGACGATCCGCTCGTCGCCGTACTCGAAGACGGTCATGTTCTTGCCGACCTCGCCGAGCCCGCCGAGCGGGATGATGCGCAGCGCCTGCACGAACGAAGTCTATTCGGCTCTGTCGGCGATCACGCCGCGACGGCCTGGCGCAGGCCGAGGCGGTCGAGGCAGCCGCGGATCTGCTCGGTCTCGGACTCGTCGGCCTCGACGAGCGGCAGCCGGAGACCGCCGACCTCGTGCCCGAGCAGCTGGAGCGCACGCTTGATCGCGATCGGGTTCGTCTGCACGCGGAGCAGCTCGATCGCCGGGCGGAGCTCCGCGTCGAGCTCCCGCGCGCGGTCGACGTTCCCGTCGCGGTACGCGCTCACCAGCTCCTTCACGCGCGGGCCCACGATGTGGGTGTGGACGCAGATCCCGCCGCGACCGCCGACTTCGAGGAACGGCAGGACGAGATCGTCGTCGCCGGCGTACAGGTCGAGCCCGGAGTCGACGACGTGCCGCGCCGCCTCGAGGCTCGGCTTCGCCTGCTTCACCGCGCGCACGTTCTCGATCTCGGCGAGGCGGGAGATCGTCTCGGTCTCGGCGTCGACGACCACGCGCGACGGGATGTCGTAGAAGACGACCGGCCTGTCGGTTGCGGCTGCGACCGCCTCCACGTGCGCGACGATCCCCCGCTGCGGAGGCCTGTTGTAGTAGGGCGTGACGACGAGCACGCCGTCGACGCCGAGCTCGTGGGCGCGCTGCGTGAGGTGGATCGAGTGAGCCGTCGAGTAGGTCCCCGTGCCCGCGACGACCGTGCCGCGCCCGTCGGCGACCTCGACGGCAGCCTCGTAGAGCGCGAACCGCTCGTCGTCGGTGAGCGTCGGAGCCTCACCTGTCGTCCCGGTCACGACGAGCCCGTCGGAGCCGTTGTCGAGCAGGAACCCGCCGAGCGAGCGAAACGCCGGCAGGTCGAGCGAGCCGTCCGGTCGGAACGGCGTCACCATTGCGGTCAGGATCTCGCCGAGCACGCTCGCGATTGTACTCCGAGCCGCGAGCGGTCAGTTTCGCTCGGTCGCCGGTGGTGCCTTCGCCGCTACAGCTCGTCGAGGCCGACGGTGAGACCGGGCGGCAGGGACCGCACCGCGTCGATCGCGCGGAGGACGCCTGGGACGAACGATTCGCGCGACGTCGTGTCGTGCCGGATCGTGAGCGTCTCCCCCGGTCCGCCGAGGATCACCTCCTGGTGCGCCACGAGGCCCGGGAGCCGGATCGAATGGATCGGCACCGAGCCGCCCATCCGCTCGGCGGTCGCCTTCGCCGTGCCGGAGGGTGCGTCGACCTTGGTGTCGGCGTGCAGCTCGACGATCTCCGCGTCGGGCAGGACGCGTGCCGCCTCCTCGGCGAACCGCATCATCAGCACGGCACCGCGGGAGAAGTTCGGGACGTAGAGGCAGGCGACGCCGGCGGACACCGCCGCCGCGTCGAGCTTGCCCGTGTCGAAGCCACTCGTGCCGACGACGACCGGCACCCCGGCGGCGAAGCACGCCTCCGCGTTCCCCTGCACGGCGTCGGGACGCGTGACGTCGACTGCGACGTCGCAACCCGCGGGGCCGGTGGCCCGCCCGTCGACGACGACGTGGCCGGCCCGCTCCAGGCCGGGCCCGAGCACGGTGCCGACCTTGCCGGCGGCGCCGTAGAGGCAGACCTTCATCGCTCTGCGAGCGCGGGGCTGAAGCGCGCGACCGCCGCGCGAAACTTCGTCTCGCGCGGCCCGATGCCTGCGGCCGAGAGCGCCTCGGGCGCGAAGAGCTCGGCGGCGGCGACCGCGATCTCCTCCGGCCCGACTGCCTTGATCCGCCGCAGGATCTCCTCGACCGGCACGAGCTCGGTGTCGGTGACGAGGGCCTTGCCGAGCCTGGTCATGCGGTTCGACGTGCTCTCGAGCGAGAGCAGCATGCGCCCTTCGAGGTTCTCCTTCGCGCGCTCGAGCTCACCCGGCCGCAGGTTTCCGGCCGCGACGTCCTGGAGCTCGGCGCCCGTCACGGCGAGACACTCGCCGAGATTGTCCTCGCGCGTGCCGACGTAGATCCCGACCTGGCCGGTCTCGGCGTACTGCGAGCCGTAGCTGTAGACGCTGTAGGCCATCCCCCGCTTCTCGCGGATCTCCTGGAAGAGCCGCGACGAGGCAGAGCCGCCGAGGATCGCGTCGAGCAGCGCGAACGCGTAGCGGCGGTCGTCGTCACGCGCGATGCCGGGCCCGGCGAGGACGACGTGGTACTGCTCGGTGCGACGCCGGAGGAAACGGTAGCCGGGCTTCGGACGACGTGCGAGCAGCGGCCGGCGGACGCGGGACGCGCCGTTCGCGCTCGTCCGCCGGGCCGCGTAGAGCTCGAGGAGCCGGTCGTGCTGGATGTTCCCCGACGCCGCGAGCACGACGTTCGAGCCGACGTAGGCGCCGCTGTGGTACGAGCGCAGCGCGCGCGGCGAGACGGAGGCGATCACCTCGGCGCGGCCGATCACGGGGCGACCGAGCGGGTGGCCCCCGAAGACGGCCTCGGCAGCGAGGTCGTGCACGAGGTCCTGCGGGTTGTCGTCGACCATCGCGATCTCCTCGAGGACGACTTCTCGCTCGCTGTCGACGTCCTCGAACGCCGGCGCGAAGACCATGTCGGTCATCGCGTCGAGCGCCCGCTCGACGTGCGCGTCGGGGACGCGGGTGTACACGACCGTCGTCTCGCGCGAGGTCGCCGCGTTCAGCTCGCCGCCCATGGCGTCGAAGAGCTCCGCGATCTCCTGCGCGCCGTAGCGAGACGACCCCTTGAAGAGCAGGTGCTCGATGAAGTGCGACACGCCCGCGCGGGCGCGCGGCTCGTCGCGGGAGCCCGTGGCGATCCAGAGCCCGAGCGCCACCGAGCGGACGCCACGCAGCGGCTCGCTCGCGACGCGCTCGCCGCCGGGGAGCGTCGTTATGAGCGGCTCGCGCACGGCGCGGATCGTATCCGCGCCGTGCGTCGCGCCTTCGTTCGACTATTCGCGCCTGCGCCCGCGGTCACGGTCACGGCCGCCACGGCCGCGATCGTCGCGGGGAGGACGCGGCTCGCGCGGCGGTGCGTCCTTCGCCCGCTCGACGAGCGTCTCCGGCGAGACGAGCTCGCCGTCCTCGTGCTTCGCGACGAGCTTCAGCCCGATCCGGCCGCGCTCCTTGTCGACCTCCTGGACGACGACGTCGAGCGTGTCGCCGCGGGAGATGACGTCCTCGATGTGCGCGACCCGCCCGGGGCCGACGTTCGAGACGTGGAGAAGGCCGTCCGTGCCCTTCTTCAGCTCGACGAACGCGCCGAAGTCCGTCGTCTTGACGACGCGACCCGTGTAGGTGTCGCCGACCTCTGGCTCCTTCGTCATCGCGGCGATCGCCGAGATCGCCGCGTCGGCCTTCGTGCCCTCCGTGGCGTAGACGAGGATCGTCCCGTCCTCCTCGATGTCGATCTGGACCTCGAAGTCGGCCTCGAGCGAGCGGATCGTCTCGCCGCCCTTGCCGATGACCATCCCGATGAAGTCCGGGTTGATCTGGATCGAGGAGATCCGCGGCGCATGATCCGCGAGCTCGGTGCGCGTCGCCGAGATGGTCTCCGACATCTTCTCGAGGATCGAGACGCGGGCCCGCTTCGCCTGCTCGAGCGCCGAGCGCATGATCTCCTGCGTGACGCCGGTGATCTTGATGTCCATCTGGAGGGCGGTGATGCCCTCTGCGGTCCCGGCGACCTTGAAGTCCATGTCTCCGAGGTGATCCTCGGCTCCCTGGATGTCGGTCAGGACCGCGTGGTCGTCACCCTCCTTGACGAGACCCATCGCGATGCCCGAGACGGGCGCCGCGATCGGCACGCCGGCATGCATCAGCGACATCGTCGAGCCGCAGACGGAGCCCATCGACGACGAGCCGTTCGACTCGAGTGTCTCCGAGACGAGGCGGATCGTGTACGGGAAGTCCTCGATGGGCGGGATGACCGCCTCGAGAGCCCGCTGCGCGAGCGCCCCGTGGCCGATGTCACGCCGCTTCGGCCCGCGCATGAACCCGGTCTCGCCGACCGAGTAGGGCGGGAAGTTGTAGTGGTGGATGTAGCGCCGCTCCATCTCCGTGGAGAGGTCGTCGATCCGCTGCTGCTCCTTCGCGGTGCCCAGCGTGCAGAGCGTCAGGATCTGCGTCTGGCCACGCGTGAAGAGCGCCGAGCCGTGCGTCCGCGGCGAGACGTCCACCTCGGTCGTGATCGCGCGGATCTCCTCGGTGCCCCGGCCGTCGGGACGGCGCTTCTCGACCGCGATCTTCTTGCGGACGAGGTCCTTGTAGACGGCGTCGGCGGCCTTCTTGACGTACGACCGCGTGATCGCGTCCTTCGCGTGCTCGACGCCCTCGGCGATCGGGAACGGGAGCTGCACCTCTTCGAGGATCCGGCCGTAGAGGATGTCGCGCTTCCGCGACTTCAGCTCCTTCGAGTCCTGCTCCGCGTCGGTCAGGCTCCGCAGGTCGTCCTCGAACTGCGCGCGCACGGCGCTCTCGACGACCTCGAGGCGCTTTGCCTCGAGCAGCATCTTGAGGCCGTTCCGCACCTGGAGCTCGCGGACGATGTCGTCCTCGCCGGACTCCATCGTGATCGTGGGCGCCTCCTCGGCGAGCAGGTCGTCGACGATCTCGACGGCGTCCTGGATCCCGTGCTCGGCGATGCGGCGCTCGACGGCCTCGCCCTGGCGGGCGGCGAGGTCGGCGTTCAGCTCCAGGTCGATCCACTTGGCCTTGCCGGCCTCGCGCGCGAGCTCGTCGATCGCGTCGCAGATGCGCACGATCTCGGTCTGCGCGAGCTCGAAGGCCTCGAGCATCGTCTCCTCGGGAACCTGGTCGCCCCCGGCCTCGATCATCGTCAGCGCCTCGCGCGTGCCGACGACGATCAGGTCGAGCGACGAGTCGGCCATCTGCTGGTACGTCGGGTTGACGACGAACTCGCCCTCGATTCGCCCGATCCGCACCCCGCCGACCGGGCCCAGGAAGGGCAGCGGCGAGATTGCGAGCGCCGCCGAGGCGCCGTTGATCGCGAGGACGTCGTGCGGCACGACCATGTCGGCCGAGAGGACGGTGCAGATGACCTGCACCTCGTTCCGAAAGCCCTTCGGCCAGAGCGGCCGGATCGGGCGGTCGATCATGCGGGCCGTGAGCGTCGCGCGCTCGGTGGCGCGGCCCTCGCGCTTGAAGAAGCCGCCCGGGATCTTCCCCGCCGCGTACATCCGCTCCTCGACGTCGATCGTGAGCGGGAAGAAGTCCGCGTCGGGTCGCTGATCCTGACGCCCGACGGCCGTCGCGAGGATCATCGTGTCCCCGCTGCGGACGACGACTGCGCCGTCCGCCTGCTTTGCGAGCTTGCCCGTCTCGAAGCGCAGCTCCACTGCGCCAACGTCGACGGAGACCGTGGCTTCGCGCCCGGTGCTGATGGTGCTCATACGTCTGTCCTGTCCTTCCGTCCGATGTGGCGGAAGGTGGAGGTTTGAGCCAGCTTCGCCCGACCCGCGCGAAGCTCGATCAAACGCCCACCTCCCGTCCCGTGTCCGCCCGTCTCCGCCCTACCGGCGGAGCCCGAGCTCCTTGATGAGGGACCGATAGCCCTCGAGATCCTTGCGCTGCAGGTAGTCGAGGAACCGCCGCCGGCGGCCGACGAGCTTGAGCAGCCCGCGGCGCGAGTAGTGGTCCTTCGGGTGCGTCCGGAGGTGCTCCGTCAGCTCGTTGATCCGCCGCGTCAGCATCGCGACCTGGACGTCGGTCGAGCCGGTGTCCTGGTCATTCGCGCCGTGCTTCGAGATCAACTCCTGCTTCGCTTCCTTGGTGAGAGCCATGGGTCTCCTCTCGTCGAATCGTCTCCGCGGTCCCCGCTCGGCGTGAAGGAAGGCACGGCCGGCCGAGATCGCGGTCGGACGGAAGGGTAGCTGCGGGTTTGCGCGATTCCACCTTGCTTGGTCACCCGCGATACGATGTCGAGCCATGGTCGGGCTGCCGACCGGGACGGTGACGTTCCTCTTCAGCGACGTCGAGGGCTCGACCGAGCTGCTCGAGCGCCTCGGCGACGCGTACGCGAGCGAGCTCCACGAGCACCGGGCGATCGTGCGCGAGGCCGTCGGCTCGCGCGGCGGCGAGATCGTCGACCAGCGCGGCGAGGAGACGTTCGCCGCGTTCTCGGACGCCTCTGCCGCGGTCGAGACAGCGGTCGAGATCGAGCGACGTCATGCCGACCACCCGATGCGCGTGCGCATCGGCCTCCATACCGGTCAGCCGGCGCTCACCGGAGACGGGTACCTCGGCCTCGACGTCCACCGGGCGGCGCGGATCTGCGGCGCCGGCCACGGCCGGCAGATCCTGCTCTCCGCCGAGACGCGGGCGCTCGTCGCCGACCGGTCTACCAAGGACCTCGGGGAGTACCTCCTCAAGGGCATCTCGGCACCCGAGCACCTCTTCCAGCTGCTGGAGGAAGGGCTCCCCCGGTCGTTCGCAGCGCTCCGCGTCCTCCCCACAGCCCGGAAGAGCAAGCGACGCCCGCAGCTGCGACGGCGCGGGGATCCGCCGCGGAGCCTCGAGCAACTCGCCTGGGCCGTCCGGGCCCGCTTGCCGACGACCGCGGAGGACGAGCGGGCGGCAGTCTCGCGGCTCGCGGCCTCGCTCATCGCCGCCGCGCGCTCGAGCACCGCGGCCAAGCGGTTCGTCGCCTCCGTCGACCGACGTGCGATCGAGCGGGACCTCGAGTCGTATCGGTCGATGGGCGTCACGAGCCAACGCGCGTCCGAGGCGGCCGACCTCGCCGCACGACGGCTCACGCTGCTCGATGCGCTCGACGAGCGCGCGACGCTCGCTCGAACGGGTGGCCCGACGCCCCGACCCCGAGGCCGACGAGATCGAGCAGGCGACGCGGGCGCTCGATGCAGGCCTCGACCGCCGCACGAGCGGCGATCGGCACGAGCGTCCGAACCCGCCGGACGCACCGGCGCGGCATTCGACGACTCGGCGCCGAGTACCTCGTCGTCACGACCGACGAGACCGGCATCGAGCACGTCAACGGCTTCGAGTCGATGTCGGAGGCGCGCGACTTCAGGGACGCGGTCAGGGTGGCGCGTGCAGGCAAGCACAGGCTCGATGTCTTCTCCGGAACCGTCGCGGCACGCCCCCAGCGACAACCCGTATCAGGCCGGCATCGGGACGGAGGCGGCGGCGGCGGCGGTGACGATGGCGGCAGCATGTGAGCGAACCGGCGTCGGCAAGCGACAGCTGTGACACCCTGTCGCGCGTGCCTCGCCCGCCGCTGCGCCTGCTTCGGCTCGCGAATCCTGCGGTGCGCACGCTCCTCGACTCACGCGCCCACCGCTTCTGAGCGGCACGCCTGCTCGTCCTCGCGTATCACGGTCGTCGCTCCGGCCGGCTTTCCGAGATCCCGCTCCGTTACGCCGAGACCGACGACGGCGGCATCGTCGCGCGTCGCCGTCGAGCCCGAGCGGAAGCTCTGGTGGCGGTCGTTTCGCGAGCCCTCGCCGGCGTCGCTCCGGCTCCGCGGCGCACGCTGCGCCGTCGTCGGCGCCCTCGCCGAGGGCGAGGAGCGTGATCAGCGCTGTTAGCACGCTAGTGCGACGGTCTCCCGCGCTCGAGCGGGCTCGCGCGCGGCGCGGCGGTCGTCGTCTTCACGCCGGAGGGATAATCACCGCCGTGCGCCTCTACGGCGACCTCGCCAACTGGTTCCACCTCCTGACGGCGCCCGGCGACTACGAGGTCGAGGCCGCCCGCTACCGGGACGCGATCCTCGAGGAGCTTCCCGAGGCCGTGACGCTGCTCGAGCTCGGCTCGGGTGGAGGCAACAACGCCTCGCACCTGCGGGAGCGCTTCACCTGCACGCTCTCCGACCTCTCACCGCAGATGCTCTCGCTCAGCCGCACGCTCAACCCTGGCTGCGAGCACGTTCTGGGCGACATGCGGACGCTCCGGCTCGGCCGCACCTTCGACGCGGTCTTCGTTCACGACGCCGTGATGTACCTCGCGACCGAGGACGACCTCCGCGCCTGCATGGGCACCGCCTTCGCGCACACCCGGCCGGGCGGCGTCGCGGTCTTCGTGCCCGACTGCACTCGCGAGACCTTCGCGCCGGGCACGGACCACGGCGGTCACGACGGCGCGGACGGGCGCGCGCTCCGCTACCTCGAGTGGACGACGGATCCGGATCCGGGAGACACGACGTTCGAGATCGACTACGCCGTCGTCCTCCACGAGCCGGGCCAGCCGTCGCGGCTCGTCCACGACCACCATGTCAACGGCCTCTTCCCGGAGCACACGTGGCTCCACCTGCTCGAGCAGGCTGGGTTCACCGCGAGGGTGATCCCCGGCGAGCCCGACGACGAGGATCGCGCGCAGCCTCTCTTCGTCTGCCGGCGGGCGAGCTAGCTCGGCCGCACTGCGGCGCGCGTTGCCTCGACGTCGTGGGCAATCTGCTCGACGAGCGCGGCCTCCGAGTCGAAGACCTGCTCGTCACGGAGGCGTTCCCAGAGCTCGACCACGAGGCGCTTGCCGTAGAGGTCGCCGTCGAAGTCGAGGAGGTACGGCTCGATCCGGCGCTCGGTGCCGCCGTAGTGAGGGTTCGTGCCGATCGAGACGGCCGCGCGGTGGTCGAGCGCGGCGCCGGCGTAGATGCCGTAGCGCGGGCAGAGGAGCTCGGGGCCCATCGCGATGTTCGCCGTCGGGTACCCGAGCGTGCCGCCGCGCTGGTCGCCCGCGACGACCACGCCGTCGAGCTCGAACGGCCGCCCGAGCATGACCGCCGCCTTGGCGAGCTCTCCCTGGCGCACCGCGTCCCTGATCGCCGTCGACGAGACACCCGCGACCTCCTCGACCGCGAGCACCTCGAGGCCGCCGTCGACGAGCGTCTCCACCGTTCCGGAGCGCTTGTGGCCGAAGCGGAAGTCGTCGCCTACGGCCACGGCCTCGGCGCCGATCGCCGTCAGGTAGGTCTCGACGAACTGCTCGGGCGTCAGGCGCATGAACTCGGGCGTGAACGCCGCCACGAGCGTCTCGGCGACACCGGCCTCTGCGAGCAGCTCCAGGCGCCGCGCGAGCGTCGTGATCAGCTCGACGCGGTTCCCGAGCGCGATGCGCGGGTGGGGGTCGAGCGTGATCACCGTCGGGTCGAGCCCCGAGTCCACAGCGGTGCGCAGGACAGAGAGGTGGCCTCGGTGGACGCCGTCGAACGTGCCGATCGCGACCGCGCGCGGGCGACGCTCGAGCTGGACGGGTGCGTGGGCGATCCTCACCCGGGCACCCCCGCGAGTCGAGGCAGGGCCTCCTCGAGCGGTAGCACCAGCGTCTCGTCGGCCTCGTCGACCCGGAACGGCCCGATCTCGGTACGGCGCAGGCTCCTGCAGTGGCCACCCAGAGCGTCGGCGACGGAGCGGACGTACGTGCCGGAGCCCACGAGGAGCTCGAGCCGCGCGACGCCGTCGTCGTAGCCGAGGAGCTCGAGCTCGTGGATGCGCATCAGGCGAGTGGGCATCTCGACCTCGACCCCGCGCCGGTGCAGGCGGTAGGCGCGCTCGCCCTGGATCTTGACCGCGGAGGCGGCGGGGATCCGGAGCTCGATCTCACCGCGCAACGCCTCGAGCGCGTCCCCGAGCTCGCCGGCGGACGGCGCCTCATGCCCGTCGAGCGGCTCGCCCTCGGGGTCGCCCGTCGTCGTTCGGGCGTGCAGGTCGATCTCGGTCACGTAGCGCTTGTCGAGCTTCATGAAGCGATCCTGCAGGCTCGTCGCGCGCCCGGAGAGGAGAATCAAGAGGCCGGTCGCGAACGGGTCGAGCGTCCCCGCGTGCCCCGTCTTCGCTCCGGTGCGCGAGCGGACGCGCGCGACGATCGCGAACGAGGACGGCCCGGCCGGCTTGTCGGCGAGGATCACGCCGGTCGGCTCGAGGCCCTTCGGGACGGCCATCGACGGCCTACGGGGCTCCGTCGCCGTTCGCCTCGGCGAAGGCGTCGAGGATCACGCGCGTGATCTCCTCCATGGGCAGGTCGGTCGAGAACCCGGCCGCCCGCTTGTGGCCGCCGCCACCGAGGCTCCGGGCGATCGCGGAGACGTCGACACCCTCCGGTCGGGAGCGCAACGAGCCCTTGCGCGCGGAGGCCGCGCCGTTCGGAAGCTCGCGCACGAGCGCGACGAGCTCCGCGCCCTCGACGGAGCGGAGGTGGTCGATGATCCCCTCGGAGTACGGCTCCTGCGCACCCGCCGCCTCGAAGTCGCCGCGGACGAGCTCGGAGACGACGACGCGGCCGTCGACGAGCGGCGTCGCTCGCTCGAGCGCGCGCGCGAGCAGCTTGAGCTTCGGGAACGGCGTCGACTCGTACACCTCGACGAACACCTTGCCGACGTCCGCCCCGGCCTCGACGAGCTCGGCCGCGAGCCGGAGCGCCTTCGGCGTCGTGTTCGAGTACTGGAACCTGCCCGTGTCGGTGACGATCGCCGTGTAGAGCGCCTCCGCGATGTGAGGCGTGAGCTCGAGGCCGAGCCGGGAGAACACGTCGGCCAGCACCTCGCCCGTCGACGAGGCATCCTCGACGACGAGGTCGACGTCGCCGAAGCGCGTGTTGTCGTGGTGATGGTCGATGTTGACCGTCAGGAGCGCGCCCTCGAGGAGGGTCGCCGCGACGATCCTCGACTCCTGGGCGCAGTCGACGGCGACGAGCACGCGCCCCGTGAGGTCGGCGGGCGCCTCCCGCAGGAGCCCGTGCCTCTCGAGAGCCAGGAAGCCGTACTCGTCGGGGATCGGGGCGGGGCCGCCCATCACCATCAGCGAGTCCTTGCCGAGCGCGCCGAGCGCGAGGTGCAGCGCGAGCAAAGACCCGATCGCGTCCCCGTCGGGGTTGTCGTGCGAGGTGACGACGAACCGGTCGTGCTCGCGGAGCACGGCCAGAACGGCGTTCAGGTCACCTGTCTCCACCCTCGTCTCCGTCGGTCGGCGCGAGCTCGTCGATCAGCTGGGTCATGTGGACGCCGTGCTCGACCGCGCGATCGTAGACGAACTCGAGTTGAGGTGTCCGCCGTAGCTTGAGCTCGCGGTTGACGCGTGCCTGCAGCACGCCCGACGCGCCCTCGAGCGCTTCCAGCGTCTTCTCGCGCTGGCGCTCGTTGCCGAAGACGCTGAGCCATACCTTCGCGTGGTCGAGGTCTCGCGTCGTCTCGACCGCCGTCACGGTGACGAAGCCGATGCGGGGATCCTTGAGCGTCGGGATCGCCTCCGAGAGCACCTGCTTCATCGCCGCGTCGACCCGTCGCATCCGTTCCGGGCGGGTCACGCATCCTCCAGGTGGACGAGCTCGCGCTGCGACGTGCCGATCTCGAACGGCTGCCCGTAGAGCCAGCGCTCGGCCTCGTCGAGCAGCCGTCCCGCGTCGCCCGCCTCTCGCGTCACGCATGCGAGGGTGAGGTGCGCCCGCTGCCACGTGTCGTGATGGTCGACCTCGGCGATCGAGCAGCCGGTGCGGTTCGAGAGCTGCTGCTTCACGGAGCGGAGGTGCATGCGCTTCTCCTTGAGCGAGTGGCTCTCGGGGAAATGGAGCTCGAAGCTCAGGATGCCGACGTAGCCCGTTGGCATGGTGGTGGCACGGTGTCCGACTTCGAGTCGGACACCTCTCCTCGCGCCTAGCTCGCCGCGGGCTCGGCCGGGGAGCTCGGGGAGGCTGAGGGCGTGTCGAGGTCCGTGCGCTCCACCTCGCGGGTCTCGAAGACCTCGAGGACGTCGCCTTCCTTCACGTCGTTGAAGCCGTCGAGCAGGATGCCGCACTCGAAGCCCTCGCTCACCTCGCGCGCGTCGTCCTTGAAGCGCTTGAGCTGGGCGATCGAGGTCTCGTAGATGACGGTGCCGTCGCGGACGACGCGCACGTTCGCGTTGCGGCGCACGAGGCCGTTCGTGACCATGCAGCCGGCGATCGTGCCGAGGCGCGAGACCTTGAAGAGCGCCCGCACCTCGGCCTCGCCGAGGATCTCCTCGGTCGTGACCGGCGAGAGCATCCCGACGAGCGCCTGCTCGATGTCCTGCGTCAGCTGGTAGATGATCCGGTAGGTGCGGATGTCGACGCCCTCGCGCTCCGCGAGCTGCTTCGCCTCCGCGCTCGGGCGGACGTTGAACCCGACGACGAGCGCGTTCGACGCCGAGGCCAGGTTGACGTCGTTCTCGGTGACACCGCCCACGCCCGTGTGGATCACGTTGACGCGGACCTCGGGGTGCTGGATCTTGCCGAGCTCTCCTACGAGCGCCTCGACGGAGCCCTGGACGTCGCCCTTGAGCACGATGTTCAGGTCCTGCACGGCGCCCAACTGCAACTGCTCGAAGAGCGTCTCCAGCGAGACGCCGCCTCCCGTCGACCGCTGCGCGAGCTGCTCGCGGCGGAGCCGCTCCGCACGCTTCTCGGCGATGTCCTTCGCCTGGCGCTCGTGCTCGACGACGCGCGACAGCTCGCCGGCAGGCGGCGGGCGGTCGAAGCCGAGGATCTCGACGGGCTCGCCCGGGCCTGCCTCGCGCACCTTCTCGCCGCGGTAGTCGTAGAGGGCGCGCACCTTGCCCGCCGCGTCGCCTGCGACGATCGCGTCTCCCACGCGGAGGGTCCCGCGCTGGACGAGCATGGTCGCGACGGGGCCGCGACCCACGTCGAGGCGCGACTCCACGATCGGGCCGGACGCCTCCGCCTTGGCGTTCGCGCGAAGATCGAGCTCCGCGTCGGCGACGAGCAGGATCTTCTCGAGCAGCTCGGGCAGGTTCGTCTGCTGCTTCGCCGAGACGGCCGCGAACTGCGTGTCGCCGCCCCAGTCCTCGGGCTGCAGGCCCTCCGCCGCGAGCTCGGTCTTCACGCGGTCGGTGTTCGCGTCCGCGACGTCGATCTTGTTGATCGCGACGACGATCGGCACCTCGGCCGCGCGCGCGTGGTTGATCGACTCCTTCGTCTGCGGCATCACCCCGTCGTCGGCCGCGACGACGAGCACCGCGATGTCGGTCACTTTCGCGCCGCGCGCACGCATGGCGGTGAAGGCCTCGTGGCCGGGGGTGTCGAGGAACGTGAGCTTCCGTCCGTCGACCTCGGTCTGGTACGCGCCGATGTGCTGCGTGATCCCGCCGGCCTCGGTCTCGACGACCGCCGCCTCGCGGATCGCGTCGAGGAGCGTCGTCTTGCCGTGGTCGACGTGCCCCATGATCGTGACGACGGGAGGGCGCGGCGAGAGGTCGGCGTCCGCGTCGTCGACGATCTCGGGCTCCTCGTCGTCCGCGGCGTGCTTGATCGTCACCTCGCGCTCGACCTCGGAGGCGATCAGCTCGACCTCCTCGTCGGCGAGGGACTGGGTAGCCGTCCGCATCTGACCGAGGCCCATCAGCGTCTTGATGATCTGGGCCATCGGGACCCCGAGCGCGGCCGAGAGATCCTTGACGGTGACGCCGGACTCGACCGTGACGGGCCCCGTGGCGGGCGGCGGTGCCGGCGCGCGCGGTGCCGCCTGCGCTGCGCGATCGCGTGCCGCGCGGGCATCGCGCCCGCGAGCGGCGCCGCCTTCGATCACGACACGGCGGCGACGGCCTCCCGGCCCTCCGCCGCGCGGGCGGATGGGGCGGTTCGGTCTGTTCGGTCCGTCAGCCATTGGGCTCCTCAGTGTAGAGGCGGGCGAGCTCGGGCTCGACGACGACTGCGCGACGCAACGCTCGCGCGAAACCACGGCGGGACGCGGCCAGCTCGAAGCATCGCGCGTCCCGGCACGTGTACGCGCCCCGGCCGGGACGCGTGCGACCCGGAGTCAGGACACCCTCCACGGCGACGAAGCGCCGTAGGTCGCCCTTCCGTGCACGACGGCCGCAGCCGACGCACGTCCTGACCGGGCCCGCCGCGTCACGCGCCGTCGCGCGTCTCCTCGACGGCACCCTCGACGAGCTCCTCGAGCTCGACCGCCGCCTCGATGTCCTCGTCGATCGCGACCTCGGTTGCGTCGGCGATCGCGTTCGCGGCGGCCGACGCCTCCTCGGGAGTCAGCTCGCCGGCGACAACCGCCTCCTCGACGCCGTCGAGCGCCAGCTCGGCTGCCGCGACGTCGGCGACGATCGCCTCGGCCGCCGTCTCCTCGATCGCGTCGTCGACCTCGGCGACCGCCGAGCGCCCCACGACGTTGCGGGCGGTCGGGTCGTTCGCGAGCGCCTGATGGGACGGCACGCCGCAGAACTTCGATCCGGGCAGCGAGGTGTTCGGGCAGCGCTTCCCGTTCGAGAGGAGCGCCGAGCAGCGACCGGAGAAGTCCCCGTCGCCGTCCTCATCGCCGGCGAAGGCCGCGTCGGCCTCTGCCTGGGCGAACTCGGAATCGGACTTGATGTCGACCTTCCAACCGGTGAGCCGGGCGGCGAGGCGCGCGTTGAGCCCTTCCTTGCCGATTGCGAGCGCAAGCTGGTCGTCGGGGACGACCACGGTCGCGTCGCGGCTCTCGTCGTCGATGTAGACCTCGCGTACACGGGCGGGCGAGAGCGCCTTCGCGACGAAGCGGGCCGGCTCGGTGTTCCACGGGATGATGTCGATCTTCTCGCCGCGCAGCTCGGAGACGACCATGCGCACGCGCGAGCCCCTCGGGCCGACACACGCGCCGACCGGGTCGACGCCCTGCACGTGCGACTCGACCGCGATCTTCGAGCGGTAGCCCGGCTCGCGTGCGACGCCACGGATCTCGACCAGCCCGTCGGCGATCTCGGGCACCTCGAGCTCGAAGAGCGCCTCGATCAGCTGCGGCGCGCGGCGCGAGAGGATCACCTGCGGCCCCTTCGTGCCGGAGCGCACCTCGATGATCACGGCCTTGATCCGCGACCCCTGCTCGTAGCGCTCGCCGTCGACCTGCTCCGAGCGCGGGAGCAGCGCCTCGACCTTGCCGAGGTCGACGAGCACGTTGTTGCGGTCGCCCGCCTGCTGGACGATGCCGGTCACGACCTCGCCCTGCCGGTCGACGTACTCCTCGTACATCATCGCGCGCTCGGCCTCGCGGATCCGCTGCTGGATGACCTGCTTGGCGGTCATCGCGGCGATGCGCCCGAAGTCGTCGGGCGTCGCGTCGGTGCGGTCGATCAGGTTGTCGGGCACCTGGTCCCAGTCGAGGTCGAGCTCCTCGTCGACGACCAGCGTGTGCTGCTTCTCGCCCGTCTCCTCCTCGATCTTCTCCAGGTCGTCGATCGCCTTCTCGCGCGCCTCCTCGAGCAGCCGCTCCTCGAGGTCGCCGGGGATCACGATCGCGAAGACCTTGAACTCGCCCTCGTCGTCGAGCTCGACCGCCGCGTGGCGTGCGGCCCCGGGCGTCTTCTTGTACGCAGCGAGGAGGGCATCCTCGAGCGCGGCGATGAGCGTGCCGGCCTCGATGCCCTTCTCCTTCTCGATCGTGCGGATTCCCTCGATGATCTCCTGGCTCATGCCTTCTCTCCCTCGGCGATCAGGTTGCCCCGGACGATCTCGCCGACCGGGATCTCACGCTCGGAGCCGTCGACCGAGAGGGTGACGGCGTCGTCGTCGGCTGCGAGCAGTGTCCCTCGGACACGCTGCGAGCCGGATGTCTTCAGCTTCACGGTGCTGCCGATCGCGCGGCGGAAGTGCTCCGGCCGGCGCAACGGCCGCTCCGGGCCCGGCGACGAGACGTCGATCGTCCAGCTCTCGCGGTAGCCGCCGAGCAACCGGGTGACGCGCTCGCAGAGCGCGAAGTCGACGCCGTCCGGATGGTCGACGTAGACGCAGAACCGGGCCGGCGACAGCAGCTCGACCGCGAGCACCTCGACCCCGGGCAGCGCGGACTCGACGGCCGGCGTGATCGCCGCCGTCAGCTCGCGCTCTCTGTCGTACGTGCCCGTCGTCATCGCGAAAACCGTCCCTTTCAACACGAATGGGCGCGACCCGCGCCCATTTCGCCGTGCTGGTGAAATGTGGTGAACGAAGGATAGCACCCTGGTTTCCGGTGTCGGACTTCAGTCCGACACCACGCCTGGCGCTCGGACGGGCGGAAGAGCAAGTGTCCGACTGAAGTCGGACACCGGATCGGGCTACACGTCGAGCACGATCGTCACCGGCCCGCGGTTGCGTCGCCCGGCAACGCGCCGGGTGGGCCGAGAAGGTCGATCCCGTGCTCGGCCGCAAGTGCGGTGACTGCGGCAACCTCGGCCTCGGTCGGCGGCCCAGGCGGCGGCGGAGGCAGCTCGGCACGGTCCGCGGGCTGGCTTGCGGCGATCACAAAGGCCGCGAAGTCGCCCGGTGTGCAAATCGCGAGCAACCGCGCCGGTCCATCCGATTCGACGCGATACGTATGCGCCACGCCCTTGGGTCCGAACGCCACCCCGCCGGCCCCGACACGGACCGGCTCGTTGCTCCCGGCGAAGAAGCTCACTTCGCCCTCCAGGACGACCCACGCTTCGTCGTCCGTCCGATGGACGTGAAGCGGCGGCATGTCTCCCGGTGGACTGGAGATCTCGACGATCGACATCTGGTCGCCCGACGCCTGCCGGGTCAGCTTGACCTCGGCGAGGTTGGCGAAGAACCAGCGCGGCCCCGCGCCCGAATCGGTCGTCTCGGACAAGGCGCGGAGCATATCCGACACTCCCTTGCCGACAGACGACGCTAGAGCGCGAGGATCAGAGTCACCGGCCCGTCGTTGACGAGCTCGACCTCCATCCGTGCACCGAAGACGCCGGTCTCGACGTGGACGCCGAGATCGCGCAGCGCATCGCAGAACCGCTCGATCAGCGGCTCCGCGACGTCCGGCCGGGCTGCGTCCGTGAAGCTCGGGCGGTTGCCCTTCGTCGTCTCGCCGTAGAGCGTGAACTGGCTCACGACGAGCGCCTCGCCGCCGACGTCGAGCAGCGAGCGGTCGAAGCGACCGTCGGTGTTCTCGAAGATCCGGAGGCGGGCGATCTTCTCCGCGAGTCGTCTGGCCGGTTCGGACGTGTCGTCGTGCCCGGCACCGACGAGGACGAGTAGGCCGCGCCCGCAGGCGCCCGCGACCACACCGTCGACGGTGACGGATGCTCGGGAGACCCGCTGGACGACCGCGCGCACCCCAGGATTCTCCGGCACGCACGGGTAGCGTGCGCGCATGGCCGCGCGGATCGAGGACTACGGGCTGATCGGCGACCTGCAGACGGCGGCGCTCGTCTCCCGCGACGGCTCGATCGACTGGCTCTGCTTCCCGCGCTTCGACTCGGGTGCGTGCTTCGCGGCGCTCATCGGCACCGCGGAGAACGGCCGCTGGGCGATCGGACCTGCGAGCGGGATCACCGGCGCCCGCCGACGGTACCGCGGCGACAGCCTCGTCCTCGAGTCGGAGCTCGAGTGTGCGGAGGGCGTGATCCGTCTCGTCGACTTCATGCCGCCGCGCGGCACGGCACCGGATGTCATCCGCATCGTCGAGGGTGTCAGCGGCCGGGTGCCCGTGCGCGCCGACATCTCGATCCGCTTCGACTACGGCTCGGTCATACCGTGGGTGCGCCGCCGAGAAGAAGGCACGCTCGCGGTTGCCGGGCCCGACGCGCTTCTCCTCACGTCACCTGTCGAGCTCGTCGGCGAGAACATGCACACCGTGGCGGAGTTCGAGGTCGCGCCCGGCGACCGGGTGCCGTTCGTGCTGACGTGGTACCCCTCGAACGAGGACCTGCCCGAGCGCGTCGACGCCGAGCAGGCGTTGAACGACACCGAGGCGTTCTGGGAGGACTGGTCGGGGGGCTGCCGCCACGAGGGGCCCCACCGCGACGCGCTCGTCCGGTCGCTGGTGACGCTGAAGGCGCTGACCTACGCCCCCACGGGCGGGATCGTCGCGGCGCCGACGACGTCGCTCCCGGAGGCGATCGGCGGCGTCCGCAACTGGGACTATCGCTTCTGCTGGGTGCGCGACGCGACGATGACGCTGCTCTCGCTCGTGCGAGCCGGCTACGACGACGAGGCGCGCGCCTGGCGCGACTGGCTCCTGCGCGCGATCGCGGGCTCGCCCGACGGGCCGCAGTCGGTCTACGGGATCGCGGGCGAGCGTCGGCTCGTCGAGGTCGAGCTGCCCTGGCTCGAGGGCTACGAGGGCTCGAAGCCGGTGCGGGCGGGAAACGAGGCCGCCGACCAGCTCCAGCTCGACGTGTACGGGGAGATCCTGGACGCGCTCCACCAGGCGCGCTCGGCCGGGCTGCCACCGTCGGACGACGCTTGGGCGCTCAGCCGGCGGTTGCTCGAGCGGCTCGAGAAGGTCTGGCGCGAGCCCGACGAGGGGATCTGGGAGGTGCGCGGCCCCCGCCGACAGTTCACGCATTCGAAGGTGATGTGCTGGGTCGCGTTCGACCGCGCCGTGCGCTTCGTCGAGGAGCACGGGCGCGAGGGGCCAGTCGAGCGCTGGCGGGCGCTGCGGGACGAGGTTCACGACGACGTCTGCCGCGAGGCGTACCACGAGGAGCGCGGCGCGTTCACCCAGTACTACGGCTCGGACCGCCTCGACGCCAGTCTCTTGCTCATCCCGCTCGTCGGCTTCCTTCCGATCGACGATCCGCGGGTTGCCGGCACGGTCGCCGCGATCGAGCGCGAGCTCATTCACGACGGGTTCGTGCTTCGGTACCGCGCGGACGACGAGAACGTCGAGATCGACGGCCTCCCACCGGGCGAGGGAACCTTCCTTGCCTGCTCCTTCTGGCTCGTCGAGGTGCTCGCGCTCCAGGGACGACGGGACGAGGCCGAGGCGCTCTTCGAGTCGCTGCTCGCGCTCCGCAACGACCTCGGCCTGCTCGCGGAGGAGTACGACCCGGTCGCGAAGCGGCTCGTCGGCAACTTCCCGCAGGCGTTCACGCACTTCGCGCTCGTCGACGCGGCCCTGACGCTGGCCGGGGGCGACGGGCGGCTGCCGGCAGACGACCAGTGACGACGGCTGTCGGCTCTCAGCGGTGGCCGAAGTGGTGCGCCCTCGGAAGCGCCGCCACGACGTCAGGTGTCGCCGCGACCCTGCGGGCCAGCGGTGAGAGGCTCTCTAGCTCGCGGACGAGGATGTTGCGGTTCCGCTCGACGCGCTCGTAGCGACCGCGCGCGAGGAGAAGCGGCTCCCCGCGCACGATTGCCCGGTGGCGCTCGTAGACGTCCTTCGGGACGATCAGGTTCACCTGTCCGTGCTCGTCCTCGAGCAGCATGAAGACGATGCCCTTCGCTGTCGCGGGCCGCTGCCGCGCGATCGCGAGCCCGGCGTAGGCGACCGACGACCCGTGTCGTCGCTCGTGCAGCTCCGGGCTCGAGAGCGTGCCCTCGGGCAGGTGCGGGCGGAGCAGCGTCATGGGGTGCGTCCCGACGGACAGGTTCGTCTCCCGGTAGTCGGCCAGCATCCGCTCCCAGCGGGTGAGGTCGGGCAGGTCGGGTGTCTCGGCGGTGGGGTCGAGCGGGAGCGGCAGCTGCTTCGCCTCGCCGCGCGTGCCCTCCACCGACCGCGGTCGCGTCGCGAGGCCGAGCTCCCAGAGGAGGTCGCGGCGCCGCGGCCCGAAGCCGTCGCATGTTCCGCCGCGGACGAGCGCCTCGAGCGCGTCGCGGGAGATCGACGCCCGGCGGGCGAGGTCGCCGACGTCCTGGTATGGACCGTTCGCTTCCCGCTCTGCCTCGAGCGCCGCCGCGTCGTCCTCCCCCACCGAGGAGACGTATGCGAGTCCCACGCGGACGGCGTGTGACAACGCTTGTGTTCCTTGAACAGAATCTGTCCCAGCACCGGCAGTCGGCGGGTGTGCTTCTCCTGCACGTACGGGTTTCTTAGCCCGAGACAACGCTTGTGTTCTTTGAACACAAGCCTCCAGTGAGCACTGCGCACCGCTCAGGTTGACGTCCGGCGGGCGCACCTCCACGCCGCGCCGCTGCGCGTCGCGGACGAGGCTCGCGGGTGGATAGAAGCCCATCGGCTGCTCGTTCAGGAGGCCGCAGAGGAACTCGGCCGGGTAGTGGTGGCGCAGCCAGGCCGACTGGTAGGCGAGGAGCCCGAAGGCGGCAGCGTGCGCCTTCGGGAAGCCGAAGCCCGAGAAGCCGACGAGTGTGTCGAAGACCCCGTCCGCGACCTCCTCGGCAATGCCCTTTCCCATCGCGCCCTCGACGAAGTGGACGCGGTGCGCCTCGAGCGCCTCGTGGCTCCGCTTGCGGCTCATCGCCCGCCGCAGCCCTTCCGCCTCGCCGATCGTGAAGCCGGCGAGGGCGATCGCGACGTCGAGCACCTGATCCTGGAAGACGACGACCCCGAGCGTCGAGGTGAGCGGCTCGCGCAATGACTCGTGCGCGACCGGGAAGACGAACGACGGGTCTTCGCGCAGCCGCCGCCGGTGCTCGATGTACGGATGGACGGCCTTCCCCTGGATGGGCCCCGGCCGGACGAGCGCGACCTGGATCGTGAGGTCGTCGATCGTCTCGGGCTTCGTGCGGAGCAGGCTCTGCATCTGCGCGCGGCTCTCGATCTGGAAGACGCCGACCGTGTCCGCCGCCTGGATCTCCGCGAAGACCGCGGGATCGTCGAGCGGGATCCGGGAGAGGTCGATCGGCGCGCCGTGCAGCTGGGCGATCCGGTCGACGCACTCCTCGATGCACGAGAGCATCCCGAGCCCGAGCAGGTCGATCTTGAGGAACCCCGCGTCGGCGCACGAGTCCTTGTCCCACTGGCAGAGCTGGCGGCCGGCCATGGCCGCGGGCTGGACGGGGACGAGTTCGACGAGCGGCCGCGAGGAGATCACCATCCCTCCCGGGTGCTGGGAGACGTGCCGAGGCAGCCGGGCGATCTCCCCTGTCAGGAACCGGAACGCGCGCCAGCGCTTCGAGAGGAGCTTCCGGTCGGCGTCGGGGAGCTCCGCCACCTCGTCTCCGACCCGTTCGGCGCTCCAGCCGTCGGTGACGCGCGCGAGCCGCTCGAGCTCGGCGTGCGGCAGCCCGAGCGCCTTGCCCACGTCGCGGATCGCGCCGCGGGAGCGGTACGTCGCGAAACTCGCGACGAGGGCCGCGTGCTCGTGCCCGTAGCGCTCGGTGACGCGCACGATGAGCTTCTCGCGGATGTCGCGCGGGAAGTCGAGGTCGATGTCGGGCACCGCGGCGAGCTCCTCGTTGAGGAAGCGGCCGAGCGAGAGGTCGTTCTCGACGGGATCGACGTGCGAGAGCCCGGTCAGGTAGCAGACGATCGACCCCACCGAGCTACCGCGGCCCCGCCCCGGCGGCAGGTGCATCCGGGGCGAGTCGCGACCGCGCACCTCGAGCGCGCACTCGCGGGCGAGCTCGAGCACCTCGTGGTGGAGGAGGAAGAAGCCGGCGAGGCCGAGCCTCCCGATCAGCGCGAGCTCGCTCTCCAGGCGAGCGCGGGCACGACGTTGCAACAGACTGTTGCAAGCGTCGTACCGCGCGCCGAGAGCGTGGTGGCAGATCGCGGCGAGCTGCTGGGTTGCGGGGTCGGCGCGGTCGGAGAAGTCGGGGTAGCGGTAACCGAGCTCCGCGGTGAGGTCGAACGTCAGTCGCTCGGCGAGCTCGACCGTGCGCTCGGCGGCGGCGCGATCGATTCCGGCGAAGCGCTCGACCATCTCGTTCGGCGGGCGAAGGACGGCCTCGCGGTTGCCACGGCGCTCGCGCTCGCACCCGTCGAGCGAGGTGCGGCAGCGGATCGCAACGAGCGCGTCCTGGAGAAGCGTGCGCCGCGAGGAGTGGGCATGGACGTTCCCCGTCGCGACCGTCTCGACGCCGAGATGCTCGGCAAGGTGGCGAAGCGCGGTGTGTCGTCTCACGTCGCCGCGCTCGTACGGGCGCTGCAGCTCGACGAGGAACCGCTCCCGCCCGAACGCGGCGGCGAGCCGAGCCGTGCCATGCGGGTCACGAAGCGCCAGCCCGTCACGGGCACAGCCGGAGAGGCAGACGAGACCCTCGTTCAGCTCCGCGATGGTCTCGAGCGGCACCTCGGGCTCGAGCAGCACTCGATGCTCCTTGCCCTCGGGCCTCGTCCCGGCATGAGCGGCGGTCAGGATCCGGCAGAGGTTGGCGTAGCCGCGGCTCGACTCGACGAGGAGCGTCAGGTGTGAACCGCTCGCGACCGTCACCTCCGCCCCGGTGATCGGTCGGACACCCGCGTGCTTCGCAGCGTGGGCGAACTCGAGTGAGCCGTAGACCCCGTCGTGGTCGGTCAGCGCGAGCGCCGGATAGCCGAGCTCCGCGGCCCGCGCGACGAGCTCCTCGGGATGGGACGCCCCGTCGAGGAACGAGTACGCAGAGTGGCAATGGAGCTCGACGTAGGCCACTAGGCTGATGCGCCGTGGAAGTGAAGACCGGCGAGCTGCTGGCCGACCGTGACGAGCTGCGAGTCGTGCTGCTCGCCGACGAGGAGGATCTCGGCGCGACGAGCGCGCGCGTGTCGCCCGTCGCGCCCTCCCCACCTCCGCACGTGCACGACCGCCACGCGGACTGCTTCCTCGTGCTCGACGGGGCCGTGCGCCTCGACCTCGCCGGCGAAGAGCGGATCGTCGAGCCCCAGTCGTGGATCCAGGTGCCGCGCGGCGTCCTGCACACGTTCGGTGCCGCCGGTGAGGGACCGACGACGTTCGTGAACGTCCACACGCCCTCCAGCGGGCTCGGCGCGTACATGCGCGCGCTCATGGCCGCGCAGAGCGACGAGGAAAGGCGGCGCGCCTGGGACGACTTCGACGCGCGACCGGCCGAGAGCGGCGTGACCGACCCGGCCGCCGCTGTCGTCTGCCGACTCGGCGGCGACGAGGGCGAGACGATCACCTCCCGTCCCGGCCGACGGGTGATGTTGCTCTCCGACACGGAGGAGCTCGCGGTGACCGAGTCGATCTACGGGCCGGGCGAGCGAGGGCCTGACCTGCACGTCCATCGCGACCACACGGACGCCTGGCTCGTGCTCGAGGGCGAACTCACCTTCCGCCTGCGCGACGAGCTGGTGTTCGAGGCGCCGGCCGGATCGCTCGTAGTCGTTCCGCCGCACGTCGTGCACGGCTTCTCGAACGACGGTGAGGTCACGGCTCGGTTCCT
>CAWBTY010000019.1:0-280918 GCA_963791895.1 uncultured Actinomycetes bacterium
GTAGCTCGGCGTCTCACCATTGGTAGGTCCCACCCAAGGAGGGAACGAATGAGAGGACGCGGAGGAGTGGTGCTCGCGCTCGCGACGATCGTCGCGGCGGCGCTGGCATCGACCGCGGGCGCAGGCTCGTCGACCGTCGCGAGGTCGCAGGCCGTCAACTGCAACGGCACGCTGAAGATCGGGCTCATCACGCCGCTGACGGGCGGCGCCGGCTTCCTCGGGCAGGAGCAGCTCTCGTGGACGCGCTACGCGATCTCGACGCTCGCGAAGGGGCTCGGGCTCAAGGTCCAGCTCGTGCGCGGCGACACGCCGGTCGAGAAGGGGCCGGGCGAAGGGCTCGTCGTCGCCCAGAAGATGATCGCCGACTCGCGGCTCGTCGCCGCGATCGGCCCGGCGACGTCGGGTGCGGCCGCCTCGGCCAGCAAGGCGCTGTTCGCGGCCGGCATCGCCCACATCTCGCCGTCGGCGACGCGGACGTCGCTGACGCAGGGCTCGACGAAGGAGGCCACGCCGGCGTTCTTCCGGGTCGTCCCGGGCGACTACATCCAGGGCCCGACCGACGCGAACTACATGGTCGACAAGCTCAACGCGAAGAAGGTCGTGCTGATCGACTTCCAGGAGCCGTACTCCGTCGGTCTCGCCGACGCGGCCGAGGCCGTGCTGAAGCGGAAGGGCGTCGACGACGATCCGGCAGTCGACGTCGGTCAACACGACCGACTTCTCGTCGCTCGTGACGCGGGTGCCGAGCGACGCGGACGTCGTCTTCTTCCCGACCCAGCAGCCGCCCGACGCGCAGACGTTCGGTCAGCAGCTGCTCGAGCAGGGCAAGCGGGCGAAGGTGTTCGGCGGTGACGGGGCGAACAACTCCAGCCAGTTCAAGCTGAACGGCTCGTACGTCTCCAACTTCGCGCCGGACATCAGCGGCATCGCCTCGTCGAAGGCGCTCGTCGACGGGTGGAAGAAGGCGAATCCGAGCGCGACGCTCGGCTCGTTCGGGCCGCCGGCCTACCTCGCGACGCAGGTCGCGCTGAAGGCGATCAAGCGGGCGTGCGACGCGGGCAAGGGCACGATGAAGAACCGCCGCGACATCCTCAGGCAGGTCAAGAAGGTGCGGATCCCCAACTCGATCCTCGGCGGCGCGTTCCGCTTCTCGACGAAGTCGAACGACCCGCTGAACGCGAAGTTCTACATCTTCCAGATCCAGTCGAACGGCACGTACAAGCTCGTCGGCTAGCCGGAGGAGGCTCGTCGGAGCGGCCCGGCCACGCGCCGGGCCGCTCTCTTCTGCGGCCATGACGTTCTAGACTCGCGCTCCCCGTGGACACGTTCATCCAGCTGACGCTGAACGGCCTCACGCTCGGCAGCGTCTACGCGCTGATCGCGCTCGGCTACTCGCTCGTCTACGGGATCCTCAAGCTCCTCAACTTCGCCCACGGCGACGTCTTCATGGTCGGCTCGTTCATCGGCTTCGGCGCGCTCCAGCTGCTCGGCGGCTCGACCGATCCCGGTCGTTCCGATCTGGCTCCTGCTCGTCCTGATCACGCTCGCCGCGATGGCGGGGTGCGCGGTGCTCGGGGTCGCGATCGAGCGGTTCGCCTACCGGCCGCTGCGCGACGCGCCCCGCATCGCGCCGCTGATCAGCGCGCTCGGCGTCTCGTTCTTCCTCGCCTACTCGATGCAGCTGCTCTTCGGCGCCGACCAGCGCGACTACGACGCGTTCTCGATGGGGGACGGCGTGCTCTTCTTCGAGGGGTTCGACATCGGCAACGTGCGCGTGCCCGCTCCTGCGGATCATCATCATCGTCTCGGCGTTCGTCCTCATGGCGGTGCTCTGGGTGCTCGTCACGCGGACGAGGACCGGCAAGGCGATGCAGGCGACCTCCCACGACCGCGAGGCCGCCGCGATGATGGGCATCGACATCGACCGCGTGATCGTCTTCGCGTTCGTGCTCGGCTCGGCGCTCGCCGGCGCCGCGGGGGTGCTCTTCGCGCTGCGCGCGCCGACCTTCGCCGCGATCGGCTTCCTCGCCGGGCTGAAGGGCTTCACGGCCGCCGTGATCGGCGGGATCGGCTCGATTCCCGGGGCGATGGCGGGCGGGCTGATCCTCGGGTTCGCCGAGGCCTACACCCAGGGCTACATCTCGACGAAGTGGTCCGACCTGCTCGTCTTCGTGCTGCTGATCGGCTTCATGCTCTTCCGACCCCAGGGCCTCTTCGGCAAGGCCGACATCAGGAAGGTCTGAGGCGGGCCATGTCCACTCCGAGCGACTGGGACGACGCGCTGACGCCGCCGCTCGAGGGGGCGGCCGAGGCGAGCGCGGCCGAGGGCGACGACCGGCCCGGCGGTCGGCAGGGACGAGTGGGTTGCCCGTCACGGCGAGCGCCGCGCGCGCCGCGGCGGTGTGCTCGGGACGCTCGAGCAGCGGCTCGCGGTCGTTCCGTGGTGGGCCTGGCTGACGCTCTTCGTCGGGATCGTCTGCCTGCTCCCGCTCGGCTTCGAGAGCGGCTACATCCGCCGCGTCGCGTTCGACACGGTCGTCTTCATGCTGCTCGCGCTCGGGCTCAACATCGTCGTCGGCTGGGGCGGGCTGCTCGACCTCGGCTACGTCGCCTTCTTCGGGATCGGCGCCTACGCCTACGCCCTCCTCAGCTCGGAGCAGTACGACATCCACCTGCCGACGCTCGTCGTGATCCCGCTCGTCGCGATCATCGGCGGCCTCGTCGGGCTGGCTCGTCGGCCTGCCGTCGCGACGCCTCACGGGGGACTACCTCGCGATCGTGACGCTCTTCTTCTTCCAGGTCTTCCTCACCGCGACGAACAACGGCGACGACGTCTTCGGCGAGAGCATCACGAACGGGCCGAACGGGATCCTCAACGTCGACGAGTTCGGCATCTTCGGCTGGGATCTGCCGCGCGCGACCTCGGAGGGGCTCTTCACCGTCAGCTACCTCTACGTCGCGCTCGTCTTCTTCGTCCTCGTCTACGTCGGCGCTCCACCTCCTGAACGACTCGCGCACGGGCCGGGCATGGCGCTCGCTGCGCGAGGATCCGCTCGCGGCCGAGCTGATGGGGATGCCGGTCAACCGGCTGAAGCTGATGGCGTTCGCGTTCGGCGCCTCGGTCGCCGCGCTGACCGGGACGTTCGCGACGGCGCTGAACGGGAGCGTCTTCCCGCAGAACTTCGAGTTCCCGCTCCTGATCACGGTCTACACGATGGTCATCCTCGGCGGGGCCGGCAGCCAGGCCGGCGTCGTGCTCGGCGCCGTGATCGTGAGCGTCATGCTCGAGGCGCTGCGCGACCCGGGCGACGCGCGAGGCCTCTTCTACGTCGTGATCGTGCTCGCGCTCGTCGCCGCGTTCCGGGCCTCGTGGAAGCTCGCCGTCGTCCTCGGCGGCACGATCGTCTTCGGGCTCGTCGCGCGGCTCGTCGCCGGCGGGATCGACGACGCGTGGACCGCCGGGCCCGGTCGAGGAGAGCGGCCGGCTGGCGGGGTGGGCGGCCGACTGGGTGATCGTGCCGGCGCAGCTCGCCGACTGGGTCGCCGCCCGTCGCCTACATCGGGCTCATCGCGCTCGTGCTCGTGCTGACGCTCGTCCGCGGCTGGAGGCGGATCGCGCTGCTCGTGCCGACGCTCTACCTCGGCGCGTTCGTCTGGGAGAACGTCCTGCTCGCCCAGCCGGAGTCGACGCGGTACATCGTGATCGGCGCGCTGCTCGTCGCGATGATGATCGCGCGGCCGCAGGGGCTCCTCGGCGAGAAGCGCGTGGAGATCGTCTGATGGCAGAGCGGCTCCTCGACCTGCAGGGCGTCTCGATGGCGTTCGGCGGCCTCAAGGTCGTCGACGGCCTCGACCTCCACGTCGACGAGGGCGAGATCGTCTCGGTGATCGGGCCGAACGGCGCCGGCAAGACGACGCTCTTCAACCTCGTCACGGGAGTCTACGAGCCGACCGAGGGCGAGATCCTCTTCGAGGGCGAGCCGATCACGGGGCTCGACCCGCACCGGATCACGCGCCGGGGGATCGCGCGGACGTTCCAGACGCTGCGGCTCTTCCTCAACATGACCGTGCGCGAGAACGTCATGGCGGCGGCCTACGGCCACACGAGCGCCGGCCCGCTGCGCTCGATGCTGCGCACACCGGGCCAGCGGCGCGAGGAGCGGGAGATCCGCGCGCTCGCCGAGGAGCGGCTCGCGTTCTTCGGCGAGCGCCTGATGGGCTACCGCTGGGACCAGCCCGCCTACTCGCTCTCCTACGCGAACCGCCGCCGGCTCGAGATCGCGCGCGCGACGGCGACGAAGCCGCGGCTCCTCCTGCTCGACGAGCCGGCGGCCGGGATGAACCCGCGGGAGACGCAGGAGATCACCGAGCTGATCGGCACGCTGCGGACGGACGGCGGCTACACCATCCTCGTGATCGAGCACGACATGCACGTCGTCGAGGGGATCTCGGACCGCGTCGTCGCGCTCGACCACGGCGTCAAGATCGCCGAGGGCACGTTCGAGGCGGTCGCGACCGACCCGAGGGTCGTCGAGGCGTACCTCGGCACCGGAGGGACGGCCCGCAAGTGACGACCGCCGCCGCACAGCCCGCCGAGGCCCCGCCGCTCCTCCAGCTCGAGGGCGTCAACACCTTCTACGGGCAGATCCACATCCTCCAGGACTCGAACCTCGTCGTCCGCGAGGGCGAGCTCGTCTGCCTCCTCGGCGGCAACGCGTCGGGCAAGTCGACGACGCTGAAGACGATCCTCGGGCTCGTCCGGCCGCGGACGGGCCGCGTGCTGATCGGCGGCGAGGACGTGACGCGCCTCCCGACGGCCCACCGGATCCGGCGCGGGCTCGCGATCGTGCCCGAGAACCGGCGCCTCTTCGGGCCGATGACCGTGCTCCAGAACCTCGAGATCGGCGCCTACCTCCGGCCGCGCTCCGACCTGAAGGAGGAGTTCGAGCGCGTCTACTCGCTCTTCCCGCTCCTCTACGAGCGGCGCGCGCAGCTCGCCGGGACGCTCTCCGGCGGCGAGCAGCAGATGGTCGCGATGGGACGCGCGCTCATGTCGAAGCCGCGGCTCCTTCTGATGGACGAGCCGTCGATGGGCCTCGCGCCGATCCTCGTCGAGCGGAGCTTCGAGATCATCGAGCAGGTGAACGACTCAGGCGTCGCGATGCTCGTCGTCGAGCAGAACGCGAACGTCTCGCTCTCGATCGCCGACCGCGGCTACGTCCTCTCGACGGGCCGCATCGTGCTCGAGGGCGCGGCGGCCGACCTGCTCGAGGACGAGGACCTGCGGAAGGCCTACCTTGGCCGTTGAGCCGGCAGGGGTCGGCGCCGCGATCCGGGGCGAGTTCCCGATCTTCGAGAGCGCGACGTACCTCAACTCGTGCTCGCAGGGAGCGCTCTCGCACCGCGTCCGGGAGGCGGTCGAGGAGTGGCTCGCCGGCTGGGACGCAAACGGCGCCGAGTGGGACTTCTGGGTCGAGCGGAACGAGGCGTTCCGGACGGCCGTCGCGGGGCTGCTCCACGCCGGGGCCGACGACGTCGCCGTCACGACGTCGGTCTCGCAGGGCGTGAGCGCGCTCGTCTCCGCGCTGCCGCTCGACGGCGAGCGGAACCGGATCGTGATCAGCGAGTACGAGTTCCCGACCGTCGGGCAGATCGCGCACGCGCAGGAGCTGCGCGGCGCCGAGGTCGTGCACGTGCGCCCGGGCCGGACGGTTCGATCGCCGCCGAGCGCTTCGCCGAGGCGATCGACGAGCGCACGGCGCTCGTCTGCTGCACGACGCTCTCCTACCGCTCCGGGCACCGCCACGACGTCGCCGCGATCGCGGAGGCGGCGCACGCGGCGGGCGCGCTCGTGCTCGCCGACAGCTACCAGGCGTGCGGCGCCGTCGAGCTCGACGTGCGGTCGCTCGGCGCGGACGTGGTCACGGGCGGCACGGTGAAGTACCTGCTCGGGACGGCCGGCCTCGGCTTCATGTGGCTGCGGCCCGAGCTCCGCGGGACGCTCCTCCCGACGCAGACCGGCTGGTTCGCCGACGAGGACATCTTCGCGATGTCGATCGCCGACTACTCGCCCCACGCGAGCGCGCGCCGGTTCGACTCGGGCACACCGCCCGTGCCCGCGCTCTACGCCGGGGTCGCGGGGCTCGACGTCGTCGCGGCGGCGCCGGCGTGCCGGCGATCGAGAAGCACGTCGGCGGCCTCGTAGAGCGTCTGCTCGACGGGCTCGACGAGCTCGGGGCGACCGTCGCGACGCCGCGCGAGCCGGCCGCCCGCGGCCCGCTCGTCTGCGTCCGGTCGACCGACGTCCCGCGCTCGTCGCGACGCTCGCCGGCGAGCGGATCGTCGCGTCGTCGCGCGACGACAACCTGCGCGTCGCGTTCCATCTCTACAACGTCGAGGACGACGTCGACCGCTGCTGGACGCGCTCCGGCCGCCACCGCGCGCTGCTCGCCTGACGCCCGTGCTCGACTCGCACGGCTTCCGCCCGCGCCTGCATCGCCTACGGCGACCACCCCGACCAGGTCGCGAACCTCCACCTTCCCGCGCGCGAGGGCGGGCCGTGGCCGTGCGTCGCGCTGCTCCACGGCGGGTTCTGGCGCACGGGCTGGGACCGCACGCTGATGACGCCGCTCGCCCTCGACCTCGCCCGGCGCGGCATCGCCGCGTGGAACGTCGAGTACCGACGCGTCGGCCAGGAGGGAGGCGGCTGGCCGGGCACCTTCGAGGACGTCGCCGCCGCGCTCGACCGGCTCGCCGAGGTCGACGACGTCGACACGCGTCGGTGGCCACGTGCGGCCACTCGGCCGGCGGTCACCTCGCCGTCTGGCTCGCCGCCCGCCATCGCATCGCGCCCGGGATGCCGGGAGCAGGCCCGCGCGTGAGGCCGGTGGCGGCGATCGCGCAGGCCGGTGTCCTCGACCTCCATCGCGCGCACGAGGAAGGGCTCGGTGGCGGCGCGGTGGAAGGGCTCCTCGGCGATCCTGCCGCGGTCCCGGAGCGCTTCTCCGCGGCCTCGCCCGCCGCGCTCGCGCCGCTCGGCGTCGCCCAGCTGCTCGTCCACGGCGACGCGGACGACATCGTTCCCGTGACGCAGAGCCGGATCCATGCCGAGCTCGACCCCGGCGCGCAGCTCGTCGAGCTCGAGGGCGCCGACCACTTCGACGTGATCGACCCTTCGCACCGGGCGTGGCAAGCCGTCGTCGAACGGCTCCCGTCGCTTCTCGAGGCTGAGATACTGGCGCCGTGACGCCGCCCGACTCCGCGATCGAGCTCGAGCGGACGATCGAGCGCTACAACGAGGCCTGGAACGCGCAGGACGTCGAGCTGATCGTCTCGTTCCACGCGCCCGGGATGGTGTTCGAGAACCACACCGCGGGCGAGCGCGCAGAGGGGCCCGAGGTGCGGGAGCACATCGCCGGGATCTTCGCGAGCTGGCCCGACCTCTCGTTCAGCGGCCGTCGCCTCTACGCCCGTGACGGGCTCGTGGTGAGCGAGTGGACGGCGACGGCGACGCACGCCGACGGGCGCCGGCTCGAGTGGGACGGGATCGACGTGTTCCCGTTCCAGAACGGGCTGATCCTGCGCAAGGACGTGTATTCCGCGGGCCATCGCCCGCGCGTCCTCGACAGCTAGCCGGGTTGCGGTTGTCATGAGCAGGCCTCGCGTGCACGTGGCCGCTCCCGTCCCCGCAGAGGTCGAGCGGGCGCTCGCCGAGTCGTTCGAGTTGAGCCCCATGCCCGACGGGGTCGACGGCATCGTCGCGATGCTCACGACGCGCGTCGACGGCGCCTTCCTCGACCGCGTCGGCCCGCAGCTCCGGATCGTCGCGAACTACGCAGTCGGGGTGAACAACGTCGAGCTCGAGGAGGCGAAGAGACGCGGCGTCGTGGTCGCGAACACGCCCGACGTGCTGACGCGAGCGACCGCGGAGCTCGCCGTCGGGCTCATGCTCGCGCTCCTGCGCCGGATCGCCGAGGGCGACCGCTTCGTCCGGCGTCGCGAGGAGTGGACGTTCTCGCTCGAGTTCATGCTCGGCACGGGGCTCGCGGGCAAGAGCCTGCTGATCGTCGGAGCAGGGAGGATCGGGCAGGAGACGGCGCGGCTCGCCGCCGCGTTCGGCGCGGAGCCGACGTTCGCGGGGCGGCAGGACGACCTCCGTGCGCTCCTCGCCGAGGCGGACGTCGTGAGCCTCCACGTCCCGCTGACCGACGAGACGCGGCACCTCGTCGATGCGGCAGCGCTCGAGGCGATGCGCCCGAGCGCCGTGCTCGTGAACACGGCGCGCGGCCCCGTCGTCGACGAGCGAGCGCTCGTCGAAGCACTCCGAAACGGCGAGCATCGCCGGGGCGGCCCTCGACGTCTTCGAGCGCGAGCCCGATGTCGAGGAGGGCCTGCTCACGCTCGAGAACGTCGTCCTGACTCCGCATCTCGGCAGCGCGACTCGTGACACGCGGGTCGCGATGGGGATGCTCTGCGTCGAGGCGCTGCAAGCGGTGCTGCTCGAGGGTCGGCGCCCCGCGAACGCGGTCGTCTACCCTGGCGCGCCGTGAACGGGTACGGAAGCGCATCGATGACGGGCGACCTCCGCCGCGTGCTGGTCCGACGCCCGCTCGCCGCCGATGCGGACGCCTGGGAGGCGTACGGCTGGCGCGCCAAGCCGGACGTCGCCGCCGCGCAGGCCGAGCACGAGGCGTTCTGCGGACTGCTGGAGGAGGCGGGCGCCGAGGTGATCGTCTCGGAGCACGACCCCGGCAATCCGGATGCGATCTACACCTACGACCCGACCCTCGTCGGCCGCGAGGGAGCAGTGCTCCTCCTGCCCGGCAAGGACGGGCGGCGTCGCGAGCCGGACGCGACCGCGAATGTGCTCGAGGACGCGGGAGTGCCGATCGTCGGAAGGGTCGACCTCCCGGCGACGGTCGAGGGCGGCGACACCGTCTGGCTCGACGAGCAGACGCTCCTCGTCGGAATCGGCTACCGGACGAGCCCGGCGGCGCCGGCGGCGCTGCACGATGCCTTCCCGGGCGTCGACGTCGTCGTCTTCGACCTGCCGCACTGGAACGGCGCCGGCGAGGTGATGCACCTGATGAGCTTCATCTCACCGCTCGACCGAGACCTCGCTCTCGTCTACCCGAGGATCGCGCCGACCCGGCTCATGTGGCTCCTCGCCGAGCGCGGCATCTCCGTCGTGGAGGTTCCCGACGACGAGTTCGAGTCGATGGGCTCGAACGTCCTCGCGCTCGGGCCGCGTCGAGCGCTCGCCCTCGAGGGGAACGAGGAGACGCGCCGGCGGATGGAGCGCGCGGGCGTCGACGTCGTCACGTACCGCGGGGACGAGATCTCACGAAAGGGCGACGGCGGCCCGACCTGCCTCACACGGCCTCTACTGCGCGTGGGCTAGACGCCCGTCGGGCAGGTCGTCGAGGTACGGCGCGACGTTGCGGGCGATCCCGGTCAACTCCGCGTCGGTCAGCGGGAGGCGCCCGAGCGCCGCCCACGCCTCGCGCGGCCGGAGGTTGTCGCCAACGGCCGCGTCCGAGCCGAAGAGCACTCGCTCCGTGCCGACCTGGCGGATGTGTCGTGTCGCGAGGTCGGCCTGAGCGTCGGTGATCTCCGCGTCGATCACCGTCGCGACGTCGAACACGAGCCGCTCGGTCGACGGGTCGCCTCGCTCGACGGCCATCGCGAGCACTGACATGACCTCCTGCGACGGCGGGTCGTCGTAGCCGGGGCCCGAGCCTGCGAGGTGCGCGACCTGAACCGTGACGTCCGGCGCGGCCGGCAGCACTCGTTCGAGGAACGCCCGCGCCTGGGCATCCCCGTACGAGCGCTGCGACGTAAGCGAGGCGCGCATGTGGACGACGATCGCCATCCCGTGCTCGTTGGCGGCCTCGAAGACGGTGGCGAGACGCTCGACGTGTGACGCGTCCTCGAGTTGCACGTCGGAGTTCCCGAAGTGCAGCTTGATCCCGTGACGGAGCCGGGGATCATCGGCGCATCGCTCGAGCTCCTCGAGCGCGTAGTCCCGAAGCGGGTTGAACCCGCCGAAGGCTCGTAGCCTGTCCGGATACGCCTCGACCTGTGAGGCTGTCCAGTCGTTCTCGGCCCGCACCTTCGCGTACTCGTCCTCGACGCTCCTGTTCGGGCTCCCGAACATGTACGCAGTCGAGAGGACGAGCGCGCCTTGGATCCCGGCCAGCTCGAGGAGCTCGATCACGCTCTCCGCGGTGAGCACGGGCACCTCAGGCGAGCCGATCAGCTCCGTGATCGCCGGGCTGAAGAGATGCTGATGGTGGTCGATCAGGGGCGCAGCGGGGCGTGCGGGCTCCACTCCTCGATCGTACGCAGCCCTCGACCGTCCTACGTGGGAGCAGCGTCGTCGAACGTGAGCTGGCGCACGGCGGTCAGCCCGGAGACGCCGACCCCGACCAGCCGCAGCGCTCCCGGCCGGTCGCGGAGACCGCGATCGAGAAGCGCGCACGCGAGGTCTGCGATCCGGTCGGGCTCGTCGATCGGGGTCGGCAAGGTCGTCGAGCGCGAGCGGAGCGAGAAGTCGGAGTAGCGGAGCTTCGTCGTCACGGTGCGCGCGGAGAGCCCGTCGCGCTCGAGGTAGGAGGCGACCTCGGCGGCCATGCGCCGCAGCTCGGCGTGCAGGGCGGCACGGTCGGTGAGATCGCGGTCGAAGGTCTCCTCGGTGGAGATCGAGATGCGCTCGGCCTCGAGCTCGAGGTCGCGCGGGTCGATTCCCCGGGCTCGATCCCGCAGCAGCCGGCCCACCTGACCCGGGAGCACTGCTCGAAGCTCGTGGTCCCCGAGCGCCGCGAGCGCGCCGATCGTGAGGACGCCCGCGGCCGCCAGGCGCTCCTCGGCCCGCGGCCCCACGCCCGGCAGGATGCGGCTCGGCAAGGGCGCGAGGAATCGCGCTTCGCGTCCGGGTGGCACGACGGTGATGCCGCCCGGCTTGCGCCGGTCCGAGGCGACCTTGCAGACGACCTTCGAGGTCGAGACGCCGAGCGAGCATGTGAGCGAGGTCGCGCCGCGGACGGCGACCTGGACGGCCTCGGCCAGCCTGCGGGCGCCGTCGAACGACGGGACGACGCTCCCGAGGTCGAGGTAGCCCTCGTCGATACCCGTGCGCTCGACGCGCGGCACGACCTCCTCGATCGCTCCCCAGACCGCCTTCGAGTACTCGCGATAGAGCGAGTGGCGTGGCCGAACGAACACCGTCTCGGGGCATCGCCGCAGCGCCTCGGCGGCGCTCATCGCCGAGCGGATCCCGTAGCGACGCGCGACGTAGTTCGCCGTCGCGACGACACCACGGCCACGAGGATCGCCGCCGACGACGAGTGGCTTCGTGCGCAGCGAGGGATCCTCGAGCTCCTCCACCGCGGCGAAGAACGCGTCGAGGTCGAGATGGGCGAGGATCGGCACGCTCCGGCGAAGGCTACGGTTCGGTCGTGCTCGAGTCGCCGCCGACTCCTCCGGCGCCGCCTGCGATCGAGCGTCCCGTGGCGTTCCAGGCGTCGTACGGCCTCGTCAGCGGTCGAGCTCCCGAGGGAGCCACGCGGGTCATCGTGCGCGTCGACGGTCGGATCGTCGGCAAGCGTCGCCTCGAAGCACGCGCGTTCACGCTCGACGTGGACCTCCCGCCTCGCGAGGTGACGATCCGCGTCGAGACCGTCGACGCACGCGGCCGCCGCGCGGGTCGCACCATCCGGAACGTGCTCGGGCTTCCCCGGGCGGCCCGGCCGCGCCTCCGACAGCCCAGGCTCGACGAGCGCCTCCAGCGCGAGGTGAGGCGTCTCGTCGCCGCGTTCTCCGGAACGCCGGGCGTCTACGTCGAGAGCCTCAGCACGGGTCAGGCCGCGGCGTGGAACGCGCGCGCGACGTTCCCGGCGGCCTCGACCCTCAAGCTGGCGATCGGCGTGACGTACCTCGCGCGCTCGAGCGGCGCGCCACGTCCCGGGAGTCGCGGCGACCGGGTCCTGCGGGGCATGCTGATCGGCTCGGACAACGCCGCGGCCAACAGCGCGCTCGTCTCGCTCGGCGGCTCGACGAGTGCCGGTGGCAGCCTCGTCAACGCGCTGATGCGCTCGATCGGCCTGGAACGCACCGAGATGTACGGCGGCTATCTCCTCGGCACGTCGCTCGAGCCCATCCGGGAGCCGGCAGCGCGCGGCCTCCCGCTCGGCGTGGTGGCGCAGCCGGCGTGGGGGGTGGGGAAGGCGACGACGGCGGTCGACCTCGCCCAGCTCCATCGCGCGGTCTGGCTTGCGAGCGCGGGCCTCGGCCCGCTCGGCCGGCCCCGCGCGGGCCTCGACGCGGGCGAGGCGCGCTACCTCCTCTATCTGCTCGCTCACGCGCAGCCCCGAAGCAAGCTCGGGCGGGTGACCCACGGCCGGCCCGGGGTCATCGTGCTCCACAAGTCCGGGTGGATCGACGCCGCGCGCCACGACGCCGGCCTCGTGGTGTGGCGCGGAGGCGTGCTCGTCGCCGCCGTGATGACGCACCGGGGCTCCGGCGCGGGGCGGCGCTCGGACGTGCTCGCCGGCGACGTCGCGGAAGCGGCCTTGCGCCGGTTCCGCGGTTAGCGTCGGCCCGGCTCCAGTCCAGCGTCACGGAGGACGCGAGCGACGAGGTCGCGCTTGCCGGCCGTGTACCCGCCGACACCAGCGCCGTGCTCCGCCGCGAGGCGGAGCTTGAGCGCCTCGTACTCCGCCACCAGGGCGGGGTCGCGTCGCAGCGCGTCCCGGAAGGCGAGCCGCTCTCGCCAGAGATCGCTCCCCGGCTCGGTCAGATGCAAGCCGTGCGTCACGTCCCCGAGGTTCGGCGACGGCTTCGAGAAATGGTGCGCGATCCCCGGCCGATGCGGGGTCGAGTGGTACGCGGCCTCGCGGAGCGGGGCGTAGGCGGCGCGCGCCTCCTCGAGGTCGCCGACGCCGGCCATCATGTCGACGATCGGCTTCGCTGCGAGGCCGGGCACGGCCGTCGAGCCGATGTGGTGGATCCCGCCCTCGAGCCACGGCTCGAGGATCCGTTCGAGGATCTCGCGCTCGCGCTCGAAGCGGCGCGGCCATGCCGGGTCGTACGGGACGATCGAGAGCGAGGCCACGGGCACGGCTCGAGCGGAGCCTCGATGGGGCGTCTTCAGCGTCTTCCGCCCCAACGCTCGATCGTCGCCTCGAAGGCGCGGATGTAGTCGTCGACCATCCGGGCGGGCGAGAATCGCTCCTCCACGACGCGGCGCTGGGTGTGCGGATCGATCGCGTCCGCGCGATCGAGGGCAGTGCCTATGTCCCGCCAGGTGTTGACGATGATCCCGCTGACCCCGTCGTCGATCACCTCGGGCACTGCACCAAAGCGCGTCGCGATGACGGGCGTTCCGCAGGCCATCGACTCGATCATCACCAGTCCGAACGGCTCGTCCCACTCGATCGGGAAGAGGGTCGCGCGCGCGTGCTGCAACAGCTCGACCTTCTCACCGTGAGATACCTCGCCGACATACTCGATGGTTCCGCTCAGGTGGGGCCGGACGAGCTGGTCGAAGTATTCGTGCTCGAGCGGCTCGCGACACTTTCCGGCGAGTTTGAGCGGGAGGTCGTTCTCGATCGCGACGGCGATCGCCCGGTGGGCTCCCTTGTCGGCCGTCATGCGTCCGAGGAACAGCAGATAGTCGCCTCGCTCCGGTCTGAACGGATAGACGGAGAGATCGAGCGCGTTCGCGCACGTCGCGATCCACGGCAGGTCGGGTTTCGGGCGGCGCTGCTGGTCGGAGATCGAGATGAGCGCCGCGTGCGGAGCCATCCGAACGACCTGTTCGTACAGGTCGCCCGGCTCGCCCGAGAGCGGGCCGTGCACCGTGTGCGCGACCGGCGTCGGGCCTAGCGATCCCAGCGCGAGCCCGAGCAAGCCCGTGTGATCCGAGATGACCTCGAACTCGTCGCCCCGCACGAGACACGAAACCGCATGGCGCAGCTCCCAGAACGTGTGCCCGATCCACTCACTGGGAGCGACCGGATACACGGCGTGAAGTCGGGCGCGGGTCTGCGAGTCACCGGACGCAAACAGGGCCACGTCATGTCCCTCGTCGGCGAGCCCGTCAGCGAGCAGCGAGACGATCCACTCGATGCCCCCATATCCGGCGGGCGGCACCGGAAACCACACAGGGCTCAAGACCGCGATCTTCACGCCGCAGCCTCGACCGCCGCGCCCGCGGTCCCGTCGCGAAGACGCTCGAAGCAAGCAAACGCCGACCGGCCCGCCATACGAAGCTCGAAGTCTCTCACGATGGGCGAGGCAGAACCAGCCGAGGCACGAGGGCGCGGCCGAACGGCTGCGCCCTCGCTGCGGAACGGCCTGCGCCCTCGGAGAGCGCTGCCGCTCCATCCGGAGATCCCTGGGAGGCGGGTGGGATCGCGGATGCCTCTCCGGTATGAGAGCGGCAGGCTGCGAAGGCTTTGTGAGGGATCGGTACGCATGGCGTCAAGATCGGCTCGCGCGCGACAGGCACTCGATTGCGCTAGCTATACTTTTTGCATCTACTAGCTCTGAGGAGAGTGACCAGGTCGTGAGCAAGCTCTTGCTCGTACCACTCGACGACATCGTCGTCTTCCCGAACATGAACGTCACGCTGACCGTCGAGGTCGGCGACGAGGAGCGTGTCCTGCTCGTCCCCAAGCACGAGGGCGAGTACGCGACCGTCGGCACGGTGGCGCGTGTGACCGATCGCGTCCGGCTGCCCGGGGGCGCCGTCGCCGTCGCGCTCGAAGGCCTCCATCGCGGTGTCGCCGGCGCGGCCGAGACCGACACCACGGGCCGCCTGCTCGTCGAGGTCGAGGAGCGCCGTGACGGCGCGTCGACAGACGAGCGAACGCGCGAGCTCGAGCGCGAGTACCGCGCGGTCGTCGAGGAGATCCTCGAGCTGCGCGGCGACGACGGCCGCATCCAGGCGTTCATCCGCTCGATCGGCGAGCCGGGCACGCTCGCGGATACCTCCGGCTACTCGCCCGACCTCGGCTTCGAGCAGAAGGTCAAGCTGCTCGAGACGGTCGACGTCACCGAGCGGCTCGAGCTCGCGCTCTCGTACCAGCGCGAGCGGCTCTCGACGATGCAGATCCGCCAGCGGATCCGCGAGGACGTCGACGCGGGCATGGAGAAGCAGCAGCGGGAGTACCTGCTGCGCAAGCAGATGGACTCGATCCGCAAGGAGCTCGGCGAGGACGACGCGTCCGTCGTCGAGGAGTACCGCACGAAGATCGCCGAGGCGGACATGCCCGAGGCGGTGCGCGAGCAGGCAGACAAGGAGCTCGGGCGCTTCGAGCGGATGGGCGAGCAGTCGCCGGAGTCCCAGATGATCCGCAGCTACCTCGACTGGCTGCTCGCCGTGCCGTGGGGCGTCACCTCGGACGAGATCCTCGACCCGATCCACACGCGCGAGGTGCTGGACGCAGACCACGCGGGTCTCGAGGACGTGAAGGACCGCATCGTCGAGTACATCGCCGTCGCGAAGCTCCGCAAGGAGCGCGGCATCGAGGCCGACAAGCGTGCGGGCGCCATCCTCACGCTCATCGGGCCACCCGGCACCGGCAAGACGTCGATCGGCGAGTCGGTCGCGAAGGCCCTGAACCGCGAGTTCGTCCGCATGTCGCTCGGCGGCGTGCGTGACGAGGCGGAGATCCGCGGCCACCGCCGCACCTACATCGGCGCGTTGCCGGGCCGCCTCGTGCGCGCGCTCCGAGACGCGAAGACGATGAACCCGGTCATCCTCCTCGACGAGGTCGACAAGGTCGGCGCCGACTGGCGTGGCGACCCGTCGGCGGCTCTCCTCGAGGTGCTCGATCCGGCGCAGAACTCGACGTTCCGCGATCACTACCTCGACGTCGAGGTCGACCTCTCGCAGGTCTTCTTCCTCGCGACGGCCAACATCGCGGAGACGATCCCCGGACCGCTGCTCGACCGGATGGAGGTCATCCGCTTCGACGGCTACACGACCGACGAGAAGGTCGCGATCGCGCGCGGGTACCTCTGGCCGCGGCAGCGTGAGCGGGCCGGCCTTCAGGAGGACGAGGTCTCGGTCTCCGACGAGGTGCTCGAGACGGTGATCTCGGAGTACACCCGCGAGGCCGGTGTCCGCCAGCTCGAGCGGGAGCTCGGCTCGATCCTGCGGAAGACCGCGACGCGAATCGTCTCCGACGAGGCAACGCCGCCGGTGGACGTCGATCTCGACGCAGCGCGCGATGCCCTCGGCCGGCAGAAGTTCTGGCGCGAGGCCGCGGAGCGCACCGCGGTCCCGGGTGTCGCCACCGGGCTCGCCGTCAACATGACGGGCGGCGACGTGCTGTTCGTCGAGGCTACCTCGGTACCGGGCGAGGGTCTGACGCTGACGGGCCAGCTCGGCGACGTGATGAAGGAGTCGGCGCAGATCGCCCTCTCCGCCGTCCGCTCGCAGGCGGATGCGCTCGGCATCGACCAGGAGACGTTCGACCGGAAGTTCCACGTGCACGTGCCTGCGGGAGCGATCCCCAAGGACGGGCCGAGCGCGGGGATCACGATGGCGACCGCGCTCGCGTCGCTCCTCAGCGGTCGCCCGGTGAAGCACACGGTCGCCATGACCGGCGAGGTGACGCTCCAGGGACGCGTCCTGCCGATCGGCGGGCTGAAGCAGAAGGTGCTCGCGGCCCATGCAGCCGGACTGACGGACATCGTGATCCCGGAGCGCAACCGCGCCGACCTGGACGACGTCCCCGAGCACGTGCGGGAGGAGCTCACCTTCCACCCGGTGATGTCGCTCGACGAGGTGCTGGGCGTGGCGCTCGAGGCGACGTCCTCGAGGCCGCACCTGGCCGCCTGATGCGCTGCCGCCAGTGCAGTCCCGTTCCCGAGGAGGTCCGCCGCGCGGCGGGCCTCCTCGAGCGGCGCTGGACGGTCTCCATCCTCTGGGCCTCGTCCGAGGGGGCGAGCCGGTTCAACGAGCTCAAGCAGGCGGTCGGCGAGATCCCTCCCCGCACGCTTGCGCAGCGCCTCGTCGACCTCGAGGACGCCGGCCTGCTCGAGCGGCACGTGATCGATGCGCGCCCGCCGCGGGTCGAGTACGTGCTGACCCACGACGGACGCCGACTGCGCTCGGTGCTCGACGCGCTCGCGGCCTACGCGGGCGTCTGATCGAGCGCGGCGGCGAGCGCCTCACGGCCGCCGGCGAGCAGCGGCGCGCCGTGGGACGTGAGCACTCGCTCGACCGGAAGCTCGAGCAGACGGTGGAGCTCGCGCGCGAGGTCGGCCTGTGACGCCCCCTGGAGCCACGAATCCGGGCACAGCGTGAGCCGGCCGTCCGTCGTGATGAGCGCGTCCCCCGGAACGAGCGTGGCCGGGCCCGAGAGCCAGTAGACGACCTCGTCGGCGGACGGTGCAGCGATCGACGTCCACCTCTGCCGGAAGCGGCTCCTCGCCCGGCTGCACCACGCGGCCGTCGTAGCGCTCGGCGAGCTCGGCGGCACTCCTGTCGTGCCACGTACAGGTGAGGAGGATGACGACGGGGCGGTCGACCCGACCGACGTCGCGGTCGAGCGCCTCGAGGAACCGCGCCCGGTCGGTCGCATCCGCCGGAACGAGCGGGTCGACGAGCACGACCGCGTCCTCGGCTTCCCAGTAGACGCACCCGACGTCCTGCTCCCAGTCGTCGGTCGGTTTCCACTCCGGATGCGGGGCGGTCCACCGCCAGAGCCCTTCCTCGATCCGCGTCACCTCCACGGGGTCGAGGCTAGATGATTGATTCCGAATAGCCGCCCACGTGGCTGGTGGCTGTGACACGTCGCCTGCCGCGACGATCGGCCACGACACATATCCCCGGATATGCGCCGCGGCCGCTCCTCGCGTCATGCTCGGTCACAGCCATCCCCACGCACACGCCTATTCGGAATCAACCATCTAGCGCGTCATCCTCCAGGACGACGCCATGCGGGTCGGGGTGGGTTACCGTCCTCGGCATGGAGCGCCCGCAACCGGTCGGCACCGACGCGGCGGCCGCGGCCGAGCGTGCCGTCGCCGAGGAACGGCAGCGCATCGCCCGCGAGCTGCACGACGTCGTCGCGCATTCGGTCTCCGTGATGACGGTCCAGGCCGGCGCCGTCCGGCGCCTGCTGCGACCGGAGCAGGAGCGCGAGCGACAGGCGCTCGAGGCGGTCGAGGCGACCGGGCGCGAGGCGCTCACCGAGATGCGCCGCCTCGTCGGCCTGCTGCGTGAGCGCGGGACGATGCCCGAGTTCGCCCCGCAGCCGTCGATGCGCACCGTCGACGTCCTCGTCGGCACGGTCCGCGAGGCCGGCCTCTCCGTCGAGCTCGAGGTCGAGGGTGAGCCGAAGGAGCTTCCCCCCGGAATCGATCTCTCGGCGTATCGCGTGATCCAGGAGGCGCTGACGAACGCGCTCAAGTACGCGGGCCCGGCGCAGGCGTGGGTCACGATCCGCTGGCGCGATGACGAGCTCGAGCTCGAGATCGCGAACGACGGTCGCTCCGAGCCGGGCGGCGACGGGGAGGGCCATGGCCTCGCCGGGTTGCGCGAGCGCGTCGCCCTCGTCGGCGGTGAGGTGAGCTCGGGCCCGCGGCCCGGAGGCGGCTTCGTCGTCACCGCCCATCTCCCCCTCTCGGTACAGGCATGACGACGCGTGTCCTCATCGTCGACGATCAGTCGCTCGTCCGCGCCGGCTTCCGAATGATCCTCGAGGCCGAGGAGGACATCGAGGTGGTGGGCGAGGCGGCCGACGGCCTCACCGCCGTGCTCGCCGCGCGCGAGACGCAGCCCGACGTGATCCTCATGGACGTGCGCATGCCAGTGGTCGACGGCCTCGAGGCCACGCGACGCTTGCTCGAGGGCAAGGAGTCGGGCCCCCGGATCCTCATCCTCACGACGTTCGACCTCGACGAGTACGTCTACGAGGCGCTGCGCGCAGGCGCGAGCGGATTTCTCCTCAAGGACACGCCGCCCGAGCAGCTCGTCGAGGCAATCCGCGTCGTCGCGGGCGGCGACGCCCTGCTCGCGCCGCAGATCACCCGCCGGGTGATCGCGGAGTTCGTGCGCCACCCGCCCGCTACGGCCCGGCAGGCGCCACCCGGGCTGGAGGAGCTGACGGCCCGGGAGCTCGAGATCCTCCTGTACATCGCGCGCGGGCTCTCGAACGCCGAGATCGCCGCCGATGCCCACGTGAGCGAGACCACCGTCAAGACGCACGTCGCGAGGATCCTCATGAAGCTTCGGCTGCGCGATCGCGTGCAGGCCGTCGTGTACGCGTACGAGCACGGCGTGGTGCAGGCGGGCGACGGCCTGGCGACAGACGCCAACTGACCCTGTAGCCCGAACGGGGGGTTGCCGATAGAGACGGAATGACTGCGCAGGAGCTCGTTGCCGCCCGGCTGATCGGCAGCCTCTTCGTCGAGCGCGGGCTCGTCTCCGAGAGCCAGATCCGCGTGGCGCTCGAGATCCAGGAGGAGACCGACCAGCAGCTCGGTGAGATCCTGGTCGAGCGCTTCGGCGTCTCTCGCGCGGAGCTGGCACAGGTGGTCGCCGAGCAGTGGCAGGACGCCGGGCGACCGGCAGGACCGGCGCTCGAGGCTGCCCTGAGCACCAACTGGCGCCGGATCGGCGAGATCTTCGTCACACGCGGGTTCATCACCGAGGCGGAGCTCGAACGCGCACTCGACCGGCAGAGCCAGACGGGCGAGCGACTGGGCGAGGCACTCGTCTCGCTCGGCGTGATCAGCAAGTTCGAGCTCGCCGGAGCCCTCGGCGAGCAGATGTCCGCCCTTGGCGAGTCGACCGTCGGCGGGGCCGAAGAGCCCCGGGCCGAGGTCCTCCAGCTCGTCGTGAGCGAGCCCGCCCAGGAGGACGAGAGTCCCGTTGTCGACGCAGAGCCGGAGCGCGAGCTCTCCGTCGTGCCCGACCCCGTCGACGAGCCCGTGCCGACGACCGCGGACGACGCGGTACCCACGCTCGAGGCCGTTCCCGAGCCGACCGAGGAGGAGCTCGATCGGGTCGTGACCGCCCGGCCGAGGCCCACCCTCGGCGCCGAGCCGGCGCTGTACGGAGCGCGCGTCCCGGAGGAGCTCCGGCGCTCCTCCTGCGTCGCGTTCGCGTCGACCGCGACGGGGTACGTCCTCGTTCCCGTGCCGAACCAGGCACCCGCCGTCGGCGAGGTGATCGAGCTGGACGGCCTCGGCGAGCTGAGGGTCCTCCGTCACGGCCGCTCGCCGCTCCCGCTCGACGAGCGGACCTGCGTGATCCTCGAACCGAGCTCGGCGACGGCGTCCGAGCCGTCGCTCTACAGCTTCGCGACCTGACGCGGTAGGACGACTCCTTCGAGGTTGTCGCCTCGAGGGGAAAGGAATAGCGTCCCGTCCGTCGTCAGACCGAAAGGGGGATCCGCCCATGCGCGGAACTCGCCTCACCGACAGGCATGCGCGCCGCCACGCGCTGCCCGTCCTCGTGTGCCTGGTCTCGATCGCCGTCGCCTTCGTCGCGACGGGAGCGGTTCAGGCAGGCCCGACCGCCAAGATCAAGGGTCCGACGTTCTCCGGAGCGAAGGCGTTCGACGTCTCGAAGCCGCTCCGTGAGCTCGCCCGGGACGCGAAGCGCTCGGGCAAGGGGCTGCCACCGAGCCGGGGGCCGGACCCGATCGTCAAGGTCTCGAGCGCCGGGGAGCTCTCCGTCGGCTCGCGGGCGGCCGGGGCCGCGACGACCTCGACCGCGGCGGCGACGGCGCTCAGCCCGCTGCGGACGTTCGAGGGGCTCTCCAACCAGGACAACTTCAACGTGTTCGGCTTCCGCGTCAACCCGCCCGATCCGGTCGGCGACGTCGGTCCGAACCACTACGTCGAGATGATCAACCTCGTTTTCGCCGTCTACGACAAGTCGGGGAACAAGCTGCTCGGACCGATCGACACCGGCACGCTCTGGGCAGGCTTCCCCGTCGAGGACTGCACCGACCCGTCGGGCGACCCGATCGTGGTCCACGACCAGTGGGCCGACCGCTGGATCCTGACGCAGTTCACGACCCGTGGACTGGACGATCCCACGGGCCAGGCGCCCTTCTACAACTGCGTCGCCATCTCGCAGACCGCCGATCCGACCGGCGCGTACTACCGCTATGCCTTCACGACGGGGAACTTCTTCCCCGACTACCCGAAGTACGGCGTCTGGAGGGACTCGTACGTCATCACGACGCGCGAGTTCGGCCCGACGGTCGAGTACGGGATCGGCGTCTACGCGATCGACCGGAACAAGCTGATCGAGGGCGATCCGAACGCTCGGTTCGTCGGCTTCTTCCTCGACGGGAACGACCCGGAGATCCTGCCGCTCGTCGGTGACGGGCTGCTGCCGGCCGACGTCGACGGCAACACGAAGCCGAAGCAGGACGCGAAGATCCCGATCGTCGGCACGCAGGACGACGGAGGCGGCTACGGCGGGACGTTCGACGCGCTCAACATCTGGGAGCTCGACGTCAAGTGGAACGCCAGGGCGGAGGAGGAGGCGACGCTCGAGCTCGCGGAGCAGCTTCCGGTTGCCCCGTTCGACTCGATCTTCCCCTGCGGCGTCGTCCCTGGGTCTCCACCACCAAATCAACCGAACGCGAGGGACTGCCTGCCACAGCCGGGAATCACCAACGGCAGCCAGTACCTCGACATCCTCTCCTACCGACAGCGGCCGACGTGGCGGCTCGCCTACCGGGCGTTCAAGGACTACGAGTCGATGGTCACGAACCAGTCGGTGGAGGCGACGCCCGGCATCGCCGGCGCTCGCTGGTACGAGATCCGCCGAGCGGGGGAGACGTACAGCGTCCACCAGCAGGGCACGTACGCCCCGCCTGATGGAGTGCATCGCTGGATGGGCTCGATCGCCCAGGACAAGAACGGGGCCATGGCGCTCGGCTACAGCGTCGTCAACGGGACGACCGTCTTCCCGGGGATCCGGTACACGGGCCGCGTCGCAAGCGACCCGTTGGGCACGATGCCGCAGGGCGAGGGCACCGTCATCAACGGGACGGGCGTCCAGACGACGGTCAACTCGCGCTGGGGCGACTACACGTCGATGAACGTCGACCCCGTCGACGACTGCACGTTCTGGTACGTCAACGAGTACTACACCGCGGCCGGCCAGGCATCGTCACCGGCCGGCTGGCAGACCCGGATCGCCGCTCTGCGGCTCCCGGGCTGCGGCTAGGCAGCTTGGTGGTGTGGCCGGGCGTCTCGGCGCCCGGCCACACGAGCGCGCGGGCGGTCGTCTCCGCCTCTAGGACGTGGGGGCGCTGGGAATCGAACCCAGACCAGCAGATTAAAAGTTTGCAGCCCGACCTTCGGGCCACGCCCCCGGGCGCGAACCACTCTAACCGTCGCCCGGTCGTCCACCGATGAGAGAACCACGACGACGGTCGATCAGCTGGTCGGAGGATGACGCGCTGCGTCCTCCCTCAGACCGGAGAGACGCGCTTGGCGCGAATGGCTCGAAGCGGCGCAGCCGGAGCGAGTTCGTCACGACGAAGAGGGACGAGAACGCCATCGCGGCGCCGGCCACGAGTGGGTTGAGAAGCCCGGCGGCCGCGAGCGGCAGCGCCGCCACGTTGTAGGCGAGCGCCCAGAAGAGGTTTCCCTTGATGGTCGAGAGCGTCCGCCGCGAGAGGCGGATCGCGTCGGCGGTCGTTCGCAGGTCGCCGGTCACGAGCGTCAGGTCGGAGGCCTCGATCGCGACGTCCGCACCCGTACCGAGCGCGAGCCCGAGATCCGCGCGAGCGAGCGCAGGGGCGTCGTTCACGCCGTCGCCGACCATCGCAACCACACGACCCTCGCCCTGGAGCCGCGAGACGACCTCCGCCTTGCCGGCCGGCAGCACCTCGGCGATCACCTCGTCGATTCCCACCTCGGCCGCGACCGCAGCCGCCGTCGCCTCGTTGTCCCCCGTCAGGAGCACAGGGCGAAGACCGAGCGCGCGGAGCGCGCCCACGGCTTCTCGGCTCTCCGGCCTGGGCTCGTCCGCGACGACGAACAGGGCCTGCACCTCCCCGTCCCAGCCTGCCACCACCGCCGTGCGCCCGGCGAGCTCCGCGTTGCGCTGCGCGAACGCCAGCTCGTCCGGGAGGCGTAGACCTCGCTCGGCCGCGAGCGACGGCCGGCCGACGATCACGGCACGCCCGTTCACGACGCCCTCGACTCCGAGCCCTTCCCGGTTGCCGAAGCCGTCCGGCGCGCGCAGCGGCCCGGCAGCGGCGGCCGCCGCCGCGATCGCGCGACCGACGGGATGCTCCGAGCCGCTCTCGAGCGAGCCGGCGAGCGCCAGCGCCTCGGCGGCGTCGACGCCTCGGGCCGGAGCGACGTCCACGAGCGTCATGCGCCCGGAGGTCACCGTGCCGGTCTTGTCCAGCACGATCGTGTCCACGCGCCGTGTCGATTCGAGGATCTCGGGGCCCTTGATGAGGATCCCGAGCTGTGCGCCACGGCCGGTGCCGACGAGGAGCGCCGTGGGCGTCGCGAGCCCGAGCGCGCACGGGCACGCGATGATCAGGACGGCGACCGCGGCCGCGAACGCGAACGACGTCCCGCCGTCGACGAGCAGCCAGAAGGCGAGCGTCGCGACGGCGAGCGCGAGCACGATCGGCACGAAGACGGCGGAGACCCTGTCTGCGAGCCGCTGCACGGGAGCTTTGCCCGACTGGGCCTCGCGTGACGAGCCGCGCGATCTGCGCGAGCGCCGTCTCGCTCCCGACGCGCGTCGCCCGCACGACGAGCCTGCCCCCGAGGTTGACCGTGGCGCCCGCGACGTCGTCCCCAGGACCGACCTCGACCGGTGTGCTCTCGCCGGTCAGCAGCGACCGGTCGACGGCCGAGCTGCCCTCGACGACCACGCCGTCGGTCGCGATCCGCTCCCCGGGACGGACGACGAACGTCGTCCCGACGGCGAGCTCCTCGATCGGCACCTGGCGCTCGATGCCCGTCGTCGCCGAGCACGCTCGCCTGCTTCGCCCCGAGCTCGAGGAGGGCGCGCAGAGCGGCGCCGGCGCGGCGCTTCGCGCGCGCCTCGAGATATCTCCCGGCGAGAACGAAGGTCGTCACAACCGCTGCAACCTCGAAGTAGAGCGCGCTCACCCCGGTGTCGCGGTCGGGCACGAGCTCGAAGCCCATCGCCTCTCCCGGCTCGCCCGCGCCGAGGAAGAGCAGGGCGACCACGGACCAGCCCCAGGCGGCGAGCGTGCCGATCGAGATCAGCGTGTCCATCGTGGCCGTTCGGTGCCGCAGGCTCGACCACGCCTTCCGGTGGAACGGCCAACCGCCCCAGAAGACGACCGGGGTCGCGAGCACGAGGCTCGCCCACTGCCAGGACTCGAACCGGAGCGCCGGAACCATGGCGAGGAGCGAGTACCGGGAGCGAGAGAGCGGCCGAGGCCAGCAGGCGACGCCGCAGCGGTTGCAGCCGAATCGTCGACCTCCGGCGGCGCGATCGCGCCGGCCGGCGGGACGGAGGCGCGATACCCCGCCGCAGCAACCGCCGCCACGAGGTCGTCGGTCGCGACGCGGACGGGATCGAACTCGACCGACGCCCGCTCGGTGGCGTAGTTGACCGTTGCCATGACGCCGTCGAGCCCGTTGAGCTGCCGCTCGACGCGCTGGGCGCACGCGGCGCAGCTCATGCCCTCGATCGGCAGGTCGACCCGCTCGGCTCGCTCGATCGTCTGCACTGGACTCGCGTGGATGATACCACCCAGGGGTATGTTACGATCGAATCGGATGGAGACCACGACCGTCAGCGGGCCGCCGGGATACAGCGCCGACCGCCCGGCGGTCCTCAATCGCCTCCGGCGCATCGAGGGCCAGGTGCGCGGCCTCACCCGTATGGTCGAGGAGGAGCGCTACTGCATCGACGTGCTGACGCAGATCGCCGCGGTGCGGAGCGCGCTCGACGGCGTGAGCCTCAGCCTGCTCGACAGCCACGTGAGGAACTGCGTCGCGAACGGCGATCCCGCCTTCCTCGGGGAGCGCGCGGACGAGCTCGCGGGTGCTCTCTCGGGTCGGGGGCGGCCTCGGTACGGCCCGGATCGGGCGGTGCTCGTCTCGCGCCTCCGGCGCGTGGAGGCACAGGTCGCTCGCCTCCTGCGCATGGTCGAGGCGGAGCGCTACTGCATCGACGTGATCGAGGAGATCAACGTCGCGAAGCGAGCGCTCGACGGCGTCGCCCTCGGGCTCGTCGACGGGCATGTCCGCACCTGCATGAGCTCTCCCCGGAAGCGTGACCGCGAAGCGAAGGCCGGCGAGCTGATGGCGGCCGTCGGCAGGCTCGTCAAGACGAGCTAGGAACGAGACGTGTCGTGAGCTGGCCGAGCACGGCACCGAACACGAGGTGCCGCCACGTCGCCTGGGCGAATGCCCTCCCGTTGGTGAGGAGCCGTGGCACGCCCGGCTCCCCGCGGGCTGGATGGTGTCGATCGACAACCCAGCAGAGGGGGTACAGCGCGACGTGCTCGGTGACTGCCATGCCGAGCGCGAGCCGCCGCGGAGGGATGTCCGACCGACGGCGAGCACGCTCGAAGGCAAGCCCGAAGAGCGCGCCGTTCGCCACGTGCATCGCGAGCCCGACGCTGCGCCAGCCGCTGCCCCGGGTGACCGCCTTGCCGAGCACGGCCACGTCCGAGTAGTCGCAGCGGAGCGCACGCTGGTCGAGCGGCTCCTGTAGCGCCCAGACCGCCGCGGCGGCACCGCCTGCGAGCGCCGACCGTCCGTACGCCATCCGCGTCATCCTGTCAGCCGTTCGCGACGAGGTCGTCCGGATAGTCGTTCAGCACGCGCGCGCCGCCGTCCGCACAGACGACGACGTTCTCGATCCGGAGCGCCGAACGAGCCGGGGACGATGATCGACGGCTCGTCGGTGAACGTCATCCCGGCCTCGAGCGGCGTCTCGTCCTCCGAGGAGAGGAACGGGCGCTCGTGGATGTCGAGGCCGATTCCGTGACCCATCCGGTGGCGGAAGTGCTCGCCCAGACCGGCCTCCTCGATCGGTGCGCGACAGGCGGCGTTCACCTCGCGCGCCAGTGCTCCCGGGCGGCAGGCGGCGCGGCCCGCCTCCGCGGCCGCGAGCATCGTGTCGTAGGCCCGGAGGAGCGCGTCACTCGGCTCGCCGGCGACGACGGTGCGGCCGAAGTCCGAGCAGTAGCCGTCCACGACGCCGCCGAAGTCGAACAGCACCGCTGTGTCGTTCGGCAACGGAGCGTGTGCGGTGTCGGCGCCCGAGTCGAGGCTCTCCTCCGCCCCGCCGGTGAAGATGTGCGTCGCGAACGACGGGGTGCGGGAGCCGGCCAGCCGAAGCTGGAGCTCAACCTCGTCCCTCAGGTCCGCCATCGTCACGCCGGGCTCGACGCGTGGCGCGACGGCAGCCATCGCCTGCTCGACGGTGCGACACGCACGCCCCATCGCCTCGAGCTCGTCGTCCGACTTCACACGGCGGAGCTCGTTGACGAGCGACGACCCGGTGCGGAGCCGGTCGAAGCCGAAGACGCGACCGAGGTTGAGTGTCGTCTCCGCCCAGACGCGGTCGCCGATCGCCACCGTGCCCGTCTTCCCGAGGCCCTTCGCAACACGATCGAAGACGCCGAACCCGTCGTCCGTCTCGTCGACGACCACGAGCTCGCCCTCGGGACGCACGGGAAGGTCGAACGTCACGACCATGCGCGGCAGGACGTAGACGGGGTCGGCGTCCCTCCGGAAGAAGCCCCCGGCGACCCAGCCGTGCGCGTACGAGCTCTGGCCGAAGAACGGGATGCCGCGCTCGACACCGGAGACGTACTCGAGGTCGGCGGAGAGGCCGAGGAAGAGAAGCTCGACGCCTGCGGCTTCCATGCGCTCCGACAGGCGTCGACGGCGCTCGGCGTAGTCGAACACGACTCGATCCTATGTTCGCCCTCGTCCTCGCGGTGCCCGCAGCAGCGGGCGCATGCGACAATGCGGCATGGAGCTCGAGCTCACGCCGCGGCTGCGCGGCGTCTTCCATCTCTGGGCTCTGTGGGCGTCGCTCGCCGCCGGGGTCGTGCTCGTCGCGCTCGCCGACGGCGTGCTCGCGACGGTGTCGTCGTGGATCTATGCCGCGGCACTCGCGGCGATGTTCGGCGCGAGCGCCCTCTACCACCGGTTCCCGTGGCAGAGCGCTGGGCGGCGCCTGTGGGCCAGGCGGCTCGACCACTCGACGATCTTCATCTTCATCGCCGGCAGCTACACGCCGTTCGCGCTTCTCTGCTTCGAAGGAGCCACGCGCTGGCTGGTCCTCGCATTCGCCTGGAGCGGCGCCGCGCTCGGGCTGACGCTCGAGCTCGTCTGGATCGACTCACCACGGTGGCTCAAGGCGCTCGCCTACATGCTCGTCGGCTGGGTCGGCGTTCTCGCCGCACCGCAGTTCTTCTCCGGGATCGGGGTCGCCGGCGCGGTTCTGGTGATCGTGGGCGGCGGGCTCTACACCCTGGGCGCGGTCGTGTACGCGATGAGATGGCCGAATCCGCTGCCGGCGGTGCTCGGCTTCCACGAGGTCTTCCACCTGCTGGTCGTCGCCGCGGCCGTGGCGCAGTTCGTGGCCGTCTCTCTGGTGGTGATGTGATGGCGCGCCGGGTCGAGCTCACCGACAAGGAGTGGCGGGACCGGCTCAGCCCCGAGCAGTACGCGATCCTGCGCGACCACGGCACGGAGCGCGCGTTCACGGGGGCCTACTGGGACACGAAGCAAGAGGGTGTCTACCGGTGTGCCGGCTGTGGCACGGAGCTCTTCCGCTCCGACGCGAAGTACGACTCGGGCTCCGGCTGGCCGAGCTTCGTCGAGCCCTCCGAGCTCGACGCGGTCGAGACCCGGCTCGACCTCAGCCACGGGATGGCGCGGATGGAAGTCCTGTGCGCGACCTGCGGCGGCCACCTCGGGCACGTGTTCGACGACGGGCCGCAGCCGAGCGGCAAGCGGTTCTGCATCAACTCGTGTGCGCTCGAGCTGGAACCCGAGCCGCGCGACGATGGCTGACCTCCCCGCCGAGACCCGGCTCGGCGCGATCCGGCTCCGTGTCGGGGACGTCGATCGCGTCGGACGCTTCTACGAGGCAGGCGATCGGCCTCCGACAGCTCGGCGCAGAGCACGGCGTCGCGGCGTTCGGCGTCGACGACGGCCATCCGCTCGTCGAGCTCGTCGCCGCTCCCGAGGCGCCGGCGCGGCCACCGGGAACGACGGGGCTCTTCCACCTGGCGCTCCTCGTCCCCGCGCGCGCCGACCTTGCGCGCGCGCTTCGGCGGCTCGTCGCCGCAGGCGCGAGGCTGAGCGGCGCCTCGGATCATCTCGTGAGCGAGGCGCTCTACCTCTCCGATCCCGAGGGGAACGGCATCGAGCTCTATCGCGACCGACCCCGCGAGGACTGGCCGCTCTCCGGTGACGACCTCCGCATGGACACCCTTCCGCTCGACCTGGAGAGCCTCCTCGCGGAGGCGGGCGACGTCGGAAACGGCATGGCGAGCGGAACGACGCTCGGGCATGTGCATCTCCAGGTCGGCGATCTCGCTGCCGCCGAGCGCTTCTGGGTCGAAGCCCTCGGGCTGGACGTCATGGTGCGCGGCTACCCGGGCGCGCTGTTCACCTCCGCCGGCGGCTACCACCACCACGTCGGGCTCAACACCTGGGCGGGCGAAGGCGCACCCAGACCGCCTGCGGATGCGCGCGGGCTCGTGCGCTTCGAGCTCGTGCTGCCCGACGACGATGCTGTGAACGCGGCCGCCGAGAGGCTCGATCGCGTCGCGGCGGTCGAGCGGACGGACGGCGGCATCCTCGGCCGCGACGACTCCGGCAACGCCGTCCTCGTCCGCGCTTGACGCACGACGACGCGCTCCGAGAGCTCGGCGTCTCTGTGTGACGGATCAGCCGCGACTGGGCGTGAACGGGCGGAGCTCGTCCGTACCGGGTTGCACGATCCCGACGTGGGACTCGGGTACCTCGTTCCAGGCTCCCGGGAGGTCTCCGAGCGGCTCCGACACGACGACCCGCGATTCGTCCCCCAGCGCAGCGAGCTCCGTGCTCTCCGGGTACATCGCCTTCAGCGAGTCCATGCGCGTGCTGAAGTAGAGGGAGCGCGAGTCGCCCTCACTCGAGTACCGAAACGCCCAGATGGTGCGCCCGTCCGTCGTCGCGACGGTCATCTGGATCGGGTGCTCGACGTCGTGGCGGCGCCCTGCAGCCTCGACGAAGCCGACCGCCTGCTCGACGGCCGCCACAGGGTCGTCCTCGAGCCCGAAGGTGAGTGCGAGGTAGAACATCGCCTCCGAGTCCGTGGTCCCCTCGATCGAAGGGAACAGCGAGTCGTCGACCGCGAGCATCAGCTCGCGCCTGACACGGGGAAACTCGCGGATCAGCCCGTTGTGCATCCACAGCCAGCGTCCGTGGCGGAACGGGTGAGTGTTCGTCTCCTGGATCGCCGTGCCCGTCGACGCGCGGATGTGGGCGAAGAAGAGTGGCGAGGAGATCCCGGCGGCGAGCTCGCGGAGGTTCCGGTCGTTCCATGCGGGGTGGACGCTGCGATAGAGCCTGGGCGTGCTCCCGTCGGGCGTGCTCCCGTCGTCGTACCACCCGACGCCGAAGCCGTCGCCGTTGGTCGTCGTCGCGCCCTGCCTCGCATGCAAGCTCTGATCGATGAGGGAGCGGTCGCGCTTTACGAGGAGCTCTTCGAGCCGGATCGGCGTTCCCGAGTATGCGAGCCATCGGCACATCGCGTGCTACCTCTCCGCCCTTCCGGGCTGTGTCGTCGGGATGCGTTGAGCGAAGAACAGGGCGGCGATCACGAGGACGGCCAGGATCGCCAGCGCCGAGCGGAGCCCGTCGATCCGGGCGTCGCCGTAGGCCTCGAGCGCCGCCTCCGTGGTTCGCCGGCTCACCCGCGCCTCGTCGAGGGCGGCCTCCAGGTCTGCATCCGACACGAAGGCGACGCCGCCGGCGAGCTCGACCTCCGCGTCGTCCGTCACCCGGTCCGGGATCGCCGGGTTCTGCTGGATGTTCAGCAGGAACGCCGAGGAGACGGCCGCGATCATGACCGAGCCCGCCAGAGCCGTGCCCATCGACGCGCCGAGGTTCGTCATCGTGTTCTGCACGCCGCCGACCTCGGGGCTCTCGTCGTCGGGAACCGCCGAGACGGTGACGGCGCCGAGCTGGGAGGCGAGCGCGCCGATCCCGAGCCCGATCAGCAGCATCGGCACGAAGACGACCTCGGGCCCCGAATCGGCGTCGAGGAGCCCGAGCAGCACGATGGTTCCGGCAAGCAGCGCGAGGAGGCCGCTGCGGACGACGAGCCGGGGCGAGACGTCGGGGAGCAGGCGCGGGATCCCGATCGCCGCGATCAGCAGCGTGACGGAGAGCGGCAGCAATCGCGCCCCCGTCTCGAGCGCCGTCAGGCCGAGACAGACCGAGAGGTAGAGCGGCACCACGAAGAAGAGCCCCGCCTGGGCGAGGTACTGGAAGAAGAACATGACGAGCCCGCCGTTGAGCTGCTTGTTCTGCAGCATGGCCGGCCGCACGAGCGGCTCGCCGCCGCGTGACTCGACGCGGGCCTGCCAGCGGAAGAAGAGCCAGATCACGAACAGCCCGGCGAGGACGAGCCACACGGTCGGTGACAGGCCCGCCCATTCAGGCCCGCCGGGCTTGGGCTGGATCCAGCCCCACTCGCTCGAGCGAAGGACGCCGAAGACGAGCAGCGCGAGGCCGAGCGCCGACAGGACCGCCCCGACGTAGTCGAGCTTCGGTCGCTTCTCGACCGGCGCGTCCGCGATCCGGCGGGTGAGGAGGAGGATCGCGAGCACGATCAGGACCTCTCCCGCGAAGACCCAGCGCCACGAGAAGTACGTGGTGAAGAAGCCACCGATCAGCGGGCCGACCGCGACCGCGACCGCACCCGCGGCGGCGACGAGGCCATAGGCGGCGGGCCGACGCTCGGTGGGGAAGTTCCCGGCGACGAGGGCGACGATCGCCGGCAGGATCAGCGCGGCGCCGACCCCCTCCAGGAACGACCAGCCGAAGAGGAGCACGGGCAAGCTCTGCGCGAGCGAGGTCGTGAACGAGCCGCACCCGTAGATCACGCACCCGATCGCGAAGGCGCGCTTGCGGCCGATCATCGCGCCGATCTTGGCGCCCGTGATCATCAGCGATGCCATCACGAGCGTGTACGCGGTGATCGCGCCCTGGATCCCGGTGACCGTCGTCCCGACGTCCTTCGCGACCGTCGCGATCGAGACGTTCATCACCGAGCTGTCGAGCGTCATGAGGAACTGGCCGGCCGCGAGCGTGAGCAGCACGACCATCGCGCCCTGACCGGCCTTGGCGGACGTCGTCGTCTCGGTCACGTCGACCCGAGTGCCGCCCACGTCGCCGGAACGTCGGAGCCGCCCTCTTCCGAGACGCGCGGTCCAAAACGGACGAAGGCGGGGTGTGAAGCGATCTTGCCGGCGACGATCGATTCGCCCATCCGGAAGGACGTCGCCTCACGGAGAAGCGCCGGCGGCGCGAACGAGAGGGTGTCGGCGACGTAGCCGAGATCGCCGACCGAGGTCATTCGCATGAGGACGAGATTGTCACACTGGGAGACGACGAGCTCGTTGACCCGATGCGGACGCTGCGTCGAGACGAGCAGGTAGAGGCCGAACTTCCTTCCCTCCGCGGCGATACGGGCGGCATGCTCGGTCGCGAGGGTCGTCACCTCGTCGCCGGGCTCGCGCGGACAGACGTTGTGCGCCTCGTCGATGACGATGAGAACGGGCTCGCGGTCGGATCGCCGCCGCCAGAGAGCGGCGAGGACGGCCTCGGCGGCGATCGCCTTCTCCGCGCCCGTATCGAGCGAGCCGAGGTCGACGACGAGCGCACGTGGCCCACCCGGCGCAACGAGATCCTGGAGCGATCCCTCGTCCGCCACTGACCAGATCGGCCACCGGTGGAGGCCGAGGTTGCGCATCCGCGTGGCGAGCGCGCGAAACTCGGGGTTTTCCGCCGCGGCAAGCTGCTCGGCAAGGTCGCCCGCAGTCGTAAAGGGTGACTGCAGGCCGCCCTCGAGGATCTCGACGAGAGCGCCATACTCCTCGCGGTTCCGGATGGGGTCGAGACGAAGGACCGCGGCCTGCTCGACTGGATCGAAGTCTCGGAAGCGGACGTGCAGCCGATCGGGCCCGCTGCCGACCGTGCGCACGACAACGCCGTCGGCCGCGTCTCGATAGCGGGCAGCCACGTCCTCACCGGCGCTCTCTCGGATCTCGCCGAGCCGAACGAAGTCCGAGTTCGGATCGAGGACGACCAGCCGCAGCGACGTCTCCAACAGGAGCTGCTCGAGAATCGTGCCGAGGGCGTACGTCTTCCCGGAGCCGGACTGTCCGCAGAAGAACGTGTGCCGGTCGAATCCGCCGGCGTCGAGGCCGAAGCGCACGCCCGGCCGGAGGATGAGCTCGCCGACGTCGAGGGAGGCCCGCGCAGGTCGCGTCCGGTCGAGCCACCCCGCGACGGACTCCGTGTCCGCCCGCACGATCGGGGACTCGTGGAAGGGGCCTCCGTCGCTATCGAGGACGACGCCGTGGCCGCGGGCGAGGGCGATGCGAAGGTGGGACGCGTCGGCGACCTTCTCGGTGACGGCGGCGACGAGCTCCGGGCCTTCGACCCAGGCGGCCTCGATCGCGTGCACCTGGCCGAGACGCCCATCGATCGACACGTAGCCGCCGGCCTTCAGCGCGAGGTCGTGAACCGAGCACTGGAACGTGAAGCGCCTGCCGTCGACCGACGACGCGGTCGCGGCGACCGCAGCCTCGAGCTCTTGGCGATTCACGCGTGCGCTCCGTCCGAGCGCGCGGGAGTGACGGATGTGAAGCGACGTGGGAGGACGAGCGACGAGGCCATCAGGCCGTACGCGATCGACATCGCCGTCACGAACGTGTCGAACCCGGCGGAGATGCCGCTCACCGTCTGGTTGCTGAGCAGCTGGACGACGCTGCTGAACCCGGCGCTGCCGGGGACGAGCATGAGCACGCCTGGAACGATGAACACGAGCGCCGAGCGGCGGAGCGCGTAGCCGACCACGCCACCCGCGACGCCGACCGTCAGCGCGGCGACGAACGCTGCGGCGTCGTCTCCGAAGAGCGCCGCTCCGACCTCGTTCGCTCCCAGAGCGAGCACGGTCGCGGCGCACATGACCCACGCGTCCCGGTAGCGGGCCCGCAGCGTGAGCGTGAAGGCGATTCCCGCGGCGACGGCCGCGAGTAGGTGGATCGCCGCGAACCTCGGGTCCGGGGCCGTCGGGCTCACGTCGCCGAACCAGCTGACCGCGATCGACCGACCGACTCCCACGCCGACCACGAGGCCGAGCAGCTGGACGAGCGCGCTCGCCGTGTTGGCGACGCCGGACTGCAGATGCTCGGTCGAGAGCTCGCGCATGCCGATCGTGAGCGTCATGCCGGGCAGGAACGTCACGAGCGCGGCGAGCGTGACGACGTCCGGAGAGGCATCGAGCCCCAGCTGCGCGAGGCTCACCGCGCAGAAGCTGGCTGCCACAGCCGCGACCGGCGCGACCATCGGCTCCGTGCGAGCGGCACGCTGTGCAGGAATTGCGATTCCGCCCACGACCAGCCCCACGACGGCCCCTGCCGTCGCCTCGCGCCAGCCGCCACCGAGCACCGGCGTCAGCGCCGCGCCGGCGAGCGCATAGCCTGCGAGCTGGAAAGGCCAGGCTCGCACGAGCGGCTCGTTCTGGATGTCCTCCAGCGCGGCGAGTGCCGCGGCCGCGTCGAGACGTCCGTCGAGGAGGTCCTGAACGACCGTGTCGAGACGGGCGATCGCGTCGAGCTCGACGACCGCGGGGCGGACGCGGAGGGTGTAGCTGCGCTGGTGCGGGAGCGAGCCGACCGAGAGCTCGACGACCGTCGGCGTTGCCGAGACCTCGGCTCCCGCGAGTCCGAGCGCCTCGGCGAGAGCGAGGATCCGCTCCTCGAGGTCGGCGGTCGGGTATCCGGCGTCGTGCCCCGCTCGCGCGAAGCGGAGCAGCAGCTCGGTTGCCTCGTCGGCTCCGTGGCCGCCGACGCGCTCCGCGTCCGCGGCGTCCACTAGGCGGTCGTTGTCGGCGCGGCGACCGAGGGCTCGTCCGGCGAGCCGCCTGGTCCTCGCCTCCGCTTCCAGACCAAGTCGAGGACGACCGCCAGAAGCGCGATCGCGACAATCGCCGTAAAGGTCTCCGGTGCGTTCCGCAAGGTGTCGATCGCGAAGAAGACGAGGACGATCGCTGTCGCCGCGATCCCCGTGAGGACGATCGCGCCGATGGCCCCCGTCTCCGAGCGGAGCCGATAGCCGGCGGTACCGACGAGGAGGAAGATCATGAGCGAGCACGCGCTGCCGACCGACGCGATCGCGGAGAGGTCGACGATGTTGGAGACGACCAGCACGAGCGCGGCGGTGATGAGGAGGCCGGCGTGCGGACCGAGGCGCGAGCCGCGTCCGAAGAAGGGCGGGAACTGGCCGGACTGGGCGAGCATCGAGGTCAGCCCGCCGGAGGCATAGAGCGTCGCGTTCACGGACGAGGCGGTCGCGAGCAGCGCCGCGATCGCCATCATCGTGAAGCCGGCCTCGCCGAGCGCGGGCCGCGCCGCCTCGGCGATCGCGGTCTCGCCGTACCCGATCGCCTCGTCGACGGTGAGCGTGCCGAAGACGCCGAGCGAGATGAGGATGTAGAGGACGGTCGTGACACCCAGCGCCGCGTACATGGCAAGCGGCAGCTCTCGCGTCGGATCGCGCAGATCGCCGGCGGCAAAGGTGATCACGCTGAAGCCCAGGTAGGCGAAGAAAGTCAGCGCCACGCTGGCGACGATGTCCGAGGCGGACGGGTACGTGCTGAACGCCAGAAGGTCGAAGTCGATGTCGACGATCGTCACGGCGATGAAGACGGCAAAAACGGCGAGGAGCGCGATCACGATCACCGACTGGGCTCGGTCGACGACCTTGGAGCCCACGATGCTCAGCGCGGCCATCGCGACGACGACCAGGGACGTGAAGACGTTGTCCCAGGCGCCGCCGGCGTCGTCCCCGACGAAGAGCGAGGTGGCGTAGCTCCCGAACGCGACGGCGACCATCGAGCACACGATCACGATCGCCGCGAAGTAGCCGAGCCAGGCCGCGATGCCGACGAGCCGCCCGTTCCCGAAGCCCTGCATCAGGTACGCGAAGAGCCCGCCCGAGGACGGATACCGAACGCCGAGCTTGACCACCGTGTAGCCGAGCAGTGAGGCGACGATTCCGGCCAGGAGGAACGACAGCCAGACCGCAGAGCCTGCCACGACCGCCGCCTGGCCGAGCAGCGCGAAGATGCCCGCGCCGACCATCGCCCCGATGCCGAGGAAGGCGGCCCCGCGAACGCTCATCTCACGGGGTCGGCGTCGCCGGCGCGGGCGGTGGCGGCGTCTGGTCGCCGAAGAAGAGCCAGACGATCAGCACTCCGACAAGCGCCGTCACGACCCAGCAGACCTGCAGCGGCAGCTGGAACGAGTGGTCGACGACCCGCTTGCCGAGGGTCGTGGTCCCCGTCTCGTCGGACTCGGCGGCGGCGATCTGCGTGCCGTTGGCCGGCAGGAACAGCACCCCCATCACGGCCGTCCACATGGCGATCATGTAGCCGGCGCCGATCCCGAGCGCCAGCCCGAGCGGGATCATCGTCCGCGTCGCCGCCGACTGGCTCGTCGTGAGCCCGGCGACCAGGAAGATCGCGACCGCGATCATGAACGGCCAGTTGCTGGCCAGGCCGCCGAGGGCCTCGACGATCGCGTCCTCGTTGTTGGCGATGAACGTGTCCGCCATCCACGCGATCCCGAACAGCGCGATCATCGCGACCATGCCCGACTTGAAGATCGGAGTGCCGGGGACGTCGCCGGCCTTCACGTGCGCCAGCACGAGGATGAGCGCTGCGGCCGTGAGCATGATCATCTGGATCAGCGGCGTGACGGACATCGGCTCGACGCCGCCGCCCTCGGCGGCGACGGTCGGCCGGATGCTCTCGACGAAGCCGAACACGCAGATCGCGAGCACGCCCGTCAGGAAGATCGCGACGCTGCGCTTGGCATAGGGCTGCAGGACGATGTCGGCCGGGGGCGCGGGCGGCTTGATCTCACCGGAGGCCAGACGTCGCTGGAACTCGACGTCGTCGTCGAGGTCCTTGCCGTGTGTGCTCATGACGATCGACATGGCGAGGATGCCGACGATGCTCGCCGGAATCGTGATGAGCATCACGTCGATGAGGTCGTAGTTGAAGACCTCGACGAGGGGCAGGAGCGTCGCCATCGCCGCAGCCACCGGGCTCGACGTGATGCCGGCGGCCGAGGCGACCGTCGAGCCCGCGAGCGCGCGCTCGGGACGGATCTTGTTCGCGTAGGCGACCTCGTTGATCACCGGGATGATCGAGAAGAAGGTGTTGCCGGTGCCGGTGAGGATCGTGAGGACGTACGAGACGTACGGCGCGACGAAGTTGAGCAGCTTCGGCCTGGCGCGCAGGGCCGAGCTCGCGATCTTCACCATGTAGTCGACGCCGCCGGCCGCCTGCATCGCCGCCGCGGCGGTGATGACCGCGATGATGATCAGGATCGCGCTGATCGGCGGCTCGCCCGGGTCGAGCCCGAAGAGGAAGACGAGGACGAGCGTGCCGACGCCGCCCCACATGCCGAGCCCGATGCCGCCGGAGCGGACGCCGAGCGCGATGAAGCCGATGACGACGAGGCCCTGAACCGCGACGAGGATCCAGTCGGTGGTGCTCATCGAGCTCGCCTCCTCCCCAGTTCCTGGCAGGTGCTCGTGTCGCGCAACGCGGCCGTGAGCTCGGGGTCGGTTCGCGCGATGTCGGCGACGGTCTGCGTGCCGGATGCCAGCACCGAGGCGACCGCCCCCGCTGCTCCCGTGAGCTGCTCGATCGACTCCTCGAGGGAGTCGGCCTCCTCGTCGAGCGAGTCTTCGGCCTCCTCGAGCTCGTCGACGGCCGAATCCGCCCAGTCGGATACGAGCTGGGCCACTTCCTCTCCTTGCCCGGTGTCGGGCGTCCCGGCGTTCTCCACGCCTTCGACCATCGTCTCGGTGGCCTGGATCGCCCGCTCGAGCCCCTGGCGGATGAACCCCGTGCGTCCCTGGGGCGTCTCCGACTGCGGCTCCTCCGAGCCCGAGCCGGCAGACGTCGGCGTGCGGATGTCCTCGACGATCGCCTCGAGCTCACCGCGCCAGACGGCCACCGTGCCGCAGACGGTCTGCGACCACTCGCCGCCCGCGACGGTCTCGTCGCTGTCGTCGTCTCCGAGCAGCGCCGCGATGCCGATGAGCGCGACGATGCCGACCGCGACGACGGCGATCCAGACGAGTGGGCCTCGATCCCTCATGACGACCCTCCCGGTTTCGACAGCTCGTCCACGAATCCCACCAGCAGCCGCCAGAACCGCTCGACGGTCGGAATGCTCGCCCGTTCGTCCGGCGAGTGCGGGAACTCGATCTGCGGCCCGAACGACAGCATGTCCAGGGGATGGTCGACCTTGCCGCCGATCACCGCGGTCTCGAGCCCGGCGTGCACGGCCGTGACGATCGGAGGCTCGCCGAACAGGCGCTCGTAGGCGACCTTGGCGGCAGCGAGCGCGGGCGATTCGAGGTCGGGCCTCCACCCGCCGTAGTTGAACTTCTCCTCGAGCGTGCCGCCCGCCAGCCGGCCGGCCGCGTCGAGCGTGGCGATCACGTCCGGCATGGCGGAGTCGTTGGACGAGCGAGAGAGGCTGTGCAGCGTGAGCCGGTCGCCCTCCGTGATCGCCTCGCCGAGCGACGTCGAGGTCTCGACGAGGTCGTCGAAGTCCGGGCTCAGCGCAAGTGGGCCCGTCGGGACGAGGGCGATCGCGTCGAGCAGCTTCTCGGTGCTCTCGTCGCTCCACGGGTCCACCGAGGACTCGGCAGGCGCGACCGTGACCGAGACGCCGGCGTCCGTCTTCGCGAACGCGTCGCGGATCGTCTCGTTCGCCTTGCCGATCGCGGCGCCGAGCGCGTCTTCGCGGTCGGCGGGGACCGAGACGAGAGCGACGGCGTCGCGCGGGATCGCGTTGCGGCTCTTCCCGCCGTCGAGCGAGACGAGGCGGAACGGGACCGTGGTATGCGCCTCGCGGAGCGCGCGACCGAGCACCTTGATCGCGTTCGACCGGCCGAGCGCGATGCCCGAGCCCGAGTGCCCGCCCTGCCCTCCGCTGACCGTGACGGCGAGCGTCGCCGCGCCGTCCGCGGCCGGCTGCCCGGGGCGCCTCGACGTGGATCCAGGTATCCGTGCTCCCGGCGCAGCCGACGGTCAGGCGGCCGTCCTCCTCGCTGTCGAGGTTGAGGAGGATCGACCCGGTGAGCAACGACCCGTCGAGGGCGTTCGCGCCTTCGAGCCCCACCTCCTCGGCCACGGTCATGAGCAGCTCGAGCGGGCCGTGCGCCAGCGACTCGTCCTCGACGAGCGCCATCATCGCCGCGATCGCGACGCCGTCGTCCGCGCCGAGCGTCGTCCCGTCGGCCTTGAGCCAGTCGCCGTCGCGGACGAGCGCGATCCGTCCCTCGGCCGGGTCGTTCGGGCTCGACGGGTCGCGCTCGCACACCATGTCGAGGTGTCCCTGGAGGATGAGCGTGGGCGCGTGCTCGCGGCCCTCGCTCGCGGGCACGCGAATCACGAGGTTCCGCCCGGTGTCCTGCTGGAGCTCGAACCCGTGCTCGGCCGCCCAGGCGCGAACGTGCTCGATCACCGGCTCCTCCTGGCGCGACGGACGCGGGATCCTGGTCAGCGCCTCGAAATGGGTCCAGAACGAACGGGGCTCGAGACCTGCCAGCACCGTTGTCTCGACTGCCATCGCGTCACCCTTCGTTCGTACTCGGCTAGATCCCCAGGATCTGTTTCTTCTTGGCCTCGTAGTCCTCGTCCGAGATGAGCCCCTGGCCCTTGAGCTGGGCGAGCTTCTCGAGCTCGGCGACGTAGTCCGGCGCCGCCGGCTGGGCTGGGGCTGCCGCCGAGGCTTGCTGCGCGGCGGCGACCCCCTGGTCGTAGGCTGCCTGCTGCTCGTCGTAGGCAGCCTGGTCCTTGGCCGCATACTTCTGGTCCTGGCGGTGGCGTACTGCACCCGCCGTGCCCGCGATCACTGCAGTCGTCGCCGCAGCGCGAACGAGTCCCGGTCCTCTGCGTCTGAACATTCCGCTTCCTCCTAAGCCTTCGAAGCTTCCTCGAGCGCCCACTCGCGCGCCGCTTGTACGACCTCGTGGGGCAGCCGCTCGAACGCGAGCAGGACGCCACCGGCGTCCCTCATGGCCTGCGTCGTTCGACGTGCCCAGACGTTCTCCCACACGATCACAGCGGCCGACGAGTTGGGCTCGAGCTGCTCCGCCGCGTCTGCGATGTCGTCCTCGTTCAGAAGTCCTTGCACCTCGATACCGAGGCTGTCGAGGGCTTCCTGGACGTCGGGATCGAGCTCCGTGAGCTCGAAGCCGACGACCTCGCCGCTCTCGCTCTTCCCCACGAACGCCACGTCGATCAGGCGAATCGTGTTCGAGTCCACCAGGTCGGCTAGAGCCGGCGCGATCTCTCCGCGAAACCGGTTCCCCGGGAAGGCGACGATCGCATAGTCGACAGGTCCGATTTCTTCCATAGCTTCCTCCTTGGCCTCTGCGCTCTACGCCAGTGCCTTTTGCTTGAGAGCTTCGAACTCGGCTTGCGTGATCGCGCCGCTGTCGAGGAGCTGCTTGGCCCTGTCGATCTCCGCGGCAGCGCCTCCACCGCCGGCGGCCTGGCGGACGGCGTCGTCGAACTGCGCCTGCTGGGCACGCGCGCGCTGGAGGTTGCGCTCCGTCATCCCGACGTTCTGCGTGATGAGGTAGACGAAGATGCCGAGGAACGGCAGGACGATCGCAAAGATCAGCCACGCCGACTTGGCCCAGCCCGAGAGGTCGTGGCGGCGGAAGATGTCGGCGAAGACCGTGAACAGCAGCCAGAGCCACAGAATCCACAGGAAGAACACGACAATGGTCCACAGCACGTCCAGAAACGGGTAATCAGCGGCGAGCATTAAGCCTCCAGGAATCGCGTTCTGCGTGCGAATCTAACACGGCTCCATCGGCACCGTGCAGTGGTGCAATTCCCGGCAGCGTGCTGCGGCTTCGCCGTAAGATCGAGCGCCAGCGAGCAGAGAGACAGGAGGACGTCGTGGAGGGAACCCGTAGGGAGCTGCCGGCCGTGGTCATGATCGCCTCGTTCTTCGGGTTCGCCAAGGCGGCGTTCCTCGGGCTCATGGGGCTCATCGGGATCCTCAGCTGGGACGACGTCAGCGACCCCTGGGGGATCGGCGCGCTCGTGCTGGCGGCGTTGTTCGGTCTCGCCTCGTTCGCGCTCCTGCGCGGCAGCCGTGCGGCGCGCAGCGTGCTGGCGGGACTCGCCGTCGTCGGCGGCGTCCTTGCGCTCGTCTACGTGTTCGTCGGGCCGACGAGCGCGATTCTCGCCTCGCTCGTCACCGCTGCGCTGGCGGCCGCGGTCATCTGGCTGCTCTACGGCCCGCAATCCGCCAGGGAGTACTTCGCGTCGTAGCCAAGCACGGGTCGACCAGGCCGGTCACACGCCTCAGAGAAAGAACGTGAGCTTGTCCCACACCCAGCTCTCGAAGCGTTCGCGCGTTCCGGAGGGCGGCTCGCCGGGCTTCGAGCGCGCGATGTCGGGCTCGAACAGCCGCTCCTCGAGGAGCGCCGCAGCCTCGGGGCTCCTCGCGAGGATCATGATCTCCGAGTTGCGGTAGAGGGCCCAGGAATCGAGGTTCACCGTGCCGAAGCTGACGACGTCGTCGGCGACCACGACCTTGGCGTGGACGACTGTGCCCGGCAGCTCCCAGACCTCGGCGCCCGCCGCGACCAGGTCGGGGTAGTGGTGCCTGAGGGCGGCCGTCGCCTGCTTGTTGTTCGACGTCTCGGAGACGACGATCCGCACCTTCACCCCGCGTCGCGCTGCCGCGAGGATCCGCTCGATCATGTCCCTGTCCGTGATGTACGGGTTCATCACGTCGAGGCGCTCGCGGGCACCGTCGATCTGATCCCGGAGCGCCTGCGAGGCGGCGACGAAGCCGCCCGGGATCACCTGCGCGAGAGCGACCGGCGTCGAGCCCGGCTCGGCCGGCTCGGGAAAGTACCGCGAGAGCTCGGCGGGCAGCCCGCCGCCGTGACCGCGGAAGCTCGTCAGGAACGCAGCCTGCGCCTGCCGCACCACGTCGCCGGTGACGCGGACCATCACGTCGTGGAACCCGCCGTTCTCGAAGTGATCCTCGATCCCCGCGCCTCCCGTCCAGGCAACGGCGCCGTCGACGACGTAGAGCTTGCGGTGGTCGGCGCGGCCGACCTCGTCCTGGCGCCAGTCGAGGTGCTGGTCGTGGGGGAAGAGGCCGTCTCGGTCGAGCGGGAACACGTCGTTGACGACGATCTGGGCTCCCGCGTCGGCGAGGCGCGTGAACATCGCCCGCGCCTGCTCGTAGGGCCTGGAGCCGAAGCCGTCGACGATGACCCGGACCTCTACGCCTTCCGCCAGCTTCCTCTCGAGCAGGTCCGCCATCCGCATTCCGACCTCGCCTTCGCGCCAGCCGAACATGAGGATGTGCACCGACGAGCGCGCGGCTTCCACGTCCGCGAAGATGCGGGGGAAGAAGTTCACGCCCTCGACCCACGGCTCGATCGTGGCCGCCGTCGACCAGGCGAAGTCGAGCGCCGCGTCGTGAGGGCGGGTCCCGTCACGGGCGGCGAACGCCTCCACCGCCGCCTCCGCCTCTGCGGGTGTCACCGCCTGGGGTGGTGGCGGCCAGCTCTGGCGCTGGGTGATCCCGAGCACCTGCCGGTAGACGACGACGAACAGGGCTGCCGCTACCAGGGACGCGATCCCGAGGCCCCGGCGCGCGTGTGTCCGCGCGCCCGCCGTGCTAGCTTCGCCGCTCATTGTCGGAGGACGCTACACGCCGGACGACGAAGCTCTCCGTGATGCGACTCGTCTTCTGGGGAGCGATCGCCGCCGCGGCGGTCGGCGTTTTCTCGATCTGGACCACCGATGGGCCGGTCAGCCTCGACGGAACGCAGGGCCCGAACAACGGGTGGCTCGTCCTGATAGTCGCGGCCTTCGCGCTCGGCTGGAGACGCTCGATGGCCCGAGGCTCGTGGATCGGGGTGATCGGCGTGCTCGGGTCCTCGGTCGTCATGGGCTGGACGGCCGTCGAGAGCTGGATCGACAGCCGCGACGTCCTCGGCTCGACCGCGGGCTACGGGCTGCTGATGATCGTCGGGGCGAGCATCGCTCTCGGTCCGTGGTCGTGGTCCAGGGCGTCGAGTTGACGCCGTCGCTCGATGTGCATCGCGACGTCGAAGTGGCTCCGCACGGGGGAGAGTCATCTCGAGCCCGCACGCTCGCTCCGCGCCGGGTTCGAGGCGGCGCTCGCGATCGCCGGCCTACGCTATGCGGCTCGAGGTACGACGACTTCATCGTCTCGTTGGCCGGTGACGTCGCGACGGCCCTTGCCGATACGCAGCCCTGACGCTCCGTACGGTCTGCGCAGTGTCAGGCATGGTCGTCGAAGCGTCCCTGCAAACCGGCACCTTCTCGCAGCCGCGTCACCAGCCGAGCCACCACCGCAGGTGGCACACCTGACCCAAGATCGTCTGCGTAAGCTCCGCCCATGGGAACCAGTTCGGCCGACGGTTCGAGGGATCAGGTCTGGATCGGCTCGATCGTCGTTCGTTGCCGGAAGTTCGACGAGATGCTCGCCTTCTGGCAGGCGGCGCTCGGGTATGTCCCGCAAGCGCCTCCGGAGGACGGATGGGTCATCCTCACCGACCCGACTGGGCGCGGCCCGAACATCTCACTCGACCGTGTCGCGCAGCCACCACCGCTGGGTGAGGTCAGCCGTGTGCATCTCGACCTCTACACCGACGACGGCGCTGGGGAGGTCGAGCGCCTGCTGGCCCTGGGCGCAACCCGCTACGAGCGGGAACCCGGTCCGGACGACGACTTCGTCGTCCTCGTCGATCCCGACGGCAACCGCTTCTGCGTCGTCGACTAGCCGCACCCCGCGTACAACGGCTGAACGAGACGGCCTGCCAGCAAGCCGACAGCCGCCTGTCCCAGGTCGTCCGAAAATCGGTAGCGTCGCGTGACGATGCCCACTAGCGCTCCGACAGTCAGAGCGCGGAGCCCTGGCCGCAGCGAGCGCCTCCAGAGCCGGCTCTGGGACACGCCTAGCTCGGTCCCCTGAGTTGGCAAGCGGCGAGGTCCACCGGACGGCGCTCGCGCACGAGCGCACCTATCTCGCGTGGTGGCGTACTGGTTTGGCAGGGATTGCCGCCGGATTCGGAGTCGGGCGTGTCCTGCCCGAGGTCGTCGGCGGCACGAACTGGCCGTATATCGCGCTTGGAACTGCCCTGGCGAGCGCCGGACTGGCGGCCATGCTGTACGGGATCGTGCACTACCGGGAGCTGCAGGCCGCGCTGCGGGAGGGCCGGGAACCTCGCGCCGGTGAAGGCTTCCTGCTTGCTTTCGCCGTCGTCGGTATCGCGGTGGGAGCGGCGTCCGTCCTGCTCGTCCTCCTCTCGCTCCCTGAGGTAGCCACCGCCGAGCATCGAAGGCAATTGACCCGATCGTGTCATCTACGGCCCAGCCGATCGCGCCTACCGTAGCCCGCGGCCATGCTCCCCGACTCGGCGGGTCGGTGGCGCCCGGTACCCACCACCCCCTCGCGGCCGTCATCGCGGTGGGGCCTGATCCTGGTGGCGTCTTGCGTCCCGCTCTGACTCAGGTTCCGCGGCCAGCTTCGGTTGCGCCGGACACTTCTTCGAGGCGGCCCGTTGTGACGTCGTAGATGTATCCGTGGATTGGGATTCTTGAAGGCACGAGTGGGTGGTTGCGGATGCGGCGTACATCGTCGATGACGCTCTGTTCCGGGTCGGCGATGGTGAGCCAGTCGATGGTGTGGCCTTCGTTGGAGCCTGGGCCGGCACCGACGTCGTGGAAGCCGTCTTCGCCGAGCTCCGCGGTCTCGAGGCTTTGTTCGAGTAGTCCGGCCATGACGTCGTTGGTGAAGAACTCCATGCCGCAGTTGGAGTGGTGGATCACGAACCACTCGCTTGTGCCGAGCAGCTTGTAGGAGATCACCAGGGAGCGGATCGCGTCGTCGCTGGCACGGCCGCCGGCGTTGCGGATCACGTGAGCATCTCCTTCGCTCAAGCCCGCGTACTTGGCCGGGTCGAGTCGAGCGTCCATGCAGGTGAGGATCGCGAAGCGCCGCGCGGGTGGAAGCGCGAGCTCGCCCTTCGCGCCGAAATCACGCACGTACTGATCGTTGGCGGCGACAACCTCTTCGCGGACCGGCATCCAAGACTCCTTGGGTTGGAGACATCGACCGGCATGAGTTTACAAAATGAAGTGACTATCCGATATGAAGCGGCCCAACGTGCCTGGGCGGTCATGCCTGCCGGTCGTGGCCGCATCAACGTCTGGGTGGCGCTTGCCCTCTGGCCCGCCAGGGTCGCTGAGGAAGGGCCACGGTTTCTTCGGCTACTTCTCTTTCAGCATCCTCTTCCCGGAGGCGCTGATCGTCGCGTACATGACCCAGGATGGGAACGCTTACGCCTGATACCTCGCAGCCGGCGCGAGCGTCCCCGCGTCGGCTCGGGCCACGGCTGCGTCCTTGGTCATGCAAGCGCGGCCCGCGCGAGCCCCCACGGGCCGGGGCGGATCGAATGCGCGAGGACGTCGTAGTCGACTGCCTCGGCGCGGTCGAGGACGGAGAGGTAGGCGGCACGCGCGAAGCGCATGCCGCGCCGCGCCGCCGGCAACGCAGCGGCGACGGCGGCCACCGTCTCCCCGAAGAGCGCACGCGCCCGGCCGACCTCGACCGAGAGCAAGGCGCGAAGCTGAGGCGTCGCCGACACGAGGCCGAGCGCGCCGGCATCCACGCCGAAGCGCTCGAGCTCCTCCGCAGGGAGGTAGATCCGGTCGAGCTGGTAGTCGATCCCGACGTCCCGGACAAAGTTCGTGAGCTGGAACGCGACGCCGAGCCTCCCGAACGCCTCGGCCTCTCGTCGTGCACCGAGGATGGCAGCCATTACGCGGCCGACAGACGCCGCGCTGCCGTCCATGTAGCGGTCGAGCTCGACGCGCGTCGCGATGCGAACACGACCACAGTCGACACGCATCGACCGCATGTAGCCTCGCAACTCGTCGAGAGGGAGCTCGAGGCGTAGGCCGGCGTGAACCAGCGCAGCGATCAGCGGGTGATCCGACCTCCCTCCGGCCAGCCCGTGTTCGAGCGTGCGCTCCCACGCGTCGAGCGCGGCGAGGCGCGCCGCGGGCTCCACAGAGCGGCCCGCCCCGTCGACGATCTCGTCCGCGCCGCGCACAAACCCGTACAGCGCGTGCACGGCGGGTCGAACGTCGGCAGGAAGCCGCAAGACCGCCAGGTAGTAGGTGGGGTCGTGGCGACGGAGCAGGCGCCTGCAGGCGGCGTAGGCCGCGACGGGCGCTTCCCGGGAAGCGGTCGCCGCCGCCGTTGACGCCGTCATAGCGGGATCGTACGGCGTCGAGCGACGCGGCGACGTCGTCAGATCGGCCATCCGTTAAGGGTCGGCCCGCGACGGCAGCGAGAGACGAAGAGCGAGCACTAGACAGCGGCGCCGCCAACCCTTTGGTTGGCGCCCCATCTGCTGTTTCGCTCTCATCACCCTCGGCCTCGCTTCCGCATCGCTCTCGCGGCCTGGGTGGATCTGGGGCGACAAGGTCGACGGGGCATTCGACTCGTTCCTGTCGCCGCTCCTTGGACTCCTGTTCCGTCCCTGGACGACGCTCTTCTACGTCATCGCGCGGACACCGATCGACGGCGTGACCGGCGTGAACTGGCTGTTCGTCGGCCTCGGACTCGCGTTTGACCTCATGACCTACAGCCAACGGGCGGCGAAGGGCAAGACCCAGTACTACAAGCCTCGCCCTCCGGGGATTCTCGTTTCCGAGTTCGTGTGGAGTGGGAAGTCGCTCGGTCACCGCTGGGAAAACCCAACGAACTGACACCTCGCTGACTGCTGCCCGGAGGCGTCTGCTCATCCTCGAAAGGACGCTCCGCACCCACCTCGACGCGCTCCTCGCCGAACAGGGCCAGACCAGGCGCGTGTTTCTGATGGGCGACATGAACGATGAGCCCGACGCCGCGACGACGCTGATCCTGGACGGGTCGCCCGGGTCGGAGATCGGCTCGGTCGGGTTCGACCAGCCCGACCAAGGCGACGGCGACCGCGACCGGATGTGGACCACCGCCGAGCTGTGGGTCATCCGGGCGGAACGACTTGAACAATCCGGCGGCTCGCGAACGCCTCCCGACCGAGAGTCCGGGCTTGACAGCTCCTCGGGGCACTCCGTGAGCATGAATGTCGCTAGATCAGCCAGTACATGGTCAGGCCGATCAGCACCCAGAAAGCGAGGCAGGTCGCCAGAGCGGCAAGCAGTCGGACATTGGGGTCGACCGACTTGGGCTGTTCAGGAGGCACGACGGGGAGGGTCGTGCGCGACACGTGGCTTGGTTTCGTCTCCGTGGTGTGCGACCGTACAACGTGCGACCCCGGGCCGCGGCGAGTCTCCTCTGAGACTCCTCGCAAATTGCGGATCGCGCACTAGAGCGCTTCGCGCTTGCGCCAGTCGTGCTCCTGCAGCAGCGTCGCCTGCAGCAGCGTCGCCTGCAGCTCCACCAGCTCCTCGGGGCATCCTCGAGCACGCGCAGGATCGCCCTCCCCGTAGGTGATGTCGAGCGCCACGATCCGGGCTTCGCGGTCGTGGGCGCGTTCGAGTTGTTCGGCGGTGTCGACGAACTCGGCTCCCCGGAGACCGTCAGCGCCCCCGGTCGCCAGCGTACGTCGAGCGCTCGAGTAGCCCAAGACAGTCGGAGACGCGGACGAGCGGTCGCCAGTAGCCGGAGAGCACGATCACGGTGAGCGCGCGAAACGCAGCGTCGATCCGCGTCGGCGTCGCCCGCCTTGCGCCAGGTGAGCAGGCCGTGGACGGCGAGTTCCTCGAGTGGGCGTCGGGCCGACGGTCGGCAGTTGACGGACGCTCGCGATTTTCGCGGCGGAAATGTCGGCGTCGATGCCCAGCACGTCTAGAAGCACCTCGCGACGTGGCGACGGGATCGAGTCGAGCCCGACGCGGACGAGCGTGCGGGCCGCGTCGACGCCCATCGCTTCGAGCGCGACGTACAGCTTGTGGAGCAGGCGATCCTCGTTGGGTGGGCCGACGATGCGCTCGCTGAGAAGCAGCGTCGCGTCGGGAGCCATTGCGTGTCGGCAGATACGGAGGATCGCGACGGCTCGCTCGTCCTCGTAGTCGTGGATGATCGACTTCAGCGTGTAGGCGTCCGCGCCGGAGGGCACTTCGTTGACGAAGCTTCCGGCCAGGATCTCGCATCGATCGGCGACGCCCGCCCGTTCCAGGACGGCGGGGTAGGCGTCGAGAAGCGCCGGGGTGGAGGCACCGGTCAGCGACTCCATCGCCAGGTCGAAGATCGCGCTCTCGTCCGGACGCTCGGCTCGATACGCCCAGACGTCGGTCGTGTCACCTGAGGCGGCTCGGACCTGTCGCAACCCCTCGTCGGAGACATGTCAGACAACGTCGGCGGTGGTTTGCGGCGCGAACAAGCAGGGGTAACGAGATGACACTGCGGACAACAACCTGCAACCGCTCTTCGGCATACGCGGTTGTGGCGCCATCCGAAAGGCGGAAGGAGGCGAGCGAGGATGCCCGACTCAGGGCTCTCGACCGTAACCCAGGCGGCGACCTCTGCGACAAGCGAGACGACGAGCGCTGCCACCGGCACGACGAGCGCGGCGACCGACACGACGAGCGCCGCCACCGAGACGACGAGCGCGGCGACCGACACGACGAGCGCCGCCACCGAGACGACGAGCGCGGCGACCGACACGACGAGCGCCGCCACCGAGACGACGAGCGCGGCGACCGACCAGGTCGGTCAACCGTCCCAGCCCACGGCGGGGACGACCGAGGCTGCAAGCACGACCGAGGCTGCAAGCACGACCGAGGCTGCAAGCACAGCGGCCGACGACGTCACCGCGTCGACCGAAACGGCGGCGGACGCCGGCCAGTCGGCAGTGACCGAGGTCGCGAGCGCACCAGCGGAGGCCACCAGCGAATCAGCTCCTGCGGCTCCCAGCGGAGGTTCAGCGCCGGAGCAGGCCGTTCAGACGAGCGAACCGGCGTCGAGCTCGCCGCCCGAAGCTCAGAGCGCCGTAGCGGAAACCGAGCCGACGACCGCCACAACCGTCGACGCGACTCAGTCGCAGGCCGACGCGAGTGTCGTCGACGGCGTGGTCGAGAGCGCGCAGGAGCCCCTCGGAGTCGTTGCGGCCCCGGAGCGGGCGCGGGCGCACCGTCAGATGTCACGAGCTCGACCGAGGCGCTTCTCGGCTCGTCCGAAGGCTCGAGCGAAGTCGGCTCGGATGGCGTCGCCTCCGTGACACAGCCCGTCACCGACGCTACTTCGTCGGCCGTTGACGGTGTCGAAGCCCTCCTCACCCAGCCGGCCACGCAGGCAGTGCAGTCGGGCACGGAGCCTGTGGCTGCGGCCATCGAGCCGGTGGACACGGGCGCACAGCCGCTCGGCGAAACCGCAACCACGCTCGGCGACACGGTCCAGACGGCGACGGAGCCCGTGCGTTCAGGTCGCTCAGACCGCGAGCGAGCCGCTGGTCGAGACGCTCGCCACGACCGGCGAGACCGTGCAGACGGCGGCGGAGCCTGTGGTTCAGGTCGCTCAGACCGCGAGCGAGCCGCTGGTCGAGACGCTCGCCACGACCGGCGAGAGCGTGCAGACGGCGGCGGAGCCTGTGGTCCAGGTCGCTCAGACCGCGAGCGAGCCGCTGGTCGAGACGCTCGCCACGACCGGCGAGACCGTGCAGACGGCGGCGGAGCCTGTGGTCCAGGTCGCTCAGACCGCGAGCGAGCCGCTGGTCGAGACGCTCGCCACGACCGGCGAGACCGTGCAGACGGCGGCGGAGCCTGTGGTCCAGGTCGCTCAGACCGCGAGCGAGCCGCTGGTCGAGACGCTCGCCACGACCGGCGAGACCGTGCAGACGGCGGCGGAGCCCGTGGTCCAGGTCGCTCAGACCGCGAGCGAGCCGCTGGTCGAGACGCTCGCCACGACCGGCGAGAGCGTGCAGACGGCGGCGGAGCCCGTGGTCCAGGTCGCTCAGACCGCGAGCGAGCCGCTGGTCGAGACGCTCGCCACGACCGGCGAGAGCGTGCAGACGGCGGCGGAGCCCGTGGTTCAGGTCGCTCAGACCGCGAGCGAGCCGCTGGTCGAGACGCTCGCCACGACCGGCGAGACCGTGCAGACGGCGGCGGAGCCCGTGTGGTCCAGGTCGCCCAGACCGCGAGCGAGCCGCTCGTCGAGACGCTCGCCACGACCAGCGAGCCGTTCGGCGACACCGCCGCGGCGATCACCACCCCACTCGGCGACACTCTCCAGACGACCGCCGAGCCCGTCGGCCAGGCCGCCCAGCCGGTCACCGCGCTGCTCGACGAGACGATTGCGCCGATCCCGGCCCCGCTCACCGAGCCGGTCGAGGCTGTGACCCAGTCCGTCGCCGCGGTCGTGCAACCGGCGACCGAGCCGGTAGTCGCGGTGGTGGAGCCGGTGGTGGCGACCGTCGAACCGGTCGCCGGCACGATCGCGGACGGGACGGCCCCCGTGGTCGACACCGTCTCCGACGTGACAGCTCCGATCGCGGACACGACACCGACGACGGGCGCGGACCCGATCGCCGGGGTCGGTGCGGCCGCAGATCCAATCGTCGGAGCCGTCCCTTGGAGCGGGGAGCCGGCCCTGCTGCCTCCCGCCGGGATGCCGATCGGCGCCGGGCCCGACAGCGTGCCGGTGCCCATCGTCGAGACCCCGGACGCGGCGGCCACCGTCCTCCCGTTCGTCCCGCCGGTCGGCGACGAGACGCCCACCGTGGGCGAGTCGGGAGCCGTAGCGATGGCGCCGACCCCCGTGGTTTCGCCCGGCCCGGAATCACCCGCGTTTCCGTCCGGCGACCTTCTACCTGCGGTTCCCGATGCGGGCCGGGGCGTCCAGTCGTCGACGGACGTCGTCGGGGACGCCCAGCTTGCGATCGGCGACGCGCTCGACGACATGCTCCTCGACGGCGTGGCCGCTGCGCTTCCGGTCGCCGCTGCACTGGGCATCGCGTCGCTCACCGCCGTCTCGATAGCCCGCGGCGTCTGCTCGCCAGGCGCGTCGGTGATGTTCACGAACGTGAGGCTCGTTCCGTGCCTCGTCGGCTCCGCGGTCGAGCGCAGCGCGATGGTCGGGAGCCAGGCCGTCTCGCGGCTTGGATCGAACGGGACGAGCTCGGACAACGCGACGGCCGGCAAGCGTGCCGCCGTGCCGGCGATCGTCGGAACGATCGTCGATCCGATCCGGGACGGATTCGAGAGCGTCGTCGCGCGGCCCCGCGCGGAGGACGCGGAGCGGCTTCGCGACGCACGCCTCCTGATGCAGTTCGGGATCGTCCTGGGGACGATCTACCTGGCGTTCCTGACGGTCTGGTTCTGGGCGACGCGTGTGCGGCTGAAGCCGCGCCTGTGACCGATGACGGTCTCAGGTCAGGCGAAGAAGGACGATTCCGATGCAGGCCCAGATCAGCACCAGCGCGGCGAGCACCCAGAGAAGAAAAGCAGCCTCGCCGACGGGAAGCCACGGAAGCTCCGAGCGATCGAGGAAGAAGCGCGTTCGCCGGAGGACACGGCCGTGATGGTCGCGCTCCGCTATCTCCCCGCTGACCGCGTGCTCGGGATCGTCCGTCCTTCGTCCAGCGTCGTCGACGTAGTGGTGCGTCGTCCGTGCTCTGCGGGCCATGAAGCGAGTGTAGCCCGCTGTGCCCGAACTCCAACCCCAGCTCCGAGCAGGAAGGACGGAAACAGCGCATGAGCAGGCTCGTGGCAATACCCGTTCTCTGCGCCGCTCTGGCTCTGACAGCATGGCTGGGGCCGGTGAGCGCCGCCGGCGGCCCGGGCGGCTCCTCCGGCACGACGTTCGTGGCGCAGCTGGGCGACCGGGTTCGCGTGGTCGACGCCCCGATTGCGTGCCGGGTCGTTCGGGTCCGCGAGCTCGGCCGTCGCGTGGCGCTCGACTGCCGCCGCAGCGGACCGCTGCGAGGGACGGTCGGCACCCTGTTGACAGCGCGCGAGGCAGCCGTCGTACGGTTCGCGGACGCCCGAGTGGCAAAGGTCGTCTCGATCGCCGAGCACGACGGCGAGCTACGGAGATGCCGATGAGTGAGTCGGCGGCCGAGGACGTGCTCACACCCATCGCGGACACGCCGGCCGACGCGGTGCTTCCGAGCCGTGGTCTCGCGGAGGGCCGGAACGGGAATCCTGCCCGCGCGATTGGTCGCGGAGCTCGGCCGAGCCGGTCTTGTCTGGTTTGCCCTCGCGGTCGTCTATGCGGGCCGCAATCCGGTGACGGACCGGGCCATCCTCGCCCTCACCGTCGCGGCGTCGATCTTCGTCGCGACGCTGAAAGCCATGTCGTCTCCGAGCATCCTCCTGTTCGGACGCGGGCTGTCGAGAGTGCTCGGGGTTGGCCTCGGCCTGGGAGCAGTAGCGATGCTGAACGGAACGTCCGTCGGCCTGCATCTCGACTGGGCGTGGCTGGCCGCGGCGGCGGTCGGAGTGTCGGCGACGACGTCGATCTGGGACCGGTGCGTCGATCGACTCCTCGCTGCGAGGAAGCGGGTCCTCTTGGTGGGCGCGGACGGCGCCGACGTGCTGTTCCCCGAGGACGTCCGGCGATGCCTACAGTCAGGGTTCGAGATCCTGGGCGCCTGCAGCACGCCGGGCGGCGGCGAGGCGTGCGTGGCACCTGTCGGCATGGACGAGCTCGAGCGTCTCGTCGAGGCCCAGCGCCCCGACGTGGTGGTGCTGTCCGACGAGAGGACGTTCGGCGAGGCGGTCGACCGCCTGCTCGACGCCCGTAGCAGGGTTCGCGTGGCGAGCCTTTCCGGGTTCTGCGAGCGCGTGCTCGGCCGGGTGCCCGTCCGGGCCATCGGCCCGGCCTGGTTCATGTGTCTGGTGGATCTGCGACAGCACGTCTATTCGCCACCCTCGAAGCGCGTCTTCGACATCGTGGCAGCCGCTATCGGACTCGTGCTCGCGGCGCCGTTGCTGGCCTCGATGGCACTCCTCACGAAGACGACGCCCGGACCGGTCCTCTTCCGCCAGACACGCGTCGGGGAGGGCGGTAGATGCTTCACCGTCCTGAAGATCCGAACCATGCGATGCGACGCCGAGGCCGGCGGCGCCGCCTTCGCGAGTGACGACGACCCACGCATCACGCGGGTCGGACGCGTCTTGCGCCGGACTCATCTCGACGAGCTCCCACAACTCTGGAACGTGCTGAAGGGCGACATGTCGATGGTCGGGCCTCGGCCGGAGCGGCCCGAGTTCATCCAGATGATCGAGGACTCCGTTCCCTTCTGGAGCCGCCGCCTGCTCGTGAAGCCGGGTGTCACGGGCTGGGCACAGATCCTCGGCGACTACGCATCCGACTGCGACGGCATGGCGCGAAAGCTCTCGTACGACCTCTGGTACCTCCGCCACGGGAGCGTCCTCGTGGACCTCGCGATCTGCTTGGAGACGATCGGCCTGCAGCTCCGAGCGCTCCTGCCTTGGCATTCGCCGGCCGGCGGCCACGGGGTCGGCCGTTAAGCCGTTCCTCCAGATCGGGCTGCTCGTGCTCGCCGCGAGCCTGGCAACCGCGCTCCTCGGGAACGGCGGTCCTTCGAGCGCGGCCGAGATGGCCAACCAGGGTCAGCGTCGGACGCTTGGCGTGCCGAACGCGTCGATCGGGCTGCGCCCGGCAGCGCCGAGGAAGTACTGGATTCGGCGCCCCGTCGTGCGCGTCCGCACCGCGACGCAGCTCCGCGCGGCCCTGTCGCGCCGCACACCGGCAAGGATCGTCCTCCGGCCCGGCCTCTACGACGCCGACGCGCCCTTCCTCAACACCCACGGCCATGCGATCTACTCCGAGATCGTCGGCCGGGCGATCCTGACGGCCGGAGTCAGCATGGGAAACGTCGGTGGCGGCGCCGGCCTGCTCCAGGGCGTGGTGATCGACGTCAGCGACTACGGCAAGACCGTGGACGGCGTAGCGGTCGCGGTCCGCGGCAACGCCGGAGGGGTGTTCGACGTCGTCCTCCGCGGCCACGGGACGATCCGCTCCGGACTCGTCGTCCGGCAGCCGGAGGGATTCCGGGCGGCGAGGCTCGTCGTCCGGGACTTCACCGACTACGGCGTCCTCGTCGACGCGAACGACCGCAGCCGGACGAAGCTGTCGCAGCCGTTCAGCCTCCGCGATCTCGACGTCGCGGGGATCAAGCGCGGCGAGCCGGGTTCGTCGCGGGGACGGGCCGAGGCGTGTGTCTGGCTCGGGAACCCGGGGGCGGCGGCGCGTGTGCGCGCGCGAGACTGCGGGTGGACAGGTCTGTGGACGGGTACGGCGGCGACCGGACTGCGCGTCGCCGACGTCGACATCGACCTGACGAGAACCGGCGTCTACCTCGAGCATTTCACCCACCGGAGCATGTTCGAGCGGATTCGCGTAGGTCGCCACGTCCGAGTCGGCCTGACCGCCGAGTGGGCTGACCCGGGCTGGGGAGGGCTCCCGGCGAGCGTCGACAACGTCGTCCAGTCGAGCAGGTTCGAGAGCTCGCTCGCAGGCGTCTACCTCGACGAGGGGACAACCCGGACGATCATTCGCGGCAGCACGTTCGTCGGCCAGCAGTGGGCGGCGATCGGGGACTACGAGGGCGTCGACAACGCCTACTACGGAAACGACTACCGGGGAATCGCCGCCGGCGCCGCGGCGGTGACGCGGGACCACATCCGCAAGGCACCGGACGGTGCCGGATGACCGCCACGAGCGCGCGCGCACGCGAGGTCGACACCGTCTCGGATCTCGACGGCTTCGAACCCCTGGCAAGTGAATGGGACGCGCTCGTCCGCGCCATGCCGCGGCCGAGCCCCTTCCTCCTCCACGGCTGGCTCACGTCCTGGTGGCGGGGTTACGGGGACGACGGGACGCTGGCAATCCAGGTTTCGCGGCGCGAGGGGAGGCTTGTCGCAGCCCTCCCGCTCTACGTTCACTCCCACCTAGCGCTGTCTGTCGGCAGCTTCCTCGGAGGGCCGCACTCGGCTCTCGCCGATCTATTGCTCGACCCGACCGAGCCGGCGGAGCTCGGGGACGAGCTGGCACGGTCGGTCGCGAGCTCGGGCCTCGTCGACTACGTGGATCTCTACGGCTTGCCGAAGGCGAGTCGGATGGCCAAGGCGCTCGGGCCGGACCTCGAGGTGATCGAGCGCGTCGAGTCGCCCGTGCTCGAGCTGGGCGACAGCTGGGAGGACGTCTACCGCGCGAAGACGTCCTCGAAGACGCGCAATCTCCACCGCCGCCGTCGCCGGCAGCTCGCCGAGCTCGGAACTCTCGACGTGCACGTCGCCCGCGAGCCCGAGGACCTCGAGCAGGCCCTCGAGGAAGCCTTCCGGATCCACGACCTCCGCTGGGAGGGACGTCCCGACGGCTCCGGGTTCACGTCTCCGCGCGGGAAGACGTTCCATCGAGAGGCGATCCTCGCACTCGCGGAGCTCGACGTTCCTCGCATCGTGCTTCTTCGGCTCGGCGACCGTGCGATCGCCTTCCACTACTACCTCGCGCTCGCGGGGACGATGTACGTCCACCGACTCGGGTTCGATCCCGCGTTCGCGCGCTACTCCCCAGGGCTCGTCAACACGCTCGACACGATCGAGACGGCCTCGGACGAGGGTCTCGCTCGCGTCGAGTTCCTCGGGGGAGCGGAGCGCTACAAGGTCGAGCTCGCGGATCGCTTCGATCCTCTCTGCCACGGTCTCGGGCTCGCGAGCGGACCGGTCGCGCGCGTGGCTGTTGCGGCGCGCCTGGCTTCCATCCGTCTCCGACTCGAGCTGAAGCGGCACGCCCGTCTGAGGCGGCTCTACGTCGACGGGGTCGCTCCCGTCCGGCGCCTGGCGGAACGCGCCCGCGACGCGGTACGGGCATGAGGTCTCCCTCAGTGACGCAGCAACTCCTCGACCCGAGGCGCGCTGAACCGGGTGCCGGGGATGAAGCGGACGATCGGCCCGAACCGGTGCTCGGAGGCGAATCCCACGAAGAGGACGTTGGGATCGGTCGAGCGGAACCAGCGGTCGAGGAGCGGCCAGCCTTCCTCCACCGCGATGCCCGCGCGGATCTCCGGCGCGAGGAAGGAGAGCCCGTCGAGCGAGAAGCGGAAGCCCGCCGCGACGATCACAGCGTCCGCGTCGAGGGCCGTCCGATCCGTCAGTCGCAGCCGAATCTCGCCGTCCCGACGTTCCATCGTCTCGACGGCAGCCCCTTGCTTGATCCGCACGGCGTTCTCGATCGCCTGGCGCAGCCACGGAGAGCCGCCCGCCCGCAGGACGCGTGCGGTGAGCCTACGGCGGATCGATCGTGGCAGACGGGAGAACAGATCCGGGCGCATGACGAGGCGGTTCAGGGGCGGGGGCCCGTACCCGACGGCGGGGTATGCGAGGCGATAGAGCCGCTCGCCGAGCGGGCTGCGGCTGTTGTGCGGCTCGCGGTCCGCGAACCAGCGCAGGCTCGAGCGCACCACCATCTGCACGTCGGCCCCTGCGCGGGCCGCGAGGAGCGCGCTCTCGAGGCCTCCCTGGCCGCCGCCGACGACGACGACGCGACGCGACGCGTAGGCGCTGTAGTCCTGGAGATCGGTCGCGAACCTGACGTCGTCGTCCATCTCCCCGGCGAACGGGGCGGGGGCGGCCGCGAACGGCACGGCGCCGACGGCAATGACCAGCGTCGACGCGTCGACCTCCTCGTTCCCATCGGTCGTCAGCCGGTACGTTCCGTTGGCACGCTCGACGCGGCCGATGTCCGACGCGTCGACGTCGCCCGCATACCGTTCTCGGAACCACTCCGAGTAGCGGAGGAACTTCTGGAGCGGGATGGGCTCCTCACGCGGCTCACCGGTCTCGGCCGCCCAGCCGTCGAAGGTCGCGGTGCCCCCCGGCGCGGAGAAGGACGTCTCGTGCCAGTCGGAGCGGAGTCGCATGTCGGGGGGCATGCGGGTGCGCCACGTGTGCATGGGCCGGCCGAAGGTCCTGACCTTCCGAACGCCGCGCAGGTGGGCGGAGACGGACAGGCCGTACGGCCCGGCGCCGACGACCGCGACGTCGAGTCGCTCGGTCATTCGGGCCGGGACGTCTGGAAGGACGTCCTCGCTAGATGGGGTCGCCGCATGCGCGTTCCACCCGTTCCTTACCCCGCCAAGGCGTGCGTTACACGTGCGCGCTCGGTGGCGTGGCTCGCGCGCGCGGGACGGGACTCGGCGCCGCTCGGGCTCCGGCTGCTCTTCTACCACCGGGTCGCCGACGACGACGGCGACGAGCTCGCCGTGCCTGTTCGGCGGTTTCGCGAGCAGATGGACTTCCTCGCCGGCGAGGGCTACCGCGCCGTCGACGTCTCACAGCTCGGCGCGCTCCTCGCCCAGGGTCAGATTCCCGACCGCACTGTCGGCCTGAGCTTCGACGACGGATGCCGCGACGTGGCGGAGAACGCGCTCCCGGCGCTCGCGCGGCACGGGTTCCGGGCGACCGTTTTCGTCGCGACCGGCGTCACCGACGGACGCGCCCGGTTCACGTGGTACGCACAGCAGCCACCGCTCCTCACGTGGGATGAGGTCGTCGCGCTCGACGGCGGCGGGACGCTGACGTTCGAGTCGCATTCCGTCACCCATCCAAACCTGCTCGCGTTGGACGACGAGCGCGCGCAGTACGAGATCATCGAGTCGAGGACGGAGCTCGAGCGACGCCTCGGGCGTCGTGTCACGGCGTTCTCGTATCCCACCGGGCTCTTCGGTGAGCGCGAGATGCAGCTCGCCGAGGACGCGGGGTACGACGTCGCAGTGTCGTGCGAGCCCGGCGTCAATGTCCCGACGACGAACCGCTTCGCTCTCCGTCGCCGCCAGATCGACCGGCGCGACAGCCTGCTCGACTTCCGCGCCAAGATCGCGGGAGCTCACGACACGCCGCTCCCGATGCGGGCGGTGTACCGCCGCGTCCGCTACGGCGACGGACGAGGAAGCCCCCTGGCGGCGAGCGCGCGGCGGTAGAGGTCGAGATGCGCCTCCAGGAACGAATCGAGTCGGAACTGCTCCTCGACGCGCGCCCGACCCGCCGCCCCGAGCCTGCCACGGAGCACTGGATCGTCGACGAGGCGCTGGAGGGCCGCCGCAAGCGCCGGCGGGTCGCCGGCCGGGACGAGCAGCCCGGTCTGACCGTCGACCACGAGCTCCGGAACGCCGCCGACCTGGCTGGCGACGACCGGCAGACCGGCGGCCATGGCCTCGAGGATCGAGACCGGGAGTGCCTCGCTCCTGCTCGAGAGCACGAAGACGTGCGACGAGGCGAGGATCGCCGGGACGTCGTCACGCTCGCCTGCCAAGCGCACGACCTCCCCGAGCCCGAGCCGCCGCCGCTCCTCCTTCACGGTCCGCAGCTCCGGTCCGTCGCCGACGACGAGGGCGTTGTACGTGCCGCGCACGAGCGCGAGCGCCCGCAGGAGCGTCGTGATGTCCTTGGGTGCCTGGAGCCGTCCCACCGAGACGATCACCGGGACGCCGTCCGCCGGCCGCGCGCGGGGTCGCGACGTCCCGTCGATGCCGGTGCGGATGACGACGCTTCGCGCCGCGTCGCACGTGCGTGCCTCGATCCCCGCCGCGCGCTCGCTCTCGGAGACGCAGATCGTCGTCGTCGTGAGCAGTCGGACCGCCCGCTCCGCAAGCCGGTAGAGCCGGGCCTCGAACCCCTGGGAGGCTGTGAACGCCCAGCCGTGAACGGTGAAGACCCGGATCGGAACGCCGGCAAGCCAGGCCGCGACGCGTCCCAGCACGCCGGCCTTCGAGCTGCTCGCGTGCACGATGTGCGGCCTCGCACGACGCATCAGTCGCACGAGCTCGAGAAGCCCGAGCAGGTCGCGCGGCGAGACCGGCCGACGGACGTGCCGAAGCTCAACCCATTGCGCGCCGGCCGATCGTGCCCGATCGGCCACCGGGCCGGCGCCGTGCGCGGCGACCGTCACGTCGAACGCCCCGACCAGCGTCGACACGAGCGCTCCGACGTATGCCTGCGCACCGCCGGTCTCCGCGAGCGTGACGAGCACCAGAATCCGTGGTCGCCCGTTCACGGCGCCAGGCGAGGGTTCGCAGTCTGATGCTCGCCGGTCAGGAGTGGCCTGCCGCGCCGCGCGTACCGGCGGCACGCCCCTGGCTTGGCCTGGCCGCGCTCGCCGGCGCGCTCGCCGTCGCGGCGCTGGCAGCTCTCACTCTCTCCCGACAGCCACCGCCGTACGGGCTCGAGCTCGGCATCGGGCTCGGGTTCCTCGTCGTGGTCACCCTGGCGGTCGTCCGGGTCGAGGCTGCGGCCTTCCTCGGGCTCGGGCTCCTCGGCATTGTCGTCGTCGACCCCGCGCCGGCCGACTTCGTCTTCCTCGTGGTGATCGCCGTGGCGTTCGTTACCGGCCGCTTCCGGGCGAGCGCGCCTCCGGGAGCGCTCCTGGCGCTCGGCGGATTCCTCGCCGTGAGCCTTCTGTCGGCCGTCGAGGTCGTCGACCACCAGGTCGCGGCTCTCTACCTCGGCGTCAGCATCTACCTGACGATCGCCGCGCTCTGGCTCACCGGCTTCGTCGACTCGCGACGACGCGCGCGGATCGTCGTGGCGGGATACCTGACCGCCGCCGTGACGTCGGCTGCGGTCGGCGTCATCGCCCTGCTCGCTCCCGTGCCGGGCAAGGAGTTCCTCGCCGCCTCCGGCCGGGCGAACGCGCTCTTCCAGGATCCGAACGTGTTCGGGCCATTCCTCGTGCCGATCGCATTGATCCTGCTCGAGGACGTGCTGAACCCGCGTCTCTTCCGGATGCGTGCGCTCTGGAAGGCGTCCCTGGTCGGATTGCTCGTCCTGGGCGTCGTCTTCTCGTACTCGCGCGGCGCCTGGCTGAACCTCGTCGTCGGCACCGTCGTCGTGCTGGCGGTCCTCGCATTGCGCCGCGGCGGCGCACGCAACGTCGTCCGGGTCGCAGTGCTGGCCGGGGTCGTCACCGCGCTCGTTGTGTACGTCCTGGCCGCGACCGGCTCGACCGACTTCCTCTTCGAGCGTGCCCGCTTCCAGGAGTACGACTCGGGTCGGTTCGCCGGACAGGTCGTCGGCATCGAGTCGGCCGAGCGGTATCCCCTCGGGATCGGCCCGGGTCAGTTCGAGAGCTACGCGTCGATCTCTGCCCACAGCACCTACATCCGCGCTCTCGCGGAGCAGGGTCTTCCCGGGCTGATCCTGATCTGCGCTCTGCTCGTCTCGACCGTGGCCGCCGCCGTCGGCAACGCGGTGGCGGGCCGCGAGACGTACGGGATCGGCTCGGCGGCGCTCCTCGGCGCCCTCTGCGGCATCCTCGTGAACAGCGTCGTGATCGACACTCTGCACTGGCGGCATTTCTGGATCGTGGTCGCCTTGATCTGGGCGGGCTGGGCGCGACGCCGGGGGCTCAGACGTCCGCCCGCGCCCGTCGCGGTGGGGCGATGACCACCGGGACCGCGGCGGGACCCGCGCGCTCCAGTGCCACGAGCCCTGCGAAGGGGGGATCGAGCATCCTGAGGTACTGACCGAGCTCGACCGCGTCCGACGGGGACAGATGCTCGGTGTCGCACACCACGAGCATCGCGTCGGCGTACCGCGTCACGAGCTGAGCGTGGACCGAGCCAAGCAGCGCCGGCGCCTCGACGACGACATGCCGGTAGTCGGAGCACTCGAGTTCGAACACGAGATCTGCAAAGCCCTCCGCTCCCAGCAGGGCGGCCGGGTTCCTGACCGGCCCGCCAGCCGTCAGCACGTCGAGGCTGCCTTCACCGACGTCGATCGAGTGCGCCACACGTGCGAGCGCGCCCGGCGCGTTGCCGTCGCCTGAGCTCAGTAGCTCCGCGAGCCCGGGCGAGCGCGGCAGGCCGAGCACATCGTGAACGTGCGGTCGCCAGAGATCGGCCGAGAGAAGGAGGGTGCGGCCCGACTCCGCGAGCGTGCGCGCGAGCCCCGCGGCAACGGCGGACGTCCCGTCGGTCGGCTGCGCGCCGGAGACGACGACGATCTTCGACTCGGTCGACAGGCGGAGCGTGAGCGCCGTCTGGAGCTCCTCGTACGCCTCGTTCGCTGTCTGCAGGTTCCTCCGTCGATGGGCTCGAGGCAGCCGCGCGACGACCGGTACCCCCGTGAGGAGACCGAGATCGCGGGCGCCGGCGACACGTGGGGCGAGCTGGCCGAGGCCGAGCGCCGCGAGCACGGCGAGGAAGACGGATGCGAAGAACGCGAAGATCGCGTTGCGAATCGGCCGCGGAGAGCTCGCCGTCGTCGGGGGCTGCGCCGGCTCCGCAAGCTGGAGCTCTGACCCTGACGCGGCCTCGCTGACGCGCAGCTCGCTGAGACGGTCGCGGATCGCATCGGCCTGCGGCGACTGCGGCGCCCCGAGCCGTGCGAGCGCACGTTCGAGCGCGGTTCCAGCCCCGGCGAGTCGCTGCCGCTCAGCCGCGCGTTGCATCTCGATGAACTCGCGTGCGAGCGTATTGGCGATCTCGGCCGCGCCCTGGGAATCGTTGTCCGTCGCGTGGATCTCGACGATGTTCGCGTCCTCGTCGACCGTCGCACGGACCTTGTCCTCGAGCGTGGCGCTCGTCTCGCCGCGCAGACGCGCAGCCACACGCGCCCGTACCTCGCGGGTCGTGATCAGTGCGCCGACGGTTGCCAGCCGTCGTTGGACGGTCTGGGCGTCGGCGGGCTCGGCCCCGCCTGGTCTGTCGTCCATTACGACCCGTGCGGAGGCCTCGTACGTCTTGGGCAGCATCGAGGAGATCAGGAAGACGGCCACGGTCATCGAAGCCACGATGAGGAAGATCAGGCCCCTGCCTCTCCTGAGCGACGCGACATAGCGAGGGATGTCGACCGGCTCGGCATCCCACTGGCCCGCGGGCGGCGTAGAGCCCATCCGCTTGTCCGCCACATTGTGAGGGTTACCACGAACGCCCTTTGGGAAAACATCCCGCTGGACACACGAATGGCGCTCGAGACGAGAGGAACGGCGATGGACGCGGCGACACGTCGTCCGGGGAGCGGCACGCGCAGCGGAGCGGCGGATGAGCAAGCCCCAGAGCAGATCTCCGTCGCGCACGGCTCGGTTCTCTTCCTCGCGTCCAGTGTCGTCAGCGCTGCGGGTTTCTTCGTCGCCTCGCTGCTGCTCGCCCGTCTCCTCGGTCCGTCCGGGCGCGGGACCGTCGCGTTCGTAACGGTTTCCGCCCTTCTTACGGCACACGTCGTGAAGGTGGGTCTTGGCCAGGCGACGATCGTCCTGGCCGGCCGGCGGCCAGAGGCGCGGGCCGCACTCCTCGCGAACCTGCTCGCGTTCTCGCTCGTCGCATCCCTCGCCGGTATCGCCGTCGTCGTCGGCGGACTGCATCTCCTCGACGTCGCCCCCGCGGGATTCCAGCCCGGCCATCTCGCAATCCTTGCCGCAGCGATCGTCGCGGCGTGTGTTGTCGACGACTCATTCCTGATCGGGAGCGGGAGGCTCCGAGCGGCGGCGGCGATCTCGGCGAGCGGCGGCTGGCTCTGTGCGGGGGCCGTGGGGCTGGCGCTCGCGGTCGGCGGCCTCCGCGCCGAGAGCGCGATGGTCGGGTGGGTCGCCGCTCACCTCGTCTGGGCAACGTTGCTCGCGTCGGTCGGACTGCACACCGCCGGAGCGAGCCTGCCGAGCGTTCGCCTCTTCGTCGAGTCGATGCGGTTCGGCGTGCGCGCGTGGTTCGGGAGCGTCTCGCAGTTCCTGAACGCACGCGCCGACCAGCTCCTCGTCGGCGTGATCGCCACCGACGTGACGCTGGGCCTGTACGTCGTCGCGGTCAACGCCGCCGAGGTCCTCCTCTTCCTCCCGAACGCCGTCGCGACGTCTCTCCTGCCTGCACTCGCGCGAGAGCGGATCCTGGATGGGACCGACCGCACGCTTCGGACGTTCAGATCCGCGTCGGTGCTCACGCTCGCGAGCATGGCCGCCACGGGAGCGTTCGGCTGGCTCCTGATCCCGGTGCTCTTCGGCGCCGACTTCCAGGACTCGGTCGAGCCCTTCCTGTTCCTGCTACCCGGCGCGCTCGGGTACGCGGCACTCAGCATCTTCGTCGGCGCGCTGCTCGCGGCGCAGGCGCCGGGCCTGACGTCGGCGAGCCGCGCCGTTGCGCTCGGCGCGGGCCTGGTGCTGGATCTCGCCCTGATCCCGGTCTTCGGCGCGACAGGCGCGGCGGCCGCGGCGAGCGCCGCGTTCCTGGCCGGCGGCGCCACGGCGGCCGCGCTTTACCGGCGGACGACCGGTTTCTCGTGGCGGGAGATCGTGCCGGGACGTCGGGACGTCGCCTTCCTCCGCCTCATCGCGGCGCGCGCGGTGCCGCGCTTCCAGGCCGGCACATGAGAGTCGAGGTCGTCTCCTCCCAGACGATCGGGCCGAGCGAGGTCGAGCGCTGGGGCGAGATCCAGCAGCAGCCGGTCTACCGAAGCCCCTTCTTTCGACCGGAGTTCACGATAGCCATGGGAACGCTGCGCGACGTTCGCGTCGCGATCGTCGAGGACGCGGGACGCGTGGTGGGCTTCTTCCCGTTCGAGTCCCGCTCGCCACGATCCGGGCGGCCCGTCGCGTGGCCGCGCTCGAACTACCACGGGCCCGTGGTCGACGAGGACGCGGAGATCGACCCCCGTGCGCTCGTGCGAGCCTGCCGTCTGACGACGTGGGTATTCGACCACCTTCCCGCGCGACTGCCCGGATTTGCCGCGCACTCGTACGGCCGCGGGAGCAGCCCGTACCTCGACCTCTCCGCCGGGTTCGACGCGTATCTCGCGAGCAAGCGCGAGCAATCGAACGTTCGGGACTTGCTCGGCAGGAGAGCGCGAAAGCTCGCGCGCGAGATCGGCCCGGTGCGCTGCGTCCCGGAGAGCGATGCGCCGGAGCTCCTCGAGAAGCTCGTGGAATGGAAGCGCCGCCAGTACGCCGAGACCGGTGTCCGCGACGTCCTCCGTGACGCCGAAAGCCGCGAGCTGCTGGAACGGTTCCACGCGGTGCGCGGTTCCGAGTTTGCCGGGACGTTGTCGGCGCTCTTCGCCGGCGAGGTGGTCGCCGCAATCGAGTTCGGGATCCGCTCCTCGAGCGTGTGGCATTCCTGGTTCCCGGCGTACAACCGGGAGCTCAGCAAGCACTCGCCCGGACTCATGCTCGTGCTCGAGCTGGCCTCTGCCGCGGCCCTCGCTCGGGATCCGCGAGATCGATCTCGGCAAGGGCGAGGCGCCCTACAAGCTGGGGCTCGCGACCGGCTCGCACGCGCTCCTGGAGGGCTGCGTCGGCGCGCGCGCCGTGTCAGCCATCCCCGTTCGGGCCAGGTCCTCGGTCCGGCATGCGCTGCGCCGCGCGGGCGTCCATCGGGCAGTCCGCCGGGCGATCCACCGCGTCCGGCGCTAGCGGGCTAGGGCCACAGCCACCTGTTGCGGACGAGGGGTCGGACGGCCCGATAGGCGCCACGCACGGGGGCGCTGTGCCGCCACCCGCTGTACCGGCCGGCCGTCTTCAGCGCGAAGAGCGGCCTCGCGTCTGCGGGGACGATCGGGACGCGCTCCAGCGCAAAGCGCCCGGAGATGTCCTGCCGGCGGTCGAGCACGAACGCCCCCCGTAGACCGCGGCGCGCAGCCTCGCTCGCCGCGGCCTCGGTTGCCCGGCCGTACGGATACGCGAGAAAGCGCGGTGCGTGACCGAGGATCGTGGTGAGTCGATCGACGGACATCCCAACATCGTTCTCGACAACTGCAGGCTCGGAACGCGCGTAGTCGATGTGCGCGTGGCCGTGGCTCTCGATAGCAAAGCCGAGGCGCTCGAGCTCGACGAGCTCGTCGACGTCCATGATCTCGGCTCCCGCGTCCCCGTCGTGGCCCCACGCACGCTTCGCGCCAATCCACTTGGTCGGGACGAAGAACGTCGCGTCGAACCCGACCTCCCGCAGCACTGGGACCGCGTGCTCGAGCACGTTCCTGTAGCCGTCGTCGAAGGTGATCGCGACCCTCGGAGCGCCGGTCCCGGACGTCGGGTCGACGAGCTCGCCGAGCGGGACGACGTGCCTGTGCCTCGCCAGGTAGGCCATCTGCGCCTCGAACCGGTCAGGACGGATGAAGCCGTTCCAGTGCGAGGCACCCCTCGGGACGTGTCCGATCGCGTGGTACACGATCACCGCGTCGCGCCGCTCCTGGACCCCGCCGCCATCGGAAGGACGCTGGGTCTGCACGGGCTAACGTTATTCGATGCCCGGCGATCCTCCGTCCCGGCGATTCTCGTACTCCGTCGTCGTCCCGACGAAGGACCGCAGCGACGACGCCGACGCGACGATAGAGGTCCTCCTCGCCCAGAGCCGTCTTCCCGTGCGCATCGTCATCGCGGACGCGAGCGAGCCGACGTACCAGCCTCCCACCGAGTTGGCCGAGCGGGCGCGGCTCCTCGACGTCGATCTCGTCGTTCTCCCGAGCCGGCCTTCCGTCCACGTTCAGCGCAACATCGGCGTCCGGCAGGTCGAGACCCCGATCGTGCTCTTCCTCGACGACGACGTTCGCATCCCACCCAACTACGCCGACGCGTTGCTCGTGCGCTGGGAAAAGCAAGGCCTCGAGGCGTTCGGAGGCATCCAGGGGACCCCCGCCGACGTGCCACGCCAGAACAGCGTCGCTCGGACGCTACGCCGGCTCGCGATGCTGAGCTACGTCGATCCGACGGGCGAAGCGATGACGCTCCGGCGCTCGGGAAAGGTACGGTTCGTCCCCGAGCCGAGCGGAGACGTGCGCGTCCCTGTCCTCGCGTCGGGCGCGACCGCGTACCGGACGGAGCTCGCCCTCGCGCACCCCTTCGACGAACGCTTTGCCGGCTACACGCCGGGTGGGGATCTCGAGATGGCGTCTCGGGTCGCTGTCCACGCGCCGCTCGTTCAGACATCAGAGGTGCGCTGGACCCATCTGTGGCACCCGCGCGAGCGCGTCTCGTCCACCCGCTGGTACGTGCGAGGAAGATGCGAGACGTACTTCCGTCTCCGGCGTCTCGACCGTTCCCCGCTGACGCTCGGCGCGTTCTCCCTGTCGTTGGTCGCCGACACCGGGCTCGCACTCGCCGACTCGATACGCCACGGAGACCCTTCCCAAGTGTGGGGCTTCGTACGGGGCGTCATGCAGACCCTCCGCGACCCGCCACCGCCGCGCGGCGGCTAGCGTCACCTCGTTGCCCGATTGGTGAAGGTTGGCCCACCATCTAGTGCGGGTTGCGGGCGACAACGAGCGCCCCTGGGGTAGTACGGTCGGCCGACCCGGCCGCTCCTGGAAGGCTCAACGACACGGCGGATACGCTCCAAGACGGTTACGCCACCGAGCGCAGCGCCGTCGCTGCGCGAGGCGGTCTACGGGGACTGAGCGCGGGGAGCATGGTGATGGCCCCCAACATCGGGGAGGACTTCGTCGGCTGGAAGCCGCCCACCGGTGGCGATAGCTCGGCATCCGATCCCCATCCACGGCACTTCCGAGACGCACACCACGTGACGGACGACGGAGCTCTCCCGCGCGACGTCCACGTGTCAGATTCGTGTCAGATCACGCGGAGGACAGCCGACCAACACCGACGCACCAGGTCTCGCATTAGCCGCATACCTCCTAGTTCTGACCTCTGGTGACACGCCGAGATCACCGCTCGACCGAGTTTGCAAGCTGGGGGTCGCCGGGTCGGGGTGTTCTCAGCCCGCCGGGCGTGACTCCGAGGACAGCATCGGGGACAGCACGGGGTCGCAGGTCTCTCACCAATCGCATGTAGCGCAAGGCATGGTTGAGCCAAACCCGCATGAGAGCTCACTGCGAAAATGGGCGGTGCAGGACTCGAACCTGCGGCCACCTGCGTGTAAGGCAGGCGCTCTACCAGCTGAGCTAACCGCCCGGGCGGCCACGGATGGTAGCTCCGCCGCTCGCTATCCTCGGCGCGGCCGCCCCCATCGACTAGCGGCCCAGGTCGCCACCCTTTCAAGGTGGTAGCGCGGGTTCGAATCCCGCTGGGGGCATCCCGACCGATGCGGCTATGCGGGAACGGCATCGCTCGGTCGCGCCACCACGGTCTCCACGGGTGGGTCTTCGTGCCCGTCGGCGGCCGGGTCGAGCGGCATCAAGCCCGTGCCGACTGCTCGAACGCTGTCGGCACGGGCTCCTCCTAGTGGGAACCGCGGACGGGCCGTCGTTAGCGAGGGACCCGGAACGATCCGCGCATCTCGTCGGCGTGCGGGTCGCACACGAAGGTGTACGTCTTGCCGGGGCGGAGGGTTACGCGGAACGTCATCGCGCTCGTCCCTCCAACGCTCGTCGCGACGTTGACGCCCGGCCCGCGAAGCCGGAAGTTGTGGTCGCTGGCGCGGTCCTGGACCACGAGCCGGAATGACCCAGCCTTTGCCGGCTTGGTGACAAGCCGGATCGTGTCCTCCGGCCCAACGCTGCCACGGATCGTGGGTGTGGCGGCGATCGCAGGCGACGCGGCGAGGATCAGCCCGGAACAGGCGATCAGGGCAACTACCATCTTCATTGACGGCTCCTTTTTGTGGCTTCGGGTGAGCACCGCGACCGGCGTCACTCGTGTCGACCTGACCGTCGCTGCGCGAGGGTCGCTACCGCAATGCGCCATTGGTCGTAGGACTGGATCCGATCACGCATGTGCGCGCGGGCGGAGGTCGGGGTTCGCGGCTCGGGGCAGCCCTCATCAGTGGGTTGTCGCCGTCAGGACCGAACTTGGGGCCGAGGAGTACCTCGACGAGGCCCTCCGAGCTCCGGAACCGGTACTCGTCGGGAGCTTGACAAGTGGCCTCCGTCAGCCGCCCGACTGGCTCGTTGAAATCGACTGCGGCGCCGGCTCGCCGCGCGAGAGTGCATACGCCAACGCGCCGAGCAGAGCGCCGACCAGCGGGCCGACCACGTAGATCCAGAACGCATGCCATTCTCCCGCGACCAGAGCAGGGCCGAAGGATCGCGCGGGGTTCATCGAGGCACCGGTGACAGCACCGCCGAAGAGGGCGTCGAGGGCGACGGTGCCTCCGATCGCGAGTGCCGCGGCCGACCCGACCGCGCGGGTGTCGGTCGCGACGGCCATGATCACGAACATCAGGAACGCGGTCATCAGGATCTCGTAGACGAGCGCCGAGCCCGAGCCGACCGTCGGCAGGGTCGCGCCGAGGTCGGCGGGCGTACCGTCCCAGAGCAGTCGCAGCAGGAGCGCGCCGGCGACCGCACCGGCGAGCTGGGATGGCACGTACACGGCGGCATCGCGGACGGGAAAGTGTCGGCTCGCAGAGAAGGCCGCGGTCACGGCGGGGTTGATGTGCGCGCCCGAGAGGTGGCCGGTGGCGTAGACCATGACCATGATCACGAGCCCGAAGGCGAGCGCGATCCCGTTCGAGCCGAGACCGCTGTCTCGTTCGGCATCGACCACGATGGCGCCGCAGCCGGCGAAGACGAGAGCGAACGTCGCGAGCCCTTCGGCGAGACAGCGCCGAGCGAGCGAGGGTCTAGTCAAGGAGCTCGCTGACCAGCTTCTGGACCCGGGAGTCGATCTCGTCGCGGATGCGACGTACGGTCTCGAGGCCCTGGTCGGCCGGATCGTCCAGCGTCCAGTCCTCGTAGCGCTTGCCCGGGTAGATCGGACATGCGTCACCACAGCCCATCGTGATCACGACGTCGGCAGCGCGAACGACCTCGTCGGTCAGCGGCTTGGGGAACTCCTCGCCCATGTCGACGCCGAGCTCCTGCATCGCCTCGACGACGGCGGGATTGACCACGTCCCCGGGGTCGCTGCCCGCGGAGCGCACGTGGACGCGACCCTCCGACCGGAGCTTGACGAGCCCGGCGGCCATCTGGCTGCGCCCCGCGTTGTGGACGCAGACGAACAGGACTTCCGGCATCTCCTTGGTCACCAGTCCTTCCGACTGTGCCAGCGCCCTGAGCCGCTCACGGGCGAAGCGATGGGCGAGCACCGGGACGAAGACGTTGATCTTGCTCGGGCCGAGCAGGTCGAGCGACCCTGCGATGTAGCGCTCGATCGTCTCTCGCGAGAACACGCCTGCGAACTCGTCCGCGAGCGCGTCTGCCGCCTGCCGGACGTGATGTCGCGTGACGGGATCGAGCATCTGGCTCATCGGTCACTCCTCACGTATCGACCGTGATCTATGTCCTAGTCTTGCGCTCTCATCGATGCGTGTCAATATCCGGAGCGTGAAGGCGATCGCCACCCTCACTGCTACCTGTCCGCCGCTTCTCGAAGGCCCGCTTGCGGTCGAGGACGCCGAGCCGCTCGCGAGGGCGCTCAAGGTGCTCGCCGATCCGGCGCGGCTCCGTCTTCTCAGCCTGATCCAGTCGCAGCCCGACCACGAGGCCTGCGTCTGCCACCTGACCGCTCCCCTCGGCCTCAGTCAGCCGACGGTCTCGCATCACCTCCGGGTGCTTCTCGACGCCGGGCTCGTCGAACGCGAGCAGAGGGGGAGTTGGGCCTTCTTCCGGGTCGTGCCCGAGCAGCTTCGCGCGCTCCGAGAGCTGCTCGGCTAGGCGGCCGTCAGGGCGAGCGGCTCGAACACGCCTCGCAGCTCGTCGATCGCCTTGGGCACCAGTCGGTAGTACGACCAGGTGCCGCGCCGCTCGGCCTCCACGAGACCGGCGTCGCGAAGGATGCGTAGGTGATGCGAGATGGTCGGCTGCGAGAGCTCGAACGTGTCCGTGAGGTCACACACGCAGCACTCTTCCCCGCAGGCGAGTCGGTTGACGATCGAGACCCGGGTCGGGTCGCCGAGTGCCTTGAAGATCGCAGCGAGCTCGTGAGCCGCGCCCGGCTCCAGCGCCGGCGTTGCGGGGCCACAGCAGAGGGGCTGAAGGACAGGCAGGTTCTTCATTGACGAAGATCAATATATCCTCTACCGTCTTCATCGACAAGTGTCTATGAAAGGAGGACGCGTGGCTCTCCACGTTTCGTGTTGCGACGGCGGCGACTGCTGCGACGACCGCGACGACTGCTGCTAGGAGCGTCGACCGAAGGCGCGAGCGCGGATCTCGCGCGCTCGCGCCGCGGGTGTCACCCCGATCGGCACACGCGCCGCTCGTTTACCGGTCGCGCCCGACCGGGCATACCCGACGTGCATGGAAGCGCGTGATCCGCAGCGAGCCGAGTCGACCGTCCAGGCGCCCTCGAAGAGCCCGGTGCCGGGTATCCGGCTCGAGCTGTCGTTGCCTGCCATCCCGCAGAGCGTCCACTACGCGCGAACTGCGGTCGGCGAGCTCGTCTCACGCTTGACCGAGAAGGACAGCGTCGTGGCCGACGTCCGGCTCTGCGTCTCCGAGGCCGTGACGAATGTCGTGCGCCACGCCTACCGACCTTCCGCGACGCGCTCCGGAGACCGGGTCGACGTCGGCGTGGACTGCAGCGACGACGAGCTCCGGATCGTCGTCCGGGACGCGGGCCATGGGATCGCCGAGGGCGAGGCTCGGCAGGACCCGGGCGGGTTCGGGCTCGAGATCATCGACAAGCTGACGACGCGCCACACGGTCGTGACCGGCAGCGGAGCGGGCACGGAGATCGCGATGGTCTTCGCGCTCGAGGCGTCGTCGGCTCGCAGTCGCCCGCACGTGCTTCGCTGAGGAGTCAGCAGGTCGTGCGCCGTGCGGCGGCGCGTGCCTGGCGCTCGTACGGGCTGCGGGCGTACCCCGTGCGGAGGTAGCGCAACGGCATCGCGAGCGGACGATGTTGCATCTGCCAGACGTGGCAGAGCTCGTGCGTGACGAGGTCGTCCGAGACGTCGGCCCGTCGTAGGAAGATGAGGCGGTGAGTGGCGAAGCCGTCGTAGCGCCGCCAGGGGGGGAGGCGGAAGAGCCACGGGGCGACGACGACTCGCACTCCTTCGACGCTCACCGGCCTGGGCCACCAGTCGAGCCGATCGAGGCGTTGCTTCGCGCGAACGAGTCGCGGATCGGGTGCTCTCGAGGGCATTCGGGTGGATCATCGCGGAGCGCTGAACCGCCGGCGCTCGGCGTCGGCGTAGTACCGGAGCCGGGTCCGGTGCTCGCGGAGGAGGACGTCGGCCAGGACGGCGAGCGCGAGCGCGCCCATCCCCGCGAGAACGCCTGCCAGAACCGCAGCGAGCACCGGCTCGAACACGAGCGAGATCGCGAGCAGGGCCGTCACGCCGACGGTGCTCGGGATGAGCGCCTTACGAAGCGCCGGGACCAGGGCGCCGTGTGGCTCGGCGCCCGGCGGGAGTGGAGTGACGTCGGGTTGCTCGACGAGCGCCCACCGCTGGCTCGAGACCAGTGCCACCAGGCTGCCGCCGACGCCCACGGCGAATCCGACTCCGCCGGCCCTGGGCTCCGCCCCGGCGGCAAGCGCTCCGCCGAACCCGGCAGCCCCGAGCCCGAGTCGCACGGCCGCCAGCGAGAGGGACAGGTGCGCGACGCGGTAGACCGGCGCAGTCACGCGCCGAACCGTACGGCGAAGAGCAGGTGTCTGACTGAAGTCAGACACCGGAGCGCGATGGCAGGTGTCCGACTTGAAGTCGGACACCGGAGGCGCCGGAGCGCGAGGGGCGGGTGTCCGACTTGAAGTCGGACACCAGGGTTGCGGCGACATGGAAACGAGGCAGTCGCGGCCCCGAAGGGGACGCCTTCAGGGATCTGCCCGCGCCGAAGGCGAGGGATCAAGCCGCAGGATTCCGCTCCTGCGGAATCCTGCCTGGCGAACTAGAGAATGATCGGGTCCAGGACGAGCACGGCCGAGAGATCCTGGGCCTGGGTGTACTCGTACCGGTAGAGGCGCGAGCTCGTGATGCGGTTCAGCGTCTGGAGCTCGCGGGCGGGGATCCCGCCGATCGACGGCGCCCCTGGCGCCATCGTCCGCGCGAGCGGCCGCGACAGCTCGGGCTTGACGTCGCCGCGACGGAGGAAGACGGCGCTGCCGGGCGACTCGCCGCCGGGCGGAGGCGGCAGGAACACGGTCACCGAGTCGACGTCGTCGAGGTACTTGAACGTGTAGAGCGAGAGCTCGACGGCCTGGCGGCGGAGCAGCGAGTGCCGCGCCTCCGACGCGTCGCCCTGGGAGATCGAGCAGTTCTGACCGAGGCCGCACAGCACGAACTGCATGCTCTTCGACGCGTCGACGATCGAGATGTCGTCCTCCTCGGCCTTCCCGGTCGTCGTGTCGGGACGAACGGCGATCGCTCTTACCGGAATCGGGCTCGTCGACTGCTCCCCACCGCCGGCCGTGACGGTGGGTGGCCCACCGAGCGCGACCACGAGCTGGTGACCGTCGGCGAACCGGTAGCGGGTGGAGACGTGGTCCGCGATCTGGCGGACACGTGCCGTCTCGCTCCCGTCCGGCTGCCAGCGCGACCACACCTGCGCAGGCCCGGCGTCGGGCTTCGCGAGGAGGACGATCAACGCGCCGAGACCGAGACCGGCGACGAGCGCGAGACCGATATAGATCACCGCGAACCGCCTGCGGTACGCGCCCGGCGGCGCCGAGTCGTCGACCTGGACGACCGGCTCCGTCTCGGAGAGCCTCTTCGCGCGCTCGGCCTCGATGGGCGGCGACTCGTGCACGCCCTCGCTCATCCGGCCGTTAGCTCCGGTGCGGCTGTGGGTGGTCGGCGTCGACCGGCGCCGACGGAGAAGAACGGCGGCGGCCAGGAGCTCTCGTCCGCGTAGTCGATCTCCGGGAGGCGGAGCCCGACCGAGTCGAGGAGGTCGACGAGCTCGTCGCCGAAGAGCTCCTTCCGCTCGAGCACCGCGTTCGCGATCTTCTCGACCCCGTCGCGATTCAGCAGGACGAGGTTGTGGGCGACGACGTAGGCCTGGCCGAGCATCTGGGCGGTGACCTTCCGCTTCGACTGATCGGAGAGGATGCCGGAGATCGGGTCGCCGCTCATCATGCTTCCGCCGGTGCGACTCATGATCTGCAGGCCGATCCCCTCGAAGCGCTCGAGGATGCGCTCGCGCGCCTCGTCCTCCGTCTCGCCCTCCTTCGGGGTGACGGGGAACGGCTGCACGCCCATCGCCGAGGACCCGACCATCCAGGCGGCCTGGCTCGTCACCGACATCACGTCTCCGCCGACACCGCTCGAGTTCTCGTCGTAGAACACGCGCTCCGCCGCCATCGCGCCGAGACCCCAGACGAGCCGGGCGAAGAGCTCGCTCTGGAAGCGGCTGAACCGCTCTTCCTTCTCACGGGCCTGGTGGTGGCCGAGCGAGCCGCCGCGCATGCGGATCGAAAGCCGCGTCGACTCGGTGTCGGTCATGTACGCGTGGCCCGCGATCGCGTGGCCGGCCTCGTGGATCGCCGTCGCGCGGCTCTCCTCGGGGACGTACTCGATCCCGACTGCGGTGCCGGACTCGAGCGTCGTGATCGACTCGACGAGGTCCTCCCAGACGAACTCGTTACGCCCGGAGTGGTGCGCGATCGTGAGCGCCATCGAGGTGACCTGCTCGATCATCGCCGGCGAGTACCCGTTCGTGATGCGCGCGATCTCGTCGCGGCGCTTCGGTGTGTCGAGGTCTCGGTCGTGCGAGACCTTCCCGATGTAGAGGTCGAGAATGTCGAGCCGGTCGTGCTTGGTCGGCGTCCGGAACCAGACGTGACGACCCATGCGTCCTGGGCGGACGAGCGCCGGGTCGAGCCGGTCGATCGGGACGTTCGTCGCGCCGATGAAGTACACCTGCTCCCTGCGCGGCCTCGCGGCGGGGAGCCGCAGCGAGCGTCCCTTCATCCTGCGCGGGACGATGTAGATGCCGTCGAGGAACGTGTTCGACTTGTTCGTGAAGAACTTCTTGAAGAAGGGCGGGTTGTCGATGCCGTCCATCACGACGAGGAGCTGGTTGAGCGCGAGCCCGCCGCCCCCGCCCATCCCGCCGGGGAACATGAAGTTGAAGAGCCGCATGATGTTCATCTGGAACCCGTTGATCCCGATCTGCGGGGTCTGCCGGGCGTCGAAGAGCTTCTCGCGCCACATCCGCGTCTCGAGCACGAGGTCGCCCGACGGGTTCCGCGCGCCCCACGGACCGAAGTGGAGGAGGTCCTGCGGGTCGTCGAGCCGGAGCGGCGTCGAGCCCGTCGGCGCGCCCTGACCGAGCGTCTGCCGGCGCATCCCGACCGCGTCGATCTCGTCGATGAAGACGATGCACTGACCGCCCCACTTGCGCGCGAGCTTCTTCGCGCGGCGGGCGAGGATCCGCACCACGATCGCGTCGATCCCGATGAACGTCGCCGCAAAGCCCGAGCCCGGGATCGAGATGAACGGCGAGTTGAACCCGGTCGCGAGCGCCTTCGCGAGCATCGTCTTGCCGGTGCCCGGCGCGCCGAGGAAGAGCACGCCGCGCTCGCGCTTGCCGCCGTGCTTCTCGAACTGCTCGCCCGACTGCCAGATCGAGACGACGCGGCGGACCTCTTCCTTCGCCTCGATCTGTCCGCGGACGTCGTCGAGCTTGACGCCCCACTGCGCGTCACCCGGCTCGAAGGCCTGGATCTGCGAGAGGTTCATCAGGAGGAGCGGGCCGAACAGGATCACGAAGTTGAAGATCAGGAAGATCGGCAACATGATCAGGAGCGGCAGGATCTGGACGAGCATCGCGGCGTCGAGGAACCGCCAGCAGAGGAAGGCGATGGTCCCGCCGAAGATCCCGACCTTGAGCCAGAAGCGCCAGAACCAGGCGCGCCGGCGCGCGACGACGTCCTCTTCGCGGAGCTCCGCGCTGTCGACGCCGAAGAGGCTGGGCCACGGAATCGCGCGGTGGAAGGCGAGGTCGACGAGCCCGCGCGCCGCGATGACCAGCGCAAGGGTGCCGAGCAGTGCAGTCCAGAACGACCAGCCGCGCTGCTGTGTCAGCCAGACGAAGACGGGAATCGCCGTCACGAGCGCGACGATCGTCGCCGCTCGCGTCAACCGTCTCCAGCCGAGGGCGAGATTCTGCGCCTGATCCCCCTGCACGAACCCTGTGAGCGGTGCGTCCGCAGTTGCCATCGTCAAAGTGTACGCAGGGCGTTTGCCGGGCAGATGTTGGCACGACGTTAAGGGGCGGCGGCAAAGGCCTGCCTCGAGCCGCTGCTAGCGTCAGCGCCATGACCCAGGCGACACTCCACACCAGCGAAGGGCCTATCGCGGTCGAGCTCTATCCCGGCGAGGCACCGAAGACCGTCGAGAACTTCACGAAGCTCGCGAGCGATGGGTTCTACGACGGCCTCTCGTTCCACCGCGTGATCCCCGACTTCATGATCCAGGCCGGCTGCCCCAAGGGCGACGGCACGGGTGGGCCGGGCTACTCGTTCGAGGACGAGTTCAACGAGCACCGGGTGACCCGCGGCGCCCTCGCGATGGCGAACGCCGGTCCCAACACGAACGGCTCGCAGTTCTTCATCGTCACGGCCGAGGCGACGCCCTGGCTCGACGGCAAGCACACGGTCTTCGGACGTGTCACCTCCGGCCAGGACGTCGTCGACCGGATCGCGGCCGCCGACCGCGATGCGCGCGACCGGCCGAAGAGCGAGATCACGATCGAGCGGGTGGAGCTGGCCTGAGAGCAGGTGTCTGGCTGAAGCCAGACACCGAGGGCCACCGGTGTCCGACTTCAGTCGGGCACCTCCTCGTTAGGGTGCGGGCGTGAGCCTCGCGGGCAAGACAGCAGTCGTCACCGGCGCCTCCTCGGGGATCGGAGCCGCGACCGTGCGGCAGCTGCGCGAGGCGGGCGTGCGGGTCGCGGGCGGTGCCCGGCGGGTCGAGCGCGTCGACGCCGACGTCGCCCTGCCCCTCGACGTCACCGACGAGTCGTCGAGCCGCGCGTTCGTCGACGGGGCGGTCGAGGCGCTCGGTGGGATCGACATCCTCTTCAACAACGCCGGCCTCGCGCTGGGTCGCGTTCCGTTCACCGAGTCGACCGCCGATGACGAGCAGACGGTGTTGCACACGAACGTCGACGGCGTCCTGCGCGTCACGCGGCTCGCCCTCCCGCACGTCCGCGACGGCGGGCACATCGTCTTCATGGGCTCGATCGCGGGCCGTCAGGCGTATCCGAACGGCGCCTCGTACATCGCCTCGAAGTTCGCGGTGCGCGGGTTCAGCTACGCGCTGCGCGAGGATCTGCTCGGCCGCCCGATCCGTATCACGACCGTCGACGCCGGGCTCGTGGAGACCGAGTTCTCCGTCGTCCGCTTCCGCGGCGACCGGGGGAAGGCCGACGCGGTCTACGAAGGCATCGAGCCGGTGACCGCGGAGGAGGTCGCCGACTGCGTCCTCTTCGCGCTCACGCGCCCACCGCACGTCAACCTCGACGAGATCGTGATCAAGGCGCTCGCCCAGTCGAGCGGCGCGCGGGTCGTGCGGCGCGAGCCGGCCACGTAGCGACCGCGTGCGCCTAGGCTCGGCGTACGACCGCGAGATCCTCCGGCTCGCGCTCCCCGCGCTCGGCGCCCTCGCCGCCGAGCCGCTCTACATCCTGGTCGACACGGCGATCGTCGGGCATCTCGGGCGCTCGCAGCTCGCGGCGCTCGGGGCGGCGGCGACGGCGCTCGCGGTGCTGGCGACGTTCAACTTCCTCCAGTACGGGACGACGGCCCAGGTCGCCCGTGCGACCGGAGCGGGCCAGGACGCGATCGCGCGGAAGCTCGGCGCGCAAGCGCTCTGGCTCTCGCTGGCCATCGGAGTCGTGCTCGGCGGCGCGATCGCGCTGCTCGCCACCCCGATCGTCTCGGTCGTCGGCGTCGAGGGGGAGACGGCCGAGTACGCGGCGACCTACCTGCGGATCGTGGCGATCGGCGTGCCGTCGTTCTTCCTCGCCCTCGGTGGGCAGGGATATCTGCGAGGCGTCGCGGAGCTTCGCTCGCCGCTCGTGCTGATCGTGCTCGGGAACGCGCTCAACGTGGTGCTCGAGGTGCTCTTCGTCTACGGCTTCGACTGGGGGATCGAAGGCTCGGCCTGGGGGACCGCGGTAGCGCAGACGTGCATGGGTGTCGGTTTCGTCTGGTTGATCGCTCGGCGCGTGGGTCGCGCCGACCTCGCGCCGGTTCTCTCCCTCGCCGGGCGGCTGCTCTCGGTCGGCAAGTTCCTGTTCGTTCGCACCGCGTCCCTCATCGGCGCGTTCCTGCTCGCCGGTGCCGTCGTCGCGCGCTTCGGGGATGCGGAGCTCGGCGCCTACCAGATCTCGTTCCAGCTCTGGATCTTTCTCGCACTCGTGCTCGACGCGATCGCGATCGCCGGTCAGATCATCGTCGGCCGGGAGCTCGGCGCAGGACGCCCTGAGCGTGCGTTCGACGCGAGCGTCCGGATGATCGCGCTCTCGGTCGTCGTCGGAGCCGTCTTCGCCCTCGGTCTCCTGGCGCTCTCCGACGTCCTTCCGCGCGTCTTCACCGACGACGCAGCCGTCCTCGCGCAGTGCGCGCTCCTCTGGCCCATCTTCGCGCTGATGCAGCCGCTGAACGGCGCCGTCTTTGCCCTCGACGGGATCCTGATCGGGGCGGGCGACGGCCCGTACATCGCCGCCTCGATGGTCGTCGCCTTCATTGCCTGCGCCGGCGTGCTGATCGCCGCGGCGCGCAGCGACTGGGGCGTGCGTGGCGTGTGGGCCGCGATCGGCGTGCTGATCACGGTGCGCCTCGCGACGATGGGTGCGCGCTTCGCCCGTCGACGCTGGCTCGTCACGGGGTGGGCATGATCTGCGCATGAGTGAAGGCCTCAACGTCGTGGGGGGTCCGCTCGAGCCCTGCGGCTTCGACCCCGTCACGGGCTTCTGGCGCGACGGGAGCTGCCGCACCGGCGGTCAGGACGTCGGCGTCCATGCGGTCTGCGCGCGTGATGACCGAGGAGTTCCTGGCGTTCAGTGCCTCGGTCGGCAACGACCTCTCGACGCCGCATCCCGAGTGGGGCTTTCCCGGGCTGCGACCCGGCGACCGCTGGTGCCTCTGCGCCGATCGCTGGCAGGAGGCCCTCGAGGCGGGCGTCGCGCCGCCGGTCGTGCTCGAGGCGACACATGCGCTCGCGCTCGAGTTCTCGTCGCTCGACGAGCTCCGGTCGCACGCGGCAGTCGACTAGTTCCTCGGCTCAGCCGGACGCCGCTTCGGCCCGCTTGCGCCAGTAGCGCTCGAGGCCGAGGAAGCAGTGCCAGTAAGGGGCCGCGCGGTCGTAGGCCTCGGCGTCGGCCGGATCCTCCGCCGCGACGTCAGCGCGGGCGGCGGCGACGAACGTCGCCTCGTCCATCCCGTGCGCGACGCGCTCCGCCCAATCGCGCATCGTCGCGCGGAGCACGGTGAAGTGGCGCTCCACGTCGTCGAAGACCCCGAAGTGCACGAGTGCGAGGCGTGCGGGCCGCCGTCCTTCGAGCTCCTCGAGCGTCCGTTCCCACGCCTCGAGGTCGACCTCCGGGGGCGGCGTCGGGGCGAAGACGAACGCGCCGGGCGCGATCCGCACCCCGGCGGCGTCGCCGTTGTAGAGCGTCCCGTCCTCGTGCAGGTAGGAGACCTGATGGGAGGCGTGACCCGGCGCCGGAATGCAGGTGAGGCCGACCGCTCGTTCGCCGACGACGCGCACGTTCGCCTCGGGCACGGGCGCCAGCTCGCCCCAGAGCTCGTCGAAGGCGTCCCCGTAGAGGCGGCGCGCGCTCGCCTCGAGTCGGCTCGGGTCGACGACGTGCGGCGCGCCGATCCCGGAGACGTGGACGGTGAGAGAGGGGTTCTCGCGGACGAGCGCCCCCGCGGCGCCTGCGTGGTCGAGGTGGATGTGCGAGAGGAGGAGGTGCTTCACGTCGCCGAGCTCGGCCTCGCGCGCAGCGAGCGCGTCGCGAAGCGCGGGGAGGCAGCTCGTCGGGCCGCAGTCGAAGAGGGCGAGCCCGTCGTCGCTCTCGACGAGGTAGGCGGCGATTCGGCGCGTGTCTCCGCAATGCAGGAGGTCGAGCGGCTCTTGCGACATCGTCGGGGACGCTAGCGGGAGCGATGAGTTTCCGAGACACGGGCGGTCGAACCTGTAACCATCGAGGTCAACCCCCAAAGGAGGCCGTATGCCCGCACCAACCCTCGTGGTCGGAGCTCCGTGCTGGATCGACCTGTACAGCTCCGACACCGCCAACGCGACCGACTTCTACGGCCGGGTCTTCGGCTGGCAGGCCGAGCCCGCCCGCGAAGAGTTCGGCGGCTACTTCACCTTCACGAAGGACGGCAAGCACGTCGCCGGCTGCATGGCGAACGACGGCGAGCAGGGAATGCCCGACGCCTGGACGGTGCACCTCATGACCGACGACGCCGACGGCCTCGCGGCGCGGACGACGGCGAACGGCGGCCAGGTGCACTTCGAGCCGATGCAGGTCGCCGAGAACGGCCGCTCGACGATGATCGGCGATCCCGGCGGCGCGCACGTCGGCGCCTGGGAGCCCGGCGAGATGAAGGGGTTCGAGGTGACGGGCGAGAACGGCACGCCCGGCTGGTTCGAGCTCCACACGCGCGACTACGACGCCTCGGTCGTCTTCTACCGCGACGTCTTCGGCTGGGACCCCCACACGATGAGCGACGCACCCGAGTTCCGCTACACGACCCTCGGCGAGGGCGACGATGCGCTCGCGGGAATCATGGACTCGACCGAGGACATCGCCGAGGGCTCGCCCGCCTCCTGGCGCGTCTACTTCAAGGTCGACGACGTCGACGCGACCATCGAGGCGATCACGGCGAACGGCGGCTCGGTCGTGCGCCCGGCCGAGGACACGCCGTACGGTCGCATCGCACAGGTCAAGGATCCGACCGGGACCGCGTTCAGCCTCGTGGGCTGAGGCACGCCGGCGCTCTCGGTGCCCACGCGGCGCGGGCACCGAGAGCGCCGCAGAACGAACAGGTCAGTGTCAGACACCGGGCGGCGGCAAGTCGTCCGGTGCGGGCATGCCCATGTTCGCCGAGCTTGCGCTCAGCAGGAGATGTCGCGCCGGGATGCGGCCGAGGTTCCCGCGCTTGTGGACGAATCGGCACGGAATCGGCACGCGTGGCCGTTGACAAAAAGAGTGTCTGACACCGATTCGGGTTGGTCGCGCGCTTGTCGACGAAGCGAGGTCTACGCTCGCGCCGGAACCTGCGCCAACGCGCGGTCGAGGTCGGCCACGAGATCGTCGGCCGACTCGAGGCCGACCGAGAGCCGGATCAGGTTCGCCGGCGACGCGAAGGGGCCCGCCGCAGTCGAGGCGTGGGTCATGCGGGCCGGATGCTCGATCAGGCTCTCGACACCGCCGAGGCTCTCGGCGAGCGTCCACACCGAGGTCTGCGCGACGAGCTCGACCGCCTCCTCTTCCGTCTCCACCTGGAACGAGACCATGCCGCCGAAGTCGCGCATCTGACGGGCCGCGACCTCGTGGCCAGGGTGGTCGGGCAGCCCGGGCCAGAGGACCTTCGTGACGCGCGGGTGGGAGCCGAGGAACTCCACGACGCGGCGCGCGTTCGCGCACTGCCGATCCATGCGCACGGCGAGCGTCTTCACGCCGCGAAGCACCAGCCAGGCGTCGAACGGGCCCGGAACCGCCCCGAGCGACTTCTGCAGGAACCGCAGCCGTTCGGCGATCGTCGGGTCGTTCGTGCCGGCGAAGCCGCCGATGACGTCCGAGTGGCCCCCGAGGTACTTCGTCGTGGAGTGGATGACGATGTCCGCGCCGAGGTCGAGCGGGTTCTGGAGGTACGGCGTCGCGAACGTCGAGTCGACGACGAGCAGGGCGCCGGCGGCGCGCGTCGCGGCTGCGACGGCCGCGATGTCGACGAGGTTGAGCAGCGGGTTGGTCGGCGTCTCGATCCAGACGAGCCGCGCGTCGCCGAGGAGCGCCGCCGGGTCGTCCGAGAGCTCGGCGGGGGTCGCGTAGGTGAAGCGGTAGCCCTTCGGCTCGTAGACCTGCGAGAACATGCGGTACGTACCGCCGTACACGTCGTTCACGCAGACCACGTGGTCGCCGGGGTCGAGCATGTGCATGATCGACGTCGTCGCTCCGAGGCCAGACGAGAACGCGTGACCGTGCTCTGCGTTCTCCAGCGAGGCGAGGCACTCCTCGAGCGCCGTTCGCGTCGGGTTCGAGACGCGCGCGTAGTCGTAGCCCTTGTGCACGCCGACCGCCTCCTGCGCGAACGTGGAGGTCTGGTAGATCGGCGTCGCCAACGCGCCCGTCGCCGGGTCGGGCTCCTGGCCGGCATGGATCGCGCGCGTCTCGAACTCCATCGCGCCCATCGTAGCCCCGGTCAGCGCACGACCCGCTCGAGCCCGATCACGCGCCGCAGGCGATCGAGGGCGCGCTCGAAGGCGTCGTCGAGGGAGCGCGAGTCGCGGACTCCCGGCTCGCGGTGGAACGCCCGAACGACGAGATCACCGCTCGCCCGCTCGGACTTCAGATCCGCACGGCCGACGATCCGGTCGCGCCAGAGGAGGGGTAGCACGTAGTAGCCGAAGCGGCGCTGCGGCGCGGGCTTGTAGACCTCGATCAGGTGATCGAAGCCGAGGGCCCGGCGCGCGAATGGGCGGTCCCAGAGGAGGTTGTCGAACGGTGAGAGAAGCACGGCAGCCGACGGCGCGGACACGTCGAGCGAGGTGCCGGCCGGAAGCAGCACCGGTGCGCCGCCGTCGTCGACCTCCCGCCGCTCGACCAGCCCGTCGGTCACGAGCGCGTCGATCGCTCCGCGCACTCTTGCCGTCCCTCCCTGCAGGCGCCAGTGCTCGACGACGCCTCGCTCCGTGAGGACGCCGCGGGCGCGAATCGCCCGCAGCGCGAGCTCGCGCAGCCGCTCGGTCTCGGCCGGCGTGGCCGCCTCGAGCACCTCGCGCGGGAGGACGCGGTCGGGGAGGTCGTACAACCGCTGGAACCCCTGGCGTCCGGCGACGACCAGCTCTCCGTGGTTCCAGAGCAGCTCGAGCATTCGCTTCGCCGGTTTCCAACCCCACATCTCGCCCTGGCGCGCGGCGCCGTCGAAGTGCCTCGACCCGAGCGCGCCTCGGTCGCGAATCTCGTCGAGGACGTGCGTGCGGAGATGGGGGTGTGTGCGGTCGACCTCCCCGTACCACCGCCGTCCGCCGATCTCCATCGCCGGGCGAAAGAGCGGCCAGTCCTCAGCAGGCAGGAGACACGCCTCGTGGGCCCAGTACTCGATGAGCCGCCCACGCGAGAGCAGCTGGGTGACGGACGTGCGCGGGAAGCTCCCAACCCGACCTCCAAGGGCGATCCGGTGGCTCCGCTCGACGGTCGAGATCGAGTCGAGCTGGACGCACGAGAGACCCCTCACCGCGTGCTCGACCTCGGCGGTCGTACCCGTCCGGTGCCTGGACGCATATCCCTGCGCGGCGATCGCGAGGCGGCGCACGGCTTTCAGGGAAACGCGCGCGGCCGCCATGCCCCCGTTCTACACGCGGGGACGACGGCCGATCGCGCTGTCACCCTTCCTGCGATGCGCCGCTTCGTGCTGGTGTGCCTGGTCGTCCTCGCGGCCGCCTATGCGGTTGGAGTGCCGCTCTTCCTGCTGTCCGACGACGATGCCCTGCCCGAGGGCGCCGACGCCGTCGTCGTCCTCTCGGGACCCGACAACCTGTTGCCAGCCGGCCAGACGCTCGTCGGCGGAGGGATCGCGCCGACGCTCGTCGTCTCGGCGAGCCGCCGTGGACGCGGCGACCGCCGCGTGCAGTTCTGCCGCTCCGAGCCCGAGGACGTCGAGTGCGTCTATCCCGGGCCGTTCTCGACCCCCGGCGAGGCCCAGGCGATCAGCGCGCTGGCCGACCGGCGCGGCTGGGACACCGTCGTCCTCGTCACGGCCGACTACGAGCGCCTCGTCGCCGAACGCGTCTTTCGCCGCTGCGGTGACTTCCGGGTCGCCGAGCACGGCGTCGACCAGCCGTGGTGGCGCGACGTGGTCGGGGTTCCCCTCGAGTGGGTGAAGTTCGCGATCGCCGAGACCGCCCGGCGCGGCTGCTGACGAGGCGCACGGCTAGCCCGATGGACGACGAGGAGCTCGCCGAGAAGAAGGACCAGGAGCTCATCGAGCTCCTCAACGAGATCCGCGTCGGCCTCTCGGGCGCGGCCGTCCTGTTCGGCTTCCTCCTGATCGTCCCGTTCAGCGCCGCCTGGGACGAGACGACGCGCGCGATGCGCGCCGCCTACGTCGTCTCCTTCCTCACGACCTTGCTCTCGGTGGTCGCGCTGATGGCGCCGACGGCCTATCACCGGCTGCGCTGGCGCGAACGCAACAAGGAGCGGATGCTGCGGGCCGCCAACCTCTCGACGCTCGCGGGTATGACCCTTCTCGCCGTCGCGATGACGGCTGCCGTCTACCTCGTGGTCGACTCCGTCGTCAACGCCACCTGGGCGCTCCTGATGACCGGAGTCTCGGCCGCGGCCTTCCTCGGCATGTGGCTCGCCCTGCCGCTCTCGGCGCCCTACGACCGCTGGGACGACCACGTCGAAGACGAGGAGATGCATCGGCGGGGAGACGAGAGCGCCGCCCGACGCAGCTCCGACTAGACGCTACGCGGGAGTGTCGCCCTGGAGAATCGCGGCGAGCGTCCCCGGGTCGATGTTGCCACCTGAGACGACGCACACGACGCGACCGTTCCCGCCATGTCCCGCGAGCGCGGCCGCGAGCGCGAGCGCGCCGGCTCCCTCGGCGACGACACGCCCTCGCGTCACGAGCATCCGTACCGCCTCGGCGACGTCGCGTAGCGGAACGGTCACGGCCCGCGAGACCAGCGGTCGTGCGCGCTCCCACATGGCGGGCAGGAGTGCCTTCGAGCCCGCGCCGTCGACGAACGACGCCCGATAGTCGACGGCCGTCGGGAGCCCGGCTGCGAGCGACGCCGCGAACGGCGCCCCGGTCTCGGGCTCGCAGGCGACGACGCGCGTCGCCGGAGCGACCGCCGCGAGCGCGCTCGCGATGCCGACGGTCAGGCCGCCGCCGCCCCAGGGCACGAGCACCGCGTCGATGTCGTCGAGCCGCTCGGCCAACTCGAGGCCGATGACGCCGTTCCCGGCCATCACCCGCTCGTCGAGCACCGGATGGACGAAGAGCCCTTCGAGGCCGGGGTACGCGCCCGACTCCATCGATTCCCACCAGCGATCGAACGGCACGGTGACGACCCGTCCGCCAAGCCGCTCGACGGCGTCGAGCTTCGCGCGCGGCGCGTGGTCGGGCGCGACGACGGTCGCCGGCACGCCGAGCTCGCGGGCGACCCAGCAGACCCCCTGAGCCATGTTCCCCGCGCTCGTCGTCCAGACGCCGTCGCGCCACTCGGCGGGGTCGGCCTGCCGGATCGCGCTCGTCGCGCCGCGGAGCTTGAAGCTGCCGATCGGCTGGAGGCACTCGAGCTTGAGCCAGATCTCGCACGGTGCGTCGACCTCGAGCCGGACGAGCGCGCTTGCGTCGATGACGTCGCTCGTCAGCTCCCGCGCCCGCTCGATCGCGTCGAGCGGGATCAGAACGGCACCTCGACCCCGAGACCGCGCTCACGGGCGCGCCCGACGCAGAGCGCGGCTGCGGCGAGGTCCTCTACGGCGAGGCCGAGAGACTTGAAGAGCGTCAGCTCGCCGTCGTCCCGGCGACCGGGGTGTGCCCCGACGAGGATCTCGCCGAGCTCGGCGCGGATGTGCTCCGGTCCGATCCCGGCCTCCTCGACTGCGCGCAGGTAGTCGCCCGACTCGTGCAGCGTCGACTCGCGCCGGTCCACGAAGAGCGACGCGGCGGCGACGACGTCCGCCTCGAGCTCGCGGGCCGACGGCACCGACGAGCCCACGGCGTTGACGTGCGCGCCCGGTGCGAGCCACTCCCTCCGGACGATGGGCTCGCGGGCGGCCGTGCAGGTGCAGACGATCTCCGCTCCATCGAGCGCCTCCTCGACCGTCTCGCACGCGAGGGCATGCGACTCGAGCGCAAGCGCCTCCGCGTGGGCGGGGTTGCGGCTCCAGACCCGCAGGTCAGGGTCGTCGATGACCGCGCGCATCGCCTGAGCGTGCGAGCGTCCCTGGACGCCCGAACCGAGGATCGCGACACGCCGAGCTCCCGGCCGGGCGAGGAGCTTGGTCGCCACCGCAGATACGGCGGCCGTGCGGATCTCGGTGATCGCGGACGCGTTGACGACCGCCTGCAGAACACCGGTGTCGCCGTCGTGGAGGAGCACCGCGCCCTGGTGCGGGTCGAGCCCGCGGGCGGCATTTGCCGGTGCGATCACGATCTCCTTGAGCGAGAAGAGGGGGTCGTCACCGCCTCGGTGGGCCGGCATCAGGCCGAGGAGCTGCTCGCCGCCGGGCCGGAAGACGAAGCGCAACGGCATCTGGAGCTCGTCGCGGGCGAGCGCCGCCAGCGCCTCCTCCATCGCCGCCACGCACGACTCCATGTCGAGCACGTCGCGGACGTCGCTCTCGGAGAGGACGAGGATGCTCACGCGGCGATCGCCTCGATCCGCGCCAGGTCGTCGGTGCGCAACCGCAGCGCGAGCGCCTCACGAACGGGCGCCAGCTGCGCCACCGTGTTCGGGCCGACGACGACGCCCGTCACCTCGGGCACCTCGAGGAGCCAGGCGAGCGAGAGAGCCGCCAGCGACGTGCCGCGGCCGGCTGCCAGTCGCTCGAGCTCCTCGAGCGCGTCGAACGTCGCGTCCGTGCGAAAGCGCTCGCTGCCCTCGGGCCGCAGAGTCATCCGCGAGCCGGACGGCGGCTGCTCTCCGCGGCGGTACTTCCCGGTCAGCCAGCCGCCCGCGAGCGGGCTGTACGGCGTGTAGCCGAGCCCGTGCTCATGGCAGAGGGGGAAGACGGTCTCGCGGTCGTCCTGCACGAGCAGCGAGAAGGCGTTCTGCACCCATTCGTACCGCGCGAGCCCTTCGAGGGCGGAGAGCTCCAGCGCCTCGGCGAGCTGATCCGCCGTGAAGTTCGAGGCACCGACCGCGCCGACGCGGCCCTCGCGGACGAGGTCGTCGAGCGCCTGAAGCGTCTCCTCCTGCGGGACGTCCGGATCGAAGTCATGGGCGAGGTACAGCGGCACGCGCTCGAGGCCGAGCCGCCGCAGGCTCGACTCGACCTGCCGCCGGATCCGCGCGCCGCCGAGGCCCCGGTCGCCGTCCTCCGTCATCGGGTTGAACGTCTTGGTCGCGACCACGACCTGCTCGCGAACCTCGGAGCCCTTCGTCGCGAGCCACGCGCCGATGAACTCCTCGCTCCGGCCACCGCCGTAGGCGTCCGCGGTGTCGAGGGTCGTGACGCCGAGCTCCCAGGCCTCGTCCAGCAGCCGGAACGCCTCGCCGCGAGGCGTTCCCTGACCGAAGAACGCCGGTGCCGAGCCGATCCCGCCGAAGTTGCCACAGCCGAGGATCACCCTCGAGACGGCGACGCCGCTGCGACCGAGAGCGCGTTGCTCCATCGGGCGATCGTACGCTGCCGACCTACGACGGCACCCGCAGCTCGCGCCGCCACACGAGCCGGAGCCCGGACCACGTCGCGTCGATCGCGGCGACCTTCGTGTCGACGAGCCCGAGCGGGAGCGCGACGTCGCGGACCACGTCCTCGGTCATGTCGGTCGGCACCTTGGACGCGCGCTTGGGCCAGGCGACCCAGAGCATGCGGTCCGGGAAGATCGCGAGCGCAAGCTCCTCCAGTTGCCGCTCGAGCTCGGCGCGGGCGAGGACGAAGAGCAGGACGACGTCCGCGCCAGCGGGATCGTCGACTCGCCTGGTGCCCGCCGGCAGCGGCTCGAGCAGCCCAGCCGCGCCCGGTGGCGCGGAGACGATCGCGAAGGTTGTGCCCTCGGTGAGGCCGAGCTTCCGGGGCAAGGGCGTGCCCGAGTAGCCCGCTCCCTCGGCCGAACCGGCTATGCGTGCTCCGCGAACGCGCGATACGCGGGGGCGAGCGCCTCGGAGAGGTCGACGTCGCCGACCCGGATCCCGCTCCGTCCGAGCCGCTTGACGACGGCGCCCGGTGGTAGAGGGCGAGCGCGCGGCGGAGCAGGGATCGGTCCGGCCTGCCACGGGTCGCTCGAGCGCGACGCACGCGGACTCGTGGGCTCGCACCCGCGGAAGCGGAGCAGCAGTGAGGGGTCCCGGTCGATCGCGTCCGCGACCACGAACGCGAGCGCCGCGACATGCTTGCAGACGGGAGACCGCTGCCCGTCCGGGCAGGTGCACCTCCGGCGCATCGCCCTGGCCGGCGGGACGAGTGGCTGCTCGAGCTCGGTCTCCATCCAGTGCGCGAGATGGACAGACTGTGCGGTGCCCTCGATTCCCTGCTCTCGCTCGGCTCGGCCGCGCGCCTCGCGCACCACCCTGGCCCAGACCGTCGGTGGGACGGGAGCGGCTTCGAGCGCGACCGTGTAGAAGCCGCCGCTCGAGCTCGCGACCTCGCCCTCGATCGAGCCTTCGACGATCGTGACGGCCCCGACGCTGCCTCCCCGCGCGAGCTCACGGCCACGGGCGGCGCGCGCGGAGCCCTCGTCCGGGACGGCCGCGCTCGCGAGCCAGCGCGCCCATGGGCCGACGCCGATCCGGTCGTCCCCCGCCGGGACGACGATCGGCAGGCCGTCGTTCAGCGTCACCGCCCTCATGCGGCGACCTCCACCGCTTCGGGTGCGAGCGCGACCGCGGCCCGGATCGCGTCGAGATCGAGCTCGCCGAGCCAGTCGTCCGCGCGGCCGGCCAGCACCTCGGCGGCGAGCTCGCGCTTCGCGTCGAGCAGCTCGTCGATCCGCTCCTCCACCGTCGCCGTGCAGACGAGGCTCGCGACGTGGACGGGCTTGCGTTGCCCGAGGCGGTGCACGCGGTCGGTCGCCTGCTGCTCGACCGCGGGATTCCACCAGCGGTCGAAATGGACCACGTGGTTTGCGGCGGGGAGGTTGAGGCCGCGACCGCCGGCACGGAGCGACACGACGAGGAGCGACGGGCCGTCCGTCCGCTCGAAGCGGGCGAGCAGCTCGTCGCGGGCTCGCGCGGAGAGCCCGCCGTGGAAGAACCCGACGTCGCGCCCGAGTCGGCTTGCGAGGTGCGGTGCAAGTCTCCCGAAGCCGGGGTACTGCGTGAAGACGAGCGCCTTGTCGCCCTCGGGCACGTTCTCCAGGAGCTCGACGAGTCGCTCGAGCTTGCCCGAGCGTCCCTCGAGCGGGCGCCCCGTCGGCAGGACGAGCTCCGGGTGGTTGCAGAGCTGCTTGAGCTGCCCGAGCATCGCGAGCACCGCGCCGCGGCGCTCGAACCGGCGCTCGTGCTCCTCGATCCGGGGGAGCCAGCGATCGACGACGGCCTGGTAGAGGCCAGCTTGCTCGACCGTCAGGTGGCATGGGACCTTCGAGATGGTGATCGGCGGCAGCTCGAGGTCGACCTCGGGCGCATCCTTCGCCCGACGCAGCACGAAAGGCCCGACCAGGCCGCGCAGGCGCTCGAGCGCACGCGCGTCGCGGCGTACCTCGATCGGCCGGGCGAAGCTCCGCTCGAACGCCTCGCGGGAGCCGAGCAGCCCCGGATTGACGAGCTCCATGATCGCCCAGAGCTCTCCGAGGCGGTTCTCGATCGGCGTGCCGGTGAGCGCAAGCGTCCGGTTGCGGGGCAGTCGTCGCAGCGCTCGATGTCGTTTCGTCCGCGCGTTCTTCACGTCCTGCGCCTCGTCGAGGAGCAGCCGGTCCCAGGCGACGCCCGCGAGGAGGTCGGCGTCGCGGGTCGCGACGTCATACGAGGTGACGACGACGTCGTGGGCGATCGCGGTCTCGGCGAACGCGGCCCCACGGAGCCGTCCCGGACCGTGGTGGAGGTGGACGCGGAGGCCGGGCGCGAACCGAGCGATCTCGCGCCCCCACTGCTGGGAGACGCTCATCGGGCAGACGACGAGCGTCGGGCCGACGTCGCCCCGGTCCTCCCGCTCCGACACGAGCGTTGCGATCGCCTGCACCGTCTTGCCGAGACCCATGTCGTCGGCGAGGATCCCGCCCACCCGGAGGTCGCCCAGTAGACGCAACCAGCCATGGCCCCGCTCCTGGAACGGAAAGAGGTCGTATCGCATCCCCGCCGGCGTCGGGAGCGAACGGAACCGCCGCTCGCCCGCCGCGTCGAGCAGCTCGTCGAGCGTCGAATCGAGCCGCACCTCGCCGAGCTCGATCCCCGCCTCGTCCGTCTCCAACCCGCTCACGGCGCGGACGAGCTCGACGACTCCCACCGCTCGACGGCGTTCGTCGATGAAGCGGAGCGCTCGCTCGATCTCCGACGTACGGAGCGTGTGCCACTTGCCGCGGAGCCGCACCAGCGGCTCCTTCGTAGCTGCGAGCTCCGCCAGCTCCTCTTCGGTCAGCTCCAGGTCCCCGATCGCGAGTCGCCAGTCGAACGAGGCGATGGCGTCCCGGGTGAGGAGCCCGCTCGACACGGTCGCGGGCGTGGTCGCGACGAGGTTGACGGTGACGCGACTCGTCGCGGCGACCCACTCGCGCGGCAGCCGGACCGGGACGCCGAGCTGCTCGAGTCGCGGCATCGCCTCGCGCAGGAAGGCGCCCGCCTGGGCCGCGTCCAGCTCCACGGTGCTCGGCGGATCGCCCTCGAGCTCGATCCCGACGGACGCGAGGATCGGCTGGACCAGCTGCAGGCGCAGCTCGAGCGCGCGCCGGGGGTCGCTCTCGCGGAGGAACGCGAAGACCCCGTCGCTGCCCTCGTGGAGAAGGCTCGCCGGGAGCGCGAGCGTCGGGTCGTCGGCCGCCTCGAGCCAGAGCTCGAGGACGACGGGGGGCGCTTCGGCGCCGCCCCCTTCGGCCTCGTCCAGCCGGAGGCCGAGGTTCCAGGGCGCGCGCGAGCGGCGCGAGAGGCCTTCGTCCACCCATGTGCTCAGCCGTCGCTCGAGCGCCGGATACCCGTTGTGGGCCGGGAGCGTCGGGCTGGCCGCGGCGAGCCCTGCGAGGAAGTGCTCCACCGCTCCGGGCGCCCGTCGCCCGGCGCCCGCGGGGACGAGCACGGTGCCGCGTAGCGCCCGTCGTGCGAGCTCGTCCACGGCGCAGCCGTAGAGATCGTGCACGAAGGCGTCCGTGTCCCCGTCGAACGCGTCGGCGGCGGCTGCGGGCGCGGCGTGCGCGAGGGCTGCGAGCTCGTCGCGCACGTGCTCGTCGAGCGTCGCGCCCCAGAGCGCGTGCCACCGTCCGTCGGCCGCCTCGAGATGAGGGTGCACGAGGCCGGAGGCGACAGAGCGGCGTGCCGCGCACAGAACCTCGAGGACGATCAGGGCACTCCCGCCCAGCTCGACATTCTCGGGCGGCGCGTCGACGAGGTCGAGCAGCTCGTCCAGCTCGAGCAGGCGTGCCGCGACGCCGCGCTCGGCGAGGGCGAGGTCGGCGACCGCCGGCAGCCCGAGCTCGAGCTCGCCCGCGGAGAGCTCGCCGTCGGCGTCGCGGACGAGCGCAAAGGCGCTTGCATCCTGCTGCCACAGGAGCTCGAGGGTCGCCGCCGCCTGGGCGACGGACACTGGGGAGGGCGCAGACACGAACCCTTGAGGATACGTGCGACGGGCGACAGCATCGCGTCATCCGTTCGCCGATCCTCGCATGGCAAGGAGTCGCGTGCGAACCGCGACAGCGGGCGCCTTCAGGGATCTGCCCGTCGGGCACCGCAGGAATCCGCTCCCGCGGATTCCTGCCTGGCGAACAGGGACTAGTCGACCGAGCTCGAGACGAACGCCGCCACGTCGTTGATCTCCTGCGAGGTGAGATCGTCCTTGAACGACGGCATCGCGCCCTGACCGTTCGTGACCCGCTCCACGACCTTGTCGTACGACGGCGAAGCATCGTCGAGATCGGGTCCGACGCTTCCGCTCGTCCCGGCTGCGGCGAGCGTATGGCAGCCGCCACAACCGGCCGATGCAAAGACCTGCTCGCCGTTCGCGGCGTCGCCCTCGGCCGCCTCGTCGGTGGTGGTGCCGGCGTCGGTCTCGGTGACCGTCTCCGTGGCGGTCGGCGTCGGCTCGGCGGTGTCCTCATCGTCGCCACCACAGCCCGCGCCGACCAGCGCGAGCGAGGCGAGGACGAGCGCAAAGGCGGCGAGGAGCTTCACGCGTCGATTGTTACCCGCCGCTCGGCGGGGCGCAAACGCGAACCCTGACCTCAGGTGTCCGACTTGAAGTCGGACACCGGGGGTTGCGACCGCGAAGAGCAGGTGTCTGGCTGAAGCCAGACACCGGAGCCCGCGCGTGGCAACGAGGCAGTGCGGCGGCGAAGCCGACGCCTTCAGGGGATCTGCCCGCCGTAGGCGGGATCGAGCGGTGGGAATCCGCTTGGCGGATTCCCGCCTGGCGGAAGAAGAATTGCTCAAGCCGCGGGATTCGGCTCCTGCCGAATCCCGCCTGGCGAACAATTCAATCCAGCCGCACGACCGTCGCCCCGTCGGCGGAGTCCGACTCGTGGGAGGTGACGAGCGGATGCCGCGCGAGCTCGTCCCTCACCGCCTTGCGGATCGCGCCCGTGCCGCGGCCGTGGATGACCCGCACCTCGTCGCGACCTGCGAGCGCCGCCGTGTCGACGAAGGCGCGGAGCGCCTCGCGCGCCTCCTGACCGGTGCGGCCCCGGAGGTCGAGCTCGGACGGTACGTCCGTCGGCGTCGGCGCCCTGATCGTGACGGCAGGCTCGATCGCGTCGAGATCGGTTGCGTCGCGGTCGGGTTGCAGCCGCGCCAGCGGCACGCGCACGCGGAGCCCACCCCTGCCCGTGACGACCGCTTCGCCCTTCACGATCTCGTCGATCGTGCCGCGGACGCCGAGTGCGGGCGCGATGACCGGGTCGCCAGGGCCGAGTGGCGCCGTCACGGGTAGCGGCTCGTCGAGCTCGCGGAGCGCGCGGCCCGCGCGGTCGGCACGCTCCGACGCGGCGCCGAGCCGGCGGTCGCGCTCGCGTTCCTTCGCGATCGCTTTCGGCGTCGTCGCCCGCTGCCGCTGACGTTCGAGGCCGCGGGCAGCGCGGATCTCCGCCCGGAGCGCATCGAGCTCGGCCCGGGTCGCGACGAGCTCGTGCTCCGCGGCGGCGGCGGCCCGCTCGCGTTCCTCGCGTGCCGAGGCGCGCACGCGCTCGATCTCGGCCGCGAGCTCGACGACCCGCTCCTCGGCCTTCCGACGCGCGTTCTCCGCCTCCGCCCGCGCCGCGGCCGCGCTCTCGTGCTCGTCCGCGGCACGCCCCTCGGCGGCCTCTGCCTCGGCCAGGAGCTCTGCGACCCGAAGCCGCTCGGGGGCGACGTGCGAGCGCGCCGCCGCCACGAGCTCGCGGGGCAGACCGAGCTGCTCCGCGATCCGAAGCGCGTGAGACGTGCCTGGCCGGCCGAGCGCGATGCGGTAGAGCGGCGCCCCCGTGTCGGCATCGAATCCGGTGGCGGCGTTCGCGATGCCCTCCGAGGCGCTCGCCCACTCCTTCAGCTCCGGATAGTGGCTCGTGGCGACGGTCAGGCGCGCCTGCCCGGCGAGCTGCCCGACGAGAGCCTGGGCGAGAGCGGTGCCTTCGACCGGGTCGGTTCCGGCCGCGACCTCGTCGAGGAGGACGAGCGACCGCTCGGTCGCCTGGTCGAGGATCGCGACGAGGTTACGAACGTGCCCCGAGAAGGTGGAGAGGCTCATCGCGATCGACTGCTCATCGCCGATGTCGGCCAGGATCGCGTCGAACACCGGCAGCTCGGCGTGCTCGGCAGGCGGTCGCAGGCCGCACTGGTGCAGGACGGCGGCGAGCCCCAGCGTCTTCAGGGCGACCGTCTTCCCGCCGGTGTTGGGGCCGCTGATCACCACGCCGCGCAGGTCGCCGAGCTCGAGGTCGATCGCGACCGCTGTCGCAGGATCGAGCAGCGGGTGCCGCGCGCCTCGCAGGGCAACGTCGTCCCCGAGTTGCACCGGAGCGCCCCGCCACTGTCGTGAGAGCGTGGCGCACGCGAGCGCGAGGTCGATCTCCCCGATCGCCTCGACCAGCGAGACGAGCATCTGCTCGTGCTCGCCGACGTCCTTCGAGAGCGCGCGCAGGATCCGGGCGACCTCCTCGCGCTCGGCGCTCTCGGCCTCCCGGAGCCGGTTCGACTCGTCGACGACCGCGAAGGGCTCGACGAAGAGCGTCTGCCCCGACCCCGAGCTGTCGTGGACGATGCCGGGCACTGCGCCTCGTGCGCTCGCCCGCAGCGCGAGCACGGGCCGGCCTGCGCGCTCGGTGACGAAGTCGTCCTGCAGGTGCTCGCGCAGCCCCGGGTCGCGTGCAAGGGCTCGCAGCCGTTCCGCGAGGCGTGCCCGGCCGCCGCGCAACTCGCGACGCAGGCGGCGAAGCGCAGACGAGGCGCTGTCCCGCAGATCCGAGCCGTCGTCTTCGACCGCGCGCTCGAGCATCTCCTCGAGCCGGCTCAGGGACGGATCGATCGCGGCCGCGATCTCGACGAGCCCGGGCACGCCGGCGGAGCTCTCGAGTGCCGTCCGCGCGGCCAGGGCGGTCTCGATCGACCGACCGATCGCCCGCAACGCGCCGGGCTCGAGCGTGCTCCCTCGAGCCGCCACGGCCGCCGCAGCGCGAACGTCGGAGACGTTCGCGAGATCCGGCTCAGCCGACGCGTCGTAGAGCCCGATCCCCTCCGCGGTGAGGGCGTGACGCCGTACGACCGCAGCGCGGTCGGCGCTGGGGGAGAGGGCCGATGCGAGGGCGGCCCCGGGCTCGCTCGCAGCAGCTCCTGCCAGCCGCTCGAGGATCGCCGGGAGCTCGAGGAGCTCGAGCGCTCGCATGTCCATCGCCCGAGTGTAGGAGCGCCTCAGAACGCGCGCACCACCGCCGCAGTGGCTGCGGCGACGGCGACGACCACGAGGACGGGCGCCCTCAGGACGACAGCGACGACGGCGGCAGCCATGCCCGCTGCGCGCGCGTCGAGCACGAGTGAGCGGCCGCTCGCGAACGTCGAGACGACGACGAGCGCCGCCAGCAGCGTCGGCGCGAGCAAGGCCATAACGGCCTGCAGTCTCGGCGGGAGCTGTCGCCCTCCGATCGCGACCGGGCCGAGCGCCTTGAAGACGACGGTGCACGCGCCGACGACGAGGATGACGATCCACGCGTCGCTCATCGCCGGAGTCCCAGGAGGCAGGCCGCGGCCGCCGCCACGATCGGGATCCCCACCGGGACGAACGGGACGAGGACGAGCGCGATCACGGCTCCCAGCAACGCGGCAAGGGCGCCCCGCCGTCCCTCGATCTGCCCCGCGAGCAGCGCGAGGAAGAGTGCGGGAAAGGCGGCGTCCAGCCCGAGGCGCTCCGGATCGCCCACGAGATCGCCGGCGAGCGCACCGACACCGGTGGAGGTCACCCAGGTGGCCCAGAGCACGAGGCCCGCACCGAGGATCCGGGCCGGGTCGTACCGACCGCTGCCCAGGTGCCCGATCGCCCAGGACTCGTCGACGACGAGCTGTGCGCGCAGGGCTCGCTTCCACACCGGGCCGGTGAGCGCGGGCGCGACGGAGAGCCCGATGGGGATGTAGCGGGTGTTCAGCAGGACGGCCGCGCCGATCGCCGCTGCCAGCGTCCCACCGGCAGAGACGAGCGAGGCGGAGGCGAACTGGGCCGAGCCCGCGAACGTCGTCGCCGAGAAGACCACCGACTCGACCGGTCGGAAGCCCGCGTCACGCGCGAGGACCCCGAACGTGAGTCCGAACGCGGCGACGGCGAGCGCCAGCGGCGCGACAGCTCGTGCGCCTGCGCCGACGGTCGTGCCGAGCTCCCTGGCCACCGCCGCCCATCTTCGCGACTGCGGCGCCGGCCGCCCGTCGGTTCAGCCGGAGATGTACTCCTCGAGGAACTTGATCTGGGCGCTCTGCTCCTTCGACTGGAACTTCACGAGGTCGCCGATCGAGACGACGCCGGCGACGTCTCTCGTCTCCGTCAGCACGGGCAGGTGCCGGATGCGCCGCTCGGTCATCACGGCCATGCACTCCTCGATCGTGCTCTCCCGCGTCGTGTAGACGATCGGCGCGGACATGATCTCGCGCACCGGCGTCGTCCGCTCGTCCCGCCCGACGATCGCGACTCGGCGCAGGTAGTCGCGCTCCGTGACGATCCCCGCCAGCCGACCGTCCTCCGTGACGAGGAGCGAGCCGACGTTCCCCTCGACCATCATCGTCACGGCGTCGAACACGGTCGCCCCGCCGTCGATCTCGAGGACCGCTGTGCCCTTTGTGTCGAGGATGTCCGCTACGCGGCCCATGTGCCCTCCTTCGCTCTCGTTCCCTGGCCCTGATGGTGGCAAATGCCATACGGTCGACGCAAGCGACGCGTCAGGCTGCGACGGCGTCCTGGAGCCCAGCCGAGATCCGCTCGACCATCGCGGCGAGCTCGTCCTCGGTGACGACGAACGGCGGCGAGATCTGGAGCGCGACGCCTCGCAGCACGCGTGTGAGGACGCCATGCGCGCGGGCCGCGAGCACGGTCTTCCAGACGAGCGCCGGGTCGGCCGCGAGGAGCTCGGCGTCGAGCTCGACGGCGGCAGCGAGCCCTGCGCTGCGAACTTCCGCGACGCCGCGGAGCTCGCGGACGGGCTCGAGCAGGCGTGCGAGCACGGGCTCGAGCTCTGCGACGCGCTCCACCAGCCGCTCGCGCTCGACGATGTCGAGGTTGACGAGCCCCGCGACACAGGCGCCCGGGTGCCCCGCGTAGGTTCCTCCGCTGAGGAACGGCGCGGCGTCGTCGGCCCAGAACGGCGCGCGGACGCGCTCGCTCGCGACGACGGCGCCGAGCGGCACGTAGCCGGAGCTGATGCCCTTCGCGCAGGTGAGCAGGTCGGGCGTGAAGCCGTAGCGCTCGCAGCCGAACCAGCGGCCGAGCCGGCCGAAGCCGCAGATCACCTCGTCGGCGATCAGCAGCACGTCCCGCTCGCGACAGATGCGCTCGACGGCGGGCCAGTACCCGTCCGGCGGTGGGATCACGCCGCCGGCCCCGATCACCGGCTCGCCGATGAAGCCGGCCGCGCGCTCGCCGAGCTCGTCGAGCGTCCGCGCGAGCTCGTCGGGATCGTCGTGGGCGACCTCGGCCACGTCCCGGACGAGCGGCCCGAACCCGTCGCGCACGGCCGGGATGCCGGCGAGCGAGGTCCCGTAGGCGTTCGTGCCGTGGTAGGCGAACCGCCGTGAGACGATCACGGTGCGCTCGGGGCGACCGACGAGCGCCCAGTGACGCCTGACGATCTTCGCCGCGGTGTCGATCGCCTCGCCGCCGCCCGTGCCGAAGAAGACCGCGGGATCCGGGACGGGAGCGAGCTCGGCGACGCGTGTCGCGAGCTGCAGCGCCGGCTCGTTCGCCTGGTCGCCGAAGACGTGGTGCGCGGCGAGGGTGCGGAGCTGCGCGGCGACCGCTTCGGCGATCTCGACGCGGCCGTGGCCGACGTTGGCAAACCAGAGACCGGCCGTCGCGTCGAGGTACTCCCGCCCCGCGGCGTCCCAGACCGTGCTTCCCTCGCCGCGCGCGAGAACGAGCTCGTGCCCGTCGACCTTGCCCATCGCCGCGAAGGGGTGCCAGAGTCGGGTCCTCGAGGTCACGAGACCGAGCCTATTGGCTGATCGGTGATCGGCGCGCAGCCTCGCCGCAACGGAGGTAAGCGGCATCTCCATCGCCGTGCACGGGATCGTGACGCCGTCGGGCATCCGCACCTCGACGTCCTCGAGCGGAAGGAAGCCGTAGTCGAGGTACAGCGGCACGCCCGGCAGCGTCGCCATGAGCGCGAGGCGGACGAACCCCTCCTCGTGCGCGGCCGCCGCGCACGCGTCGAGGATCCGCCGGCCGAGCCCGCGCCGCGTCCAGTCGGCGCGCACGAACATCGCGCGAACCCGGGCAGGCTCCCGAACCGGATCGAGGGGACGGGCGTCGTCAGCTCCCTCGCCGCTACCGGTGTAGAGCTTGTCGCGCCTGCTCCAGCCGCCGCAGCCCACGAGCTCGCCACGGCTCTCGAGCACGAAGTACGTGCCGTCGCCGAGCAGCTGCGGATCGACGGCGGCGACGTATCGGACGGCGCTCGACGCCTGCGACGCGTCGTAGAAGCGCGGGAAGAGGACGGACGCGGACTCCTTCATCAGAGCGTCGATCGCGGCGCGGTCGGCGAGCGTCGCGACGCGGAGCCGAGGCTCGTCCTCCACACGAGGACTGTAGGCATGGCAGCCGCCCCTTCGGGCCGCCGGTTGTCAAGCAGCGAGAAGCGGACTAGCGTCGGGGTATGCAGCGTCGCCGGCTGCTGTCGTTCGGACTCCTCGCCTCTCTCGTGATCCTCGCCGGAGGCTGGTCGTTCGAGGACGGCATGCAGCCGGGGTCGTCGAACCGGTCGAGCTTCATGGTCGCGCTGGGGCCGAAGTCGGCGCTCTACCAGAGGATCCTCGTCGAGGTCGATCGCATCACCGAGGTGAAGATCACGAACGGCTGCGGCAGCCCGAAGGGGCCGCCCGTCTCCTGCGCAGGTGTCTACCAGCCGCAGGGCGGGTCCCTGCCGACGTCGAACAGCTTCCGTGGCCTGCTCCACCTCCACCCGACCCACATGCAGGAGCTCCAGCCGCCCATCCGCCGCTTCCTCGTCCATCACGAGCTCGGGCACATCGTCGACTTCGCCCTCGTCCCCGACGCGCTGGACAAGGAGTTCCTGGCGCTGTTCCGCCGCTCGCCCAAGTGGAAGAGCTGCTACCCCCAGACGGGCGCCCGCGACCCCTGCATCCCGTTCATGGAGATCTTCGCCGACCAGTTCGCATACTGGTCGACACCGCCCGGCCAGCCCGACCCCTCGGTGACGTACAGGCTCCCCCGACTCGCCTTGACCGCAGACTTCCAGCGCGTGCTCGCGAAGTCGCCGCTCGAGGATCTGCGCGACCCGACGATCTTCGACCGGCGCCGCGGCTGAGGTGTTCACCCGCTCGGCCGAGCTCTACGACGCCGTCTACTCCTTCAAGGACTACGCGGGGGAAGCCGCACGGCTGCGCACGCTGATCGAGGAGCGGGCGCCCCGTGCGCAAACGCTCCTCGACGTCGCCTGCGGCACGGGCAAGCACCTCGCGGAGCTACGCGCCTGGTACGACGTGGAAGGGCTCGACCTCGACGAGAACCTCCTCGCGATCGCGCGCGAGCGCCTGGACGGCGTCCGCCTGCACGCTGCCGACATGACCTCGTTCGAGCTCGGCCGGCGGTTCGACGTCGTCACCTGCCTCTTCAGCTCGATCGGCTACGTCGGCACCGTGGAGCGGCTGCATGCGGCGCTCGCCGCGATGGCGCGTCACCTCGAGCCGGAAGGGATACTCGTGATCGAGCCGTGGTTCTCGCCCGAGGCGTGGCTCACGGGCACGGCTCATCTCCTGACGGTCGACGAGCCGGAGCTCAAGATCGCTCGCATGAACGTCTCGGAACGCGACGGGCGGCTCGCGGTGGTGGAGTTCTCGTACCTCGTCGGCACCCCCGCTGGGGTGGAGCACTTCACCGAACGCCACGAGGCGGCGCTCTTCACGGACGCGGAGTACCGGCAGGCGTTCGACGCCGCCGGCCTGGCCGTCGAGCACGACCCTGAGGGCCTCATGGGCCGCGGGCTCTATCTCGGGCAGCCGACCCCGGCGCGAGGCTGAGCGAAGCCCCGGCAGGCGACGGTTAGCCGATCGGCGAGCGTGCGACGATGCCCGCGTGGCGATGGACCGAGTTCACGACGCACGACGAGGTACCGTTGCTCGCGGGCGGCCGTGCGGGCAGCGCGGCCGAAAGGTTCTCCTGCTGCACGGCGGTCCTGGGCTCGGCTTCGACTACCTGCGCGCGCTCGCCGACGAGCTCGCAGAGGAGAACGACGTCGTCTGGTACCAGCAGCGAGGGCTCGAGCCGTCCGCGGCGGAAGGGCCGTACTCGGTTGCGCTGGACGTCGCGGATGCCCGCCGGGTGCTCGACGCGCTCGGCTGGCGGCAGGCGTACGTCGTCGGGCACTCGTGGCCGGCGGCCACCTCGCGCTTCACGTCGCCGTGGCGATGCCGTGAGCGACTGCTCGGCGTGCTCGCCGTCGATCCGCTCGGCTCGGTCGGAGACGGACGCTGGCCGGAGTTCGACGAGGAGATCTTCCGTCGCACCCCGGAGTCCGTTCGCGAGAGCGGCGCGCGAGATCGACGAGCGACGGACGGCAGGCGAGGCAGGCGAGGAGCTGGCGCTCGAGGGGATGCGTCTCGTCTGGTCCGCGTACTTCGCCGATCCGGAGCAGGCGCCGCCGATGCCCGCGCTGCGCATCGCGACCGAGCGCTCGGCCGCGATGGTGCCCTCGATCCTCGCCGAGCTTCCGGCGCTGCAGGCGGAGCTGCCGAGGATTCGCGTCCCCGTCGGCTTCGCGCACGGCTCCCGAAGCCCGATGCCGCTCGCCGCTTCGACCGACGCGGCCCAGCGGATTCCCGGCGCGTGGGTCGAGGTCGTGGAGGGTGCTGGGCACTTCACGTGGGTCGAGGCTCCCGGTGCCGTTCGGGCAGCCCTTCGGCGCCTTACCGCCCGGTGACCCTACGAGCGGTGCGGGGGCCGGCTGTTGCCGGCCCCCGCGAGGAAAGCCTCGCCCGCCCCTAAGAGCAGCCGGTGTTCGTGCCGCAGTCGCGGCACGTGTAGCACGAGCCCGTCCTGACCATGCGGCCGCCGCAGCGGGCGCACTCGACGGCGTCCTCCCACTGGTTGAAGAGCGCGGTCTGGCCCGCGGGTGACGACTCGAGCGCCTGGGCCGAGGCTCCGGCACCCGGGTTCTCGCCGTAGGCGGCTGCGAGGCGCGCCTTCACCTCGGGCGTCAGGATCCCCGCCTCCTCCTGCTGGTCGGCGGAGAGGAACTTCTTCCCCATCCAACGGAAGATGTAGTCGACGATGGACTTCGCGACCCGGATGTCGGCGTCGTTCGTCATCCCGCTCGGCTCGAAGCGCATGTGGCTGAACTTCGAGACGTACACCTCGAGCGGGACGCCGTACTGGAGCCCGAGCGAGACCGAGATCATGAACGAGTTCATGAGCCCGGCGAGCGTCGTCCCCTCCTTCGCGATGTCCACGAAGATGTCGCCGGGCGTCCCGTCCTCGAAGAGGCCGACGTGGATGTACCCCTCGTACTCGCCGACCTTGAACTTCCGGCCGACCTCGGTGCGGTCGTCCGGGAGGCGCCGGCGCTGCGGATGGGCGACCGGCGCCGCGCCGGGGACGAGCGCGACCGCGCCGGCCGGTGCGTCCTTCGCCGAGGAGAGCGGCTGGGCGACCTTGCAGTTGTCGCGGTAGATCGCGATCGCCTTGACGCCGAGCTGCCAGGACTCGACGAGCAGCCGGGCGACCTCGTCGACCGTCGTCTGCTCGGGCAGGTTGACCGTCTTCGAGATCGCGCCCGAGATGAAGGGCTGCACCGCGCCCATCATCTTCACGTGCCCCATGTAGTGGATCGCACGCTCGCCGATCGCGCAGTCGAACACCGGGTAGTGCTCGGTCTTCAGGTGGGGTGCCCCGACGACCCCGCCGCGCTCGTCGATCCAGGCGACGATCTCCTCGACCTCGCGCGGCGCGTAGCCGAGCTCGGAGAGCGCCATCGGCACCGTCTTGTTGACGATCGTGATCTCGCCGCCGCCGACGAGCTTCTTCGACTTGACGAGCGAGAAGTCCGGCTCGACTCCGGTCGTGTCGCAGTCCATCATGAAGCTGATCGTCCCGGTCGGGGCGAGCACGGTGGCCTGCGCGTTCCGGAAGCCGTGCACCTCTCCGATCTCGAGCGCCTCGTCCCACGCGCGGCGGCCGCCCGCGAGCAGGTCGTCCGGCACCGATTCGGAGTGGTTGATGTTCCCGACTGCGGCGCGGTGCTTCGCGATCACGCCGACCATCGCGGCGCGGTTCTCCTGGTAGCCCTCGTGCGCGCTCATCCGCTGCGCGGCCTGGGCGGACTTGCGATACGCCCGGCCGGTCATCAGCGCCGTGATCGCCGCCGCGTACGCGCGACCCTCGTCGGAGTCGTACGGGAGCCCGCGCGCCATCAGGAGCGCGCCGAGGTTCGCGTAGCCGAGCCCGAGCTGCCGGAACCGCTTCGCGTTCCGGCCGATCTCCGGCGTCGGATACGACGAGTAGCCGACGGCGATCTCCTGCGCGAGGAAGACGACGTCGACGGCGTGCTCGAACATCTCGACGTCGAACTCGCCGTCCTCGCGCCGGAACTTCATCAGGTTGAGCGAGGCGAGGTTGCACGCCGAGTCGTCGATGTGCATGTACTCGCTGCAAGGGTTCGACGCGTTGATCCGGCCCGTGTTCGGCGAGGTGTGCCACGCGTTGATCGTCGTGTCGTACTGGACTCCCGGATCCGCGCACTCCCAGGCGGCGGCCGCGATGTCCTTCAGCAGCTTGCGCGCGTCGACCGTCTCGACGACCGTGCCGTCGGTGCGGGCCGTGAGCGCCCATTCCTTCCCCTCGGCGACGGCTTCCATGAAGGCGTCGGTGACCCGCACCGAGTTGTTCGCGTTCTGGTACTGGATCGAGGCCCAGTCGGAGGAATCGAGCGACATGTCGTAGCCCGCCTGCTCGAGGACGCGCGCCTTGCGCTCCTCCCGCGCCTTGCACCAGATGAACTCGTCGACGTCCGGATGGTCGACGTCGAGCACGACCATCTTCGCCGCGCGGCGCGTCTTGCCGCCCGACTTGATCGTCCCGGCCGACGCGTCGGCGCCGCGCATGAACGAGACCGGCCCCGAGGCATAGCCGCCCTTCGAGAGCTGCTCCTTCGAGGAGCGCAGCCGCGAGAGGTTGAGACCCGAGCCCGAGCCGCCGCGGAAGATGATCCCCTCGCGCCGGATCCAGTCGAGGATGGACTCCATCGAGTCGTCGATCGAGAGGATGAAGCACGCCGAGCACTGCGGCGCCTCCTCGAAGCCGACGTTGAACCAGACCGGTGAGTTGAACGACGCGTACTGGTTGACGAGGATCGCCTTCAGCTCGGCGTGGAAGGTCTCGGCCTCGTCGTCCGAGACGAAGTAGCCGCCCTGCTTGCCCCAGCCGGTGATCGTGTCGGCGACACGGCCGACCATCTGCTTGACGCTCCGCTCGCGCTCGGGCGACGCCATGCGGCCGCGGAAGTACTTCTGCGCGACGATGTTCGTCGCCGTCTGCGACCAGAACTTCGGGAACTCGACGTCTCGCTGCTCGAAGGCGGGGCCGTTCTTGCCCGGGATCAGCGCGTCACGCGTCTCCCACTCGATCTCGTCGAAGGGATCACGGCCCGGGATCGTGAAGTACCGCCGCGGTGCGACGCTCGCCTCCTCGTCGAGGACGGCGTTGACGTAGTCCTGCTCCTGCGGTGCCGGCGTCGCTTGCTTGGCGGTGGCCATCGTGTCCTCCCGGGCCGAGATGTCGAATTACGCGAGTTGCTTCTCTACGACTCCGTGCCGGGCGCGCAAGCGCGCGTCCTGCGAGCGGACGAGGCATGCTAGGAGGCGGGTCGGACGGCACCAAAAATCCGCTCTTTGCAGGAAAATTGGACCCGCTTGCACTCCCCGGATTCTACCGGTTCACGGACGGGTCACGTCAGCGGCGGCGTGCCAGCGTCCAACCCACCGCACCGGTCAGGAGCAGCGTCCCGGCGAGCGCGGCGAGCACGATCACGGGGTACGGCACGGCGGCGGAGACCTCCGTCGGCTCCGGGCCGCTCGCGAGGCGCGAAGGCCCGTCGACGGTGGTCGGAGCCAATGGTTTCTTCGTTTGCCGGGGCTCGGGCGCGCTCGACTCGCCTGCGTCGTTCGCGGGCGGAGCGGCGGCCGGCGGGGTGCGTGGCGCCGGGCCCTGGCGCGCGCCGCCCGCAGTGGTCCCCTGATCGCTGGTCCCCTGATCGCCCCGTCCCCGGCGCGCGAACGCGAGGGCACGCGCGATGTCCTTGTCCGCCTCCGAGTACTCGAGGACGTCGTTCGGCAGCGCCCGGATCGCGGCCCGGTAACAGGGGAGCGGGTAGACGTCGTCGACGCGTCCGCCCGAGTACCAGTCGCGGATCACGCGCTGCGCGCAGGCGTCCAGGGACCCGGCGGACGCGATGGGGACGGCGGTCACGACCCAGGCGAGGGCAGCGAGAACGGCAAGACGGCGGAACACGAGCACCTTGAAGGATGCCCGGTCCGATGCCGTGCGAAACGTCTCCGGCGGTCGCCGGCGCTACGCGGGGCCGGGAGGCCCGCCGTCCCGGCGGGCCTGGGCGCGACGGCTCAGGTAGCCGACGCCGCCCGCGGCGAGGAGGAGCAGGGCAAGCCCTCCCAGCACGAGGAGCGGGATCGGCAGGGACGACGGACCTGACGTGTCGACACCCTCGGCGGCCTCGCCTCCCGAGCCCGGGTCGCCGGGGTCGCTTCCGCCCCCGCCGCCGGGCGGTTCGTTCTCGTTCGGCTGAGGGCCACCCGTGGGGCCGGGGTCGGGCTTCCCCTGCTTGGCGTACTGGAGGGCGCGGAGGATGTCCTCCTCCGCGCGCGAGTAGTCGAGGACGTCGACCGGGAGCGAGCGGATCGCCGCCTTGTAGCACGGGATCGGGAAGATCTGGTCGACCCGGCCGTCGCCGTACCAGTCGTCGACGATCTTCTCCGCGCACGACAACGACTTCGCCGCGCTCGCCGCAGGCGCTCCCGCCAGCGCCGTCAGCGCGACCAGCGCGATGAGCGCCGCGACGAAGACGATGCGGGGGCGTGGGTGGTGAGGCACGTGGCGGGAGCAGACGGGAGCGTTGGTGAGTCTTCCCGGTCTGCGTGGGTCGGCGATCAGGGAAGGGTAAACGATGTGTAAGACGCCGGTAGGACGAGTCCTTCCCTGGTTCGCGAAGCGGGAATCCGCGCGGCCGGAACCAGACGAGCCGTCACGTGCGCAAGGAACGGCCGTTGGTCGACACTGCTAGCCTCGCCGCGTCATGGACGCGGCCAGGCGACCCGCGCTCCGCGCTCGACGGGTCGCAGCGACAGGCCTGCTCCTGGCGATCGCGGTGCTGCTCGCCCTGGCGGTGTTCGCAGGTCGAGGGGTCGCGCGACGACGCGCTCGCCACCGTGGGGGTCGCGGCTCTCCTCGTCGCCGCCGTCGCGCTGGCGGCAGCCGCGCGTGGCCTCCTTCCGCTCCGGCAGCTCGACCGGGCCGGGCTCGCGGTCGTCGCCGGCGCGGTCGCGTTGACCGCCTGGGCCGGCATCTCCATCGCCTGGTCGATCGCCGGGGACCGCTCCTGGGACTGGCTCGCGCGCGGGCTCGTCTACCTGGCGTTCCTGGCTCTCGGGATCCTGGCCGGCGCGGGCGCCGCCGGCGCGCGCCGGCTCGCCGCCGTCGTCGCCGTCGTCGTCGCGGCAGCGCTCGCGTGGGCGCTGCTCGGAGTCGCCGTCCCGGCGTTCTTCGAGGACGGGGACCGGGTCGCCCGGCTCCGGGAGCCGGTCGGGTACTGGAACGCGCTGGCGCTGCTCGCCGACGCCGCGCTCGGCCTGGGCCTCTGGCTCGCGCGCGCGCGGCGGATCGAGCTCCGCGTCTGGGGTCTGCTCCTCGTCTACGCGGCGACCGTCGCCCTGCTGCTCACGCAGTCGAGGGCCGGCCTCGTCGGCGCCGTCGCGGTGCTCGCGCTCTGGCTCTATCTCTCGGAGACGCGCCTTGCCGACGGCCTCCGCGCGCTCGTGGCCGCGCTGCCGGGCCTCGCGGTGGGAGGCTGGGCGTTCACGCGGCCCGCGCTGGTCGAGGACGGCGCGCTCCGCGCCGACCGCGTCGTCGACGGTCGAGCCTTCGCCGCCCTCCTGCTCGCCGGGGCGGTCGTGGTGGCGCTCGCCGCGTGGCGTCTCCACGTCTCGAGGCTCGTCGCGGAGCGGGAGAACGTGGTTCGCGGCGCCCTCCTCGTGTCGTGTGCGCTCGTTCTCGTGGTCGGGCTCTCGGGCGTCGTCGCCGCGGTCGGGAACCCCGTCTCCTGGACGTCGCGGCAGCTCGCCGGCGAGGAGTGCGCGAACGACCCCGGACGACTGACCGACCTGTGTGCGAACAATCGTCCGGCGTGGTGGCGCGAGTCGCTGCGGATCGCCGCCGACAGGCCACTCGGCGGCTCCGGGGCCGGGACGTTCGAGCTCGCCCGCAAGCGCTTCCGGGAGGACGCGAGCGCGGTCAGCGAGCCGCACAGCGTGCCGTTGCAGCTGCTCGCCGACCTCGGGGTCGTCGGCCTCGGGCTCGGGTTGCTGATCGTCGTCGGCGCGGCGGCGGGCATGCGCCGCGGCCTGCGGCTCGCGCAGGGGTCCGAGCGTCCGGCCGCCGCTGCCCTCACCTGCCTCGTGCTCGCGTACGCCGTGCATGCGCTCGTCGACTACGACCTCGACTTCCTCGCCGTCACGGCCCCGATGCTCGCTCGCACTCGGCGCCGTGCTGGCCGTGGGTCGGCCGACGGCGGCTCTGCCCCTCCGCGCACCGGGGCTCGTCGCCCTGGGTGCGACGGCCGCTGCCGCGATCGTCGCGGTGGCGCTCCCGGCGCTCGCCGAGCGCGACGTTGATCGCTCGTTCACGGCTACCGAGGCCGGGCGCCTCGCCGAAGCGGTCGACGCCGCGAAGCGGGCGAGGCAGCTGAACCCGCTCGCGATCGCGCCGCTCGAGGCGCTCGCCGTCGCCGCCGATGCGGATGGCGACGAGCCTCTCGCGGTCGCCTGGTACGAGGAGGCGACCGCGCTCCAGCCCGCGAACCCCGACACGTGGTTCGCGCTCGGCCTCTACCACTATCTCGCGACGGGGGACCAGTGCGCCGCGTACACGGCCCTCAACGCGTCCTACACGCTCGATCCGAACGGGAGCCGCTGGGCGCCGGGTGGGCCGCTCGACGTGACCCGGGAGGCGGTCAACGAGGGAGCCTGCGAGCGCTGAGCCGTTCGCCAGGCGGGACTCGGCAGGAGTCGGACCCCGCGGCTTGATCCCTCGCCTGCGGCGAGGGCAGTCCCTGAAGGCGCCCGCCGTCCGGTCGCAGACGACCTGTGCACCTAGCTCCGAGGATCAGCACGGCGTGCGCGCCGGCGAGCTGGCCCGGGCGGAGCCCGTCGAGCGGCGAGACGATCGGGACGCCGAGGTCGCGCGCCAGCCGGCGGCCCTCGACGGCGAAGCCGCTCCGGTACATCACGATCGAGCGTGGATAGTCGTGGCTCGGCGCATTCCCGACGACCCCGATCCGATAGCCGCGGCGCGAGACGCGCGATGCGGTGGCGGCAGCGGCGCCCTGGCGCCCGTTCCCGTTCAGGACGACGACCTTCACCTTGCGGCGAGGGAGATCGACCGGCGTCGACTTGACGCGTGGAACGGCCGCGACCTTCGTGGCCGGTGCGGCGACGGCCTTGGTCGCCTTCGCGCGCGCGGTCGGAGCGGACGGCTCGGACTTCGCGAGCAAAGCACCGCCGACGACGATCAGCAGCACCAGCTCGACGGCGGCGACGGCGGCGACGGCGAGCGTCGCGGTCCTCCAGGGACGGACGGCGAGCTCGACGCGCTCGAGTCGGAGCGGGTGATCCACGGGGGACGGGTTCGCCCGTCGCCCGGCTACTCCTTCACGAACGAGGCATGGGTCGCCGCGATGCCCGGACCGAGCTCGACAGCCGCGGTGAAGCCGAGCTCGGCTGCGGCGTGCGACGGATCGAGCACGCTGCGACGCGCATCGCCGGCGCGCGGCGGGCCGAACGACGGCGGAGCGTCGACGCCCACCGCCCGCTCGCAGAGCGCGTGAAGCTCGGCGACCGTGGTCTCGGCGCCGGTGCCGACGTTGAAGACCCCGCCCTGGTGACCGGCAGCCAGCAGGAGCGCCCGCACGACGTCGTCGACGTGGACGAAGTCGCGCGTGATCGTCCCGTCCCCGAAGATCGTCGTCGGCTCGCCCGCCGCCAGCCGCTCGAGGAAGATCGCGACGACGCCGCCCTCGAGCGCGGCCGACTGGCGCGGCCCGTAGACGTTCGCGAAGCGCAGCACGACGTGGCCCGCACCGAAGATGCGGTTCCAGCCGTCGAGGTAGACCTCGGCGGCGCGCTTCGCGAGCCCGTACGCCGAGACGGGCAGGAGCGCGGAGCCTTCACCGGCCGGGCCGTCGACCTCGCCGTAGATCGCGCCGCCGGTGGAGGAGAAGACGACGTGCGCCCCCGCGGCGCGCGCCGCCTCGAGCACGTTCACGGTGCCGACGACGTTGACCTCCGAGTCGAAGCCCGGCCGCTCCATCGACGTTCCGACGTCCGCCTGCGCGGCGAGGTGGAAGACGAGCGCGGCGTCGGTCTCGAACGGTTGGCGGATGTCGTGCTCGACGAGCGTCGCCGCGTTGTCGACGTAATCGCGACGGCCCGTCGAGAGGTCGTCGAGCACCACGACGTCGTCTCCGCGAGCGAGCAGCGCGTCCACGAGGTGCGAGCCGATGAACCCGGCTCCACCGGTCACGAGCGCGCGCATCGGGGCAGCCTAGTGCCTGGCACCGATGATCTAACGTCCTGCCGGTGTTCGTCTCCTTCGAGGGCATCGACGGCTCGGGCAAGACGACCCAGGCGCACCTCCTCGCCGCCTCGCTCGAGCGCGAGGGCGTCGACGTGCGTGCTCACCCGCGAGCCGGGCGGCACCCCGCTCGGCGAGGAGATCCGCACGCTCGTCCTCCACGGCGGCCACGTCTCGCCGTGGGCCGAGGTCGCGCTCTACGCCGCGGCCCGCGCGCAGCACGTCGACCAGGTGATCCGGCCGGCGCTCGAGCGCGGGGCGACGGTCGTCTGCGACCGGTACCTCGACTCGTCCGTCGCCTACCAGGGCGGCGGGCGCCACCTCGGGCTCGACACGGTGCTCGAGCTGAACCTCGCCGTCGTCGGAGGGCTGCTCCCCGACCGGACGGTCCTCGTCGAGATCGCGCCCGAGACCGCGGCCGCGCGTGTCGGCGGGAGCGGCGACCGGATCGAGCGCGACGGGATCGCGCTCTGGGAGCGCGCCGCCGAGGCCTACCGGCTGCTTGCGTCGAGGGATCCACGGCGGTATCTCGTCGTCGACGGCGAACGACCGATCCCGGAGCTCGCCGAGGAGGTCCGTGGCCACCTTCGCTGACGTTCCCGAGCAGCCCGAGGCCAAGCGCCTGCTCGCAGGCGGCGCTCGCGGACGGCCCGGCGCACGCCTACCTCTTCCACGGCCCGGCCGGCGTCGGCAAGCGGGTGGCGGCGCAGGCGCTCGCGGGCGAGCTCCTCGGTGACCCTCGTCGCGTCGACGCGCGCACGCACCCTGACCTCCAGGTGATCGAGGCACTCGGCGAGATGATCCGGATCGACGAGATCCGCGCGCTCCACCACGACCTGCACATGCGCCCGTTCGAGGGCGACCGCCGGGTCTACCTGGTGCTCGACGCCCATCGACTGAACGACGACGCGGCCGCGAGCCTCCTCAAGGATCTCGAGGAGCCGCCCGCGTACGCGACGCTCGTGCTCGTCGCGGACGAGCTCGGGCCGCTGCCCGAGACGATTCGCTCGCGCTGCCAGCTCGTCCCGTTCCGGCGGCTCTCGCGGAGCGCGGTCGAGGCGTGGTTGTCGGAGCGTGCCGCCGAGCTCCCCGCCGACGAGGTCCGGGTCCTCGCGCGCGTCGCCGGTGGGCGTCTCGACCGAGCCGCCCGGCTGCTCGACGAGGCGGCCAGGTCGCGGCGTGCCGCGCTGCTCGACGCGGCTCGCGCCGTCTATCGCGACGACGACTTCGACCCGGCGGCGGCGGCCGGCGTCGTCCTCGACGCCGCCGGCGTGCTCGGCACGGCGGCACGCGAGCGCGAACGCGAGCTCGTCGACGGGCTCGACCTGCCTGCCCGCGAGGCCGACCAGCGCGTCCGTCGCGCCGGGTTCGGCGCCGAGCGTGCCGAGCTGCTCGCCGCGCTCGACGACCTCGGCGGCTGGTACCGCGACCTCGTCGTGGTCGCGAGCGGAGCCGAGTCGGCGGTGGTGAACGCGGACCGGCTCGACGACCTGACCGAGGACGCGCCGGATGCAGGCGAGGCGGCGCCGGACGCCGCGGAGGCGGTTCGGGACACATGGCGGATCGCGGAGGAGTTCAACGTCTCCGCGTCGCTCGCACTCGAGGCGCTCTTCGTCCGCCTGCGGCGGTCGTTCAGCCGCGCAGTCCCAGCCGAACGGTGAAGCGGAAGCGCCGCGACTCCGATCCCGTGTTGACGATCGACGCCTCGCATTGACCCGGCCCGATGCTCGGGATCACGAGCGACGTCGGCCCCGCGGCCGCCAGCTCGCGCGCACGGAACGTCGTCCCGCACGAGACGGCCACGCGACCGCTCCGCCGGCGAGCGTCCCCGTGAGCTGGACGCGGCGGTTCGGGCCGAGCAGACCAAAGTTGACGGCGACGCGATCATTCGGGTCGAGGGTGCCCCGGCGCTCGATCACGACCGGCTTCAGCGTCGGGCGAGTCGACGCGATCCTGGGCGGGTCGGCGAGGCCGAGATCCGCGAGGATCGCCTGCTGCACGGTCTTGCTCGGGCGCTCGAGCCAGGTGATCTTGAACCGCCCCTGGAGGTTCGTGTACGCGTAGTCCTCGGCGAAGACCTCGCTGATCGAGCGCTCCCAGCCGACCTGGTAGCGGTCGCGCACGCTCTGGGCGCCGACGAGGAACGCCATCCCGCGCGCCTTCCACCAGAGCGGCGTGCCGTTGGGCTCGTCGAGCCCTCCATGGCGGCGGCTCGCATCGACGTGGTGGCCGTACTCGTGGACGACGGTGTGCGCGATGTCCGAGCCGCGACCCGCGGGCACGACCATCACGCCGCGGTTCCCGCGCTGGCGCGCGTAGCAGCCCGCTGCGTAGCTCGCGCACCGCGTGCGGATCTCGCTCCAGTCGACGATGCGCACCGTCACGCGCTCGATCTCGTCGCCGTGCGCGGCCTTGCGCAGAAGGCCTGCGTACCACTGGACGTCGGCGTCGGCGCGCACGTCGAACCGGATCGTCCGGCCCTCGGCATCTCGCAGCACGACCTCCCGGGCGGACGCGACACCGGCAAACGTCAGCGCAGCCACCGAGAGCAGCACAGCGACCCCGAGCTTCCGTGCCATTGGGTCAGGGTAGGTGTCGCCGTGTGCCGCTCGCGTGTCGCCAGCGTTAAGCGCGGCTGAGAAAGGGCGTCCGGGACGGCGGTACACTTCGACGCCTCGCCGACGTAGCTCAGCTGGTAGAGCACTTCACTCGTAATGAAGGGGTCCGCGGTTCGAGTCCGCGCGTCGGCTTCGCTCGACCAGGCCGATTCCACCTCAACGGGACGAGCGAGAGGGGTGCCCGCTTGGAACACGATGAGCGGCTTCCTGCACGTCCGGGTCGACTCGATGTCGAGGATCTCGCGTGCGTCTGCCGCGGTTGACGCTACGGTCCACTCGAGGGTGGCCCGGTCATGTTCGGTCTGGCGTTTCGTCGGGGATCCGGACGAACTGGAAGCGCGCTACCTGGCGCTCTGGCCGAGTTCCGCAGTCGAATACGTGCTCCACGCCGCGCCAGAAACCGGATGGGCGCGATCTTCGACACGTGCCCTTCGCAGGAGTCTTCCGCATTCTTCACGTGCGGTCCCGCGAGCGCTGTTCGAGAAGACGCCTGTGCGCGAGCCGATCCGTGCGCGTTCGCGCAGCGCCTGATGAGCGCGCTGTACCCTGCCCGTTCAGGAGTCGTCGAGGAGGCGCGGACGCGCTGAGACTCCGCCCGTACTGCGGATGTCGAGTCGGCGCGTCGAGCAGATCCGCGAGACAGGATGATCGAGCGCCGACCCTCGAGGCTCGGCAGCGGTGTCTAGACGGTCCAGCGGCTCGTCGTGAGCTCATCGAGTTGACATGGCTCGACACTGCTCGCGCCTCGTGGTTGGATCGGCCGCTTGCGCGCCGCAGGCGCTCACGCTCAGTTCTTCGCGCCGACCAAGGACGCGAAGGGCGCGGCGACACTGCGGGCTTGCATCCAGCGCACCGGGTCGGAAGAGAACGTCGGTGACCTGAACGTGCGCGTCAACGCATGCGGTGGACGTCGGCCGCTCGTGATCCCGCTCGGAACTTCCGCCGGAGCCCGGGGACCAGCGGGACCTCGGGGCGCAACGGGAACCCGGGCGCTCAGGGACCGGCCGGACCGCCCGGCGCAACGGGACCCGCGGGACCTCAGGGTCCTGGCGGAGGAGGGGCGGCCCGGCGGGGCCGGCAGGGCCAGCGGGGCCGGCAGGGCCGACTGGGCCGCATTGGGCCGATTGGGCCGATTGGGCCGGCAGGAGCCGGCTTGTCAGGTGTCCATGTCGTCACCGGCCCAGCCGCGGGCGACCCCGTCAACGGTGTCAGAACCGCCACAGCGGCGTGCGGCGCCGGAGAGGTCTTGGTGGGTGGCGGAGCCTCGACCTCCGGCCCGCCCGTCGCGGCCCTGATAACGTCTTTCCCCACGGCGTCAACGTGGATTGCCAGACGCCGTGGTACTACCAGGAACCGACCCTGCGGCGACGTGGGGCCTTGTGGCCTTTGCAGTCTGTGCTACCGCCGGCTGACCAGACACGACTCCGGACTTCCGAGTCGTTCTGAGACTTCTAGCCTGTGGCCCGGCGAAGCGGCCGGGCCACGGGCTGCAGCGGCAGCTACGCCCTCAGGCGCCAGCGGGCGCCAGGCGCCCGTCCCATCGCCGGTGCCCCGTCGCATCGCCAATGGTGAGGCGCCGGAACCGTCCGTTGAAGCCAGGGCCGCGGGCTACGCTCGCTCGGTGACCGTCCCGATCATCGAGCTGAACGACGGCCACGGGATCCCGCAGCTGGGCCTGGGCGTCTTCCAGGTCCCCGCCGCGGGACACCGCGCGGGTGGTCGCCGAGGCGCTCGAGATCGGCTACCGGCACATCGACACGGCGCAGATGTACGGCAACGAGGCAGGCGTGGGCGAGGCAGTTCGCGCGTCGGGTCTCGAGCGGGGCGATCTCTTCGTCACGAGCAAGCTCGGGAACGGCGCGCACGCGCCCGACGACGCGCGTCGTGCCTTCGAGCGGACGCTCGCGACGACCGGCCTGGATTACGTCGATCTCTTCCTCATCCACTGGCCGCTGCCGCGGCAGGGCGACAACGGCTATGTCGCGACCTGGAAGGTGCTCGAGGAGTTCAAGCACGACGGGCGCGCCCGCTCGATCGGCGTCTCCAACTTCCAGATCGAGCACCTCGAGCGGCTCGCCGCCGACGCCGACGTCGTGCCGGCGGTGAACCAGATCGAGCTGCACCCGTACTTCGCCAATGCCGAGGTGCGGGCATGGGGCGAGAAGCACGGCATCGCGACGGAGGCGTGGTCGCCGATCGCGAAGGGCAGGGTGCTCCGGGACGCGACGGTGACCGAGCTCGCCGAGGCGCACGGGCGCTCGCCGGCGCAGGTCGTCCTTCGCTGGCATCTCCAGCGAGGGACGATCGTCTTCCCCAAGTCGTCGCGCATCGAGCGGCTCCGGGAGAACTTCGCGCTCTTCGACTTCGAGCTCTCGACGGACGACGTCGCCCGGATCGACGCGCTGGACCGCGGCGAGGCGGGCCGCGTCGGGCCGCATCCCGACTTCGGCTGACGACGGGTCGGCGCCTGCCGAGGGCCGCCGCGGGCTGATCGTCGCCCCAGGCGGCCGGTCTGCGACCGACGTCACACGAGCTCCGCGCGCGCGCCGAGCGTCGTCGCGAGCGTGCGATGCGCAGGGCTCGTGCCGATCACGGTCGCGCGGGTGAGGTCGACGCCGTGACGACGCGCGAACGCAAGTGCCAGGCCCGGGAGCGGAGGCCGGCACCAGCAGGTCGGTGGCCCGGCCGGATGCGTGCAGAGCGCGGTCTCGACCGGCCCTCGTACGCGGTGGGCGAGCTGCGCCGCCGGGGCGGCGAGGCGCTCGGGCGGGCCGCCGGGGTCCCAGTCGAACAGGAGGTGTGGCGCGTTCGGGTCGCAGCCGTCGAGCGCGGCCTCCCAGTCGGGCCGCTCGAGCGCCGCAGCCGCGACGAGGACGCCGGGAGCCTCGCGAGCCGTGGGAGCCTCGCGCACGAACGCGAGCCGCTCGACGGCGGTGAAGCCCTCGTCCACGGCAGGCTGCTCCAGCTCCCGGAAGGCTCTCATCTGGGAGGTGGGCGAGAGCAGCCCTGGCTCCCGCCGGGCAAGCGCCCGCAGCTCGTCGGGCGTGGGGAGCGCGCCGAGGCGCTCGAGGAATCGCTGGACGAGGTTCACCTGGGCCTGCGCGAGCGGCGTATCGAGCCAGAGGCAGCGCGCGGCGACGTCGTGGCGCGCCGCCGCCTCGATCACGAAGCTGCGGGCCGCGCGGGTCAGGTACGTGTTGTCGAGGACGACTCGCCGTTCGCCCGACGCCAGGCTCTGGTCGAGCACGGCGGCGAGCTCGCGCAGGGTCCCGCCGCGCTCGTCGCGGTTCAGCCGGTGGTATCCACGGGCGACGTAGTCCGCGGCGACGCGGCTCTTGCCCGCGCCGGGGATCCCCATCACGAGGACGACGTCGCCCGCTCGTGGCCGGCTGCGCGCGCGGCCGGGCGAGCGGGCGCCGAACGCCTGTGCGAGGGCAGCCCGCTCCGCGGGCTCGAGCCGGAGCTGCGCGGCGCGGGCGGCCGAGAGCGCGGCCTCGGGCCGGCGGGCGCCCGGAATCGCGACGACCGCGGGTGAGAGGTCGAGCAGCCACGCGAGCGCGATCTCGGCCGGTGTCGCAGCGCGCGCGTCGGCGACCGCTCGCAGAGCCTCGTGCCGGACGATCGTTCGCACCCGCCCGGGCCCACCGAGCGGCGAATGGGCGACGAGCGCGAGCCCGCGCTCCGCGCAGCGGTCGACGATGCCGCCGCGGAGCGCCGTGTCGTCGACGACGCTCAGCGCCACCTCGACCGCGCGCACCGGCGCGAGCTCGAGCGCCTCGTCGAGCTGCGCGCGGTTGACATTCGAGAGACCGACGGCGCGCACCAGGCCCTCCTCGGCGAGCCGCGCGAGCGCCCGAACCGTGGTGCGCCACGGCGTCCGCGGGTCGGGCGCGTGGACGAGGTAGAGGTCGATCGGGAGCCCGTCCAGCGCCTCGAGGCTGGCCTCGCAGTCCGCGCGGATCGTCTTGGCACGGCCGTCCGGGACCCACGCGCCGGATGGACGCGCCATCCCGCCCTTCGTCACGATCCGCGCGCTCGACTCGGCACCGCAGCGACGGAGCGCACGGGCCAGCAGCCGCTCGTTGTGACCGAGCTCGGACGCGTCCCGCGCGTAGGCGTGGGCGGTGTCGAACACGGTGATGCCCGCCGCGGCGGCTGCCGCGATCGTCTCGACCGCCAGGTCCTCGTCCCGCTCGTCGGCCGTCGAGAGGCGCATGCAGCCGAGGCCGATGCGGAGCTCCGAGTCGTCGAGCCAGGGAGGTCGGGTCAGGCGACGGAGGCTACGCGACGGCGATCGTCGCCGTCGCGGGCATCGCCGCTCTGCGCGAGGACTTTGTGTTCAAGGAACACAAGCGTTGTCCGACGTGGTGGCGCGGATCGAGCTTGTGTTACTTCAACACGAGCGCCTTCGCGCGCTCGTTCTTGGTTCAGATACCCTATGGGGGTATGGAGGGAAGCGCTCTCAACCGGCTCGCCTTCAGCGCCACGGCTCACTGCCTGACGGGCTGCGCGATCGGCGAGGTACTCGGTGTCGTGATCGGCACCGCTCTCGGCTGGGGCAACGCGCCCACGATCGCGCTCGCGATCGTCCTCGCGTTCCTCTTCGGCTACTCGCTGACGATGATCCCGCTCCTGCGCGCGGGGCTGGCCCTCACGGCCGCGATCCCGCTCGCGCTGGCGAGCGACACGTTCTCGATCGCGGTGATGGAGCTCGTCGACAACGGCGTTCTCCTGCTCGTGCCCGGCGCGATGGAGGCGGGGCTCGCCGAGCCGCTCTTCTGGGCCTCGCTCGCCTTCGCGCTCGCCGTCGCGTTCGTCGCCGCGTTTCCCGTGAACCGGTGGCTGATCGCGCGCGGGAAGGGGCACGCGGTCGTGCACGCCCACCACGGTCACGGGTAGAGCAGGTGTCTGGCTGAAGCCAGACACCGACCGATGCTTGCGGTGACGAGGCGGTTGCGACCGCGAAGCGGGCGCCTTCAGGGATCTGCCCCGCCGCAGGCGGGGATCAAGCCGCAAGATTCCGCTTCTGCGGAATCTTGCTTGGCGAACAGGTCATGAGCTGGCGAAGGCGATCGCGACGAGCGTCGGCAGCACGATCCAGACACCGACCATGAGGCCGATCGCGATGATCGCGAACTTGCGCGACCCGTCCTTGGGCGGTCGCCCGCAGTGGCCGATGTCGTCCCAGACGACGTTCAGCGGCTCGCGCACCGAGAGGCGGATCCGGCTCGACGCCAGCGCACTCCCGCGAAGCACGATCCAGGAGAGCCCGACGCCGATGGCGACACCCGTGAGCCCGACGAGGGTCGCGACCCACCAGTGATCGAACGTGAATCCGGAGAGCAGTCGCCACATCGTCGCCCCGAGCGGGATCAGGAGGCCCGCGATCACGAAGGACGGGACGCCGATCTCGCGGGAGCGCATGATCTCGCAAAGCGCGGCCGCGTCGAGGCGCGCGGGCCTGAGGAGCTTGAATTCGCGCGAGTCGGACGCCGCCTCCATCTCGCGCACCCAGTAGAGGTTGCGCATCGTCGTCGCGACGTTCTTGACGTGCGAGACGACGACGTAGCGGGCGACGAGCTCGATGAGCCAGCGGACGACGCTTCGGAACGGTCCGAGCCCCTTCGCGGCCTGAGAGCCGTGGAAGCCGTGGCGGCGGAGGCTCTCCAGCGCCTCGATCGCTCGCCGGTGGTCGACGTCGAAGCGGTCGGGGTGTGCCAGCACCTCCGTCCGCGCCAGCTCCGCGAGCATCTCCCGCTCCCGAGGGGATTGCACGTCGAGCTCGTCGAGGAACGAGGCGATCGCGTCGTCGTCGCCCGAGAGGAGACGCAGCCGCTCGAGCGGGTTGTCGTACGCCTCGCCGTAGGCACGCGTGTTGTCGTCGAATGAAGACGCGTCCGACAAATCGCCGGGATGCTACGCCGTTGTTACCCTTCTCGTTCGATGGGCAACTGGACCCTCTACTTCATCTTCCTCATCCCGCCGCTGATCATCGGCTTCGCGGTCCAGCGCTGGTTGCGGAAGACCGTGGCCGCGAACATGCAGGTCGCCGTCGCCAACGGCCTCACCGGTGCCGAGGTGGCGCGCCAGATCCTCGATCGCAACGGCCTCGACGGTGTGCCGGTGGAGCCGTCTCCGGGCGGGCCGCTGTCGGATCACTACGACCCGCGGAAGAAGTCCGTGCACCTGTCCGAGCCGGTGTACGGCGGTCGCGCGGTCGCCTCGACGGCGATCGCCGCGCACGAGGTCGGGCACGCGATCCAGCACGCCAAGGCGTACGGGCCGTTCCGCGTGCGCTCCGCGATGTGGCCCGTCGTCGCGTTCGCCTCGAACGCGTGGATCTTCCTCCTCCTGATCGGCGCATTCGCGCAGCTCTTCGGCCTGGTCGCGTTCGCCGTCCTCCTCTACGCCGTCGTGGTCCTCTTCCAGCTCGTCACGCTCCCCGTCGAGTTCGACGCATCGCGCCGCGCCATGGCCCAGCTGAACGACATGGGCCTCGTCTCGCGGGGTGAGTCGCAGGGCGCTCGCAAGGTGCTCACCGCGGCCGCGATGACCTACGTCGCCGCCGCGCTCGCAGCGCTCACGCAGCTCGCGTACTACGCGCTCATCTTCCTGGGCAACCGGGACTAGCACCCACACCTTGCGGGTCGTCGCGCTGATCGTGCGTGCGGGCGCTGTCGTCGCCCTGAGCGCCTTCGTGGTCTCTCTCCTCGTCGAGCGGCGCCGAGCAGCCCGTGGCCGAGCGCGGCGCGGTCGAGACGCCCACGCCGCCGACGAGACCGCCTGTCGTACGGCGGGTGCCCTCGACCCCGCCGACCCCGATCCCCATCACCATCACTGCGACGGGGGACATCGCGTTCGGCTCGGTACCCGACCTGCCCCCCGATGCGGGGCGCTCGTTCTTCGCCGACGTGCAGGCCGACCTCTCGGGCGACGTCGTGGTCGGCAACCTCGAGGGGACGCTCGCGGACAGGGGCGTCTCGACGTGCGCGCCGGGCAGCGCCGACTGCCGAGCGTTCCGTGTCCCGCCGTCCTACGCGGCTCGGCTCGCGGACGCCGGCTTCACCGTCCTCAACCTCGCGAACGACCACGCCTACGACTTCGGCGAGGCCGGTCTCCGGCAGACGGTCGACGCCCTCGCCGGCGTCGGTGTCGGGTACACCGGGCGGCGCGGCCAGGTCAGCGTGCAGCCGGTGGGTTCGATCGACGTGGCGCTCGTCGGCTTCGCGCCACACGAATGGACGGCGTCGCTCACCGACATCGCCTCCGCGAAGCGGCTCGTGCGGCGGGCCGGGCGAACCGCCGACATCGTCGTCGTCGCGATGCACGGTGGGGCCGAAGGGGCCGGCCGGCAGCACGTCTCGCCCGGCAACGAGCGGTACCTCGGCCGCAACCGCGGCAACGTCGTCCGGTTCTCGCACGCGGTCGTCGACGCGGGCGCCGACCTCGTCGTCGGTCACGGGCCGCGTGTCCTCCGCGGCATGGAGTGGTACAAGCGGCGGCTGATCGCCTACTCGCTCGGGACGCTCGGTGGCTACGCGGTGATCCCGCGCGAAGGGCCTCTCTCGGTCGGCGGCATCCTGCGGGTGACGCTGTCGAGCGACGGCTCGTTCGAGACCGGGCGGCTCGTGGCGACGCGGCTCGTCGGCGACGGCCTGCCCGCGCTCGACCCAGGCGAGACCGCGCACGCGGTCGTCCGCGACCTTTCGCGCGAGGACTTCGGCGACCGCGGCGTGAAGATCTCGGCCGACGGGATCCTCGGCCGCTGAGCCGTGGTGTCTGGCTTCAGCCAGACACCCGCGTCGCTGTCGTCAGAGCAAGAGCGCGTGTCTGACTGAAGTCAGACACGGGGACACGGGGGACGCGGGACTCGCGGACTACCGCTTCGTGAACACCCAATCGTTGGCCTTCGCCTGCATGTGGCAGGAGCTGCAGAGCGAGCCCTGGGCGAGCACGCCGTAGCGGGAGCCGTCGAGCTCGTACTCGACCCACTGCCACCGCCCGCGCACCTTGCGCATGACCGCCACCTGGCGCGCGAGCCCTCTCGCTCCCTGGTCGGCGATCGACTTCACGATCACGGTGCCGTTCGGGAAGAGGCGGTTCTGCCCCCGCGCCTTGCTCGTGTAGACGTTCTTCACGCCGTTGTGCGCGCCCGGCGTCGAGAACGGCTTGCGATTGATCTTCGTCCACTTCGCGTACCCGTCCGTGTAGGCGGGGAGGCCGTTCTTCGCCGGTGCGGCGACCGCGGCCAGCGAGACCGCCGCTGCCGCAACGACCACGAGCGCGCAGGCGAGCACGGCTCTCACGCGGGCCATCATCGCGCGGGGCGTGGCGTCCCACCACGACGGAATCCTTAAATCCCGACTCGCGTTGCACACCTCAGAGGTCCTGTGCAGACTGAGCGGACGTCGTGAACGAGCTCGTCACTCCCCGGCCGCAGCCCGTCGACGAGCCGCGCGTTGCGCGGAAGGGCCTGCGCGTGCTCGTCGTCGAAGCGCTCGGGCCGCTGACCGTGCTCGGGGGCTGCGTCTGGGCGTTTGCCCAGCCGTACCGCGTGACGTTCTTCTACCCGGACGGGAAGGGCCTGTGGGACTGGCTCGTCCAGCCGCCGCTTCTCGCGATGCTGGTCGGGCTCGCGTTCGCGCTCCTCGTCGCGCCGGGGGTCGTCGAGGATCTCGAGCACGCGGACGCTCGAGCCGGGGATGCCCCGGGCTGAGACCGCCCACTGGCTGTTCGCAGCCGGCTTCCTCTTCCTCGGGCTCGTCCTCCTCGCCGAGGCGATCGTCGGGCCGGGCGTCTTCCGTCGGCGACCGTGGCGCGCCTGCCTCTGGCCGTCACTCGCGCTCTTCGCCGGCATGTGGCTCTGGGTGATCACGATCTTCTCGACGTTCTCCACTCTGCACCTGTTCGCCCACGCGCTCTGGGCCCAGGCTGCCACGGCGGCCGGTGCGGTTCAGCTCGCGGTCGTCCGAGAGCGCCTCACGTCGCCGTACTGGTCGCTCGTCACCGCCGGCGCGCTCTTCGTCTCCGGTGCAGCGTTCCTCGTGCACGAGCAGAACGGGTGGCTCTTCGCCCGCTCCGCGTTCCTCCATCACGTGATCGGGTGGACGCTCGTCCTGGCGGCCGTCTTCCCGCTCGGCGCAGCGATCCGGCCCCGGCGCGCGATCTGGGCCTACGGCTTCGCCGCGACGTGGATCGCGCTCGCCGTGATGCTGTTCGCCGATCGCGACGTCGCGCCGATCTTCGGCCACCTCTCCGACCTCGCCGGGGGCGTGCCGTGAGGCGCGCGGTGATCGCCGCGGCGCTCGGCGCGCTCGTCGTGCCTGCAGTGGCAATGGCCCACGCGACACTGGAGCGGGCCTCTCCCGGCGAGCAGAGCCGGATCGAGAGGCCTCCCGACGAGGTACTGCTTCGCTTCGACCAGTCCGTCGTCGCGCCGTCGGAGGCGCTCGTCGTGCTCGCCGCCGACGGGCGTCGCGCCTCGGGTGTCGTGACCCAGACCGAGCACGGCACCGTGATCCGCGCGCCCGTCAGCGGGCTACGCCGCGGCGAGGCCTACACCGTGCGCTGGCGCATGCTCTCCGCGGACGGGCACGTCGGCACCGGCGTCTACACCTTCGGTGTCGGCGTCGAGCCCCCGCCGCCGACGGAAGCCGTCGGCGCCTCGGGCATGACCTGGCGCGACGACGTCGCCCGCTGGGCGCTCTTCGTCTCCCTCTCGCTCCTGCTGGGCGTCGTCGGCATCAGGCTGCTCGTCCTCCCGCGCGTCGTCGATCCGCGCGTGGAGCGACGCGTCCACCTGCTCGGCACAGGGGGCGCGGTGCTCGCGCTCAACGCCGGCATCGTCGGCTTCGTGCTGCGCTCCGCCAACGCGCTCCACGTCTCGGGCGTCGACCTGCTCTATGCCGATCTCTCGCCGTTTGCGGAGTCGACGCGGTTCGGCATCGCCTTCCTCGTGACGACTCTCGGCTTCGGGGCCTGCCTGACGATCCTCGTCGTCTCCTGGGCACTCGATCGCCCCGGGCTCCGATGGCCCGCCTTCCTGCTCGCCGTCGCGCTCGTCTGGGGATATCCGCTCTCGGGACACCAGGCGACCGAGCCGAACGCGAGCGCCCTCGGGCAGGTCGCCGACTGGGTACACCTCGTCACCGCGATGCTGTGGGTCGGCGGCGTGCTGACGCTCGCCGTCGTCGTCTGGCCGCTAGCACCCGATCTCAGGCGGGTCGCGTTCCTCCGCTTCTCGCGCATTGCGATCGCGCTCGTCGGCCTGCTCGTCGTCGCCGGCACGGTCGTCGCGATCGAGCGCCTGCCGACAGTCGCCAGCCTCTGGGAGACGGGGTACGGCCGGGCACTCCTCGTGAAGCTCGGGCTCGTCGCCCTTGCGCTCGCGTGGGGCGGGGTTCACCACACCTTCGTGCGGCCGCGGCTCGAGCGCGGCGAGGTCTCCGGCAGGGTCGGCCGCAGCCTGCTCGGCGAGAGCACGGTCGCGATGGCGATCCTGCTCGTGGCGGCGGTGCTCGTGAACGGAGCACCACCGCCCGTCGAGGGCGGTGCCGACGAAGCCGTGCGCGTCGCGCGGCGCTAGCTAGCTTTCCGCCCCGTGCTCGTGGCGATCTCCGGCGGGGCCGGCTTCCTCGGCCTGCATCTCGCGCGTCGGCTCGTCGCCGACGGGCACGACGTGCGGACGCTCGACCTCGTGCCGCTCGAGGATGCGGGCCTCGAGGGTCGGATCGAGGAGCTGCGCGGCGACGTCGGGCTGACCGCGGACGCACGGCGGCTCGTCGCGGGTGCCGACGTGCTCGTCCACGCAGCCGCCGCGCTTCCGATCCAGGTGACTCGCGCCGCGATCCGTGGGGTCAACGTCGAGGGCGCAGCGGTCACGCTGGGTGCCGCGCTCGAGGCCGGCGTCGGGCGCGTCGTGCTGATCTCGTCGACTGCTGTGTACGGCGTGCCCGACCACCATCCGATCCACGAGGACGATCCGCTCGTCGGTGTCGGGCACTACGGGGAGTCGAAGATCGACGCCGAGCGGCTCTGCCTGGCGTTCGGAAGGCGAGGACTCGACGCGGTCGTCGTCCGTCCGAAGACGTTCGTCGGTCCCGAGCGGCTGGGTGTGTTCGAGATCCTCTTCGACTGGATTCGCGAGGGACGGCGGATCCCGATCCTCGGCGACGGGACGAACCGCTACCAGCTCCTCGCGGTCGAGGACCTCGTGGAGGCGGTCGTCCGCTCGTTCGACGCACCCGTGGGCGGCGAGGCGCTGAACGTCGGCGCCGGTGTCTTCGGCACGGTGCGCGAGGATCTCGAGGCGCTCATCGAGCACGCGGGATCGCGCTCGCGCCTCCGTCCCGTTCCGGCGCGACCTGCGGAGCTCGCGCTGCGGGCGCTCGAGCTCGCTCGCCTCTCGCCACTCGCCGAGTGGCACTACCGGACTGCGCACAAGGACTCGTTCGTCTCGATCGACAAGGCGCGCGCGCGGCTCGGGTGGGAGCCGACCCTCTCGAACGCGCAGACGCTGTGCGCGACCTACGACTGGTACCTCGCGCATCGGAGCGAGTTGCGCGCCGCCGGGACGACCCACCGCGTGCCGTGGGACCAGCGTGCGCTCGGCCTCCTGAAACGGCTGAGCTGACCCGTCCGAACGGACGCGTTGACGAGAAATCGGTGCCAGACACCGTTGTCTGTCAAGAGCAAACGTGCCGATTCTGTGCCGGTCGCTCCACAGGCTGTCTACGCTGCCGACGTGCGCGAGCTCCTCGATTACCGCGACGAGTTCCCGATCCTCGAGCGCACGACGTACCTGATCAACCACTCGCTCGCAGCCATGCCGCGTCGCGCCGAGGAGCGGCTCGCGGAGTACGCGCGGATGTGGCGGGAGCGTGGGATCCGGTCGTGGAGCGAGGGCTGGTGGACGATGCCGATGACGGTCGGCGACCAGGTCGGGCGCCTCGTGGGAGCGCCGCCGGGAACGACGGTCATGCACCAGAACGTCGCTGTCGCGGAGGCAGTCGTCCTCTCGTGCTTCCTCCCGGTCGACCCGCGCCGCAACCGCGTCGTCTACGAGCGCGAGAACTTCCCCTCGGTTCGCTACCTCTACCAGGCGCAGCCCGGGCTCGAGGTCGTCGTCTGCGAGGACGACCAGGCGATCGTCGACGCGATCGACGAGCGCACGCTGCTCGTCCCGATCAGCCACGTGCTCTTCAAGACCGCCGAGATCCAGGCGGTCGAGCCGATCGTGCGGCGCGCCCACGAGGTCGGCGCCCACGTCGTCCTCGACTGCTACCAGTCGGCCGGGATCGTCCCGCTCGACGTCGCCGCGCTCGACGTGGACTTCGCGGTCGGCGGGTCGGTGAAGTGGCTCTGCGGCGGGCCGGGCAACGGCTGGCTCTACGTCCGGCCCGATCTGGCCGAGCGCCTCCGGCCGACCTTCACCGGCTGGCAGGCGCACGAGGCGCCGTTCGGCTTCGAGGAGGAGATGCGCTACGCATCGGGTGCCGCCCGCTTCCTCACAGGCACACCGAACGTCCCGGCCCACTACGCGGCGACGGCGGGATACGACGTGATCGAGGAGATCGGCGTCGAGCGCATCCGCGAGAACTCGCTCCGGCAGACGCAGCTCCTGATCGATCTCGCCGACGACGCAGGGTTCGACGTGCGGAGCCGCCGGGACGACGAGCGGCGTGGGGGAACGGTCACGGTGCACGTGCCGGACTTCCCCGCCGTCCACCGCGAGCTCGCCGAGCGCGAGATCCTCTGCGACTTTCGCCCGGAGGCCGGCCTCCGCCTCGGGCCGCACTTCTACACCTCGGACGACGAGCTGCGGTTCGTCGTCGAGCAGATCGGCGAGATCCTCGAGAGCGGCGCGCACGCGCGCCATCTCGGCAGCGTCGCGACGCATTGAACGACCGGCGCGGCACGCCGTAGCGCAGGCGGGCACCGCGCGCGAGCGGTATATCTCGGCCGATGCGCTCGAGCCTCGAGATCGCCCAGGACGCCACGCTTCGCCCGATCGCCGACGTCGCGGCCGACGCGGGGATCGAGCCGGACGAGCTGGAGCCGTACGGCCGCTACAAGGCGAAGGTCGACCTCTCGATCCTCGAGCGCCTCGCGGAGCGCCCCGACGGGAAGATCGTCAACGTCACGGCGATCACGCCGACACCTGCCGGCGAGGGCAAGACCACGACCTCGGTCGCGCTCACGCAGGGCCTCGGCGCGATCGGCCGCCGGCCCGTGCTCGCGCTGCGCGAGGCGTCGCTCGGCCCCGTGTTCGGCGTCAAGGGCGGCGCTGCCGGCGGTGGGCGCGCTCAGGTCGTGCCCATGGAGGACCTGAACCTGCACTTCACGGGCGACCTGCACGCGATCACGGCGGCGAACAACCTCCTCTCCGCGCTGATCGACGCCCACCTCCTGCACGGCAATGCGCTCGGTCTCGACCCGCTCTCGATCTCCTGGCGTCGCTGCATGGACATGAACGACCGCTCGCTACGGGACGTCGTCACCGGGCTCGGCGGACGTGTCAACGGCTACCCGCGGCAGACCGGGTTCGACATCACGGCCGCGAGCGAGGTCATGGGTGTCGTCGCCGTCGCGCGCGACCTCGCCGACCTTCGGGAGCGGCTCGGCCGGATCACGGTCGGCCGCACGTTCGAGGGCGAGCCCGTGACGGCGGAGGCGCTCCGCGCCGCGGGCTCGCTGACGGTGCTGCTCAAGGACGCCCTCAAGCCGAATCTCGTGCAGACGCTCGAGGGCCAGCCCGCGTTCGTGCACTGCGGGCCGTTCGCGAACATCGCGCACGGCAACAACTCGCTCGTCGCCGACCGGGTGGGCCTCAAGCTCGGCGAGTACCTCGTCACCGAGTCAGGCTTTGCCGCGGACATGGGGATGGAGAAGTTCTTCGACATCACCTGTCGCATCGGCGGCCTGCGCCCGAGCGCGGTCGTGCTCGTCGCCACGGTGCGCGCGCTCAAGCACCACGGCGGCGATCTCGACGGTGGCATGGCCGAGATCGAGGAGGGCTCCGCGAACCTCGCGCGGCACGTCGGGATCGTGCGGCACTTCGGGCTCAACGCGGTCGTCGCCGTGAACGCGTTCGCGACCGACACGACCGACGAGCTCGAGCTCGTCCAGCGCCTCGCGCTCGAGCACGGCGCGTACGCGGCGGAGGTGCAGCGCGGCTTCGAGGACGGCGGCGAAGGGGCCGCGGCCCTGGCCGAGGCCGTCGTCGCGGCCGCCGACGAGCCGAACGACTTCCGCTTCGCGTATCCCGACCGGGCACCGATCGAGGAGAAGATCCGTGCGATCGCGCGCAACGTGTACGGCGCCGACGACGTCTTCCTCCTCAAGACCGCGAAGGCGAAGGCCGCGCAGTTCGAGGCGGGCGGTCTCGGCCACCTGCCGATCTGCATGGCGAAGACCCACCTCTCGCTCTCGCACGACGCGACGCTCCGGAACGCGCCGACCGGCTTCACCGTCACGGTGCGAGACCTCCGCCCGTACACCGGCGCCGGCTGGATCGTCGCGCTCTGCGGCGACATGCAGACGATGCCCGGTCTCGGTAAGTCGCCCGCCGCGTTCGCGATCGACGTCGCCGCCGACGGGAGCACGGTCGGCCTCTTCTGACGGAACCGCGGCGCCCCGCGTGGTGTAGAAGCGGCGTGATCGGACGGTCGCTCGCCGGCGTTGTCGTGGTGTCGTCGCTCCTGCTCGGCTCGGGCATCGCGACGTCGGAGGCGGGTGGCCCGCCGCCGCGAGCGAGGTGCCCGGTGAGCCTGCCGAACCGGAGCCCCGCGCCGGACACGGGCGCCGGCATCTCGGCTCGTGCCTTCAACCACGGCCACGATCGACTCCGGGCGGGCATGTACTGGCCGGACGGCGTCGTGCGCGCCGGTCTGCTGCCCGATGGCGGGCGTCATGGCGACGATCGCGCCCGACGGCTCCGTCTCGCTGAAGCTCGGCTGGTGGCGCGGCACTCCCGGCAGGCTCCGGATCACCGGCCGCCGGCTCGACGGGCCGGCGGCCCCGCTGCGCGCTCACGTTCCCGAGGGGTACGGGTCTCGAGGCTTCCAGGCGACGGGGCTCACGTTCCCCACGGTCGGGTGCTGGCGTGTCGTCGGGCGGGTCGGGCCCGCGACGCTCGCGTTCGTGCTTCGCGTGACGAAGCTCCCGGGCTGAGATCCCGTCCCGGGGCCCTGGTACCGTCGGCGGGGTGAGGCAGTACCTCGACCTTCTGCAACGCGTGCTCGACGACGGGGCGACGAAGGACGACCGCACCGGCACCGGCACGCTCAGCGTCTTCGGTCACCAGATGCGGTTCGACCTGGCGGCGGGCTTCCCGCTCGTGACGACGAAGAAGGTGCACCTCCGCTCGGTCGTCGGCGAGCTCCTCTGGTTCCTTCGCGGCGACACGAACGTGAGCTGGCTGCAGGAGCGGGGGATCACGATCTGGGACGAGTGGGCCGACGAGGACGGCGAGCTCGGGCCCGTCTACGGCAGGCAATGGCGCTCCTGGCCGACGCCCGACGGCAGACAGGTCGACCAGCTCGCGGAGGTGATCGAGCGGATTCGCACGGAGCCCGACTCGCGCCGCCACGTCGTCAGCGCCTGGAACGTCGCCGACCTGCCCGAGATGGCGCTCGCCCCGTGTCACGCCTTCTTCCAGTTCTACGTCGCCGACGGGCGGCTCTCGTGCCAGCTCTACCAGCGCTCGGCCGACACGTTCCTCGGCGTGCCGTTCAACATCGCCTCGTACGCGCTGCTCACGCACATGGTCGCCCAGGTCACCGAGCTCGAGGTGGGCGAGTTCGTGCACACGCTCGGCGACGCGCACCTCTACCTGAACCACCTCGACCAGGCCCGGGAGCAGCTCGGCCGCGAGCCCCGGGCGCTGCCGCGGCTCGTGCTCGATCCGGCGTGCCGCGAGATCGACGACTTCGAGCTCGAGTCGGTGACGGTGCACGGCTACGACCCGCACCCGGCGATCCGCGCGCCGATCGCCGTTTGACCGTCACGCTCGTCGCGGCCGTCGCCCGGAACGGGGTCATCGGCGCCGACGGCGGGATTCCCTGGCAGCTTCCGGGTGAGCAGCGCCGCTTCAAGGAGCTCACGCTCGGGCACGTGCTCGTGATGGGGCGGAAGACCTACGAGTCGATCGGGCGGCCGCTCCCGGAGCGGACGACGATCGTGGTCACGCGGCAGGAGGACTGGAGGGGCGCCGAGGGCGTGCTCACCGAGGCGACCGTCCCGGAGGCGATCTCGCTCGCGCAGACGATGGACGAGGAGGTGTTCGTCGTCGGCGGGGCGCAGGTGTACGCGGAGGCGCTTCCGGTTGCCGATCGGCTCGCGTTGAGCTGGGTCGACGCCGAGCCCGAGGGCGACGTCAGCTTTCCCGAGGTCGAGTGGGGCGACTGGCGCGAGGTCGCACGCGAGGAGCACGAGGGCTGGGTCTTTGCCTGCTACGAACGCCGGGTAGCCTCCACGCCATGACTGCCTCGGGCGAGATCCTCACCCAGGAGCAGCGCGACGCGCTCGAGGCCGAGCTGGCCGAGCTCGAGGGGCCGCAGCGCGCTGCCGCGGTCGAGGCGATCGCCACCGCGCGCTCGTTCGGCGACCTCTCCGAGAACTTCGAGTACCACGCAGCGAAGAACGAGCAGGGGCTCCTCGAGGCACGGATCGCGAAGCTTCGCGGGCGGATCCAGACGGCCGTGGTCGTCGACCACGACACGAACGACCACGTCGGCCCCGGCTCGATCGTCGAGATCGCGGACGAGAACGGAGAGCTGATGGAGGTGACGATCGCCTCGCGCGGGGGCGTCTCGTCCGACTCGCCGCTCGGCTCCGCGTTGCTCGGAGCCGCGGTCGGGGACGTCGTCGAGGTCACCGCCCCGCGCGGCGCCTGGCGCGCCACCGTCAGGTCGATTCGTCGCTAGCGGTCAGGCAGGCGTGGCCAGAGGAACGGCGAGAGCAGCGCCGCGGCGGCGAGCGCGAGCGCCGCGACCCCGACGAACGCGAACGTCACCTCGGTACGGCGCGACGCGCGACCGAGGCGCGAGCCGAGGCTCTCGTACGCCGAGCTCAGGGCCTTGCGCGACCGGGCCTCGAAGAACTCGCCACCCGTCCGGCTCGCGATCATCCGCAGCGTCGCCGGATCAGGCGCGCGGTAGCGGGCTCCCGACCCGAAGCCCTGCCCGGGACCCGGGTCGGGCGCGGCCTGCGCCGCCGGGTTGGTGCCGAGCGCGACGGTGTACACGGGAGCCCCGCCTCCTCGGCGAGACGCGCGCCCTCCGCAGGCGGGAGGATCCCGCGGTTCTGCCGTCCGTCCGAGAGGAAGAGGATCGAGACGGCGCCGTCGACGCCCGTCGTCGGCGCGGGGGCGACGGACGCGAGCTCGCGCTCTCGCACCGCGTCGCGGGCGAGCTCGACCGCACGGGCGAGAGCGTCTCCGATCGCGGTACCTCCGTACCCCGTCGTGTGCGTGCCGATGGCGCCGAGCGAACGGCCGACGCGCTCGCGGTCGGTCGTCGGTGAGGCCAGGACGCTCACGTCGCCCGAGAACGCGATCAGCCCGACGCGCAGCTTGCCGGGCACGCGATCGAGGAATGCGCGTCCTGCAGCCCTCGCGGCGGCGAGCCGCGACGGCTTCACGTCCTGGGACTCCATCGACCGGGACGTGTCGACGACCAGGATCACCGTTGCGCGCTCGATGGGTGCGAGTCGCGTCAGCTGGGGACGCGCGGTCGCGATCGCGAGCGCGGCGAGCGCGAGCGCGAGCAGCGCGGCGGGCAGGTGGGTGCGCCGGACCCGCTGGCGGGCCGCGACCGCGCCGAGCACGTCGAGATTGGTGAAGAGGACCGGGTAGCGGGCGCGGCGGCGCTGGACGAGCACGTAGGCGCCGACCGCGATCGGGACGAGGAGCAGCGTGGCGAGGAGCCAGGGTCGCTCGAGGCTCAAGCGTGCCTCCGACTTGAGACGTGGCGGGTGACGCCCTGAAGGTAGCCCTCGCGCCGCCGCGCGACAACCGGTGACGTCCGAGGTCGAGTCCGAACAAAAAGTCGCAATTTGCGGCTATTTGGGCGGAGCGGGACTTGCATCCGGCCGAGCCGCGCCCTAGATTCTCCGCATCTGAGCTGGCGGGCCTTCGGGTTTGCCAGCTCAGTGTTTTTTTGCGCCGAGAGCCGCGTCGGCTCGCGGCCCATCCCTCGGTCGGGTGATCGCGGTCTCGACACTCGCGTTCGCCTCCGATAGCGTGAGGGAAGGCTCATCGAGAGGGGGAGCGCGTGAAGCACCGGACGAGAAAGGGACGGCTCGTGCTGGGCACCGTCAGCGTGCTTGCAGCGGTGGCCGGCTTCGCCGTCGCGGTCGGCCCCGGGCTCGCGGGGAGCGCCGGCTCGCGGGCGACGACCGAGACAGGCACCGGTACGACCGAGACGCAGGCCAAGGTCGCGGTCTGTCACAAGGCGAAGGTGACGATCAACGTGTCCGTCAACGCGTGGCCGGCCCATCGCCGCCACGGCGATACCTCCGGCGCCTGCACCCAGGCGCAGCTCCGGAAGGCGAAGGCGGACAAGGCGGCCGCCCGGGAGGCGAAGGAGAAGGCCAAGGCGGAGCGGAAGGCCGCGAAGGGCTCCGACGCCGACGAGGCCGAGGACGACGAGAACGGCAACGGGAAGGCGAAGGACAAGGGCAAGAACGCCCAGACGTAGGCGAGTCGTAGACGAGGTGTCCGACTTCAAGTCGGACACCGACTACGTAGTCAGCACCGGCTCCTCCTCGCCCACGGGCACCACCACCCAACCGTCGAATTGCCGCAGCTTGTACGGCGCGTTGAGCGGCACCGTCGTCTTCGACTCCGAGACCGCGAAGCGGCCGCACGGCTCGGCGAGGTCGCCGTCGCGTGTCAGCCAGAGCTCGTACGTCCCGGAGGGGAGCCCGTCGACGCGGAGCTCCATCGGCCAGTTGCCCGCCTCGTCCTGCTCGAACAGGTCGAGCTCGGCCGTCGCACCCCCCGAGCCGCTCATCGCCACCGTTCTGTCGACGGTCTGGTCCGGCACGGCGCCGACGAGGTATCCGATCCCGAAGAGCGCCGCGGCCACCACGGCGGCCGCGGCGACGGCCGTGAAGCGGTACCGGCGCGGCATGGGGATCACCCGCGCGCGCGGCGGCTCAGGAGTCGCCGCGAGCTCGGGCGGGAGCTCGGGCGGCGGGCCGACCGTCCCGAGCAGCGCGTGGACCCGCTGCAGACGCTCGAGCTCGGCGGGCTCGACGTCGTCGCCGATCAGCTCGCGGAGATCCCTCATCCGAGCTCCCCATCGAGCTCGTCCGCGAGGCGGCGGAGCGCCGACCGCGTGCGCGTCTTGACCGTCCCGAGCGGGACGTTCACGTAGTCGGCGATCTCGCTCTGCGAAAGCCCGCTCCAGTACGCGAGCTCGACGAGCGAGCGCTCCTGCTCGGGGAGCGTCTCGAGCGCTCTGTGGACGCGCCACGCGACCCATTCCGCCTCGGCCGCGTCGTCGGGCCCCGGGCCCGGGGAGGCGACCTCCGGCGGGTCGTCGACCGCGGGCGGCGGCGTGCGTCGAAGGCCGTCGACGATCGCGTTCCGCGCGACCGTGTAGAGCCACGACGCCGCCGCGCCGCGTGAAGGGTCGTACCGCCGCGCCGAGCGCCACACGCTCGCGAACGTGTCCTGCGTCACGTCCTCGGCGCGCTCGCGGTCGCCGATCCGTCGCAGCGCGATCCCGAGCACCGAGCGCGCGTAGCGCCGGTGGATCTCCTCGAATGCGAAGCGATCGCCGGTCGCGACGAGCCGGAGGAGCTCTGCGTCCGTGCGCGAGTCCGCGCTCACGAGAAAGGCGCTCCAGGGCGACCGCCGTTCGGACAGCGGAAGCCGGAGTGTGAGCGCCGCAGCCACACTCGGAATACGCTCGCGCGCCCCGCCCGGATTCGCCGGGCGCCCGCGCCGCGCGGGCGAGGGGGGACGGGCGGCAGCATCGACGTCCCCACCCTCCGCCGCGCGCGCCTACCCCGCGCGCGCCGCGTCGAGCTTGCCGGCGACCGCGTCCCACGCCACCACGTTCCACCAGGCCGCGAGATAGTCCGGACGGCGGTTCTGGTAGTTCAGGTAGTAGGCGTGCTCCCAGACGTCGATGCCGAGGAGCGGCGTCTTGCCCTCGATGAGCGGCGAGTCCTGGTTCGGCAGTCGAGATGACCGCGAGCGCGTCGCCGTCCCAGACGAGCCAGCTCCAGCCCGAGCCGAACCGCTTCACGCCCGCGTCGTTGACCTGCTGCTTGAGCTCGTCGAGCCAGCCGAAGGTGTCGTCGATCGCCGCCGCCAGGTCGCCCGTGGGCTCGCCGCCCCCATCGGGCCCCATGATCTCCCAGAAGAGCGTGTGGTTCGCGTGCCCGCCGCCGTTGTTGCGCACGGCCGCGCGCTTGTCGTCCGGGATCGCATCGAGATTCGCGAGCACGTCCTCGATCGGCCGATCCATCCACTCGGTGCCCTCGAGCGCGGCGTTGAGCTTGTCGACGTACGCGGCGTGGTGCTTGTCGTGGTGGATCTCCATCGTGCGCGCGTCGATGTGCGGCTCGAGCGCGTCGAACGGATACGCGAGGTCGGGCACGGAGTAGGCCATGTCTCTCCTTCGGGTCGGCGTTTCCACGCAAGGATATGCTCCCGCCGGTTTCGTCCCGCCAAACCCGAGGAGCGCCATGCCGCAGTTCGAGGAGATCTCCGCCCGACCGCTCGAGCCGCGGCTGCTCCAGCTCTCCGGCATCTCGCGCGCCTCCGTCGAGGCCCACTACCGCCTGTATCAGGGGTACGTCGCGAAGCGGAACGAGATCCTCGGCGCGCTCGGCGACGTCGATCTCGAGAAGGCGAACCAGGTGTACTCGGACGTTCGGGCGCTGAAGGTCGACCTCACGTTCGCGATCGGCGGGATCAAGAACCACGAGCTCTACTTCGCGCACCTCGGCGGTGAGGGCGGAGATCCGGACGGGGCGTTCCGCGCGCTCGTCGAGCGGGACTTCGGCTCGGTCGAGGCCTGGCGCAAGGACCTGCGCGCGACGGCGATCGCCGCACGTGGGTGGGCGTGGACGGCGTACGACTGGGACGAGCGCCGCCTCTTCAACTACCTCGGCGACGCGCAGAACACGTTCCCCGTCTGGAACGCGACGCCGCTCGTCGCGCTCGACGTCTACGAGCACGCGTACTTCCTCGACTACCAGACCGATCGCCCCTCGTACGTCGACGCGTTCTTCGAGAATCTCGACTGGACGGTCGTGAACGGGTGGATCTCGTCGTACTCGCATCCCCTCCTGACGCACGGGTCGGGCTCGGCTCCCGCCGGGCGGAGCGCCGGGACGACTCCCGGCCGTGATCGCGGACGTCCTCATCGTCGTCGGCGCCTACCTGCTCGGCTCGATCCCGTTCGGGTACGTCCTCCCACGCCTCGTCAAGGGAGAGGACGTCCGGCAACGCGGGAGCGGCAACGTGGGCGCGTCGAACGTCTGGCGTGTCTACGGCCGCTCGCTCGGCATTCCGGTCGCGCTGCTCGACGTCGCCAAGGGGTTCGTCCCGGCGCTCGTCGGGCTGCGGGTCGGCGGCGACTGGGTCGGCGTGCTCGCCGGCGCGGCCGCGATGATCGGACACGCGCGCCCCGTGTTCCTCGGCTTCGGGAAAGGGGGGAAGATGGTGGCGACGGCAGGGGGCGTCGCGCTGGCACTCGCACCGCTCGCGGCGGCTGCCTGTCTGGTCGTCTGGCTGGTCGTCTTCGCGCTCTCGCGGTACGCCTCGCTCGCGTCGATGCTGACCGCGGCGGCGCTCCCCGTCCTCTGTCTCGCCTTCGGGAGCTCGTGGCCCATCGTCGGCTTCTCGGCCGTCGCCGCGCTCGGCGTCATCCTGCTCCACCGGCACAACGTGCGCCGGCTGCTCGCCGGCACGGAGCCGCGGTTCTCGCGGACCGTGCCGCGCGCCGGTTGACCGCGCCGGGTGGCCGCACGATGATCCGCCCGTGCGGGTCGAGGGGTCTGCGGCGCGGCTCTTGCGGTCGCTGGTCGTCGTGGCGGCGGCGGTCGCTTTGGCCGCCGTGCTCGCAGACGGAGCCGGGGCGGCGCCCTGGTGCGGCACCACGACGACCGAGGATCGGCCGGCGACCGTCACGGGTCACTCCATCCGCGTCGTCTATGCGATCCCGTCCGACGGAGCGGACCGGAGCGCGGAGCGTGCGCCCCAGATCTCCGCGGACGTCGACGAGATCGCCGGGTGGTGGCGCACGCAGGACTTCGAGCGCGAGCCGCGCTTCGACCGGGTGACCTTCGCCTGCGGCCCGCAGGCGGACATCCTGGTGTTCCGGCTTGCCGAGGGCGCCGCGGCACTTCAGGCCGACGAGACGCGGTTCGAGAAGATCACGGACGCGCTCGTCCGCGATCCGCGCCAGCCGGGCTTCGACAAGCACCTCGTCTACTACGACGGGCCGACCGGGCCCGAGTCGCCGTGCGGCGAGGGTGGCGGCACGGCCGACGGCGCGGGGATCGCGATCGTCTACCTCGCGATGTGTGCGGCCGTCCCGACGGAGGTCGTCGCCACGCACGAGCTGCTTCACGCGTTCGGGGCGCTACCAGCCGGCGGGCCGCCGAACGCCTGCCCCGACTCGAGCGGTCACCCCTGCGACAGCCCCGGCGACATCCTCTATCCGTACGCCCCTGCGGCGAGGCTCGCGGCTCTCGCGCTCGACGTCGGGCGCAACGACTACTACGCGCACCCCGGGACGTGGCTCGACGTTCAGGACTCGCGCTGGCTGCGGCTCGCGACGCGGCAGATCCGGCTCGCTCTCACGATCACGGGCGGTGGCTCGGTCGAGGGCGACCTGCCAGGCGTCGAGTGCTCGGCGAGTTGCACGACGGAGTGGGATCAGGGCTCGGAGCTCGTGCTCGACGCGCTGCCCGCCGAGGGTCAGCGCTTCGTCCGCTGGTCGGGCGCCTGCACGGGAGCCGACAGCTGCTCGCTGACGCTCGGCGCGGAGCGGGCGGTCACGGCCCTCTTCGCGCCGGAGCGCTTCCCGCTCACGCTCTCCGTCGTGGGTCGCGGCTCGGTGACGGGCACCAACGTGCGCTGCACCGTCCTCCGTTGCGCCCGGAGCGCGAGCTCGTACACGACGCTCCGGCTCGTCGCCACCGCCGGCACGGGCTGGCGCTTCGCCGGCTGGTCGGGGGCCTGCGTCCGCCGAGTCGGCGCGTGCACGGTGCCGATGACGAAGGCGACGTCCGTCCGGGCGCGGTTCGTCAGGCGCGCGCTGCGCTGAGCCAGGTCTCGAGCGTCGTCTGGCGCGGCGCCGCCTCGCCGTCCGCGAGCTCGCCGCGGAGCTCACCGATGGTCCCCCACCGCTCCGCCACGACGTCGTGGTCGTGGATCGTCTCGAGGTTCACCTGGCGCGAGAGGACGAAGTCGTCGTCGGCGAGCCCGGGCTGAGTGGCCAGGAGCTCGCTCAGGGCGACGCGCACCGAGTCCTCGACGAAGCGAGGCCGAAGGTGCGCGTGCTCGACGACGAAGAGCTCGTCGGGTCGCTTGAGGAGCTCGAAGACAGGCGCGCTCATGGAGCGCTCGACGATTCCGACGAGGTCTTCCGCGTCGAGCTCGCGCGCCGTGCCGACGAGCAGCGTGCCCGCGCCCGCGCTGGTTGTGCGTCGCGAGCGGCACCAGGTCGAGGATCCGCTCGACGTCGTCGCCGAAGCCCGCCTCGGCGAGCCGCTCGGCGGCGCGGCCTCGAACGAGGCCCTGCGCGCAGGGGCAGGCATTGATCCCGGTCGCCTCGACTCCGACGACGCGACGCGCGCCGGCACCGGTAGCGGCCGCGATGCCGATCAGCGAGACCATCTCCTGCGTCGCGAGATCGGTGACCGGCGTCTTCCGGCGAAGCGGCCAGCGCGCGACGATGCGCACCTCGGCTCTGAGCGCCTGTTGGCGCTCGACGATCTGTGTCGCGATCCGGTCCGCCAGCACCTCGACGAGGAGGCCCTCTCCGAGCACCACGTCGTCGATCGCCTCGTCGAAGAGCTCGGGGAAGCGCGACATGTGGACGCCCTTCTGGTCGCGCGCGAGATCGACGGTGCACTCGAGCTCGGCGGCCATCAGGATCTCCTGCGAGCCCCGACGGATTCGGATCGCCTTGTGGACCCCCGTGACGCCTGCCCGCGAGAGCGCGAGCCCGACCGGCGGCGCCGAGGCCTGGAGGTCGCCCACGAGCGGCAGATCGCTCACGGGGACGACGCTACCGAAGGAGCCGCGAGAGGCGCCGGTCCTTGAGGATCCGGCCGCTCGTCTGGCAGGCGGCGCAGTACGTGATCGTGTGCTCCTCGAAGTCGACGCGCTGGAGCGTCTCCCCGCAGCGCGGGCACGGCTCGCCGTAGTGCCCGTGCACGCGGTAGACGTCCGCGTCACCTTTGCCGGCGAGCCGCAGCTCGAGCGCCCGGGTCAGGTCGTCGTGGATTGCCTGCGCGAGCGTCTCGACCTCGTCGTCCGAGAGCTCGGCCGAGATCCGAAACGGCGGCAGCCGCGCCTCCCACAGGATCTCGTTCGCATGCGCGCGACCGATCCCGGCGAGCGCGCGCTGGTCGCGGAGGAGCGAGTGCAGCTGGCGTCGCTCGCGCCGGAGGATCGGCGCGAGCGAGGCGGAGTCGAGCTCGAGCGCGTCGGGGCCGAGGTGGGCGAGCTCGGCCTCCAGTGCGTCCGGCGTGACGAGCCACACGCCCGCGCGTCTCTTCTTGCCGGCCTCCGTGAGCAGGAGCTCGCCGCCGTCGACGAAGGCGACGCGGAACATCGGCTTCGCCGGGCCCTTCTTGCCGGGGGCGAGGTACCGGAGCCGTCCGGCGCTCATCAGGTGCACGCGCAGGACGAGCTCGCCGTCCTCGGTCGGGAAGAGGAGGTTCTTGCCGCGGCGTCGCGAGCCGGCGAACACGCGGCCCTCGAGCGCGCTCGGCGGCGGGTCGAAGCTCTTCAGGGTCGCGATGTGACCCGGGCGCGCCGACTCGACCGGAGAGCGGGAGACGAGCGGATCGAGCTCCCGCACCCACGCCTCGACCTCGGGCAGCTCAGGCATGGCGTTCCAGCTTAGGTGTCCGACTTCAAGTCGGACACCGGGCGGTACGCTCCGCCGCCGTGGACGCCCTCGTGGTCGAAGTCAAGCGCGGCGACGTCGTCGAGGCGCGCCACGTGGTGCACGCGGTCGCCGTCCGCGACGGGCGCGTCGAGCTTGCGGCCGGCGACCCGGAGCTGGTCACGTACCTCCGTTCCTCCGCCAAGCCGATGCAGGCGCTTCCCGTCGCGCGGGCAAGGCCCGACCTCGACGACGAGCAGCTCGCGCTCGTCTGCGCCTCCCACGGCGCGGCGCCGGAGCAGCTCGCGGTGGTGCGCCGGATCCTCGCCGACGCCCCGGCCTCGGAGGACGACCTCGAGTGCGGGCGCGGCCCCGAGCGGATCTCGCACAACTGCTCCGGCAAGCATGCGGGGCTCCTCGCGCTCTGCCGCACCAAGGGATGGCGGACGGACGGCTATCGGCTGGCCGAGCACCCGTGCCAGCAGGCCATGTTGCGCGAGGTGGCCGAGCTGGCGGAGGTCGAGCCGGGCTCGCTGCCGACCGGCGTCGACGGCTGCGGCGTGCCGACCTTCGCGTTGACGATCGAGCGCTCGGCGCACGCGTTCACGCGCCTCGCGCAGGCAGACGGCGGCGAGCGGGTGATCGGCGCGATGCGCGCTCATCCGCGGCTCCTCTACGGCCCGGTCGCCGACGACGCCCGGCTGATCGAGACGCTCGACGGCTGGGTGGCCAAGGGCGGGGCGGAAGGGCTCTTCTGCGCCGCGTCGGCAGACGGCCTCGGCATCGCGCTCAAGGTGGTGGACGGCTCCTTCCGGCCCCTCGGGCGAGCGGTGACGCACGTCCTCTCGCTCCTCGGCATCGATGCGAGCGAGCTCGGAGGCGACGAGGTCCGGTCGAGCCACGGGGAGGCGGTCGGGTCGATCCGCATCATGGCGTGAGCGCTTCACCGATCATCGATGATCGAGGATCGGACTCTTCCATCTGCATGCACGCATGTATACGATGCGCCGCCTGAGGGTCGAGCCGGACGTGGGAGGTCCGGCTCGTTGCGTTTCGTAGGGTCCGTCACCGTCAACCGCAGTGGGGGAAAGGGAGTACATGCTCTCAGTCGAAACCGCCCTTCCGGACGTCGAGGAGCTCCACAAGCTGGTGGAGCAAGGACAGGAGAAGGGGTTCCTGACCTACGACGAGATCGTCAAGTCGCTCGAGGATGTCGATCTCACGAAGGAGCAGTTCGAGGACTTCACCACGTACCTGATCGACCATTCGATCGAGCTCCACGAAGGGGAGCTGCACAAGGCGCTGCCGCACGAGGAGCCGATCGTGCCGCCCGAGGAGGCAGCCGCGCCGAAGCTCGACCTGACGGTCGAGCCGTCGCTCGACTCGTTGCGCCTCTACCTCCGGGAGATCGGCAAGGTGTCGCTCCTGACCGCCGACCAGGAGGTCGCGCTCGCCAAGCGGATCGAGCGAGGGGACATGTCGGCGAAGCAGCACATGATCGAGGCGAACCTGAGGCTCGTGGTCTCGATCGCGAAGGGGTACCTGGGGCGCGGTCTCTCGTTCCTCGACCTGATCCAGGAGGGGTCACTCGGGCTCATCCGGGCGGTCGAGAAGTTCGACCATCGCAAGGGGTTCAAGTTCTCGACGTACGCCACGTGGTGGATCCGGCAGGCGGTGACACGCGCGATCGCAGACAAGGCCCGCACGATCCGGATCCCGGTGCACATGGTCGAGAAGCTCAACAAGGTCGTGCACATCGAGCGCCAGCTCGTACAGCGTCTCGGTCGCGAGCCGCGTCCCGAGGAGGTCGCCGAAGAGCTCGAGATGTCGACCGAGGAAGTGCGCGAGATCCTGCGCATGGCGCAGATGCCGATCTCGCTCGAGAAGCCGATCGGCGAGGAGGAGGACTCCTCGCTCGGCGACTTCGTGCCGGACGACCAGGCGGAGTCGCCGTTCGACACCGCGTCGCTCTCGCTCCGCCGCGAGGACATCGAGCAGGCACTCGGCTCGCTGCCCGACCGCGACCGCAAGGTGATCGAGCTTCGCTTCGGCCTGCTCGGCGAGGCGCCCTGCACGCTCGAGGAGGTCGGTCGCGCCTTCGGCGTCACCCGTGAGCGCATCCGCCAGATCGAGAACAACACCCTGAAGCGCCTCGAGAGCCTGCCGGAGGCGCAGCCGCTCAAAGACTGCGTCTGAAAGGGGCTAGGTGTCCGGCTTCAAGTCGGACACCTAGCGTCGCTCGGGGCGGCCCTAGGCCGCCAGCGCACCGGCTTCGCCGAGCGCGTCCAGCACTTCTTCGCGCAGCTGCGAGCCGAGTTGGATCACGTCCGCGTCGAGTGGCGCCGAGACGGTGGCGGTGAGCCAGACGGCGCCTTCCTTCACGTCCCCGACGAGCACGCGCGTCTCGTCGTGCCGCACGCCGTCGACGCGTCCGACGGCGCTGAGCACCACCTGACGCGCCTCGTCGACGGACGCGCCGAGCCGGACGGGGAACGCTGCCGAGATGACTCGCCGCGGGTCGCGGATCGTGCGGTTGACGATCGCCGAGGTCGTGAGCTGCGTGTTGGGGATGTAGACGCGACGCGCCTCGTCCGTGACCAGCGTGGTGTAGAGGAGGCTGATCTCCTCGACGAAGCCGGTCTCGTCCGCGATCGTGACGCGATCGCCGAGCCGGAGCGGCTGCGCGAACGCGACGAGCAGCCCCGAGCCGAGGTTCGAGAGCGGGACGTTGAACGCCAGACCCACGACGAGGGCGAGCACGGCGCTCGAGGCGAGCAGCGCGTTGACGATCCGGTCCGTCTGGGGATAGAGAGAGAGCACGCTCCAGACCGCGACCGTGAAGACGAACGCGACGATGACGCGGCGCAGGAACGCGAGCGTCGTTCGCTTGCGTGCGGCTTCCGCCGGATCGCGGTTGGCGAGTCGCCGCTCGTATCGCGCGAAGGCGACCCCGAGGGCCCACCGGACGACGATCACGGCGACGAGCCCGACGGCGCCGGTGATCACCGCCTCGACGGTGCGACTGCTCACCGGTGCCTGTTCGTCGCCGTACGGCCGGAGCCTGCCTTCGCCGCGTCGTTCGGTGTCTGGCTTCAGCCAGACACCTGCTCTCTGCACCCGCGCGCAACGGCAGGTGTCTGACTTGAAGTCAGACACCGGTCTGCGCACTACGGCGGCTCACATCGTGGGCTCGGCCTCTGGCTCGCGCTCGAGCTGGAACGCGTCGTGGAGCCCGCGCACCGCCTCCGGGATCCGGTCGCGCGCGATCATGCACGAGATCTTGATCGGGGAGGTCGAGATCATCTCGAGGTTGATCCCGTGCTCGGCCAGCGTCCGGAACATCGTCGCCGCCACGCCCGGGTGCGAGCGCATGCCTGCTCCGATCAACGAGACCTTCCCGAGCTGCTCGTTGACCTCGACCTCGAACGCGCCGAGCTCCGTCTGGAGCGCGGTGATCGCCCCGCTCGTCGCTGGAGCATCCTCGGTCGGCACCGAGAACGACATCTCGGCGCGACCGTGGACGACGTTCTGGATGATCGTGTCGACGTTCACCTGCGCCGACGCCACGCCCTCGAAGATGCGGGCCGCGACACCGGGGCGGTCGGGGATGCCCGTGAGCGTGAACACCACGTCCGTCTCGGAGTGCGTGACCGCCGAGATGATCGCCTGCTCCATCCCTGTCTCTTGCACCCAGGTTCCCTCCTCGTCGGTGAACGTCGAGCGCGCGTGGATGCGCACGCCATGGCTTCGTGCGAGCTCCACCGAGCGGAGCATGAGCACCTTCGCGCCCGAGGCCGCCATCTCGAGCATCTCGTCGTACGACACGACCGCGAGCTTGCGCGCCTCGGGCACGAGCCTCGGGTCGGCGGTGAAGACGCCGCGGACGTCCGAGTAGATCTCGCAGGCGCCGCCGAGCGCGGCGGCGAGCGCGACGGCCGTCGCATCCGTTCCGCCGCGACCCAGGGTCGTGATCTCCATGGTGTCGCGCGAGAAGCCCTGGAAGCCGGCGACGAGCACGATCCGCCCCTGCTCGAGCGCCGACCGGATCCGGTCGCCGCGGATCTCCCGGATCTTCGCCCGTGTGTGGGACGAATCCGTGAGGATCCCGGCCTGCGAGCCGGTGTAGGAGACCGCGTCCTCGCCGAGGTCGTGGATCGCCATGGCGACGAGCGCGCACGCGATGCGCTCGCCGGTCGAGAGGAGCATGTCGAGCTCGCGCGGGTTGGGCGCGGGGGAGACGTCCGACGCGAGGGCGAGGAGCGTGTCCGTCGTCTTGCCCATCGCCGAGACCGTCCCGACCACCTGCGCGCCGCGGCGCCGTGCGTCGACCAGCCGGCGGGCGACGGTGCGCACCTTCTCGGGGTCGGCGACCGAGGAGCCGCCGAACTTCATCACGACGGTGTCGAATGCCGGCGTCGTCACGGCACGAGGCCCTCGTGCCGATACGGGTCGAGCGCAGGGGGGACGGGAATGCCTGAGCGGAGCGCCGGATCGGGGACGGGAGCGAGCGCCTGCACGGCGAGCGGAAGATGGCCGGCCCAGACGTCGAGCTCGGCGTCGGGCGTGTCGCCGTCGGTCGGGCCGCCGGTGCGGATCTTGGCCGACGCCTCGTCGAGCGGCAGGCGGAGGACCGAGGTCGCCTTGAGCTCCTTCGCGGTCGGGGGCCGGGCTTCGGCCCAGCGGCCGGGAAGGAGCTTCTCGGTGAACGCCTCGAGCGCCGTCGCCTTCTCGCGCTCGCCGGTGACGCTCGTCGCCGTGCCGAGCACGACGACCGAGCGGTAGTTCATCGAGTGCTCGAAGACCGACCGCGCGAGCACGATCCCGTCGAGCAGGGTGACGGTCACGCACGCGGGGATCCCCGTGCCGAGGTGTCGCAGCGTGCGGCTCGCCGCCGAGCCGTGCACGTAGACGTCGTCGCCGATGCGAGCATGGAGCGTCGGGACGACGAACGGCTGCCCGTCGTGGACGAAGCCGAGGTGCGCGACGAGCCCGGCGTCGAGCACGGCGTCGATCGTCTCGCGGTCGTAGCGGCCGCGCTCCGGGAGACGCCGCACCCGGGTGCGCGACGTGTGTGCCGGATCGGCCCTCGGCGGCATCCACGAAGCCTACGGGCACGCGGGTGTCCGACTCGACGTCGGACACCCGGCGCGCAGAGCTGCCCTCACCTCGCTCTCATCGCTCACGTCCCACAATGAGGTCGTGCGGATCCTGGTCGTCGAGGACGAGGCGAAGCTCGCCGAGCTGGTTCGGCGAAGCCTCGCCGAGCAGGGTCACGCGACCGACGTCGCCGCGAGCGGCGAGGACGCGCTCTGGATGGGCGCCGCCGCTCCCTACGACGCGATCGTCCTCGACGTCGGCCTGCCGGGGATCGACGGCTTCGAGGTCTGCCGGCGCCTTCGCGCGCAGGACGTGAAGGCACCGGTGCTCTTCCTCACTGCCCGGGATGCCGTCGAGGACCGTGTCGCGGGACTCGACGGCGGCGGCGACGACTACCTGGCGAAGCCGTTCGCGCTCGCCGAGCTGCACGCGCGACTCCGAGCGATCGCGCGGCGCGGCCCGGTCGAGCGGGCCGCCGTGCTCGAGGTCGGCACGCTGCGGCTCGACCCGGCCGAGCGTCGCGTCTGGCGCGGTGGCGTAGAGGTCGGGCTGACGCCGAAGGAGCTCGCGCTGCTGGAGGCCTTCATGCAGCGCCCGGGCGAGGTGCTGAGCCGCCTCGATCTGCTCGAGCACGCCTGGGACATGGCGTTCGAGAGCCGCTCGAACATCGTCGACGTCTACGTCGGCTACCTCCGCGAGAAGCTCGACCGGCCGTTCGGCGTGCGCTCGCTCGAGACCGTGCGTGGGGCCGGCTACCGGCTGCATCCCGGCGGTGGCCGAGCGTGAGCCGCCTCGGCCGGCTTCCGATCCGCCTGCGGTTGACGCTCGCGTTCGCCCTGACGATGACCGTGCTGCTCGGGCTCGCCGGGGCGTTCCTCTACGTCCGCCTCGGGCGGGCGCTCGACGACTCGACGGAAGCCGAGACACTCGAATCGCTGCTCGCCGGGCTGCTGCTGGGAGGCCCCGTCGTGGTCGCGCTCTCGTCCCTCGCCGCCTACCGGCTCGCCGCTGGGGCGCTCGAGCCGGTCGAGGCGATGCGGCGCGAGGCGGAGGCCGTCTCTGCGCTCGAGCCCGGGCGGAGGCTCGCGGTCCCCGACACACGTGACGAGGTCGAGCGACTGGCGGCGACGCTGAACGAGATGCTCGAGCGCCTCGACGCGGCGCTCGAGCGAGAGCGTCGCATCGTCGCCGACGCGGGCCACGAGCTGCGCCTGCCGCTCACCGCGTTGCGCGCCGAGCTCGAGCTCGCGCTCACGGGCGAGCGCTCGCGCGAGGAGCTCGTCACCGCGTTGCGGTCGGCGCTCGTGGAGACCGAGCGGCTCTCGCGGCTCGCGGACGACCTGCTGGTTCTCGCCCGCGCGGCCGACGGGGCGGTTCCGGTGCACCTCGAGCCGGTCGACGCCCGGGCACTGCTGTCGCGTATTCGCGACCGCCACCTTTCTCGCGCGCGGGGCCTCGGTCGGTCGCTCCGGGTCGACGCCGAAGCAGGGATCGTTGCGCAGGCGGACCGCCTGCGGCTCGAGCAAGCGCTCGGCAACCTCGTCGACAACGCGCTCGTCCACGGTGCCGGCGACGTCGTGCTCCATGCGCGCGCCGTCGACGGCCGCGTGGAGCTCCACGTCCTCGACGAGGGCTCGGCAGCGGTCGATCACGCGCTCTTCGAGCCCTTCGTCCGGGGCGATCCGCGACGGCCTGGAGCCGGGTTGGGTCTGGCGATCGTCCAGGTGATCGCTCGCTCGCACGGCGGCGCGCTGCATGCCGGCGGCGCGGCGAGCCGAACCGACGTCTGGCTGGACGTGGCCGTGGCGCCCGCAGGGATAGTGGCCGCGTAGAAGGCTGGTTCGGCGTCCGAGGAGGAACAGGCCTACCCTCTGCACGCTGCCGGGTCATGCGACGGGCGGTCATGAAGGGGACGCTGACCGTCGAGTAGCTTGGGCGCATGCAGGCGAGCCCGGCGACGATGGCCGCCCCGACGCTCGGCGACGTGCGTGCCGCGGCGGGGAGAATCGGGCCTCACCTTCCCCGCACGCCGCTCTACTCGCACGCGGGGCTCGCCGAGCTTCTCGGCACGGAGGTGCGCGTCAAGCACGAGAACCACCTGCCGACCGGCGCGTTCAAGGTGCGCGGCGGCGTGAACCTCGTCTCGCAGCTCCCCGAGGAGCAGCGGAGCCAGGGGCTCATCGCTGCCTCGACCGGGAACCACGGCCAGTCGCTGGCCTACGCCGGACGGCGCTTCGGCGTCCACGTCACGATCTGCGTCCCGGAGGGGGCGAACCCCGCGAAGGTGGGATCGATCCGCGCGCTCGGCGCCGAGATCGTCGAGCACGGCCGCGACTTCGACGAGGCGCGCGAGCACTGCGAGCGGCTGGCCGCCGAGCACGGCTTCCGGTACGTCCATTCCGGTGACGAGCCGCAGCTGATCGCCGGTGTCGGGACGCACACGCTGGAGGTGCTCGAGGACGACCCGGACGTGGATGCGGTCGTCGTCCCGATCGGCGGCGGCAGCGGGGCCGCGGGGGCGTGCATCGTCGCGAAGGCGCTGCGCCCGTCGTGCGAGGTGATCGGCGTCCAGGCGGAGGCGGCGCCCGCCGCATATCGGTCGTGGCGTGCCCGCGCGGTGTGCGAGGACCGGATGGAGACCGCCGCGGAAGGGCTCGCGACACGGGTGGGCTTCGCCTTGCCGCAGTCGATCCTCTGGGAGCACCTCGACGAGTTCGTCCTCGTCGGCGAGGACGAGCTCGCGCGGGCGACGCGCCTCATGATCGAGCACACGCGGAACCTCGTCGAGGGCGCCGGCGCCGCCCCGCTCGCCGGTGCGCTGCGGCTGCGGGAACGGCTCGCCGGCAAGCGCGTCGTGCTCGTCTGCAGCGGCGGGAACATCACGCTCGACCAGCTCGCAGCCGTCCTCGCCGACCGCTGAGCGGCCCGCCGGCCCATACAGGTCCATCACAGGGCTTGCGTAGCCTGCTGCGATGCGCCGAGGTCTCCAGCTCGCAATCGTCTTCGCCTGCCTCGCCGGCGCGCTCACGCTTCCGGGTCAGGTCTCGGCTGCGGCCGGGTCAGCCGGTGCCGTCGCTCGAGCCGCGAGCGACCGCCGAGCTCCTCGAGAAGCTCCGTGACCGGCAGGTCTTCCGGACGTATCGGGTCGCAGCTGACTGCCGGCCGCTGCGCGCCGTCTTCTACGCCGCGTCCGACTGGGTGCGCCTCGCGACGAGGCTCGCCGCGCACGCCTCGCCCTGCGCGCAGTACTACGTCTCCGTGCCGCCCGTCGTCGGGCAGAAGACGCGCGCGCGTCCCGGCCAGGCGGTGAAGATCCGCTCGCTCGGGCCGCAGTTCCATGCACTCGCCGAGATCCACCTCACGAGCTGGCAGAAGTGGGTGGCGCAGACCGGCTCGTCGTGGTACCAGGCCGGGGTCGAGGCGCGGCGCAGCATGGTTGCCGCGGGCTTCGACGTGGAGGCGGGCGACACCTGGGCGGTGAACGAGCTCACCTCGGCGATCCGGCGCGGAGACGGCGCGAAGCGGGCCGAGATCCGCGAGTTCCTGCGCGGGCTCTACGACGCGGGCGGCGAAGGCCCGACGGCGAAGGGCGTCGTCTTCGTCGTCGGCATCGGCCAGCGCGTCAGCGAGGTCGGCACCTACAAGGCTCGCATGCAGGAGTGGTTGCAGGACGCGGCGTTCTGGACGGACATGAGCTCCTACGTGAGCGACTGGTCGCAGGAGGTCTACGGCGACGTCCGCGGCTACGCGGCTCCCGGCGCGGACGCCGCGACCCGTCGCGACGCGCTCGTCGACTACCTGCGCCATTCGGATCTGCTCGCGAACGCCGGCGCGGCGGCCTCGGGCACGGCCAACGCGCTTCTTCGCAGCGGCCTCGAGCCCGGTCGCGAACGCCGCCTGGCAGTGGACCTCCGCCTTCGGCTGGACGGACGTCAGCCTCGAGCTCATGCAGCAGTACGTCTCGGCCCAGGTCTACGCGCTCCGGAACCACAGCGCGCGCACGGGCCAGCAGGCCGATCACTGGGGCTTTGCCTGGGCGCCGCGCAACGCGACGCAGCAGGCGTTCGAGATCTTCCAGCAGGACACGGGAATCGTCCTCGATCGCATGGCCGCGGCGATCCGCGACTCCCAGACCGTGGTGCCCGGCGATCCGGGCGTCAACGCCTGCGCCGACGGGCGCTACTGCGTCGGCGATCTGGAAGGCGCGTCGGTCGTGACCCGCTGGCGCGCCTTCCGGGCATGGTCGCCGACGACGCTCGGCTTCGCCTCGCCGCCCCAGACCGCGGGGGCAGGCGTCGTCTCGGCGCCGATCGGGGTCCAGGTGCAGGTCGCCCGCGTCGCCGCGCGACCGGTCGCGCCGGTCGTGGCGACGGTCAGCTCGTCCTCACCGACCGGCACCTTCGCGACGAGCCCGACCGGGCCCGTTCGCTCCGACCGTCACGTTCGAGCTCCCCGCCGGGACGTTCGCGACGACCCGGCTCTACTACCAGGACACGACCGCCGGCGTCGCGACGCTGAGCGCCTCCGGTGGCGGGCGTCGTGACCGGGACGCAGCCGTTCACCGTCTCGGGCGCGCCACCGGTCTCGCTGCGGGTCGATCCGCCTGCGTCGACGGTCCTCGCGGGCGGAGCCGTGACACTGCGAGCCGTCGGGATCGACGAGTTCGGCAACTCGAGCCCGGCGGCGGTCGCGTGGACGATCGAGCCGCAGTCCCGCGGCACCGTCTCGCCCGCCTCGGGCGCGACGGCGAGCTTCGTCGCGTCGAGCGTGCCCGGCACCGGCATCGTCACCGCGACGCTCACGACGCCGACGGCCTCGCTCACCGCCAACGCGTCGCTCACCGTCCGCCCACCGCCCGCCGTGCGCGTCTCGGCGATCCGCTTCGGCGTCGCACGCGGCCGGCTCTTCGTCTTCACGACGCTGGTCGACACGCGCGGCGCCCGCGTCCGCAACGCCACGGTCACGGTCGCGCTCACGCGCAACGGCAAGTCGCTCGGCAGCGCGGCGGGAAGAACGACTGCCGGGCGAATGACGTTCTCGCGGTCGCTCGCACCCGGGACGTACCGCGCGAGGGTGACGCGCGTCGTCGCGCCGGGATTCTCCTGGAGCGGCTCCACGCCCGCGAACGGCTTCCGCGCCCGGGCGCGCTGACGCCCTCGACGGTCGTCACGGCTCACTTCACTTGTGGAAGAATCGAGTCGCCGACGGCGTTCGGATGACCTGAGGGTCGGTCGCGACCCGTCGATGCGGCAACGTCGAGTTGGAGGAGGCGCGATGACGCTCAAGATCGGTGACACGGCACCAGATTTCGAGGCGGAGACGACCGAAGGGACGATCCGGTTCCACGACTGGATCGGCGACTCGTGGGCGGTGCTCTTCTCGCACCCGAAGGACTTCACGCCCGTCTGCACGACGGAGCTCGGCTACATGGCGCAGATCAAGCCGGACTTCGACCGGCGCAACGTGAAGGTCATCGGGCTCTCGGTCGACACGACCAGCGACCACGAAGGCTGGGCGCGTGACATCGAGGAGACGCAGGGGGCAGCCCCCAACTACCCGATCATCGGCGACCACGACTTTGCGGTCTCCAAGCTCTACGGGATGCTCCCGGCCGACGTCGAAGGCGACCCGAAGAGCAGGACGCCCGCCGACAACCAGACCGTGCGCAACGTCTTCGTGATCGGGCCCGACAAGAAGGTGAAGCTGGTCCTCATCTACCCGATGACGACGGGACGCAACTTCGACGAGGTGCTGCGGGTGATCGACTCGCTGCAGCTGACGGCCAAGCACAAGGTCTCGACGCCCGTGAACTGGCAGCAGGGCGACGACGTGATCATCGCCGGCTCCGTCTCGAACGACGAGGCGAAGGAGCTCTTCGGCGACTGGGAGGAGCCCAAGCCCTACATCCGGGTCGTCCCGCAGCCGAAGTAGCACGTCCCTCGCGCGAGGCCCGCGCCGGCGGGCCCGCGCCTGCCCCGCGCCCGCTCCGTCCCTCCCGGCGCGAACCGATCCGCGTGTCGCCTCGTACCTCTGGGGGCAGCACACAACGACCCGGATGGGAGGGACGATGTCCATTCAGCTTCGACACGCACGGGGGCTCGCGCTCGCGGCGGCCGCCGCCGCGCTGGCGCTCGGGCTCGCGCTGGCCGCTGCCGCGGCGGCCGATGCGCGCGGGCAGGCGACGACGATCGGCCTGATCGCGACGATGAACGCCCCGTCGGAGGTTCCGGCACCGACCGGCAACGTCTCCGGGGCACGCGGCGCCTTCACCGCGACCGCGACCCAGTCGGGCGCGGGCGCGAGTCTCCAGTGGGAGATGACCTTCACCGGCCTGACCGGTCCCGGGACCGCGGCGCACATCCACGTCGCGGCCCGCGGGCAGCCCGGGCCCGTGGTCGTGCCGCTCTGCGGCCCGTGCACGAGCCCCGCGAGCGGGACCGCCACCGTGGACGCGACGGTGCTGGCGGCGCTCCAGACGGGCGGCGCGTACGTGAACGTCCACACGGACACGAACAAGCCTGGTGAGATCCGCGGCCAGGTCGGCGTGACCGCTCCGTTGCGCACCGCGCTCACGTCGCGGCAGGAGGTGCCCAAGCCCAAGGGCAACGTCAGGCGCGCCGCCGGCACCTTCGTCGCCACCGTCACGACAGAGGGGACGACCGGCGCAGTCTCCTGGCAGCTGAATTTCGCACGGCTGTCGGGTCGCGCCGTCGCGGCGCACATCCACCTCGGCCGGGCGGGACGGGCGGGGCCGGTCGCCGTGGCTCTGTGCGGCCCGTGCCGGAACGGCCAGCGCGGGACGAGGGGCCTGAACGCGGCGACGCTCGCGGCGCTCGAGGCGGGCCGGGCGTACGTGAACGTGCACACGGCGCGGAACCCCGCGGGCGAGATCCGCGGGCAGTTGCCTGCGGACGCGCTCCGGATCACGTCCTAGGCGAAGTAGTCCAGGCGGGCATCGGGCGCCAAAGGTCCCGATGCCCGCCTGCGGGGCCGGCGCGCGAAAGTACGGTCTTCCGCCCCTCGGAGGGGGTCGGGAGGTGCGTAGCATGGGCGCCGATGGCGGACACGGGTACCACGATCCTCGCCCGAAGCGAGCTCGAGAGCGCGCTCGAGCAGCATCGCGGCGAGCTGACGGGCTACTGCTATCGGATGCTCGGCTCGGTCTTCGAGGCCGAGGACGCCGTGCAGGAGACCCTCCTCCGCGCCTGGAAGGGCCTGAGCCGGTTCGAGGGCCGCGCGGCTCTGCGCTCCTGGCTCTACCGGATCGCGACGAACGTCTGTCTCGACATGATCTCGGGGCGCGAGCGACGCGCCCGCCCGATGGACCTCGGCCCGGCGCGCGAGCCGATCGAGTCCAATCTCTCGACGCTCCCCGAGGTCACGTGGATCGAGCCGGCACCCGATGCGCTCGTGCTCCAGGAGGAGGGCGATCCGGCCGACGTCGCGGTCGCGCGCGAGACCATCAAGCTCGCGTTCGTCGCGGCGCTCCAGCACCTGCCGCCGAAGCAGCGAGCTGCGTTGATCCTCTGCGAAGTGCTCCGCTGGCAGGCGAGCGAGGCGGCCGAGCTGCTGGAGACGAGCGTCGCTTCCGTCAACAGCGCCCTGCAGCGCGCCCGCGCCACGCTCGAAGCGAGCGACCTGAACGTGAGTGAGCCCGCCGCGCCGGCCGACGAGGCCCAGCGCGAGCTCCTGGCCCGCTACGTCGAGGCGTTCGAGCAGTACGACATGGAGGCCCTGACCTCGCTCATCCACGAGGACGCGACCCAGTCGATGCCTCCCTTCGACCTGTGGCTGCGGGGACGGGAGGACATCCTGACGTGGTGGGTCGGGCCCGGCGCCGCGTGCCGGGGCTCGCGGGTCCTCCCGACGAGGGCCGCGAACGGCTCGCCCGCGTTCGGGCAGTACAAGCCGAGCGCGTCCGGGAAGGGCTACGACCCGTGGGCGCTCCAGGTGGTCGAGCTCGAGCATGGCCGGATCGTCGAGCTGACGTTCTTCCTCGACACCGAGCGGGTGTTCCCGCTCTTCCGGCTACCGTCGCGCCTGGACTGAGCCGCTCACTCCGGAAGCACGTCCTCGAGGCCCATGAAGGCGACGAGCCGCAAGAGCTCCGGCGACGCGTTCCGCAGCCGCACGCGGCGGTCGAAGCGCCGAGCGGCGAGCTGCAGCCGCGCGAGCGCGTCGACCGTGACCGCGTCGGGGGTGACGCTCGCCACGTCGCAGTACGCGTCGCTCGCGTCGCTTGCCGCGAGCAGGCCACCGACCCGGGCGCAGAGTCCCTTCAGGTCGTCCCGTGCGATCGGGCCGTACACGGCAAAGCTGAGCTCTCGTGGCTCGACGGAGGCCATCACTGGGATGACTCCGCGGTTCGCGGGAACTCATCGGAACACCGTGCTTCAGGTGTCCGACTTCAAGTCGGACACCGGCCCTCGCCCAGCGAGGAGGGCCAGCCAGTCGCGCACTGCAGCCTCGACGGCGGCGAGATCGGTGCGCAGGCTGTGGTCGCTCTGTACCCCGACGACCGTGCGCGTCGGGCTCGGCGGCGGCATCCCGAACCGATCGCGGACGCCCTGGACGACGAGCGTCGGGACCATGACCTCGTCGAGCTCGGCGAGCCGATCCGGCGCGGGCGGGGCACCCGACCGCCGGGGTGGACGCAACGGGAACGCGAGGCAGAGCACCCCCGCGGCGCCGAGCGTCGCCGCGGTGCGACAGGCGACGCGCGCGCCTGAAGAGCGGCCGCCGACGACCAGCGGGAGGTCCCGGAGAGTCGTCTCGCGGACGTGCTCGACGACCGCGATCCAGGCCGCGTCGAGGTGATGTGCGGGCGCCGGGGAACGTCGACCGGCGACCCGGTAGGGCTGCTCCACGAGCGCGACCGCGAAGCCCGACTCCAGCGCAGCCGCCGTCGCGGCGACGAGGTCTCGCGCTCCGACGCCGCCGCCCGCGCCGTGGCCCAGGACGAGCCCGCCGACGGCCTCCGCCCGCTCGTGGAGATTCACGGCCGCGACCCCGCGCGGCGTCGCGACCTCGGTTCGAGTCGACGTCGCGGGCACCGTCACGGCTCGAGGCGACCCGATGAGCGGTTGTCCCGCATGTGCCCGACGCTACACCCAGACAACGCTTGTGTTACTTCAACACAAGCGTTGTCCCGCCGCTCGCCGTTCAGCTCCGCGGCGCGAGACCGGTGAGGACCTGGCGGGCCGTCTGCTCGGTGAACGCGGCGTCGAGCGGCTCACCGCTCAGGAGCAGGCGGTAGAAGACCGCGCCGTGCAGGGCGTCGATCGCAAGCTCGAGGTCCGCGTCTTCCCGAACGTCCCCACGTGCGCGGCCACGCTCGAGCGCGCCGAGCATGGCACGTCGACGGACGGGCACGACGTCGCGGTGGAACCGCCCCGCGAGGTCGGGATCGTGCGTCAGGTCGGCGACGAGCCCTGCCAGCACGCGGCCGCCGATCGGCTGCGCTAGCACCGTCGCGAGCCAGTCGAGCAGCGCTCGCACCTCGTCGAGGGTCGACCCGCTCTCCGGCGGCGGCGAGACCGCATCCGAGCCGGCGAGATACGCCTCCAGCACGAGCGCTGCGCGCGAGGGCCACCAGCGGTAGATCGTCTGCTTCCCGACCCCTGCGCGCGCCGCGACCCCCTCGATCGTCAGCGCGGGGTAGCCCTGCTCCACGAGCAGCTCCTGCGTCGCATCGACGATCGCGCGATGCGAGCGCTCGCTCCGCCGCCGTCCCCGCTCGCGCGGCTGCTGGTCGGTCGAGGTCACTCGCTCACCCTATCAACGAGACAAGACGTCTCGTCTCATGCTAGTCTGCAGTCGGACGAGACGCACCGTCTAGAAAAGGAGGGACCATGCGCAGCGACCGGGTCGGAGCCACGCTCGCCGACTCGCGTGGCCCGCTCGTCCTCCTCTCGCTGTGCGTCGTGCCGGTCGGCCTCTGGACGCTCTCGGCCCCGCTCGCCGACCGCTTCGACGGTTCGTATCGGAGCCTGACGAGCATTGCCGTCGCGCTCGCCTACGCCGGCACGGCCGCGTTCGCGCTCAACCTCGTGCTCGGCGCGCGGCTGCGTCCCGTCGCCGACCTCTTCGGAGGTCTCGACCGTATGTACCGCGCGCATCGCTGGAACGGCCAGCTCGCCTTCGGCCTCCTCCTGGGGCACGTCGGCCTCCTGCTCGCGGGGCGGGCGACGCTCTCTGCGGAGAGCGCGCTCGAGCTCCTCGGGCCGGGTTCGGGGTGGACCGTCTTCGCCGGCGTGCTCGCGTTCTCGGGTCTGACGGTCGCTCTCGCGCTCACCCTCTTCGGGCGGCTCGGGCACGAGGTGTTCGTGTACGTCCAACGCTCGTTCGGGGTCGTCTTCCTCCTCGCCGCCTACCACGCGCTCGCGACGAAAGGGACGACACACGACTCGGGCGCGCTGACCGTCTACCTCGCCGTGCTCGCGAGCCTCGGGCTGGCAGCGTTCGCCTACCGCTCGGTGCTCGGCTCCGTCCTCGTGCGGCGGCGGCGCTACCGGGTCGAGTCCGTGAACAGGCTGGACGAGCTGGTCACCGAGGTCGTCATGTCGCCGGAGGGGAAGGCGCTCGACCACCTGCCTGGCCAGTTCCTCTTCGTCTCGTTCCCGTCGCTGCGACTGCGGCCGTTCGAGCTCTCGCTGCGGCGTCAGGTGGTCTCGCTCAGGGCGGGCGAGATCCGGAACCAGTTCCATCCGTTCTCGATCACGTCCGCCCCCGGCGAGCCCGCGCTCCGGATCACGGTCAAGGCCCTCGGCGACTACACCGGCGCGTTGCGGGAGCTCGAGCCGGGCGCCGAGGCCGTCGTCGAGGGAGCGTTCGGCGCGTTCTCGCACCGAAGGGTGCCGAATTCGAGGCAGATCTGGGTCGCGGGAGGGATCGGCGTGACCCCCTTCCTCGCCATGGCGCGGTCGCTCGACCGAGGCGACGGCCTCGAGGTCGACTTCTACTACTGCGTGGAGCACGAGGCCGAGGCGCACTTCCTCGACGAGCTCCGCGCGCTCGAACGTGCCCGCGACGGCTTCCGCGTCATCCTCGTCACGCGCGAGCGCGACGGCTTCCTCACCGGGACGCGGCTCGCGGCGGAGCACGACGATCTCGCCGCCACGGACGTGCTCGTCTGCGGCCCGCCCGCGATGATCGAGAGCCTTCGCGCGCAGCTCGGAGCCGAAGGTCACCCACAGGCACGGTTCCACGCGGAGGAGTTCTCGTTCGCGAGCGTCGGCGGCGCGAGCGCGCCGGACCTCCTCACGCGACCCTCCGTGCCGAGCGGCTCGCCGCCCGGCCGGTCGGACGGGCAGTTGCTCGCGTTTCTCGCCGCGCTCGTCTTCGCGGCCCTGACGTTCGCCTTCGGCCTCGCCGTCGGCGGCACGTTGGCGGCGGGGCTGACATGAGCTCCGTGAGACGAGTCGAGGAGCGGCGGCTCGCGACCGGGGTGCTCGTGATCGGCACCGGCGCAGCGGGCCTGCGCGCGGCGATCGAGCTCGCCGAGCGGGGCGTCCAGGCGCTCTGCGTCGGCAAGCGCCGCCGCGACGACGCGCACACCGCCCTCGCGGCGGGCGGGGTCAACGCGGCTCTCGGCACGATGGATCCCGAGGACAGCTGGGAGCAGCACGCGGCCGACACGTTGCGCGAGTCGTACTGGCTTGCGGATCCCGTCGGCGTCGAGCTCCTCTGCCGGGAGGCCCCGGACGCGATCGACGACCTGGTGCGCTTCGGCGCGCGACTCGCGCGTGAGGACGACGGCCGGCTGAGCCAGCGGTTCTTCGGCGCGCATCGCTACCGCCGCACGTGCTTCGCCGGCGACTACACGGGCAGGGAGATCCAACAGGCGCTCGTGCGGCGGGCGACCGAGCTCGGAGTCGCGATCCGGGACGACCTCTACGTGACACGCCTCCTCGTCCACGAAGGGCGCGTCTTCGGCGCCTACGGCTTCGGCGTGGACGACGGCGAGCGATGCTTCGTCGCGGCCGACGCCGTCGTACTGGCCGCCGGCGGGCACACGCGCATCTGGCGTCGCTCGTCGTCCCGTCGCGACGAGAACACGGGCGACGCGATGCGGCTCGCGGCCGAGGCGGGCTGCCGGCTCCAGGACATGGAGCTCGTGCAGTTCCACCCCACCGGCATGGTCCATCCGGAGCAGTCCGCGGGCACGCTCGTCACCGAAGCCGTGCGCGGTGAGGGCGGCGTGCTCCGCAACGCGGCGGGCGAGCGGTTCATGGAGCGCTACGACCCCGAGCGTCTCGAGCTCTCGAGCCGCGACCGCGTCGCGCTCGCGAACTACACGGAGATCGCGGCGGGGCGCGGCACCGAGCACGGCGGGGTCCTGCTCGACGTCTCGCACCTCGACCGAGCGACGATCCTCGACCGGCTGCCGCGGATGTACCGGCAGTTCGTCGACCTCGCGATGATCGACATCACCAGGGCTCCGATGGAGGTCGCGCCCACAGCCCATTACTCGATGGGCGGCGTCCTGGTCGCCCCGGAGACGCACGCGACCGACGTCGAGGGCCTCTATGCGGTCGGCGAGTGCGCGTCCGGGATCCACGGCGCCAACCGGCTCGGCGGGAACTCGCTCGCGGAGTGTTTGGTCTTCGGCCGGATCGCCGGCCGTGAGGCGGCGCGTTGGTCGGCGTCGCTCGCCGCGCAGACGCGCGACCGGGGCTCGCTCGACGCGGCGCGGGACGAGGTCGACGAGGTGCTCGGTCGGCGTGGAGAGGAGTTCGCTCGTCCGCTGCAGCGGGCGGTGCGAGACCTGATGACCGACTACTGCGGCGTCGTCCGCTCGGAACGCGGACTGCGCAAGGGGCTCGCGGCGCTCGACGAGGTGCAGGCGCGTTCCGCGTCGATGGAGGTGCGACCCGATCTCGCCGGGTACGCCGACCTGGCGCACGCCTTCGACCTACATGGGTCGCTGCTCGCTGCCAGGGCGACGCTCGACTGCGCGCTCGAGCGGCGGGAGACGCGGGGCGCACACAACCGCTCCGACTTCCCGGCCGAGGACCCGGCGTTGCGGCTCAACCTCGTCTGGTCGGCAGACGGCTCGCTGAGCCGCCACGCGCCAACCCTGCCGTCGGACGCCGTCGCCTCTCTCGCCGGAGACCACGAGCTCGAGGTCTCGGGCCGGCTCCTCGAATAGGAATGGCGGCGGGCGCCGGGGGGAGGCGCCCGCCGCAGGCCGCTCGACTAGCGGCGGCCGTACCCGATGCCGCCGGTCACGAGCAGCACCAGCAGGACGATCAGAAGAATCCATGCCCACGTAGGCATCCGTCCACCTCACTCTTGTCGGAAGCTCACTCCTACCCTGCGCAGCCAGCGCTCACACCTCGCGGCTCACGCCGGCACCTGCTCCGGCAGGATCCGGAGGCGCTCCACGAGCGTGAAGAACGCGGCACCGAAGGGCGTGTCCTCGACCTGCACCCGCACGAAATCCCAGTCGATCTGCTCACGCAGGGAGCGGGCGATCTCGAGCACCGGCCGATAGTCCGGGTCCTGCTCGCTCATCGCGAGGAGCTTCGCCGCGAGCACGTCGTCGATCGAGGCGACGAGGAGCGGCAGCGCCGACACCTCCATGCCCGCGGCGCGGTCGAAATGCTCGTCGGCGACGGGACCGCCGGCCGGCCGGTAGATGACGTCGACGAGGATCTCGCCTTCCCAGGCCTTCAGAAGCCATCCCTCGGGCGGACGCTCGGGCCGCATGCCCACCTCGACGAGTGCCTCGAGCGCTCGCTCGGCGTCACGCTCGCGCACGAGGAAGTCCACGTCGTGGTCCGTCGGTGGGCCGCCGTACGCCCAGGCGGCGAGGCCGCCGCCGAGGAGGAAGGGCACCTCGGCCTCCCGCAGGGCCGCCGCGCCCTTCTTCATCGCCTCGAGGAGCTCCGGGAACGTCTCGCTCGGCGTGTAGGCCACGTTCGGGTCTACCCGCGTGCGGGTAGACCGAATCGCCGAACGGGTAGGCCCGACCCGTGAGCGGGCTCCGTGTCGCGGCCGTCGGTGACCTCCATGCGTCGGAGGAGCATCGCGACCGTCTTGCCCGCAGCGTCGCGGAGGTGGCCGAAACGGTCGACCTGATCCTCTTGGCCGGCGACCTGACGACGCACGGGCTCGCGGAGGAGGCTGCGGTGCTCGCCGACGGCTGCCGCGACACGCCGGCCGCGATCGTTGCCGTGCTCGGCAACCACGACCACCACGCAGGGCGCGCGACCGAGATCACCGCCACCCTGGAGGAGGCGGGGATCGTCGTGCTCGAGCGAAGCCATCGCGTGCTCGAGCTCGCGGATCTCGAGGTCGGGGTCGTCGGCACGAAGGGGTTCGTCGGTGGGTTCCCCGGCGCGGAGATCCCCGACTTCGGCGAGCCGCTGCTTCGCGAGGTGTATGCCGAGACCTCGCGCGAGGTGGCGGCACTCGAGGCCGGGCTGGAAGCGGTCGCCGGCTGCGACCGGCGGCTCGTGCTGCTCCACTATGCACCGGTGACGGAGACGATCGTCGGCGAGCCGGAGGGAATCTGGGCCTTTCTCGGCTCGGGACGCCTGGCAGGCCCTCTCGGCGCGCACCGGCCCGACGTCGTCTTCCACGGCCATGCCCACCACGGGCGTCCGGACGGAGCGGTCGGCACCGTGCCCGTCCACAACGTCGCGCGACCGGTCATCGACGGCGACTTCCTGGTGGTCGAGCTGTGATCGCGGGCAGCGACCCGGCGGTGCACGACACGGCCGCCGCGCCGGGCCGGCTGAGGGGAGCCTGGGCCATCTTCCGCCGCGCCGTCGACGAGGCGCGCGAGGATCGCATCACGACCTCGGCCCAGGCGCTCGCGTACTCGCTCTTCCTCGCAATCCCGGCGAGCCTCCTCGTGCTGCTCGGCGTCTTCTCGCTCGTCACCGACGAGAGTGACGTCGCCCGCCTCGTCGGCCGGCTCGAGTCGATCATGCCGCCCGAGGCCGCCGAGCTCCTCGGCGAGAGCCTCGAGCGCTCGGCCGGCTCGGCGTCGAGCGGTGTGCTCCTCACCCTCGTCGGGCTCGGGCTCGCGCTGTGGACGACGACGTCCGCCGCCACGGCGCTGATGGACGGGATCACGACTGCGTTCGACGGCAGCGACGAGCGCGGCTTCGTACGCAAGCGGCTGGTCGCGCTCGTGATCGTCGTCTGCCTCGTCGGTGCAGGGCTCCTCCTGCTGGGACTTCTGATCCTCGGTCCTCACCTCCAGCGCTGGCTCGGCGAGGCGACGGGCCAGGAGACGGTCGTCGGCTGGGTCTGGTGGACGGCGCAGTGGCCGATCCTCCTCGTCGTGCTCCTCTTCGCGTTCGCCGTCGTGCTGACGCTCGGCCCGGCGAGGGCGGGGCGGCCGAGGATTCGCGTCTCGCCCGGCGCGCTCGTCGCCATGCTGATCTGGCTCGCCGCTTCGGGTGGGCTCGCGTTCTACAGCGCCTCGTTCGGGTCGTTCGAGAAGACCTGGGGCACGCTGTCGGCGGTCGTCGTCACCCTCATCTGGCTCTGGCTCGGCGGCGCCGCCCTCCTCTTCGGGGCGGAGATCGACGCGGAGGTCGAAGCATCGAGGCGCCCCCCGGCGGCGCCTCCCCGGACATGACGAAAGACGCCGACCGGCTCTTCGGCCTGCCGCTCGCGGAGTTCACGGGCGAGCGCGACGCGCTTGCGCGGAAGCTCCGCGCCGAGGGTCTTCGAGACGACGCAGCCGAGGTCGCGGCGCTGCGGAAGCCCGTGCTCGCCGCGTGGGTCGTCAACCAGCTCGCGCGGCAGCGGCGGGCCGAGGTGCGTGAGCTCGTCCGGGCCGCAGACGGGGTGAAGTCCGGGCGCCGGGATGCCGACGAGCGGTTCCGGAACGCCGCAGAGGCACTCGGCCGCTCGGCCAGGACGCTGCTCGCCGACGACGGCCAACGGGCGTCCGACGCCGTCCTTCGCGACGTCGCGACGACCCTGCGCGCCGCGGCAGCCGCCGACCCCGAGCTGCTCGTCTCGGGGCGGCTCACTCAGCCGCTCGAGGCAGCCGGGTTCGACGCGATGGCCGGTGCCACCGCGCGCTCGCCGAAGCGCGAGGCGCCGGCCCCGAAGAAGGCCGCAGCCGCCACGCGAGGTCGAGTCGAGGCCGCGCGGAAGGCGGTGGCGGCCGCCCGCAAGGAGGCGCGGACGCTCGAGCGCGCGGCCGAGTCGGCGGAGACCGAGGCCCGGAAGGCGCGTGCCGTCGCGGACGAGGCGGCACGAGGCCTTGCCGACGCCGAGCGGGAGCTCGAGCGAGCCAAGGCCGGCTGATCAGCCGGGTCGCTCGGCCGGGTCAACGTCGCGAGGGCCGGGGGCGAGTCGAGGCTCCGGCTCAGGGGGCGGCCGGCCGAACGGGAGCTCGTCCGGTGGGACGGCGCGGATCGCCTCGAGGGCGGTGATGGTCGCGGTACCCGAATCCACGAGCGCCGTGTCGGAGTCGGGATCGAGCTCGTGGCCTCCGGTGTCCGTCGCCCTGTACTCGAGCTGCACCTCCGCCTCCCGTCGCTCGGCCACCGCCACCCGGAAGGAGCCGAAGCGGTCGAGCTCGGCCCAGCGGAGCTTCTGAGGCGCCGAGCCGGGTCGCGGCACCGGCACGTTGACGTTGAGCACCGTCGCTCGAGGCGCCTGCTCCAGGAGCGACATTGCCTCCTCGACGTAGTCGTACGCCGACTCCCAGGCCATCGGCTTCGAGACGGCCAGGCTCACGGCCAGACCGGACAGGCCGAATGTCGCGGCGGTGAGCGCCGCACCGACCGTGCCGGAGTGCAGGATCGAATGGCCGGTGTTGGTGCCGATGTTGATCCCGGAGAAGAGGTAGTCGGGCTCCAGCCCGTCGATCCCTCCGCGTGCCGCGAGCAGCGCCGCCATGCCGGGCGGGCCGTCCACGGCGTACGCCTCGACGTCGTCGGCAGGAGCAGGGAGCCGTACCCGCTTGACCGGCGTCGGGAGGTCGAGCTCGATGCGCCCGATCGCGGCACTGGCGCCGCTCATGTCTCGTGCGGGCGCCACGACGACCGCCTCGTGACCGAGCCTGCCCACCATCGCGGCGAGCGCGTGGATCCCCGGGGACTCGAAGCCGTCGTCGTTCGTGACGACGATCGTCATTCGCCGGCCGCCTCGACGATCTGGACGCGTTCCGCCAGCTCGACGATTGCGTCGGCACGCCCGCTGCCGGAGCCGTGGCGCGTCACGTTGACCGCGGCCGCACCGGACGCAAGCCGCAGCGTCTCGTCCCAGCTCAATCCGCGGGCGAGGCCGACGCCGAGAGCGCCGGTCATCGAATCGCCGGCTCCCCGCGCGTCGGCCACGTCGAGTCGCGGCGAGTCCACCTCGACGAGCCTCGAGCCGTCGGAGGCGAGCGCTCGCGACTCCGCGCGCGAGACCACGACCCGCTCCGCGCCGTCCTCGTGCAGGCCGCTCACGAGGCTTTCGAGGTCGGCGTCGGAGTCCCCGCTGAGCCGACCCTCACGCAGCATGTCCTCGTCACTCACCTTGACGAGGTCGGGCTCGCTCTCGAGCGCCCGGGCCAGCTCTTCGCCCGTGAGGTCGATCGCGACTTTCACGTCCGCCGCCCGAAGGTCCGCGACGAGCCGGCGGTAGGTGTCGGGCTCGAGGGCGCCGATGCCCTCGTGGGTTCCCGCCAGCACGCAGACGCCGGAGCGCATCGCGGCCGCGAGCGTCGCCGAGAAGAGCTCGTCGAGCTCGTGGCGGCCGATCGTGAACGGAGGGCTCTCCCAGACGGAGACGCGCTCGCCCTCACGGCGATCGTGGATCCACGTCGGGCTCGGCGCGCTCATCTCGACGCGGGGGTGCTCCAGGCCCTCGCCGTCGAGCAATCCGTCGAGCACGGCCCCGGGCTCGCCGCCGAGCAGCGTGCAGAGCGTCACCGGGGCGCCGAGCGTCCTGGCCATCCGCGCCTGCCAGACGCCCTGCCCGCCGGGATGGACGTGCACCTCCTCGTGCCCGTCCGACGCGCGCTCCAGCGTGATCGTGAGGATCGTCACGGGTGCGAAGACGGCGACGCCGCCGGGGGCCTTGCCGTCCGCCGTCACCGCGTCAACTTCCTCGACCGCTCGGGTGCAAAGCCCTGGCGCGAGCCGGCGAGCGCTAGGACTCGACGGCGGCGCCGGCTCGCGGCGCGACGACGAGCAGCGCGCCCCAGGCGTGGACGACCCGCTGCTCGGCGGCGTCGTGGTGGTCGCTCGCGACGAGGAGCTGGTCCGGTGACTCCCTGGCTGCGAGGTACTGGTCACGCGTCGCGGTGACCGTGGCCTGGCAGGAGCTCTCGCCGCACTCACAGAGAAACTCGATCCCCTCACCCGGCTCCGGTGAGCTCGCTTGCAGCCAGTCGTTGACGTCCTGTGTGTGGGCCGAGCGTTCCACGCCCGCACTTTACGACGCAACCGCGTCCAGTGCGAGAGGGGAGCGTCTCTACGATGCTCGGCTCCTGCGGGAGCCTCGCCCCTCGGGTGGGCCGGAAGATGGACGCGCACGATCCGGGTCGCGGGACCTCGCAAAGCGGGCCTCGTTCTCGAGGCGTCGCGCCTCCTGGCGCCTCGCCCGTGCGGGCTCGGTGGCCGTGGGAGTGCGTCCTTTCACGCCGTCGCTGCCGAGGGTCACATCGACTCGTTTCCCGAGGCCGCGCTCCGCCAAACTTCGATGTCCCCTACGCGCCCGTTTCACCCCGTTGCTCGTCGGGTACCTACCGGCCCATGGCGCAGGAGAGGGACGACACCGAATCCACCGACGACGTGGTCCCGTCCAGCGATGACGTCCCCACCGACGACCCGGCCTCAGGCCCCTCGCGGCCGGCCGACTCGACCGAGGAGGCCGTCGCGCGTGGACGCGCCTCGGAGACCCCGTTCGTGCTGCTGGGCGGAGTCGCGCTCGTCATCTGGGGGATCGTCGCGGTCGTCGCCGCTGCGCTGCTTCTGCTCTGGTGGCTCGGCTGAGAAAGGAGGAAGGAGACGACATGTACATCGGTGCCGGAACGCTGCTCGTGATCGTGATCATCCTCCTCTTGATCTGGTTGCTCTGAATCTTGTTCGCCAGGCGGGATTCGGCAGGAGCCGAATCCCGCGGCTTGATCCCCGCCTTGCGGCGGGGCACACCCCTGAAGGCGCCCGCTTCGCGGTCGCAACGGCCTCGTTGCCACGACCGCAACAGGTGTTCTGCCTTCGGCTAACGATCGGCTCAGATCCTGGCGCCGCTTCAGCCGGACACCTCGTAGCTCCCGGTGTCCGACTTCAAGTCGGACACCTACCTGTGCGCCAGCGTCAGCGGCGGCTCGCGGAGCCGCGGAGCGCGGCCGACGGATCCTCGGCTCTCGAGACCCGCGACGTGGGGCTTGATGAGCCGACTGATCTCGCGACCGGTGACGCGGCCCTCCAGACGGCCGAGAATCTTGGCACCACGCACGAGAACGAGGGAAGGGACGACCGAGACGTCCAACACCGTGGCGAGCTTCGGGTTCACGTCGGCGTCCACCTCGACGACGCGAAGGCGCTTCTTCTCGGTCACGCGGATCCAGGCGACGAGGCTCGACATGCGCCGCGCTGGCCCCGAGCGACGGTTCGAGAAGAAGAGCAAGACGGGGCGGTCGTCTCCGGCATGCCGGTTTCCCATACCTGGCGGGTACCACTGCCCCGAGAACGCAAAACGCCGACCGGGTCCTGTTCACGAGGTTTGAGCATCGATCGACGGGGCAGGACACGACGGGGAGACCGGGCCCGCCCCCTCGTGGGGTCTGTGGCCAGTCGGCGCGAGGGGCCGGCCGTTGCCGGCCCTTCGCGCTGCACTTGTTCGCCAGGCAGGATTCGGCAGGAGCCGAATCCTGCGGCTTGATCCCGCCCTGCGGCGGGCAGATCCCTGAAGGCGTCGGCTGCGCCGCCGCAACTGCCCCGCGCCCTCCGGTGTCTGGCTTCAGCCAGACACCTGCTCTTGCTCTTGTTCGCCAGGCAGGATTCGGCAGGAGCCGAATCCTGCGGCTTGATCCCTCGCCTGCGGCGAGGGCAGATCCCTGAAGGCGCCCGCTGTCGCGGTCGCAACCCCGGTGCCCGACTTCAAGTCGGACACCTGCTCCTGTTCGCCAGGCAGGAGTCGTCAGTCGCGCGTGCTCGTCGTGTCCGACTTCGAGTCGGACACCCGCCCTGCGCTAGTCGTCCCTCGCACGCCGGATGCGCCAGGAGCGGAGGAGGCTGAGGAGGGCTGCCTCCTCGGCGAGCAGCTCGGTATCGCGGCCGGAGACGACGCGTTTCCGGCGGGCGCGGAAGCGCTCGAGCGTCCGGCCGTCGCGCCACTGCTCGATCACGGCAGGGCTGACGTAGGAGGCCCGCGCGACGGCGGGGGTGTTGCCGAGCTCGTCGCCGACCCGCCGCATGACTGCAGCGAGCACTCGGCGCTCCTCCGCGTCCGACGACGGCGGCCCGTGCTCGGCGAGCGCGACCGCAGCGGTCAGCGTGCCACCCCAGGTGCGGAAGTCCTTGGCGGTGAAGTTCGGATCGAGGTTCTCGGCGATGTACTCGTTGAGCACCGGCCCGGTCAGGTTCGCGTGTGCGCCGTCGCGCTGGAAGCGAAAGAGCCTGGCGCCGCCCTCGAGGCCGAGCAGGGCGCGCATCGCGTCGGCCAGCTCGGCGTCGACGAGCGTCGTCCGGACGAGGACACGGTGCTTGCCGCGGTAGCGGAAGCTGATCCGCTTGCCGCGAACCGAGACGTGCCGCTTCGTGAGGGTCGTGATCCCGTAGGTGCGACCGGTGCGCACGTACTGCTCCGAGCCCACCCGGAACCAGCCGCGATTGACCAGGGTTGCGGCGAGGGCGCAGACCCACTCGCGCTCGTACGGTCCGAGCTCCAGGTGCTCCGCGGCCCGTGCCCGGAACCCCGGCAGCAGCTCTCCGAAACGGACGAGCTGGTCGTACTTGGCCTGTTCCTGGGCTGCGCGGAAGTCGGGGTGGTAGAGGTACTGGCGCCGCCCTGCCGCGTCGACGCCCGTCGCCTGCAGTCGCGCGGACGCGTTCGGCGAGATCCACACGTCCTGCCAGGCGGGTGGGATGACGAGCTGCTCGATCCGCTCGAGGCGCTGTGCGTCGGTGATGCGCCTGTCCTTGCCGTCGACGTAGCGGAAGGGTCTGCGCCGCCCGAGTCGCCGCCAGCCTCCACGACGCGCCACGGTTACGCGACCCCTCTCACAGGCTCGCCTCGGGCGTGTCGACTCAGGCCGCGTGCGCCGCTGCGCGGGTCGTGGAGCGGATCGGACTCGACTCGTAACTGCGCACGAACTACCTCCGCCGCACGACTGCTGCCGGGTGAAGTCCCCGGCCGCCGGGTGGGCGATTGGGCGGTGAGGTCCAATCCCGACGGCCGGGGCTCCGTCTCCTGCATTCCCACACGGCAAAGCCTCAAACGTCCCTGTGAGCAGCGGTTTCACCGGTGCCTGCCGAGGGTAGACACCGATGTCACCAAGACGTGACGGGCGACTACATCCAGAAGGAGAGGGGCGGAAATCACATGGGCATCGGTGTCAGTCTCATTCTCATCGCAGTAGGGGCCATCCTGACCTGGGCGGTCAGTGCCGAGGTCTCGGGTGTCGACCTGCAAACGGTCGGGATCATCCTGATGGTCGTCGGCGCCGTCGGCGGCTTGATCTCCCTGATCTTCTGGTCGAGCTGGGGCGGCTTCGGCGGCTACCGGCGCGAGACCGTCGTCCACGAGGGCGGCGACCGCGTCGTCGAGCGGCGCTAGGCGGCGCGAGACCAGGGGGCGCCCCCGGGCGTCCGTCGAAGGGGGCGCGTTCCTCGCGCCCCCTTCACTACGTTTCAGCGGATGCACGAACTCGTTCACATCGACGAAAAGGCCCGCTGCGCGGTGGTCACCCTGCGCGGCGAGCTCGACGCGCACGACGCACCGCGCCTGCGCGCCGGCTTCGCCAAGGCCGCCGAGATGGCGGGCGGGCTCGCTGAGGGCCCGCGGGTCGTGCTCGACCTCACGGCCGTGACCTTCCTCGACTCGACCGGTCTCGGGACGATCGTCGGCGCCTTGCGGCGGCTCCGCGAGGCGGAGGGCGAGCTTCTCGTCGTGCTCCCGGAGTCGCCGGCGCGGCGCATCTTCGAGATCACGGGCCTCGACCAGGTGCTGAGCATCCGTCCGACGCGGACCGACGCGCTCGAGGGTTCGTAGCCGGCTACTCGCCGGAGACGTTCTCGAGACGCTTCGTCATCCGCACGAGGGTGCCGCGCTCGCCGTCGCCGCGAGCGACGACGTCGACATGGTCGACGACCGCCTCGATGATCGCGAGGCCCATGCCGCTCTCGGCCGGCATGCCGTCGGTCGGGAGGGTCGTCGGCGCGTCCGCCCCCTGGGACTCCCCGTCGTCTCGCACCTCGATCTCGATCGACTCCGGCGCGACCACGAACCGGACCTCGACGACGCCCGTGGCGTCGGCGTAGGCATGACGCACCGCGTTGCCGCAGGCCTCGGTCACCGCCAGCTTGAGGTCGGCGAGCACGTCCTCGCTGATCGGGGTCTGGCGGGCGATCCCGGCCAGAGCGAGGCGCGCGAGGATGAGGTACTCGGACTTCGCCGGCATCACGAGGCGCACCACCTGTTCGCTCATCCGACCTCCTCCTCCATCGCATCCTCGAGCCGGCCGCGCATCGTGTGGAGCGCCCGCCGGAGCAGGCGCGAGACGTGCATCTGCGAGATGCCGATCTGCGCGGCGATCTCGGACTGCGTGAGACCGTCGAAGAACCGCAGCTCCACGATGCGACGCTCGCGCTCGTCCAGCGCGTCGAGACCGGACTCGACGAGCACGGTGTCCTCCACCTCGGAGAAGCCACGGTCGTCGATGCCCAGCACGTCCTGCATCGTCTCGTCGGTGGCGCCCTCGTGGCCGAGCGGCTGGGACAGCGAACGGGTCGAGTACGCCTCCGAGGTCTGCAGCGCCTCGACGACCTCGTCCTCCTCGACGCCCGTCGCCTCGGCGAGCTCGGCGATCGTCGGCGCCCGCCCGAGCTCCGCGGTCTGCACCTGCACCGTCCGCGTCAGGCGCACGCTCAGCTCCTTCATGCGTCGCGGAACATGGAGCGCCCAGGCCCGGTCGCGGAAGTGCCGCTGGATCTCGCCCACGATCGTCGGCACCGCGTAGGTCGTGAACTGCACCTGCCGCTCGGTGTCGAAGCGCTCGATCGAGAGGAGGAGGCCGATCGAGCCGACCTGGATCAGATCCTCCTGCGGCTCCCCGCGACCCGAGTACCGCGCGGCAAGGCTCTTGACGAGCGGCATGTACCGCTCGACGAGCGCGTCACGGGCCTGCTCGTCTCCGGCCCGGTGGGCCTCGATGAGCGCGACGAAGTCGACGTCCTGCGCCATCCTCATGCCCCGCCGGCTCGGCGGGTGGCGGAGACGACGAGCTCCACGGTCGCCCCGTCGCTGCTGACGCTCCTCGCCCACCTGGTCGACGAGCCGGGCGAGAACGCGTCGCACGCTCGGCTCGTCGACCAGACCGGAGCGGAAGCTGCCGAGCCGAACGCGGAGCTCCGTCGACGTCGCCTCCGTCTCCAGCCTGATCGTGTCCCCGAGTGGTTCCTGGAGGAGCACGCTGTCGACGGCGAGCAGCAGATCGTCGACCCGGTCGAGCGGCAACTCGAAGCGCGCGGCGATCCCGCCGAGCACGAGCCGTCCGACGTTCCGGAACCCCACGCTCGCTGGAAACTCGACGGTTGTCCGGTCGGCGGTCTCGGTCGAGCTCACGCGCTCCCGTTCGCGCGGGCGAGCGCGTCGTCGCGATCGGCGTGGATCGAGAAGACGCGGTCGAGCAAGGTGATCTCGAAGATGCGCTTGATGTGCGAGTCGACGCAGACGACGCCGACCGTGCCCCCGCTGGGGCGTAGCCGCTTCACCGCACCCAGGAGCACGCCGAGCGTCATGGAATCGATGAACGTGGCCTCGGAGAGATCGATGACGAGCCGCCTTGGCACCGTTGTCGAGCGCCGTCGTGATCGCCGAGCGGAGCTGAGGCGCGGTGTGCAGGTCCGCCTGGCCGTGCACCGCGATGACGGGAATCGACCCGTCGCTCCCGACGGTCTCCACCACGAAGTCGTCGGTTGCCTCCGTATCGCTCATGGTCTCCTCGTCACCGGTCAGAGTGTCTACCCACAGAGCTGCGGCGGGAAACGTAGACGCAGCTCGCCGATCCGTGTCGCAGCTCGAGCCGGTCGCTCACCCGCGCGAGCCGACAGCGCGCGCGAGCTGCGCCTTCGTCATCTTGGAGCGCCCTTTGACGCCCTTGTGCCTCGCCTCCTCGTAGAGCTGCTCCTTGGTCCGGCCGCGCGGGCCCTTCCGGCCCGAGCGGAGCCCTCCGCGGCGTCCCGAGGAGATGTCCTCGCGAGAGAGCCGCGACGACTCGGCCGCTTCGCCGTGCCGGGCGCGCTCCTTGTTCACGGTCCGCGCCGCAATCTCCTCTGCGGCACCCTCGGAGCGCCCCTGATCCTTCAGGGACTTCTTGATGTGCTCGTACTGCCGGCCCCGCTTACTGCCCTTCTCGACTCCACGTGGGGGCATGCGCACTCCACCTCCTGCCTCGGCATAGGTCTCGACGTCCGGCCGGTTACCCGGCGCGGAGCAGGAGGAAACGTCGATCCCTCGTCGCCGCCTAGGTCCTCGTCCGCGTCGTTGCCGCCGTTGCCCGCCGGCTGCCTCGACAGCGACCGTTCCATGTGAACGCGAGTCCCGAGATCCGTGTGGTCGAGCTCCACGTCGGTCATCAGGGAGCGGATCACGCGCAGCCCCAGCCCACGGTTCTCCCGCACGCGTGGCTCCTGCCAGCTTCCGTCGTCAGCGACCTCGATGCGCACGCGGTCCCCGACGATCGAGGCGCTCACGGTCACGGTGCCGCCGTCGCGACTGCCGTGCTCGACCGCGTTCGTGGCCGCCTCCCAGACGGCGAGCAGGATGTCCTTTGCATCGCCCGCCGGCACGTGCTCCCGCTCGAGCCAGTCGGCGACCTCGGATCGAACGCGGCGGAGCGATCCGCTCTCCGCCGGGAGCGTGAGCGCGAGCGGGAGGGACGGCAGCGGTGCGAGCTCGAGCACGAGGAGCGCGACGTCGTCCCGCAAGCGCTCGTCGCCCAGCAGCTCCTCGAGGATCGCGTCCGCGAACCGCTCGGGATCCCGGTCGGCCGGCACTGTGACCGCTGCGAGCCGGGCGAGACCGTCGTCGATCGAGCGCTCCGCCCGCTCGACCAGGCCGTCCGTGTAGAGCACCACCAGCGAGCCGGGCTCCAGGTGCACGGGAGCCCCCTCGAGCGGTTGGTCGACGTCCACTCCGAGCGGGAGGTTGCGGCCGTCCTCGACGAACCGCGCCTCGCCGGCGGGCTCGATCACGAGCGGCGGCAGATGGCCGGCCGAGACGAGCGTCGCCGCGCGCGTCTTCGGGTCGATCGTGAGGTACGCGACCGTCGCGAACGGCGCGTCGGTGATCCCGTCGAGCAACCGATTGAGGTTGGTCATCGTGCGGCCGGGATCGGATTCGTCGAGCGTCAGCGCCCGCATCCCGTTCCGGAGCTGCGCCATCGTCGCCGCCGCGCGGACGCCTTTCCCGACGACGTCGCCGACCGCGAAGCCGAGCCTGCCGTCGGGCAGCGTCAGCGTGTCGAACCAGTCGCCGCCGACGTCGAGCGCCGACATTCCCGGCAGGTACCGCGCAGCGACGCGCACACCCTCGAGCACGGGAATCGACTGTGGCAGCACGCTGCGCTGCAGGGTCTCGGCGACCGACCGCTCGCCCTCGTACTTCTCCGCCCGGTCGAGGGCGAGGCCGCATTGCGTGGTCAGCGCCTGAAGGAAGCTCCAGGCGTCGTCGTCGAGCTCGGCCTGGCCGCGCCACGAGAGGGCGGCGACGCCGAGCGGCGTCGAGCCGGCGCGCACCGGAAGGAACGCAAAGGTCTCGTGACCGATCGCGTCGAGCGCAGCGGTGAGCTCGGGATAGCGCGCGCCGAGCTGAGTGGAAGTCTCGAAGTACGACGCCGCCCCCTCGCGCGCGGCGATCGAGACCGGCGTCTGATGGGTCCCGCTCACGGTGAGAAGATGGCGCACGGCGTCGTCCGGGTACCCGCGCCAGGCGAGGGCCCGGAGCTCTCGCTCCTCGGGCCCGGTGACCCCGAGGAAGACCCCTTCGGCGCTGAGCCCGACGAGCGCATCCTCGACGAAGACCGTGGCGACGTCGTCGAGGGTGAGCGAGCTGGAGAAGGCCGCTGTGAGCGCCTGGAGCCGTTCCGTGCGCGTGCGCGCGAGAAGCTCCTCCTCGTACAGGAGGCTGCGATCGAGCGCCTGGCCGCCCTGCCGCGTGATCGCCTGGATCGTCGAGGCGCTGTCGTCGTCGATCACGACCGGCGTGTCGAACGAGAGCCGGACGGCGCCCGGCGTCCGGAGGCCCGAGGCCAGGGGATACGTGTAGCGGCGGCCCGCCGTGTCGTCGGGCGGCCGATCGTCGCCGGAGAGCGTGAGATCGAGCTCGTCGGGGGCGACGATCGCCCCCGGCTCTCCCCCCGTCGACGCGAGGAGCTGAGCTCGCCGGCGGCCTTCGTCGAGCTTGAAGACCTCGACCACGTCTGCGGCGAGCAGACCCTCCAGGGACGAGGACAACACCTCCGCGACGTCGGCCGGCGTCACGGCCACGCTCATCCGGTCCGCCACGTCGTGCAGCGTGCGCGTGCGCTGGGCGGCCGTCTGCGCGTCGAGTCGCGCCTGGCGCTCGCTCTCGAGGAGCCGGACGCGTGCGAGCGGCTGCGTCGCCTGACGCACCATCGTCTCGAGCAGCCGCTTGCCGCTCTCCTCGGGAAACTCGTCCGTCGAGAACCACGCGACGAGCATGCCGATGGGCTGGCCGCCGGCCGCGAGCGGCACGACGGCGACCGCGAGCGAGGCGGGCGTGCGCAGGACCCAGTACGGCTCGGCGCTGCCCCAGTCGTCGTCGCTCGCGAGCCACACGCTTCCCGCTGGGTTGAGCGCGCCCTCGAGGGACATGGGCCACGGCGCGTCCTCGGGCGGCGACCCGTCTCCGTCCACCGACCTGGACGAACCGTGGAGCAGCCCGAACGTGTCGTCGGCGTCGGGCTCGTAGACGGCGCACGCGCTCGCCCCGAGAACCGACTTCACCTGCTCGCAGAGGAGCGTCCCGATCTCGGAGGTGGAGGTAGCGGAGCCCAGCGACGTCGCGAACGCATGGAGACGGCTGAGATCGGCCGCGAGCTGCTCGGCCCGCATCCGGGCGCGCTGCTCCTCCTCGAGGAGCAGGGTGCGGTCGAGTGCCAGTCCTGCCTGTCGCGCGAGCGAGTCGACGTACTCGAGGTCGGCCGGGCGGAACGTCCTGCCTTCGGCGAAGGACAGCCCGAGCGCGCCGATCGCCTGACCGCCGACGGAGAGCGGGATCGAGAGCCAGGCGCCGTGACGTGAGGCGGCTGCGATCTCCGGAAAGTCGACGGCCAGCTCCTCGCGCGTCTGGTGCACCAACACCTCGTTCCGTGTGACCGCCTCCGACAGCGGAGTGCGCGCCGAGCGATCGAATCGCTCCCACCCCGCGAGCTCCTGGGCCCGGAACCCCGAGGAGGCGAGCAGGACGAGCTCGTCTCCGGCCAGACGCAGAAGCGCACCCGCCGAAGCGCCGAGTGTCGTATGCGCCTCCTCGAGGGCCGCCGCTCCCACCAGCTCGGGCGTGGTCGCGGCTCCGAGCGCCTCCGTGACGTCCAGTAGCCGTCGCGTGTCGTGAGCGCTCCGGTCCGCCGACTCCTGCGCCCGCCGCCGCTCGGCGTGCTCGAGCGCGAGACCTGCGTGGTCGGCCAGCCGTCGTGCCAGCACGAGGGTCTCCGGTCGGTCGGTCGGCACGTCTTCCGACCAGAGCAGCGTCAGCATCCGGTCGACCTCGCCCGCCCCCACGATGGGGATCTGGAGCACCGTCCGGCCGCCGACGAGCCTGAACGGCGCCTCCGTGTCGGACGGTCCCTCGGTCGGCGGGCCCTCAGCGAAGGTCGGCGCCTGCCGTGCGAGCGACTCGTCGAGCCCCGTCACGTCGCTGCGGGGCGAACGCGTCCCCGGCGGGCAGCCGTCGTCGGGCGGCTCCTGGTAGACGAGCACCGCCTCGTCGCCGGCGATCGCCCAGAGCTGGGCGAGATCGCCGTCGAAGGTCGCGAGCGCCTCGCGGCAGACGGCCTCCGTGACCGCTTCGGTCCGCTCGCCGGCAAAACGCGGCGCCAGTCTCGCGATCCGGTCGAGCCCTTCGCGCAGCGAGCGCTCGCGGTCGTAGAGCCGCGACCGTTCGAGCGCCTGCCCTCCGAGCGCTGCCGCGAGTTGCGCCAGCGCGACGAGATCCGCGTCGACGCTGCCGGCCGAGTCGAACGGGAAGCCCATCGAGCCGACCACCCGCTCCCCGGCCAGGAGCGGGACGGCGAGCGCGCTGTGTGCGTACACGGCGAGTCGCGCCCCGTCGGGGAACTCGCGCTCGAACTGCTCTCGCGAGTTGGCGAACGCGGGCGCGCCGGTTCGCGCCGCCTGGGCGATCGGGGCGCGGGCGTCCAGCGGAAGGCGGAGGCGGGCGGGAAGGGTCGCGCGCCGCACGCCGCCGGGGTCGACGATCACGAGCTCGTCGTCCTGGACGAGGCCGAGGGCGCCGCCGACGGCGCCGAGGAGCGGAGGCATGCGCTCGACGAGGGCATGCGCCACCTCGTCGGGGGTCGCCGCCGCCGAGAGCTCCGCGGCCAGCGCGCCCAGGGCGTGGGCCTCGGATTCGCTCTCGTTCGCGTTGGGCGCCGCCTCACGACCCGTGGTTCGTTCGGTCCTCACGACTGCTGCATCTTGCCTCGTCCGTCGAGCCTCGCCACGAGGCAGAACCTGTTTCGCGGCGCGCGACAACGGCTACGAAGGACTTCCCCGGACGAAGGAGACACATGCACGCGACGATCCCTTCGGCATCCGTCGACCTCCCCCCGAACCCGAGCCCCTCCGAGAGCGACCCGATGCCGCCGGAGCCCGCGCCCAGCCCCGAGCCGATCCCGACCCCCCACGAGCCCAACCCCGGCATTCCCGGCGAGCCGGATCCGACCCCACCCGAGCCCGCCCCTTCACCCGATCCCATCCCGGCTCCGCAGGAGCCGAACCCGGGGATCCCCGGGGAGCCGGATCCCGCACCGCCGGAGGCGGCGCCGGGACGTGGAGGCGAGCCCGCTCAGATCTGAGCAGGCCCTTCCCCTAGGCCGTGCGTAGCGGCGGCGGCGGCGGAGGCCCCGGTGGCGCCGGCTCGGGCGGTCCGGGCGGCGCCGGCTCCGGCGGCATCGGGTCGGGAGGCACCGGAGGAGGCGGCTGGGGAGGGTCTGGAAGCATCATGCAGAGAGCATCTCCCCTCTCGCCTCGGGTCAAACGCGTTGACGCCCCGGGGCCGGCCGGGCTACTTCGGGGCGTACGTGTTCACGACGATCCCGGATGCGAACGACGTCGTCTCGACAAGCTCGAGGTGCTGTACGTCGATCCCGTCGAGCAGCCGCTGCCCGCCGCCCGCGAGCACCGGGAAGATCCACAGGTGCAGCTCGTCGACGAGCTTCTCCGGGATGAGCGTCCGGTCGAGCTCGCCGGTGCCGTACTTGAGGATGTCGTCTCCGCTCTGCTGTTTCAGCGCGGAGACGGCCTCGGCCGCGTCGCCCTCGAGGAGCGAGGCGTTCCAGGTGGTCTCGTCGAGCGTGCGCGACGCGACGTGCTTCGGCATCTCGTTGATGCGATCTGCGAACTCGCCGTCCCGCCCGGGCCACGCCTGGGCGAACCCCTCGTAGGTGACGCGCCCGAGGAGGAGCGCGTCGGCGCGTCCGAGGAGCTTCGCCGAGTAGCCGTCGTGCTCGTCGTCCCAGTACGGCGGCCCCCAGACCTGCGGGTTCTCGATCACCCCGTCGAGCGTGACGAACGTCGATTCGACCAGCTTCCTCATGGCTTTGCTCCTCTCGTTTTGCTCGATCCTGCCTACAGAGACGACGCCGGCCGGCTGAACTCATCGGGACGGTGAGACAGGTGTCCGACTCGAAGTCGGACACCGGGGCGCGCTGCTCCGGCGAAGACCTGGAGTCGTGACACTGAAGCCAGACCGGAGGTGTCTGACTTGCAGTCGGACACCGGGGTCTCCGCTCCTGCGGGTTCACCGCTTCGCGAAACTAATTCCGTGCATCTCGATCTCGCAGACGGGCTCGTCGCTCTGGGGCTGCTGACCGTCGTCGCCGCGCTCCTCGCGAGCGCGCCGACGCTCCGCATCCCGTACCCGATCCTGCTCGTCGTCGGCGGTCTCGCGCTCGGCGTCGTCCCGGGCGTGCCCGAATTCGAGCTCGAGCCCGAGCTGGTCCTCTTCGGCGTCCTGCCACCACTCCTCTACGGCGCGGCGTTCTTCACCTCGCTCCGGGACCTGCGGGCGAACGCGAAGCCGATCGGCCTCCTCGCGATCGGGCTCGTCGTGGTGACGACGGTCGGGGTCGCGGTCGTCGCCCACGCGGTCGTGGACGGGCTCACCTGGCCCGCCGCGTTCGTGCTCGGGGCGATCGTCTCGCCGACCGACCCGATCGCCGCGACTGCGATCGCGCGCCGCCTCGGCGTGCCGCGCGGGCTCGTCAACATCGTCGAGGGCGAGAGCCTCGTCAACGACGGCACCGGGCTCGTTCTCTACCGCGTCGCGGTCGCCGCCGTCGTGACCGGCTCCTTCTCGCTCTCCCACTCCGGCGGGCTGTTCGTCGTCAGCGCCGTCGGCGGGGTGGTCGCCGGGCTCGTCGTCGGCTGGCTCGTGCGTCAGGTGCGTCGCCGACTCGACAACCCGCCGGCCGAGATCACCATCTCGCTGATGACCGGGTACCTCGCGTTCATCCCCGCAGAGCTGATCGGCGTCTCGGCGGTGCTCGCGGCCGTGACGGCCGGCGTGTACCTCGGCTGGCACACGCCGGAGCTCACGACCCCGCAGGTGCGCCTCCAGGGGATCGCGGTCTGGGAGATCGTCCAGTACCTGCTGAACGCGCTCCTCTTCATGCTGATCGGGCTGCAGCTCCCGGTCGTCCTGGACGCGCTCGGCGAGATCCCGGTCGCGACACTCGCCGGCTACGCGGCGCTCGTCAGCCTCACCGTGATCGCGGTGCGCTTCGCGTGGGTCTTCGTCGTGCTGCTCGCGCCGCCGGCGGTCGCACTGCGCGTCGAGAGCTGGCGGGACGCAGTCTTCCTCTCCTGGGCGGGAATGCGCGGCGCGGTGTCGCTGGCCGCGGCACTGGCGCTCCCGCTCCAGACGGACGCCGGCGGAGCGTTTCCGGGACGTGACCTGATCCTGTTCCTCACGTTCACCGTGATCCTCGTCACCCTCGTCGGGCAGGGTCTGACGCTGCCGCTCGTCATTCGGGTCCTCGGGCTCGAGGACGACGGCCTCGAGGACCGCGAGGACGCCAAGGCGCGCATCCGCGGTGCCGAGGCGGCGATCGCGCGGCTCGTGGAGCTCGAGCAGGAGGAGTGGGTACGCGAGGACACTGCAGAGCGGATGCGGGGCCTCTACACGTTCCGCGCCAATCGTTTCCGCGCCCGGTTCGGCGAGGACGCGGACGGGATCGAGCTTCGCTCGCAGGACTACCAGCGTCTCCGTCGCGAGCTCCTCGAAGCCGAGCGCGCGGCCGTTCTCGAGCTGCGCCGCTCCGGCGCGATCGGCAACGACGTCTGGCTCCGCGTGGCCCGCGACCTCGACCTCGAGGATCAGCGACTCGACAGCTAGCGTGGCAGTCGTGGAGCAGAGGCTCGCGATTCGCCTGCGCGGAGTCGTCAAGAGGTACGGCGAGATCACGGCCGTCGACGGGCTCGACCTCGACGTGCCCGAGGGCACGTGCGTCGGACTGCTCGGGCCCAACGGCGCGGGCAAGTCGACGACGATGCGGCTCCTCACCGCGCAGTCGATCGCCGACGAGGGCGAGCTCGAGCTGCTCGGCTACCGGCTGCCGGACGAGTCGAAGCAGGCGCGCGCCGAGCTCGGCGTGACCCCGCAGCTCGACAATCTCGACACGACGCTGACGGTCGAGCAGAACCTGCTCGTCTTCACGCACCTGTACCGGATCGGACGCGCCGACCGACCCGCGGCGATCGAGCGTGCGCTCGAGATGGCAAAGCTCGTCGACCGTCGCGGCACGCGGGTGGACAAGCTCTCGGGGGGCATGCGCCGGCGGCTGCTGATCGCCCGGGCGCTCGTCCATCGGCCGCGACTCGTGCTCCTCGACGAGCCGACAGTCGGGCTCGACCCTCAGGTGAGGCAGGAGCTCTGGGCGCTGATCGACACCCTGCGGAGCGAGGGCACGACGATCCTCATGTCGACCCACTACATCGAGGAGGCGCAGCGGCTCGCGGACACCGTGCTGATCATGTCGCACGGCAAGGCCGTCGCCGCCGGCTCGCCGGCAGACCTCGTCCGCGAGCACGCGGGCGAGGAGGCGCTCGAGGTCTACGGGCCGCCGCCGCGGCTCGTCGAGGTCGAGGCCGAGGCCAGCGCGAAGGGCCTGCGCACGCGGCGGACGGGGACGAGCGTCTCGATCCTCGGCGTCGACGGTCGGAACGGCCACGGGTTGGAGGGAGAGCGGCGGCCGGCGAACCTCGAGGACGTCTTCGTCCTGCTGACCGGTGAGGAGATCGAGTGAGCGCCCGCGCGGAGGAGCGAGGCAAACGTCTCGGGCGGCTCGAGCGGACGGCACTCACCGGCGTCCTCGTGCGCGAGGTGGTGAACTACTCGTCGTACTGGAAGTCGAGCACCTTCTCGTCGACCGTCGAGCCGACGATCTATCTGCTCGCCTTCGGGTTCGGCTTCGGGTCGCTCGTCTCGACGATCGGCGGCTACGACTACGTCGACTTCGTCGGCACCGGGACGGTCGCGACCGCCGTGCTCTTCTCGAGCGCCTTCCCGGCGATGTTCGGAACGTTCGTCAAGTACCAGTTCCAGCGCACGTACGACGCGATCCTCGCGGCGCCGGTCGACACCGAGGAGCTCGTGACGGCGGAGGTGCTGTGGATCGCGACGCGGGCGGGCGTCTACGGATGCGTGCCGATGGTCGTCGCCATGTTCTTCGGGCTCGACCCGTCGTGGGGGATGCTCCTCGTGCCGTTCATCGCCTGGATCTCGGGCTTCGGCTGGGCGTGCTTCGGCGTCTCGGTCGCGGGGTACTCGAAGTCCTTCGAGAACTTCAACTACGTCGTCAGCGCGGTGCTGACGCCGCTCTTCCTGCTTGCCGGCTCGTTCTTCCCGCTCGACGAGTTCCCGCGCTGGGCGCAGATCCTCGCGGCGCTCAACCCGCTCCACCACACCGTCGTACTCGTCCGCCACGCCGTCTTCGGCCTCGAGGGATGGGAGGACCTCGCCCGCGTCGGCTACCTGGTCGTCTTCGGCCTCGTCCTCTGGCGCGTCGCGATCCGCGCGATGACGCAGAAGCTCGTCGACTAGCGCCCGCGGCTCGACCGGGGCTTACCCGCTCGACGGCGCCGAGCGCTGGCCGACCAGCGCGCCCGTCGCCGAGGCAGGGCTCCCGGCCGCCGCGACGGCCCGGCTCCCCGCGTGACGCGTCCGCGCCCGAAGCCGCTCGACGAGCCGCTCCGAGCGCGGCGCGTCGGACTGCTCCAGCAGGAGCCCGTATGCGTCGAGGTATGCGGCGATCATCGTCTCGGTCGAGAACCGCTGCTCCGCGAGCGCCCGGATCTCCGCGCGGTCGAGCTCGCCGAGACGGCCGATCGCGGCCGGCATCTCGGCCGGTGAGTCGACGACGAAGCCGGTCGTGCCGTCGACGACGAGCTCCGGAACGGAGCCGCGTCGCGTCGCGATCACCGGCGTGCCGCAGGCTGCGGCTTCGGCGAGGACGAGCCCGAACGGCTCTTCCCAGTCGATCGGAAAGAGCAGCGCCTCGGCCCCGCCGAGCAGAGCGGCCTTGCCGTCGTGGCGGAGCTCACCGACGTACTCGATCCCGTTCCCTAGGTGCGGGCGCACGTTGGCGTCGAAGTACGCCAACTCGGCGGGCTCCCTGCACTTCGCTGCGATCCGGAGCTCGCGGCCCGCGCTCTGCGCCACGGCGATCGCCTCGGCCGCGCCCTTCTCGATCGACATCCGGCCGAGGAACGCCAGGTATCCCTCGTGGGCGGCACTGAACGGAAAGCGGTCGACCTCGATCCCGTTCGGGCAGGTCGCGAGCCAGGGCAGCTCCGGAGCGAAGCTGCGCTGCGCCTCGGTCAGCGCGATGAGGCGCGCCGCCGGATTGAAGGAGAGCGCGTCCTCGTAGAGGACGCGGGAGTGGCCCGTGAGCGGGCCGTGGGACGTGTGCACGAACGGCGTCGAGCACGAGGCCGCGAGGGTGACGGCGAGCAGGCCCGAGTGGTCGTGCACGAGGTCGAACTCGTCGTGGCGCGCAAGACAGGAAAGGACGTGCTCGAGCTCGACGGACATCTCGCCGATCCGGGCGCTCGGCGCCTCGGCGTGGACGTATTCGAGCGTGGCGGTCGTCCGGGAGTCCCCGGACGCGAAGAGCGTGACGTCGACGCCTGCCTCGATCAGGCCGTCCGCCAGCAGGGCGACGACGGCCTCCGTGCCCCCGTAGGCCGGGGGCGGCACCGGAAACCAGGGCGGCGCGATCATCCCGACGCGCATCAGGCGGCTCCCGCCGCGACGTCCCGGCTCACCGCTGCCGGTCCCGGCCAGTCACAGATTCAGGACAAGCCGGCATTGCTGCCGTCGCTTCACCGAGCCCATGACGCCTCCCCGACTTCACTCCCCGGGGATACCGCGAGGGTCAGGCCCTAAACGCGGGCCGTCCGGACGTGCTCAGCGAGAGGCCGAGCGCAAGGGCCACGCGGGCATCTCGCCGTCCGCGTCCTTCGAGCCTTCCGGCGCGGGACGGTCGAGCGCGGCGAGGAACGCGCGCACGACGCGCGCGTCGAACTGCGTCCCCGCGCCGAGCTCGAGCTCGGCCCGCGCTGCGTCGGCGCCGATCGCCGGCCGGTAGACGCGGTCGGTCGTCATCGCCGCATACGCGTCGGCGACCGCGAGGATCGACGCCTCGAGAGGGATCGCATCCCCGCGCAGGCCGGCGGGGTATCCGCCTCCGTCGGGCTGCTCGTGGTGCGCGATGATCCACGGCGCGAGATCCTCGAGCGCCGTGCCCTCGACGAGCCGGGCGCCGATCTCCGGATGACCGCGCATCTCGTCCGTCTCGTCCAGGCCCAGTGGCCCCGGATGACCGACGATCACATCGGGGATCCCGACCTTGCCGATGTCGTGCAGGAGGCCGGCGAGCCGGACGCGGGCGCAGCGCTCGGCGGGGAGTCCCAGCTCGCGCGCTGCCCGCTCGGCGTACCGCGCGACGGTCTGCGAGTGGCGAACGGTGTCCGGCTTGCGCATGTCGAGCAGCTCCGAGAGCGTCAGGAGCAGCCCGACCTGACCCGGCGCCTCGCGCCCGTTCATGCGCGCGAGCGTGTCCTCGAGCTCGAAGGTGTAGACGACGCAGCGATCGCGACCCAGCGCCTTGGCGGCGTAGAGCGCGGCATCGGCGGAGCGGAGCAGCATCTCCACCGAGCCACCGTGATCGGGAAAGTGCGCGACTCCGACGCTGAGCGTCACGGGCACGGGCTCGGAGACGAACGCGGCCCGGAGGCTCGTCCGCAGCCGCTCGGCGAGGATGTAGCCGCCACGCGACTCCGTCCCGGGGACGATGAGTGCGAACTCCTCGCCGCCGAGACGCGCCACGGTGTCGATCAGACGCTTGCCGTTCGCGAGAGTCGCGCCGATCCGACGGAGCGCGTCGTCGCCGCCGAGATGCCCGAGGCGGTCGTTCACCGCCTTGAAGTGGTCGACGTCCGCGACGAGCACCGAGAACGGCTGGTCGCCTCGGCGCGAGCGCTCGAGCTCGATCTCGAGCGCCCGCTCGAAGCCCCGACGGTTCGGCAGCCGCGTGAGCGCATCGGTGTGGGCCGCGTCGGACAGGGTCTCCACGAGCCCGACGACCCGCGCCCGGAGGAATGCGATCAACGCACCGGTGATCACGAGCGTGCCGAGCATGAGCACGTACCGGTCGAGCGGAACGCCCGGCGGGTCGAGCACCGTCAGCACGGTGCCGTACGCGACGGCGATGACCCCGATCTGGGCCGCGAGCAGGCGGACGCCGAAGAAGTAGGCGGAGTAGAGGCCGATCCAGAGATAGAACAACGCGTACGCGCTCGAGTCGTCGCCGGCGAAGTAGACGGCCCCCGAGATGAGGCCCGTGCCGAACGTGACCATGAGCACGAGCGACCAGACGGGTAGGCGGTCGAACGCCACGACGATCACCGCTGCCGTCCCGTAGGCGAGGCCCGCGAGGACGAAGATCCCCAGCTCGTTCGTCGACCCGGAATGCGGTAGCGCCAGGGCCACCAGTGCCATGGTCGGCGCCGCGAAGAAGACCCAGTAGAGGACGCGCACCATCGCGACCCGGTCCCGTCCCGGGCCGGATCGTCCCCACCGTCCCCAGGCTACGCGCTGCCAGAGCCGGCGCCGCATCCCCCTTCTATCGGCACGAGGGAGCTCCGAGACAAGCCCCGCCGTGCGCGGCTCGGCGGATGTCGCTTGACCGGCGCGCACGCCGGTGGTTCAGTCGGAGGTAACGACAACGGAGGATCGTGTGAGCGCAGTCGGCAACACCGGCCCCGTCGGCCAGCCACGCGGGATCGGCTTCGGGATCCTGCTCTACATCGTCACGTTCACCCTGTACAGCTGGTACTGGGCGTTCAAGACCCAAGAGGAGATGAAGCGGCACACCGGCGACGGCGTCGGTGGCGTGCTCGGCCTCGTGATCTGGATCCTGATCGGCTTCGTCAGCGCCTTCCTGATCCCGTCAGAGGTCGGGAAGATGTACGAGCGCGCCGGGCGACAGGCGCCGGTCACGGGTTGGACGGGTCTCTGGCTCGTCCCGGGCGCCATCCTGATCATTCCCGCGATCGTCTGGTTCGTGAAGGTGCAGGGGGCGCTGAACCGGTACTGGGAGTCGCCGCCGCCCGCTCAGACGACCGGCGAGGTCGCGACCGCCTGACCCACCCGCACGGGCATGCGGGGCGAGACAACGCTTGTGTTCAAGTAACACAAGCGTTGTCTCGCGCGGAGTCAGGTGACGACGCCGATCGCGATCGTGCCGACGTACCCCTTGAGCCCACCGGTACGCCGTTTGAGCTTCAGCTCCGCCTTCGAGCCGCCGGCTTGCCGGTAGATCATGTCGCTCGCGTGCGGCGTGTCGGACTGACCGCGACTCGCGTACGGCGCCTGGCGGTAGACGGTTCTCGTGAGCGCCTCGTTGAAGAAGATCTGCCCCGTGTGCACCTCGTTGCCGCCGACCGAGACCTTCATGTGGATGTGCGGCGTCCGGCCGCCGTACCAACCGGGGAAGACCGTCAGGAACTCGGCCACGCCCTTGGCGTTCGAGCGCTGGTGCCCTCGGAGGAACCGCGTCGGGGCGCCGTTGACGGCCGAGTAGTCGCCGAGCGCGTCGCAGTGCCAGATCTCGACGTCCGCGTTCCGGATGATCTTGCACGTCCTCGCGTTCAGCACGGTGAAGCGGATCACGAGCGGCGTCCCCGGCTTGCCCTCGGTGATGTTGCGGCGCGTCATCTCGTACTCGACCCAGTAGGGGCCCTCGGTCGCCTCGGGTGTGAGCAGGCAGGTCGAGGCCGCGTCGGCGGCCAGGGCGTCCTCGCCGAGGAGCGCGAGCGCCTTGCTCCCGAACGCCGCGGCGAGCCCTGCGCCGCCGACGGACTTGAGGACTGTGCGCCTGTCGAGCTTCGTCTCCATGTCAGATCCCTTTCGTCCCGTTGCTCGTCCTGCGTAACGGTAGGCAGGCGAGCTGTGAGCCTGCTGTGAGTCGTCCGTGCGACTCCTTGGCGAGCCGATCGATGAGTTCACGCGATCGCGATCGTCCAAGCTCTCGAACGAGCACCCCGCGACGGAAAGGAGCGCGTCATGCCCAAGCCCACGCCGTGCCTCTGGTTCGACACGCAGGGAGAGGAGGCCGCCAAGCTGTACACCTCGGTCTTCCCGAACTCGAGGATCACCCGGACGACGCACTACGGGTCGGCCGGCCCTCGGCCCGAGGGGCTGGTCATGACCGTCGAGTTCGAGCTCGACGGCCAGCAGTTCGTGGCCCTGAACGGCGGGCCGGACTTCACGTTCGACGAGGCGATCTCGTTCCAGGTCGACTGCGAGACGCAGGACGAGGTCGACAGGTACTGGGAGACGCTCTCGAAGGATGGGGAGCAGGGCCCGTGCGGCTGGCTGAAGGATCGCTTCGGCCTCTCGTGGCAGATCGTCCCGACCCGTCTGACCGAGCTACTCGCCGACCCCGACCGGGAGAAGTCCCAGCGGGTCATGGCTGCGATGCTCGGCATGCGGAAGCTCGAGATCGCGGCACTCGAGCGCGCCGCGGCCGAGGCGTAGACGGTGCCGAAGGTCAGGTTCACGATCTCGATGTCGCTCGACGGCTACGTCGCCGGACCCGGGCAGAGCCTCGAGCATCCGCTCGGGGTGGGAGGGGAGGCGTTGCACGAGTGGGCCTTCGCGACGCGCACCTTCGGTGGCGACGCGGGCGAGCGCGGTCTCGACGACGAGCACGCGGCGTCGTGGAGCACGAACATCGGCGCGACGATCATGGGCCGCAACATGTTCGGCCCGGTCCGCGGTGACTGGGGCGACGAGAGCTGGAACGGCTGGTGGGGCGACGACCCGCCGTACCACACGCCCGTCTTCGTCCTCACGAACCATCCGCGCGCGTCGGTCGAGATGGAGGGCGGCACCACGTTCCATTTCGTGACCGACGGGATCGAGGCGGCGCTCGAGCGAGCCGTCGAGGCGGCCCGGGAGCAGGACGTCCTGGTCGCGGGCGGCGCCTCGACCGCGCAGCAGTACCTGCGGGCCGGCCTCGTCGACGAGATGGAGATCCACGTCGTGCCCGCGCTCCTCGGTGGCGGTGAGCGGCTGTTCGAGGATCTCGGCTCGCTGTCCGAGACGTTCGAAAGCGTGGAGCTCGTCAGCTCGCCGGCCGTCGCGCACTACCGCTACGTCCGTCGAGGCGCTTCCTAGGGCATCCGGCCACGACTCCCCCTCCCAGAACCCCTCCCTCCGATCGCACTCACGCCCTTCTACGCCCGCGCTCTCCCCGCCCACCCCAAACTCCCCCCTCCTAAATGTATCTCCCCTCCCCCCCCCCTCCCTCAGACACGCCGGACCGTGGAGGAGGACACCCGATCGCAGCTCAGCCCGAGGAGGCGGTCTCGTCGTGTGGCGCGCCCACGGGCTTCGACTCGGGCGAGCCGCGCTGCCGGAGGTAGACGGTGAAGATGACCATCGTCCCGACCGCCAGGAACTCCGATTGCCAGTTCTGGAGCGTCGCCTCCCAGAAGTGGGGGTTGGCGAGGTAGTCGAGCCATCCGAGCGCCGGCTTTCCCTCGGCCCGCTCCTCCGCGGCGAAGGCGCGCCAGGCGTTCACCGACTGCGCGAGCCAGGTGAGCAGGAAGATCGCGGCCATCACGATCAGCAGCGAGTTCTCGTAGAGGCGCGTGCGCCAGTCGTCGTACCTCGCCCAGCGCGGCGAGCGTTCGTGCGAGTGCCGGCCGATCTTCTGCTGCTCCGCGCTCTCCCGACCGACGTCCTCGAGGCGCTTCGACTCGTTCGACCCCTTCTGGACGAGCCAGACCGTGGCGGCGACGAAGAGCGTGAACTGGAGGAACTCGGACTGCCAGTTCTCCATCACGGCGGCGCCGAAGTCGGCCGAGAGCGCGTAGTCGAGCCAGGAGAGCGGCTCGCGGCCGTCCCCCGATCGCTCGGCGTTCGCTGCATGCTGGCCGGCGAAGGACTGGGCCGCGAGTGCACCGAGGAACAGCGTCCCGAAGAAGAGCGAGAGCCCGTTCTCCCTGCCGAAGCGCCTCATCCGCTCGTGATCCCGATCGCCAGGGCAAGCGCGATGCCGCCGAAGATCGTGACGAGGTAGAGCGCGAACAGCGTGCGCATCGTCCGTCCTCGTTCAACCTCCGCGGCACGCGTCCTGCGCGTCCGTTTCGACCGCCCGCCGGCGCCGCTCTTCGTCGGCTTGACATATTCCCATACAGGTATATAATTGTTCCCATGGCGCGAGCAGCGACGACAGCCGATGCGTTCAACGCGGTCGCCGAGCCCCGGCGGCGGCAGATCCTGGACGCCCTCGCCGGCGGCGAACGCCCCGTGAACGACCTCGTGCACGTGCTCGGGCTGGCCCAGCCGCAGGTCTCGAAGCACCTGCGGGTGCTCCGCCAGGTCGGAGCCGTCGAGGTGCGCGGCGACGGACGCCGGCGGCTCTACCGGCTGAACGGCGAAGCGCTCAAGCCCATCCACGACTGGGTGAAGAGCTACGAGCGTTCGTGGACCGAGCGATTCGACGAGCTGGATGTCGTGTTGGAGGAGCTCGAGCAGAAGGAGGAAGGAGATGGCCGTGACGACTAGTCAGACGGCGACGGTGACGCTCCCGACGGACGAGCAGATCCTGATCACGCGGGAGTTCGACGCACCGAGGCACCTCGTCTACCGGGCGTGGACGACACCCGAGCTGGTCAAGCGCTGGTGGAACGCCAAGCGCGGCGAGGTGACGATCGCCGAGATCGACCTCCGGGTCGGTGGGAAGTGGCGGTACGTGATGGTGACGGACGACGGAGCCGAGGTGGCCTTCCACGGCGAGTACCTCGAGCTCGTCCCGAACGAGAGAATCGTGACGACCGAGGTCTACGAAGGCGCTCCCGGAGGAGACGACGGTGGGGTTCTGAACACGCTGACGTTCACCGAGGTGGACGGGCGCACGACCCTCGTGAACCTCGTCCAGGCTCCGAGCAAGGAGATCCGCGACGCGATCATCGACTCCGGGATGGAGGCCGGGATGCAGGACGCGATGGACCTCCTGGACGATGTCGCCGTCTCGCTCGCCTGAGCACCCCGACCGGACCGTCATCGAGTGGAGGAGCGCGGTGTGGGGCCCGATCGGGCCCCACACCGTTTCTTACGCTCGCGCTGCCGCGAGTACCTCGACGATCGCGGCGTCGTAGAGATCCGACGAGCGGACCGTGCCGCCGGCGCTCCGCACGAGCTCCTCGCGCTTCGCCGCGAATCGCCGTTCAGCCTCCTCCGCGCCCTCACTGGTCTCCCACAGCACGACGGTTCGCGTACGGCGGTTCGCCTCGTCGACGAGCGCGATGAACCCGGCAAAGCCGTCGATCTCCTTCAACCCGGGGATGACCTGCTCCCGGATGATCCCCATGATCTCTTCGCGCTTGGCGGGATCGACGCCCTCGACCTCGACCAGCCGTCCGACCATCACTCCTCCTCCCGTCGCCCCTCGCGGCGATCCTATGCCTGCTCGCGCGGCGGCGCCCCGAGCGGTCGGCCCGCGTCCGGGATCAGAGGGTCTTGTAGAAGACCGTCGTCGCGCGCAGCCCGCCCCGCGGCTGCACGGAGTAGCCCGGGATCTCGCCGACCCGCACCCAGCCCATCCGCCCGTAGAGGCGCTCGGCGTCGCTGCCCGTGTTCGTGTCGAGCACGAGCAGCGTCTTGCCACACTCGCGCGCCGTCTCCTCGGCCGCGCGCAGGAGCGCCGCGCCGAGCCCTCGGCGGCGCGCGCGGCGATGCACGAGCATCTTCGAGAGATCCGCCCGGTGTGGCTGGTTCTCCGGCTGGGAGAGGACCAGCTGGACCGTGCCGACGATCCCGCGCTCGTCCTCGGCGACGAGCAAGGCCCGCCCGCCGGAGGCGACACCGTCCGCGACCTCGCGCCAGAACGCCTGCGCCTTCTCCGGCGCTACCGGGTGCAGGAAGCTGACGCCGTCGTCGCCGTCGACGCAGTCGATCAGCACCTCCGCCAGGCCCTCGATCTGGCTCTCGTCGACGGTGTGCAGCCGCCGGATCGGCACCTCACCCGTCATCGCGGTCCGACCGGCTCCGCGCGCGACCACCGTGTCCAAGCGGGCATTGTCGGTCGGATTACGAAACATCGTCGGCCGGTCAAGCGTCATCCGAGGCGGTCGCCCGCGTAGAGCGAGAGACGGTCGATCCCGGCGGCGAGCGCGGAACTGCTTCCCTCGAGCACCCAGAGCTGCTGGTGGACGACCCGCTCGCGCGTGCCGGCTCGAACGCGACGCTGGCGCCGGGTGGGAAGCTGATGTCGACGATCCGGATCGGTGACGAGACGCCGTCCGGGGAGACACGACGTCGTTCGTAGCCGGAGCTCGGGTCTCGCCACACGAGCTGCTCGGCGTGTCGGGCGACCGGCTCCGAGACGCTTCGTCGGCGCCGCCGAACAGCGACGCGAGCGGGAGTCCAGGCCGGCGGCGATCTTGTCCGGGACGCGGGGGTCGGGGCGCACCTGGATGCCCGTGAGCGCGCCGCCCTTGCCGAAGCTCATCTCGATCGCAAGCGTCCTAGTGCCCCAGCGATGGTCGGCGAGGTAGATCCGGCGATCGCGGGCTGCGGGGACGACGGACTCGCCGAGCCTCGCCCCGATGGGGGCGGCGCCGAGCGTCTTGCGGAGCACGTCGTCGACGGTCGCCCGAGGCACGGCACGTGCCAGCTCGGGCGAGAACCGGGCGACGATCGCCTTGCCGTTCCCGGCGCGCACGAGCGCTGCGATGGCCCGCCCGTCCTTCGCGACGTCATCGCGCGCCGCGACGTATCGGGGTGGCGCGCCGGCGCCCGCGCCGGCCGAGGCAGCGAGCCCTGTGCCGAGGAGACCTGCGAGGGCGATGACGACGAGCCGGCTCATCCGCGCCACCGCAGCAGAGCGAGCGCGGCGAGGTACGCGACGCCCGCGAGCGCGCCGAGCTGGACATACGGAGCCCCGTCGCGGCCGTGACCCCATTCCCAGAGGCACATGACGATGATCGCGGCGATCACGACGTGTCCCGCGAGCGCCGTCGCATGGACGTCGAGGCGCGCCCAGTACTCGTCGCGGCCGTCGCCGCGGAGCCCGCGCACCATGTCGAACCGCCCGCCGAGCAGGAAGGCGAGGCCCACTCCCGTCATGAGCGCGAGCGCGAACCAGGCAGAGCCCCGCTCGTCGCCGACCCAGAACGCGACGAAGCAGGCGACGCCGAGCGCGGTCGAGAAGAGTGGCAGGAACCAGCGCGATCTAGAGACGTTCGTCATGGTCTGCATCGAAGACCTCCTCCACGGAGCGGCTGAAGAAGCGGGCGAGGGCAATCGCGAGCGGGAGCGAGGGGGTGTAGCGCTCGCGCTCGATCGAGTTGATCGTCTGGCGCGAGACCGTCATCGCCTCGGCAAGCTCCTGCTGCGACAGGCCACGCTCGATCCGCAGCGCTCGGACGGCGTTGTGCATGTGAATGTAAAGCTAGCTTGTCGTCCAGGCTATGTCAAGCAGGCTTTCCACCAGATCGCAGCTCGATGCGCGAAACCGCTGATGGCCGTCGAACGGTTCGCGCGCATCTGATCGGGGCACCGCCTGCGCCCGGCCCCGACTCGAGGGTAGGCTGGAGGCGCGCAGAGAGGAGGTACCGCGTGGAAAGCTCACGCACGCTGAATCGTCGTCTCGTCCTCGGCACGCTGGCGCTCTTGTGCGCCGTCGCGTTCGTCTGGGCGGCGACTGCGCTGGCCGGCGGCTCGCCCGCTCCCTCCACGAACGAGCGGTCGGGAGGCACGACGCCGACCGCGCCGTCCGTGCAGGAGGAAGGCGGCGTGCAGGCCGGGCATGACGGCCGCGACTGCCCCGAGAAGGGCAGTGGCGGCGACCTGTCGGTCGCCGTCTAGCGACCTGAGCGACCCGGAGCGCTCGCGCTCCGGGTCGCAGCTAGCGCCGGACGTCTCGGTGCCGGCGACCTCGAGGCCGAGGCTTGGCGTGGAGTCCTCCTCGTTCCCGATCAGGACGTCGACCTCGCGCACGAGGTCGCGGTTGACACGCTGCGCCGCCTCGCTTCCGCCCACCGCCTGCGCGTTCTTGCAAGGACTTGCGACGAGCCGTCGTATAGTTGCAACATGAAAGGCCGCCTTTCGGACGTGGCGCGACAGGCGGGTGTCAGCGAGGCGACGGTCAGCCGAGTCCTGAACGGCAAGCCGGGTGTCTCCGAGGCGACGCGCGCCGCCGTGCTGACTGCCCTCGACGTGATCGGCTACGAGCGGCCGACGCACCTGCGCGTGCGACGGGCCCGGATGGTGGGGCTGATCGTGCCCGAGCTCCAGAACCCGATCTTCCCGGCGCTCGCGGAGGTCGTCGCGGGTGCGCTCGCGCAGAGAGGCTTCAACGCGGTTCTCTGCACGCGAACCGGAAGCATGTCGGAAGCGGAGTACGTCGAGATGCTGCTCGACCGTCAGGTGTCCGGGATGATCTTCGCCGGCGGGCAGTACGCGGAGGCGGACGCGCCCCACGAGCACTACATCCGCCTCCTGAAGCTGCGCCTGCCGGTCGTGCTCGTGAACGCCGCCGCAGAGCATCTCGACTTCCCCCGCGTCTCGACCGACGACGCGGTGGCCATGGAACAGGCGCACGCGCACCTCGCGTACCTCGGCCACGAGCGTATCGGCCTCGTCATCGGCCCACCCGACCACGTCCCGTCACGGCGGAAGCTGGCGGCGTTCGAGGGCGCGGTGCGCGCCGCGGGGCGCACGGTCTCGGCCGAGCTCGTCGAGCGCACGCGGTTCTCGCTCGAAGGCGGACATGCGGCAGCGGCCCGGCTGATCGGGCGGGGCGCGACCGGGATCATCTGCGCGAGCGATCCACTCGCGCTCGGAGCGATCCGCGCGGCGCGCCGGGGCGGGCTCGACGTGCCGGGCGACGTGTCGGTCGTCGGCTACGACGACTCGGCGTTCATGAGCTGCACCGACCCGCCGCTGACCACCGTTCGTCAGCCGATCGAGGCGATCGGACGTGCCGCGGTGGAGATGCTGACCGGCCAGATCGAGGGCTCGGCGGTCTCGGCCGACGAGCTCTTCTTCGAGCCGGAGATGGTTGCGCGGGGCTCCACCGCCGCCGCGCGTGCCTTCGTACAAGCGTGAAGACCACAGGTTGCTGCCGAGAACTGGCGAAATTACCTGGCTTGTGCGAGATTTTGTGCTTCTAGTCCATTTCTTGCAATAATTTGTTAAGTCTGGCAGTGTCCCGCCCGCAATGACGCAGGTGGAACCGAGAGGCGACGACGCCGTACCCCCCGAGCCACGCCGCGGACGGACCGCTGGTGGCGCGACGCCGTCGTCTACCAGGTCTACGTCCGCAGCTTCGCCGACGCGAACGGCGACGGAACCGGAGACCTCGCCGGCGTCCGCGGCCGATTGCCGTACCTCCGCGACCTCGGCGTCGACGCCATCTGGTTCAGCCCGTGGTACCGTCGCCGCTCGCCGACGCCGGGTACGACATCGCCGACTATCGCGCGATCGATCCCGACTTCGGCACCTCGTCGAAGCGGAGGAGCTGATCGCGGGAGGCCCGCGAGCTCGGGCTGCGGACGATCGTGGACGTCGTCCCGAACCACGTCTCGGACCAGCACGCGTGGTTCCGGGAGGCGCTCGCGTCGCCACCCGGGCTCACGCGAGCGCGAGCGTTTCTGGTTCCGGTCCGGCATCGGCCCGGGCGGCGAGCTCCGCCCAACAACTGGCAGTCGATCTTCGGCGGTCCGCCTGGACGCGGAGCCGGGGAAGGCAGCGACGAGTGGTACCTCCACCTCTTCGCGCCGGAGCAGCCCGACCTCAACTGGACGCACCCCGAGGTCTGGGCCGAGCACGAGGACGTGCTCCGCTTCTGGTTCGATCGCGGCGTCGCCGGCGTGCGGATCGACTCCGCGGCACTCCTGCGTCAAGCACCCGGAGCTCGCCGAGGAGACCGACGGACGGCGCTCCGGGCGAGCATCCCTATCACCGATCGCGACGAGCTGCACGACATCTACCGCTGCTGGCGCGCGATCGCCGACGACTACCCTGAGCCACGCGTTCTCGTCGGCGAGGTGTGGCTCCCGACCCGGTCCGGCTCGCCCGCTACCTGCGACCGGACGAGCTGCACACCGCGTTCAACTTCGACTTCCTCGCGTGCCCCTGGGACTGTGCTCGAGATGCGCGCGTCGATCGAGTCGGCGCTCGCCTCGCATGCACCGGTCGACGCGCCGGCGACGTGGGTGCTCTCGAACCACGACGTCACGAGGCCGGTCACGCGCTACGGCCGGGATGACACGTCCTTCTCGTTCGCGACGAAGCGCGAGGGCACGTCGACCGACCTCGAGCGCGGGGACGCGCCGCGCCCGGGCCGCCGCGCTGCTCGCGATGGCGCTCCCGGGCTCGCTCTACGTCTACCAGGGTGAGGAGCTCGGGTTGCCCGAGGTCGAGGACATCCCGTTCGAGCGTCGCCAGGACCCGATGTGGCATCGCTCCGGCGGCGTCGACCCGGGTCGCGACGGCTGTCGCATCCCCATCCCCTGGGCAGGGACGCGTCCGCCGTACGGCTTCAGCGCGGGAGGCGCCGCTGTGCCCTGGCTCGAGCAGCCGGGCGACTGGGGGGCGCTCACGGTCGCCGCCCAGAGCAGGGAGGCGACCTCCATGCTCGCGCTCTACCGGGAGGGCATCCGCGTGCGGCGTAGCGCACCGTGGGGAGACGGCGCGTTCAGCTGGCTTCCCACAGAGGACCCGCTACTCGCGTTCGCCCGGGGTGAGCGCTTTACCTGCCTCGTCAACTTCGGCGCGGAGGCAGTGGAGCTGCCGACCGACGCCGACGTCCTGATCGCCAGCCACGAGCTCGAAGGAGGTGCGCTTCCGCACGACACGACCGTCTGGCTCCGCCGGGCGGGCGCAACGGACTAGGTCAAACACGGATCGCGCGGGTCTCAGATGAGGCCGGCCAGAAAGGAAAGAGGACGATGAAGTCCATTCACAGGGCCACGACCGTCTTCGTCGCCGTGGCAAGCCTGCTGGCAGCGTGTGTCGCGGGCGCCTCCGCCAAGAGCGGCACGGCCGAGGCGACGGTGACGATCAGCGTCGCGTCGCTGATCCCGGGAAGCACGCCCGCGGCGGTCAAGCAGTTCCAGAGCCAGGTCAAGCAGTTCGAGCGGCTCAACCCCAGCATCAAGGTGAAGCCGGTCGAGTACCAGTGGACGGGCCCGACCTTCGCCGCGAAGCTCGCCGCCCGGACGCTCCCGACGGTGTTCGAGGTGCCGTTCACCGACGCCGGGACGCTCGGCGACAGAGGGCAGCTCGCAGACCTGACGCGGGAAGTCAAGGCGCTTCCGTACTACTCGAAGTTCAACCCGGTCGTGCTCGGCGAGGGCACGACGTCTAGCGGCAAGATCGTGGCGCTGCCGAAGGGCGCGTATGCGCAGGCGCTCCACTACAACCGCAGGCTGTTCACGCAGGCCGGGCTCGATCCGAACAAGCCTCCGACGACGTGGGCGCAGGTGCGGGCGTTCGCGAAGCAGATCGCCGAGAAGACCGGCAAGGCCGGCTACGGGCAGATGGGGAAGGCCGACAACACCGCCGGCTGGATCCTCACGACCGTGACCTATTCGTTGGGCGGTCGCATGCAGGTCGGTACCGGCGCGAACGTCAGGGCGACGCTCGACAACCGGCAGACGGCGACAGCGCTCAACCTCCTGAAGTCGATGCGGTGGACCGACAACTCGATGGGTGCCAACTTCGACTACGGCTGGAGCGACATCAACCAGGCGTTCGCCGCGGGCAACGTCGGCATGTACATCAGCGGCTCGGACGTCTACACGAACCTCGTCTCCGCGAGCAGCATCGACCCGAGCATCTACGGAGTGACCACCATCCCGGTCGCCAAGAGCAAGACGTCCGGCGTGCTCGGAGGCGGGACGTTGGTCGCCGTGAGGCCCGATGCCAACTCGGCCGCGCGGGCAGCGGCCGTGAAGTGGATCGACTTCTACTACCTGCGCCCGCTCGTCACGAAGCCGCAGGCGATCCGCAACGCGAAGACGCTGGTTGCCGGCAAGCAGCCCGTGGGCGTGCCCGCGCTGCCGATCTTCAACAAGGCGCAGTACCTGCTCGCGAACACGTGGATCAAGCCGTACATCAACGTCCCCCAGGCACAGATGACGCCGTTCACGAGCCGCATCTTCGGCCAGAGGCTGATTCCCGAGCCGGCGGTCGCGACGCAGGCGGTCTACCACTCCCTGGACACCGTCGTGCAGGCTGTCCTCACCGACCGGAACGCGAACATCCCACAGCTCCTCCAGCAGGCCAACAGCACGCGCGCAGGATCTGATGAGGCGCGCAACCTAGAGAACGACGCTCTCGGGCGGGCGGCGCCGCCGTCCGCCCGAGTGAGCCTGCGCTGGAGGCAGCATTGGGTGCGGTGGACGCCATGACGAGTGAGACGAACGTGGACGCCGCGCTCAACCGCCGGGTGCCGGCGCGCCACCGTTCCCGGGGGACGCCCGTGACGTGGGTGCGCAACGGCGGGCTGACGACGCTCCTGCTGCTCCTCCCGACGCTGTTCGTCTTCGGGGCCTTCTCGTGGTACCCGATCGCGCAGACGGTGATCATGTCCCTGCAGTCGACGAACCTCGTCGACGCGCCGACGTGGGTCGGGCTCGACAACTTCCGCACCGTCTTCGAAGACCCGCTCCTCTGGCCCGCGGTCAAGAACACCGCGTACTTCGCACTCCTCGCGCTCCTGTTCGGGTACCCGATCCCCTTGATCGCGGCGGTGCTGATGAGCGAGCTCCGGCGGTTCCGGGGCGTCTATGCGACGCTCGCCTATCTCCCGGTCGTGATCCCGCCGGTCGTCGCCGTCCTCCTCTGGAAGACCTTCTACGACGCCAGCTCGAGCGGCGTCTTCAACACGATCCTCGGGTGGGTCGGCCTCGGCCCCTACCCGTGGCTGCAGTCGGCGAGCACCGCGATGCCCTCCCTCGTGCTCGAGGCCACGTGGGCCAACGCCGGCGCCACGGTGATCATCTACCTCGCTGCGTTGACGAGCGTGAACAGCGAGCTCTACGAGGCCGCGTCCGTCGACGGCGCCTCGCTCTGGCGCAAGATCTGGCACATCACGCTGCCGCAGCTCCGTGGTGTCCTGCTCGTCACGATGATCCTGCAGATCATCGGGACGGCGCAGGTCTTCCTCGAGCCCTACCTCTTCACCTCCGGCGGGCCGAACAACTCGACGCTCACGGTGCTCCTGCTGATCTACAACTACGCGTTCGCGAACTCGCTCGGCGGCGACTACGGCAGCGCCGCCGCGCTCAGCCTGATGCTCGCGGCGTTCCTTGCCCTCTTCTCGCTCGTCTACCTGCGGCTGACCAGGTCGTGGAGCACCGAGTGATCCGTCGCGGCCGGGCCCGGCACGAAGAGTCGGCCGCCGGCCTCGTCTCGGCGGCCGACTGGCGGCAGCCGCGCGTCCGGTGGACGCTGGGCGGCGCCCAGACGATCCTGCTCGTCGCGCTGCTCGTCTTCGGTCTCGGGCCGATCATCTGGCTTGCGAAGTCCGCGATCACCCCCACCCAGGACACGCTCAGCAACCCCATGTCGCTCCTCCCGCACGGCGCGGCGTGGGACAACCTCAGCCGGGCGTGGTCGGAGGTCGAAGTCGGCCGGTACTTCTGGAACACGGTCGTGCTCGCCTTCGGCTCGTGGCTGACGCAGATCGTCGTCGCCGTCACCGGTGGCTTCGTCCTCGCTGTCCTCCGACCGCGGTACGCCGTGGTCGTGAAGGCGCTCCTCCTCGTGACGCTCTTCGTCCCGGCGGTCGTCCTGCTCGTCCCCTTGTACATCGAGATCGTCAACCCGCCTCTGATCGACCGCTCGTTCATCGACAGCTACTGGGCGATCTGGCTGCCCGCCGGTGCGAGCGCCTTCAACGTGATCCTCGTGGCCCGGTTCTTCGACAACCTCCCGCACGAGATCTTCGAGGCCGCCCGGATCGACGGCGCAGGGCCGTTCCGGCTCCTCGTCTCGATCGCGTTGCCGATGTCGCGGCCGATCGTCGCCGTCGTCTCGGTCTTCGCCGTGCTTGCCTCGTGGAAGGACTTTCTCTGGCCGCTCCTCGTCCTCACGAACCCCGACCGGCAGCCACTCTCCGTGCGCCTCCCCACGATCCAGGCGCAGACCGAGCTCGGGGTCTTCCTCGCGGCGATGCTCATCGCCTGCCTCGTGCCCATCGTCGGCTTCCTCATCTTCCAGCGTCCCTTCTTGCGAGGGACGGGTCTCGGCGGGGCGCTGAAGGGCTAACGCGCGCTAGCGCCGTACGCGGGCGCCGGCGCCGCGGACGAGCGACTCCACCTCCGCGAGCGTCGCGGTCGACGTGTCGCCCGGGGTCGTCATCGCGAGCGCTCCGTGGGCGGCGCCGTACTCCACTGCTGACGCGAGGTCCTTCCCGGTGAGGAGGGCGTAGGCGAGCCCGGCGACGAAGCTGTCGCCGCCGCCCACGCGGTCGAGGATCTCCAGCCGGGGTCGCGGGGTCGCGTGCGCGAAGCCCTCCGCGCGCGACCAGGCGATCGCGCCCCAGTCGTTCACCGTCGCACTCTCGACCGCGCGGAGCGTCGTCCCGACGACCTGCAGGTTCGGGTACGCCTCGGCCGCCGCGAGGATCATCGCCTCGAACGCGCTCGTGTCGAGCTCGGTCAGGTTCTCGTCGGTGCCGGCGACCTCGAGGCCGAGGCTTGCCGTGAAGTCCTCCTCGTTCCCGATCACGACGTCGACCTCGCGCACGAGGTCGCGGTTGACACGCTGCGCCGCCTCGCTTCCGCCCACCGCCTGCCAGAGGCTCGGCCGGTAGTTGAGGTCGTAGGAGACGACCGTCCCGTGTCGCCGGGCGGCCTCGACCGCCTCGGAGATGAGCTCCGGAGTGGTCTCGGAGAGCGCGGCGAAGATGCCGCCGGTGTGGAACCAGCGCGCGCCGAGCTCGCCGAAGAGGTGCTCCCAGTCGACGTCGCCGGCCCGAAGCGCGGCCGTAGCCGTGTGCCCGCGGTCCGAGACGCCGACCGCTCCCCGGACGCCGAAGCCCCGCTCGGTGAAGTTGAGCCCGTTGCGCGCCGCCCGACCGGTGCCGTCGAAGGGTGCCCAGGAGACGAACGTCGTGTCGACCCCGCCCTGCAGGATGCAGTCCTCGACGAGCCGCCCGACCTCGTTGTCGACGAGCGCCGTCACGATCGCGGTGCGCAACCCGAAGCACCGCCGGAGCCCGCGGGCGACGTTGTACTCCCCGCCGCCCTCCCAGACGCGGAAGGACCTCGCGTTCCGGATCCGCCCCTCACCGGGATCGAAGCGAAGCATCACCTCGCCGAGCGAGACGAGGTCGAACCGGCAGGCGTCCTCGGGTCGGAGGCCGAGGCTCTCGGCCGTCGTCACGAGGCGCGCCCGAGCTCGAGCGCCTCGGCCGTCAGCCGCTCGACGGCGGCGTAGTCCCCGCCTGCGAGCAGCTTCGGCGCGACCATCCAGCTACCGCCGATCGCCGCCACGGCCGGATGGCGGAGGTAGGCCGCCGCGTTCGAGGCGTCGATCCCGCCGGTCGGCACGAAGCGCGCCTCGGGAAACGGCCCCGCGAGCGCGCCGATCAGCCCGACTCCGCCGATCGCCTCGGCCGGGAAGAGCTTGACGAGCGTCAGCCCTTCGGCCAGCGCCCGCATCAGCTCGGACGCGGTGGCGACACCCGGGAGCAGTGGCAGCTCGAGCTCGCGGCAGCGGTCGACGACCGCATCGTCCATGCCCGGGGAGACCGCGAAGCGGGCACCGGCGCTCTTGGCAGCGTCCACATGCTCACGTGTTAGCACGGTGCCTCCGCCGACGAGCAGGCGTCCGTCTTCGGCGAGCAGCTCGATCGCTCGCAACGCGTAGGGCGTGCGTAGGGTCACCTCGATCACGGCCGCGCCGCCCGCAACGAGTGCCTCCGCGAGTGGCGCGACCGTCTCGAGCGCGTCGATGCGCGCCACCGGCACGACACGCTGGCGGCATGCGAGCGCGAGGGTCTCGCTCCATGCGTTCGCCCCTGTGGCCTGGATGTCGCTCGTGTGCGCGATGCGCCATTCTCTCCCAGCTCGACGGGTCATGGCGCACCCGCGCTCGAGCCGTGGCGCGACCCGCTGAGCCACTCGCATGCGCGGCCTGAGGCACCATGGCGTGGTGGCACGTCTGTATGGCGCGACTGGAGACGCGATCGCACGGCTCGACGAGACCGACGACGGTTGGAGCGTCGCGTTTGCGCTCGAAGGGAGCGGCGCCCAATGCCTGGCCGTCGATCCGGTCGACCCCGAGACGGTCTACGCAGGCCTCCACGCGGGCGGTGTTCGGCGGACGACCGACGGTGGGCGGAGCTGGGGCGACTGCGAGCTGACGGCCGACGTCTCCTCGGTCGCGGTCAGCGCCGCCGACGGCGCGGTCTACGCGGGCACGGAGCCGAGCGCGCTCTTCCGCAGCGACGATCGCGGTGAGACGTGGCGCGAGCTCTCGGGGCTGCTCGACCTGCCGTCGCAGCCGTCGTGGAGCTTCCCGCCCCGGCCTTGGACGTCGCACGTTCGGTGGATCGCGCCGAGCCCGCACGACGCCGACCTGATCCTGGTCGGGATCGAGCTCGGCGGCCTGATGCGCTCGACCGACCGCGGCGAGACGTGGCAGGACGGGCGACCGGGCTCGCAGCCCGACGTTCACTCGCTCACCTGGCACCCGCGAGTGCGAGGCCGCGTGTACGAGGCGGGGGGCGGCGGCGCGGCTTGGAGTGAGGACGGCGGCGACACGTGGCAGGCGGCGGACGAGGGACGCGACCGTCACTACACGTGGTCGGTCGCGGTCGATCCGGAGGATCCGGAGCTCTGGTACGTCTCGGCGAGCACAGGCCCGTTCCGCGCCCACGGCCGCGGTGATCCGGAGGCGCACGTCTACCGTCGCGAGAACGGCGGCTGGCGGGCGCTCGGCGGCGGCCTGCCCGACCCCCTCCCGGCTATGCCCTACGCGCTCGTCGCGGCCGGCGGCCGCCTGGTCGCCGGTCTCGCGAACGGCGAGCTCTGGGAGAGCCGCGACCGAGGGGACGCGTGGCGCGGCTGCGAGCTGACGGGCGCCCGGCTCGACCGGCTCCTCGCCCTCGCCAGTGCCGGTGGCTGAGGCGCAGGCAGACCTTCCCGGAGCGCGTCGCAGCGCACGACGGCTCGCTCACGGTTCTTCTGCGGTCAGCCGCCTCGCGCCCGCCGCTGCGGTCCTCTGACCAGGAGTCCGATGCCGCCGAGCGGCTCCCCCGTCGCCGCGCTCCGGCGGATGACGTTGAGCGCCACCGCCTGGCCGGCCTTGAGACCGAGGCGCGGCAGGCCGAGCTTCACCTCGGTCCGCACCGATTGCGCGGTCATCTCGCGGAACTCGCCGAAGAGCCCGCGGTAGCGGGATGCGTTGCCGCGACCGCGCTCGAGGGCTCGGAGCGCGGCGAGCACCTGCTTCGTGAGGTCCGCTTGCCGCTCGATCGACACTGCCTCGGGATCGCTGCTCTGGAGCTCGAGCCCCGCCCCCTTCTGCTCGATGGAGATCGCGGCACCCTCGCCGGGCGCGGTCTCGAAGGTCAGCCCCTCGCTCGCCTCCTTCCAGTGCCGCGCGCCCACGACGGTCAGCGCGGTCACGGTCTCCAGCCGGAGCGCGCGCTGCACCGGCGCGGTCATCGGCACGAGCTCGAGCCGCTCGGCGGCGTTCCGACGGTGGATCCAGTCGAGCGTGAAGCTCGTCGCCTGCCCGACGATCGAGAGGTTGAGCTGCCCGATGTGCCGGTCGATCCGCGGGTCGAGCGCGAAGTCGTCGATCGGGAGGTCGAGCGGCGAGAAGGAGAAGACACGGGCGAAGAGGCAATGGTGGCCCGAGAGGCTCGGCGGCACGACGTAGTCGAGCGACACCTCACTCGCACCGTGGGCGTGCACGCGGCCCGCGGACACTCCGAGCTTCGTCGCGAAACGCGTGTCGAAGCCGAGGCTCGGGTTCACGAGCCAGAACTCCACCTTCGCCGACGGCACCATGAGGTCCCCACGGTTGCGCACCGTGGCGGTCAGGCGATACGCATCGCCGGCCTGCAGCTCGGTGGTCGGCGCGCCGAGATTCGAGAGCGGCGCGATCCGCAGGTCGGGGGAGAGCCAGAAGACCGGGCAGGGGAGCGGGCGGCTGCCGACGTCGACGTCGCAGGAGCGGATGTAGAGGTACGAGCTCTCGACGAAGTCCCGGGGCGGGCGCCGGTCGTCGAAGAGCGGATTCAGCTCTTTTCGCGCGTCGGCCTGCGACCGCGCCGCGCGCTTCCGCAGCTCTGCGATGTACGCCTCGAGCGTCTCGAGCGTGACCTCCGGCATCAGCGGATGAAGTTGACCGGCACCGGCGGGGCCGGGGTGGGGGGTGTCGTGGGCGGGACATCGCTGAAGATCGGATCCGGGAAGTCGGACGCCGGGTCGCCCTGCTGGCTCCAGCAGAGGAAGCCGTAGCCGCGGTCGGCGTCCAGGTTGAAGTCGGGCAGGTCGCGGCCGGCTTTCACCTGCTCGTACAGGGCCTCCGCGAGCTCCAGCGCGTTCCCGAGGAGGTTCTTGTCGTCGAGGATGCCCTTGAGCAGTGTCCCGTCGTCGTTCTGCGAGGTGGTGAGGCTCGGGACGAGCTTCAGCAGCTCGTCGAGGACGCCCGCCTTCTGCGGGATGTCGCCCCAGGCGTACCAGGCGGACGTCTTGTCGAGGTAGCTCTCCGGCACCGCGAAGACGGCCGGGAGCTCCCCGCTCGTTGGTGGATAGCAGAGGTGCAGCTCGTTGTGGAAGATCCCGCCGCTGGCGAACCGCAGCGCCGGCAGTCGGCCCTTGATCGACTGGACGTTGTTGCCGTTCACGTCCGGGAGGTCGGGGTTGGCGAAGTGGCTGATGCGCGGGTCGGCGAGGTGCTCGAGCATCGGGAACGCGAGCCCGTTCATCGCGACCGCGAGCCGGAAGGTCTCGAAGGCGTTGTAGAGGTGCTCGTAGATCAGGCAGGCGGCGTAGCGGATGGTCGCCGAGCCGAGCGTCGTGAGCGCGCCGAGGACGGCGTCGATGAGCGCGGCCGCGGCGGCGAGCGCGGCGAGGATCAGGGCGCCGAGGAGGAGGAAGATCCCCCAGATCCCGAGGTCGCCGGCGGCGTCGGCGGCGTCCTCGATGAAGTCGCCGATGCTGTCGAGGTTGTCGACGACCTTGTCCCAGACCTCGCGCAGCTCCGCCGTGAGCGAGTACGGCACAGGCGCCGGCAGCGTGCCCGTGTCGGTCGCGCTCTTGAACCAGCGGTACCAGAGCCGGTAGATGTCGTCGATGTCGCCGATCGTGATCGGCTTCGCGTAGTCGGGCGTCGGCGCCGCTCCCTGATCCTCGTCGTAGATCTCGTTCAGCGCGTCGGTGATGAGCGTCGCGAGTCCCGGCGGCAGGTGCGTGAACGGGTCGGGCTCGTCGTTCTCGGTGTCGATCGTCCCGGTGAAGTTGAAGTTGTAGAGCGCGTGGATCGCCGAGCGGTTCCAGTCGTCGCCGCGGACGTCAAGGAAGTTGAAGGTGTCCTGGTAGTTCTCGCTCGCCTTGTGCCGTTGAGCGTGGAAGCGGTACGGGCCGCCGGAGATCGCGTTCACGTACGGGTGGCCAACGGTGTCGGCCGAGACGTGCGTGAGGTAGCCGATCGCGTAGAGGTGGAGCGGGGAGCCGGGCGTCGTCTTGTCGAGCAGCTTCTTGGCGAGCTTGCCGGTCTTGCGATAGTGCATCGCGTCGAACCACCACCAGTCGCGCTCCTTGCGGGCGTCGCTCAAGGTGAAGGTGGGCGGCTTGGGCCCTTCGGGCACGCCGTCCCGATACGGGTGCCCGACGATGTTGAAGAGGTTGAACTCGGAGACCCACGACTTGACCGCCTCTAGCAGCGTTGCCAGGAGACCGTCGACGACCTGCTGCAGGTCCTCGAAGGTCTCCTGCAGCTCCGTGAGCGTCGAGGACGATGTCACGACCGCGTTCGCAGCCTCGTCGAACGCGGCGAGCGCGTCGAGCACCGGCTGCGGGACGGCCTTGATCAGGTCGCGCTTGAAGTTCTCGATGAAGTCGTACACGTCGTAGTAGGCCTCCACGAGGTCCTTCAGCGTCGGGCTGACGTCGTTCGTGTTGAAGAAGAGGAAGTCCGGCCCCTGGCAGCCGAGGTAGAGGTACGGCAGGTTCGCGGGATCCGCGAGCAGCGTGTCGAGCTGGGCGTACTCGCTTGCCGACAGCGTCGGACCGAGGCCGTTCGAGGCGCCGATCCGCATGCGGAGGCGCTCGGCGATCATGTGGTGCAGGGCGGGACCGGGCATCAGCCGAGCCTCAGGCTCGCGCCATGCGGCGACGTTCGCGAACTCGGGCCTCTCTGCGGCATCGCTCATCGGCACTCCGAACCTCGCGCCGCAGAGGCAGGGAGCGCAAATCTTGCGCAGGCGACGAGCGATCCGTCAAGCGAGGCGTCTGCAGGCCGTCGGCGAGCCGTGACCCGAGTCGGCCGGGTCCTACTCCTCGAGCCAGTCGGTCGAGAAGGCGTCGGCGACGTGGATGTCGATCTGCCGGAGCGGGCCGTCCCCGGTGTTCGTGAACCCGTGCGGCTCACCCGCGCCGACGATCACCACGTTCCCGGCCCCGACCACGGTCTCGGTCGTGCCGTCGGTAAAGGTCGCCGTTCCCTCCTGGACGATCATGATCTCGGCGTAGTCGTGCGTGTGCAGGGACGGGCCGCGTCCGGGTGCGGCGTCGACCAGGATGAGCGAGACCCCCGGCTCCCCGTAGTCCTTGCCCTGGAGCTCGAGCGAGAAGTTCGACTTGTCGAGGCCCGAGATCGGGAGCACTCTCATGCGATGGAGCCTACGCGCCCGACCTGCTCAGTCGTCCAGCCGCGGCGTCACCTGGCGGACGCTCGCGGGCTCGCCGGGTGGGCCGGCGCGCCTGTTCCTGTACTCGGGGACGCCGACGCATGTGAAGAGCATCGCCTCGAGGTCGTCCTGCAGGAGCTCCGGGATCTCCGAGTCGAGGAACGTCATGCCGGAGGCGCCGTAGCCGAGCGCGTAGGCGGCGAGGTGCAGTCGTCCCTCGACGAGCCCGGCGGCGAGCTGGAGCTCCCGGTAGCGCCGATCGGAGATCCCCGCGAGGTCGGCGGCGCCGATCACGACGAAGGCGGCGTCGCCGGCGAGGGCTTGACCCAGCGCGATCCGGCGGAGCTCGGCCCGCAGGTCGCCGGCACGAACCGGCAGAGCGAGATCGGGCCAGCGGTAGAGGCCCGGCTCGACCCCGTCGACGTCGTGGACGGCGACGAAGTGGGGGACGTCGATACCCCGCAGGGCGACCGCGAGGGACGCGTCGAGCATCCCCCTCGGGACGCCGCGAGACGGATCCATCAGCCGCGTCGAGCCGCGCCGATAGATCGTCTCGTCGATGCTCGGCGTGTCGGGCAATTGGCCGGCGACCGCCTCTCCGGGACTCCAGGGCTCGCCCCAGCGTGAGCTGATCCCGGCCCAGTGCGTCGCGGTGACGAGGGGGAACTCGACCGGCGGCTCGGCGAGCGATCCCGCAACCCCGCGCTCGGCGGGCGTCCACCCGGGCGAGCCGTCGCCGAGCGCGACGACGGCGACCGGCAGCTCCGCGATCCCGTCGGCGCCCACGAGGTCGCGGATCGCGAGATCGGGGAACCCGGTGTAGAGCCGGGCAGGGATCCCGGCGCTCGCGGCGAGCGCGAGTTGCTGCGAGAGCATCGTCCCCGCGTCCCAGAAGACGTGGCGGTACCCGCGCTCGCGATAGCGCCAGCCGGTGCGCCAGGGCACGCCCGTGACGACGAGAGCGGGGGTCTCGCCCGCGGGCGCCGGGCCGACGCGAGCCAGGGCGTGCTCGACCGGGCGGTACGCGTGCACTCCGGCGGGTAGGTCAGGCGTCCCCTCCGGGACGACGAGGTAGATCTCGAGGGGAAACCGCCCCCCCGCCGACCCGGCCGCCCGGAAGTGGAACGTACGGCCGTTCCGCCACTCGGTCGTGCGCACGACACCGGCCGAGAGATAGAGCAGCCGGGCCAGCTGACCGAGGTCGAGGCTTCCGGTGCCGGTCGTCCGACCGCCGAGCACGTCGAGCACTCCCGCCTCGGCGGCGGGGAGCTCACGGGGAAGCGAGACAACGGGGAGGCCGTCCGGGAGCACCTTGACCTGCGGTGGCAGCAGCTCCAGGTCGTTCGGCTCGAAGGAAACGACGAGCCAGGGGTCGTCGACGACGTCGGTCCACTCGCGAGCCGGCTCGTACGAGGTGAGCCGGTGGAAGAGGCGTGCCATGTCGCCGTCTGCCACGGGCGTAGCTTGGCGGAATGCCCGAGAGGATGCGCACGTCGAGTGCGCCGTGGCCACGACCGGGGCCCGTCCCCCCGGGGCGGAGCCGACGCTTCGAGGCGCGTAGGATCCGGTCGGAGCGAGCGTGTACGTCAGCCTCACCAGGACGAAGGATCCCCTCGGCCAGCCGAACGAGCTCGCGACGATCGCCGGCGAGGAGATGGCGCCGTGGCTCCGGCAGATCGACGGGTTCGAAGGGCTGCTCATGCTGACGAACGGGACCGAGGGCGAGACGCTCGTACTGAGCTTCTGGGAGAGTCGCGAGACCGCCGAGGCACATCGGGTCGCGCGGGCGCAGTTCCGCGACCGGATCACCTCGACGATAGGGGTGCAGGTGGTGGAGACCACGGGCTTCGAGGTCACGTTCGCCGAGCTCGGGCCGAGCATCACCGCGCCCGGGGGAAGTGCGTGACGAGGGACTGCGGGCCGGCGGTCTAGACGATTCGCCCCGCGCCGACGGGAGCGGCGCCGTAGAGCAGCTCGCGCACCGACTCGGCCGAGCGGAGCGCGTCGAGCGTGCGCTCGAACGAGGCGGTGATCGCCGACGCGAGCGCCTCCGGTCCGCCGAGTGACGCGAGCGTCTCGGGCGGCACGAACTTGAGCAGCAGATCGGGCGTGCCGGGCGGGACCGCGGCGAAGTGGACGGTGAGCAGCCCGTGGTCGGCGAGGAGCTGCATCGCGAGCGCGGCCGTCGCCTCGATCGGGACGAGGCCCTCGTCCGCCTCGGCGGCCGCGAGAATCCCCTCGCCGCGCACCTTGACCGTGAACGGCGTCCGAGCGATCGCCTTGCCGAGCCGAGGCTCGAGCGCGTCGCCGAGCTCCTGCGTCGCCGCCACCAGCTCTCGAACCCGTTCCGGCCGATACTGCTCGAGGCTGCGAAGCGCGGCCGGCACGAGGAGCGGTCGCGCCTCGAGACCGAGCTCGATCGCCCGCGCCCGGATCGTGTCCACGAGCTCGCGCCGGCCGGCGAGCAACCCGAGTCGCGGTCCGGTGACGCCGTACTTGTCGAGCCCGGTGACGCCGACGTCGACGCCCAGTTCCAGCGTGCGCGGCTGCCCGAGCAGCGCGGGGCCGACGCGCGCGCCACCGGCGTCGTCCGCGACCATCAGGAGCTCGCGCTCGCGCGCGGCCGCGACGACCGCGGTCAGCTCGTCCCCCGCGAGTGCTTCGTAGGTGACGGCGAGGCGGGTGACGACCACCGCGTCCACCTGCCGCTCCGATGCGAGTGCGGCGGCGAACGCCTCGGCGCCGACGGTGTCGACGAGTCGGCCTCCGGCGAGCCGCACGGAGCGCACGACGGCGGGATGCGAGTAGCCGGCCGACACACCCACGACAACGCCTCCGTGCGGGACGACCGCCTGCATCGTCGCGACGAGCCCCGCGGTCGTGCGGTTCGCGAGAAAGACGTCGTGCTCGGCAGGGTCGCCGCCGAGGTGGTCGAGCGCGAGCTCGCGCAACCGCTCGCCGAGGAGTGCGGGCGCGAGCTCGTCGTCGAGCAGGGCTCGCATCGATGTCGCCTGCGTCGAGCGAGCGCTCGAGCCCGGTCAGGTTCACGACCGGCAGGCCGGCGTCGCGCCGGGCGCGGATGACGCGCCACGCCTCGCGCAGCTTCGCGTGGTCGTCGCGGGTGTCGCGCACGACCTGCCCGCGCTCGTACGGCAGCCAGTCGGCCATCACGTCGTACTCTCGCACGCTGCGGATCGTCGGCGACGAAGCCGCCATCAGGTCGAGTCCCCATCGAGCGCGTGCTCGCCCGATCCCGCGCGTCCGGCGCGACGGCACGAGGATCTCTATCCTTCCCCGCGCAAGCGCCGATCGACCAGGGAGTGACCATGCGCGCAGCGCTCATGTCCAGCGAACGGGCCTTTGTGACCTATTCGGAGGGTATGACGCGTGCCTCGCAAAACGCTGAACCTGGGGATCCTGGCGCATGTAGACGCCGGTAAGACGACACTCACCGAGCGGCTGCTCCACGCGGCCGGCGTCATCGACGAGATCGGAAGCGTCGACGACGGCACCACCCAGACCGACACGCTCGCGCTCGAGCGCCAGCGCGGCATCACGATCAAGTCGGCGGTCGTGTCCTTCTCGATCGACGACCGGAAGGTCAACCTGATCGACACGCCCGGGCACCCGGACTTCATCGCCGAGGTGGAGCGTGTGCTGAGCGTGCTGGACGGAGCGGTGCTGGTGATCTCCGCCGTCGAGGGCGTACAGCCGCAGACGCGCATCCTGATGCGCGCGTTGCAGCGGTTGCGCATCCCGACACTGATCTTCGTCAACAAGATCGACCGCCCCGGCGCCGGCGACGAACGTGTCGTGCAGCTCGTCTCCGAGCGCCTGACGACTGCCGTCGTCCAGATGGGAACGGTGCGCGAGCTGGGGACTCGCTCGACGAGCTTCGCGCTCTCCGGAGCGGAGGATGCGGCCTTTCGGGCCCGGCTGGCCGAGGTGCTGGCCGAGCGGAACGAAGGAATCCTGGCGGCGTACGTCGAGAACGCGTCGGGTGTCCCGTACGACCGGCTTCGCGAGGGCCTGGCGGCTCAGACGAAGGAGGCGCTCGTGTATCCCGTGTTCTTCGGCTCGGCGATCACGGGTGCGGGCGTCGAGCAGTTGCTGGCTGGGCATCGCCGAGCTCCTGCCTGCCACCGAGGGCGATCCGGACGGCCCGGTGTCGGGGACCGTCTTCAAGATCGAGCGTGGCGCGAGCGGCGAGAAGATCGCCTACGTCCGAATGTTCTCCGGGACGATCCGAACGCGTGACCGGGTGCGGTTCGGTCCGGGTAACGAGGACAAGGTCACCGCGATCGCGGTCTTCGAGCTCGGTCCTGCCGTGCAGCATCCGGCGGTCTCCGCGGGGTCGGTCGCGAAGCTCTGGGGACTCGACGAGATCCAGATCGGGGACCGGATCGGCGAGACCGGGACGGAACGGGTGCACCAGTTTCCTCCGCCCACCCTGGAGACGGTCGTCGTCCCGGGAGATCCCGACGACCGAGCCCGACTGCACGTCGCGCTCGCGCAGCTCGCCGAGCAGGACCCCCTGATCCACGCCGGGCAAGGCGAGGGCGGCAAGGAGCTGTCGCTCGCGCTCTACGGCGAGGTCCAGGCGCAGGTCATCCAGGCAACGCTGGCGAGCGACTTCGGGCTCGACGTGACATTCCGCGAGCTGACGCCGATCTGCATCGAGCGACCACGTCGCACCGGGGAGGCAGTCGAGATCCTCCACGAGGAGTCGAATCCGTTCCTCGCCACGATCGGGTTGCGCATCGACCCGGCACCGGACGGCTCCGGCATCGAGTTCCGACTTCAGGTCGACGCTCGGACGGTGCCGCTGTACGTCTACAAGACGGTCGAGAGCTTCACGGCGAGCATGGGCGAGTACGTCCGCCAGGCACTCCACGAGGGCTTCTTCGGCTGGCAGGTCGCGGACTGCCTCGTGACGATGACGCGCTGCGCCTACAGCATCCCGGACGGCCCTCCATCGAGACGCGGACCGCCCAGCACGGCCGCGGACTTCCGCAAGCTGACGCCGATCGTCGTCATGCGGGCGCTCGAACGAGCCGCGCCGGCGGTGTGCGAGCCGATGCTCCGTGCCCGGCTCGAGCTCCCCACCCCGACGGTCGGTGCGACGCTTGCCGCGCTGGCCCGTCTCGACGCCGCGGTCGAGGCACCGTCGCCCCGCTCGGACCTCTGCACGGTCGAGGCGCTGCTCGCCGCGAGTCGGGTGCAGGAGCTCCAGCGGCAGCTACCTGCGCTGACGGGCGGCGAAGGCGTGCTCGAGACCGACTTCGGCGGCTACCGGCCGGTCGGCGGTAGCCCACCGACCAGGCGCCGGACGACCGCAAACCCGCTCAACCGGGCGGAGTATCTGATGCACCTCGCGCGGCGGGTATAGGTCCAGACGGCGAGCGTCGATTTCGGGCTGGGGCGTTCGTCGTCAACGGGAAAGCCCACGAGGAAGGAGCGAGGATGAAGTACCTGATGCTGGTGTGCTGGGACGCCGAGAGCATGGACGCCCGGACGGAGCCCGATCCGACGGACACCCCGGACGAGGAGGGCTTCCCGTGGCTGGACGACCTCCAGGCGCAAGGCAAGTGGATCACCGGCGACCAGCTGGCGCCGCCGCGCCGGGCGCGCACCGTCCGGGTCCGCGACGGGAAGGCGATCGTCACCGACGGTCCATTCGCCGAGACCAAGGAGGCGGTCGGCGGGTTCGACCTCATCGAGTGCGGCAGCCTGGAGGAGGCCGTCGAGATCGCGGCCGGGCACCCGGTCGCGCAGACCGGGACGATCGAGGTGCGCCCGCTCTGGGGGAACTGACGAACCGGCGCGACCGGCTGCCTATGATCGCGGCAGGCGCTTACCTCTCGAGGTAGGAACCCGATGCAGATCGACGTCAACGGGACGCGATTGTGGTTCGACGTGGATGGGCCGACCCTCGTGCCCGCCGGGAACGAGATGCGGCAGCGGCCGACGGTCGTGCTCGTTCACGGCGGCCCCGGGGTGTACGACCATTCGTACTTCAAGCCGGACTTCGCCCGGCTCGCGGAGCACGCGCAGGTTGTCTACCTCGATCTGAGCGGACATGGGCGGTCGACGTGGGGCGACGCAGCTGCGTGGACCTTCGAGGCATGCGCGGACGACGTCCGGGCTTTCTGTGACGCGGTCGGGATCGCGACACCGATTGTCTTCGGGCACTCGATGGGCGGCCCGATCGTCCTGCTGTACGGCGTGCGCCACCCCGGACATGCGGCCGGCCTCATCGTCCAGTCGGGGTTTGCGCGGTGGGATGCGCCGCGGATGGTCGACGCCTTCCGCCGCGTTGCGGGCGACGATGTCGCGGAGCTCGCGAGACGCAGCTACGCCGGTGAGGACGTGCCCGACGAGGACTGGGCCCGCGTCTTTGCCGCGTTCGGGCCACACCGCCCGAAGAAGGAGCGAGAGGCAAACACACCCAAGAACCTCGAGCTCAACGAGGTCGGGATGGACGTCGTCCGGCGAACGAACATCCTCGGGCAACTCGGCCGCGTCGACTCGCCGACGCTCGTCGTGGTCGGTGAGCTCGACCCGGTCACGCCGGTCGCCGCCGCCGAGGAGATCGTGGAAGCACTACGCGAAGGCATCGGGCAGCTCGTGATCATCGACGGCGCGGGCCACTTCACGTGGCTGGACGCGCCGGATCGCTTCTGGCCGCTGATCATCGATTTCATCGACGGCACCAGCGAACGGGAATCGGCGCCATCGCGCTGACCTATCGCGCGGTCCGGCGTCCCCTACCGCTGGCTGCGAGGGCGGGCTCGAGCTCCGTCAGCGGGCGGCTCGCGCGGCGGCCGCACCTTCCACGAGCGCGGACATGAGCGAGACGGCATCGTCGTCGGGCAGTCCCTGCGTCTGGTTCAGTGACTGCCACGTCGCGAATGCCAGGGCGTGGCCGATCGCAGCGCGCGTGCGGCGCCCCGCCCGCCCACGCAGGCCCCGCCCGGCCAGCAGGATGGCTTCGATCCCGTGCAGGTAGCCGTAGAAGTCGCGCAGCCGGCGCTGAACGATCGGGACGAGGGGCTCGTCGCGTACCAGGCTCGCGTACATCCCCTGGGTCCGTCCGTAGAACGCATACAGCTCGCGGAGCGCGGTCTCGGTGCGCGCGGCCGGGTCCTCGATCGCCGCCCAGGCGTTCGGGTCGGGCGGCGGGTTCGCCGCGCGCCAGTGCGACGAGCAGGCAGCGAACAGCGCGGCCTCGTTCGGGAAGTGGCGGTACACGGTCGAGCGGCGCACCCCTGCGCGCTCGGCGATGGCGCCGATCGAGGTCCGCGCCGGGCCGAGCTCCTCGTGCAGCGCGACGGCGCTCTCGGTGATCCGCCTGCGCGTCTGCTCCTCGAGCTCGGCGCGCCGCTGCATTCGGTAGGGACGCTTTTGATCGGACACGTGTGTCCCATCATATTGACAGACGCCGCATCAGTTGTTATTTTCGCGCGACACTACTGTCTGACGAAAGGAGTTCGAGATGCCTACGACAGCGCCGAGCGTGAAGGTCGTCAGCCCCGAGGACGGGAGCGAGGGATTCCTCGGGAGCATCGGGGTGCGCTTCATGATCGACGGGTTCGAGGCGAGTGAGCGCTTCTCACTCGTGGAGCACCCGATGTCCCCGCGCGCGCTCGCCGCGCCGCTGCACCTGCACACGCGCGAGGACGAGTACAGCTTCGTCCTCGAGGGACGCATGGGTGCGCTGCTGGGCGACGACGTCGTCGAGGCCGGTCCTGGTGACCTCGTGTTCAAGCCGCGCAACCAGTGGCACACGTTCTGGAACGCGGGCGACGAGCCGTGCCGGATCCTCGAGATCATCTCGCCGGCCGGCTTCGAGCGCTTCTTCCGGGAGCTCGTCGACATGGGCGGTGTGACCCAGGCGGATCCGGAGGCGCTCGCGCAGCTGAACGAGCGCTACGGCCTCGAGATGCAACCGGAGACGGTGCCGGGATTGCTCGAGCGCTTCGGGCTGAGGCTCGGCGAGCCGGTCACCGGGGGCTGGACGCCGTGACCTCGTCCCCGCCCCAGGGCCAGAGCGGGCACGGCGTGGGGTGGGGACGCCGGCGGCGCAACTCCGGCGCGACGTACGATCCCGCAGGTGGCCAGCCGACTCGCGTTGGCGCGGCAGCCAGGAGCTGGGCTGAACCGTCCGACCGTCACACCGGACGTCGAGCGGCTGGATCTCATCCGACAGACGGAGGTACTTCGCAATGGCTGAGCGGAAGCCCGCATCGAAGACGACGCAGAAAGCCACCAAGAGCGCCACCGGCCGGACGTCCAAGGGGTTCACGGCGGCCGAAAAGGCCGCGATGAAGGAGCGAGCCCGAGAGCTGAAGGCAGAAGCGGCCAGGGCGGACGGGGAAGGTGACCTGCTCGCGAAGATCGCCGAGATGCCTGAGCCGGATCGCGTCATGGCCAAGCGGCTCCATGCGATTGTCATGGCCGCCGCGCCAGACCTGTCGCCGAAGACGTGGTACGGGATGCCCGCCTATGCCAGGGACGGCAAGGTCGTCTGCTTCTTCCAGAGCGCGGCAAAGTTCGACTCGAGGTATGCGACGTTCGGGTTCAGCGACACGGCGAAGCTCGACGACGGCGCCATGTGGCCGACCTCCTACGCGTTGAAGAAGTTGACCGCCGCCGACGAGAAGAAGATCGGTGCGCTCGTGAAGAAAGCCGTGAGCTGAGAGCCGCGGCCCACGGGGCTGCAGGCCAACCGTCAGCGCAGGTTGACGGAGACGAGTCGGTCGATCGAACCGAGGAGGTAGTGGGCCGCCGCCGTCGCGCGGTAGAGGCGAAGCTCGGCCGGCGGCTCTACGTCGTCGAGCGTCCACTCACGGCCACCGTGCTCGAGCGAGCGGCGTGAGAAGACGTGCGTCGCGCCGCCGCGTGCGTCGCCCGTGACCTCCTCGGCGACCGCCCCCATGTAGACGCCCTGGCCGGTGCCGATCGGCACCGACGAGTCGAAGATCACGATGCTTACCTGTGGCCGGGCGGCGAGATTGCGCGAATGGAGAGTCTCCGGCCGCGACACCCAGAGGAATTCGCGATAGCCGACAGGCGCGTAGTAGACGGGAGAGACCCACGGGTGACCGTGCTCGTCGGCGGTGCCGAGCACCATGTACAGGTTGCCGTCGATGATCGCCTTCGCAGTCGCGGCCGGATCGTTCTCGCCTTGCCTCATCGGGTCTCCGCAGCGGCCGGCTCGTCCATCGGTTCGCGCGCCTCGTGCGTCGACACCTGCTCGCTCTCGCGGAGGAGGCCTGCACCGAGAGCTGCGGCGCCGATCGCGAAGAGCGCGCCGACCAGGAACGCGACGTGGTAGCCACCCGTCAGCGCTGTCAGCTCGTCCTCGCCCGAGGCGAGCAGCGTGTCGGTCCGTGCCGCGGCGAGGCTCGCGAGGACGGCGAGGCCCAGCGCGCCGCCCATCATGAACGACGTGTTGACGACACCGGAGGCGAGACCGGCGTCCTGCGGCTCGACATCGCTCATCGCGGCGAGCAGCACGGGGTTGAAGGCCATCCCGGCACCGAGCCCGAGCAGGATCATGCTCGGCAGGACGTCGACGACGAAGCTCCCGTCGACCGGCGCGCGAGCGAGGAGGAGGAGCCCGACGGCCGCGAGCGAGAGACCGACGCCGAGCGGGATCCGGATCCCGTACCGCAGCACGAGCTTCGCGGACAGTCCGACCGAGAGCACTCCCATCACGAGGTTCCCCGGTAGGAACGCGAGCCCGACCTCGAGCGGGCTGTAGCCGAGCACGAGCTGCAGATAGAGCGCCGAGAGGAAGAACCACGCGAACATCGCCCCGGCCCAGAGGATCCCGACGACGTTCGAGACCCAGACGTTCCGGATCTTGAAGATCGAGAGCGGCACCAACGGCGACGCCACACGCGCCTCGATCGCCACGAACACCGCGAAGAGCGCGACGCCCGCCCCGAGGAAACCGAGCGTCTGGGCCGAAAGCCAGCCCTCGCGATTGCCGTTCACGATCGCGTAGACGGCGAGCATCAGGGCAGCGGTCACCGTCACCGCGCCCGCCACGTCGATCTGTCGGTTCTCGAGGCGCTCGAAGGCCGACGGCACGAGCCGCAGCGTCAGCACGAAGACGAGGATGCCGACGGGGACGTTGACCAGGAAGATCCAGTGCCAGTCGAGCACGTCGGTCAGCACGCCTCCGAGGAGCACGCCGATCGAGCCCCCGCCCGAGGCGACGAAGCCGAAGACCCCCATCGCCTTGGCACGCTCCGCGCCGTCGGTGAAGAGCGTCATCATCAGCGAGAGCGCGACCGCAGAGACGACGGCGCCGCCGACACCCTGCACCGCCCGCGCGGCGATCAGCATCCCCTGTGAGGTCGCGAGCCCGCACGCGATCGACGCGGCCGTGAAGAGCCCGATCCCCGCCAGGAACAGTCGCCGGTGGCCGAAGAGGTCGCCCAGCCGGCCACCCAGCAGGAGGAACCCGCCGAACGTGAGGAGATAGGCGTTGACGACCCAGGCGAGCGACTCTTCGGAGAAGCCGAGATCCTCGCGGATCGAAGGCAGCGCGACGCCCACGATCGTCACGTCGAGAACGATCATCAGATCGCCGAGGCACAGCACGAGCAGCGCCAGCCAGCGGGTGCGACTCTCGGATCGGCTTCGGCTGTCGGTGGTGGTCTCCATCGTTCCTCCCGTTGGTCGCGCTGCGTCGTGAGGCAGTCGTCAATGCCTGCTTCGGTCATCGTCTTGACCGTCGCGGGCGGCGATTCTCATCGGCCCATCGGGTCGAGCGAGTGCGGGCCAGGGCATCATCGACGTCGCCGAGCAACTCATCCACCTCGACCTCCGTCGCGGCGCCCGCGCGCCGTCCGCGAGCATCCGGCGCTTTGTCCGCCGATGAGTTGTCGCTTTGAGACAGGTCTTCAGGGAAGGCACGATTTACCAACGACAGCGAAAGGGTGCGTCATGGCGACCACGCTCGCCCCGCCCAGCGTACGGTCCTCTGACGGGAGGCTGATCGCGTTCGACCGCCGGGCGAAGCGACCGCCTATTGTCCCGGACGAAGTCCTGGCACCTGCGCGATTCGAACTCCACCGCGGTAGTCGCTGGGGATCCCCTTAGTGGCGACGTTCGCGCTCATCCACGGAGGCGGCGGGAGCTCGTGGGATTGGCACTTGGTCGTGCCTGCGCTGCGTGAGTACGGGCACCACGCAGTTGCCGTCGATCTTCCCTGCGAGGACAAGTCGGCGGGCTGGTCCGATTACCTCGACACGGTCGTCCAGGCAGTCGGCGGCCGTAGCAGCCTCGTCGTCGTCGGGCACTCGCTTGGCGGCTTCACGGCGCCGCTGGTCTGCGCGCGAGTTCCGGTCGATCTCCTCGTCCTGGTTGCGGCGATGATTCCGTCGCCAGGTGAGCTCTTCGCAGACTGGTGGACGAACGCGAGCTACAAGGAAAGCGTCCACGACGACGTCTTCTACCACGACGTTCCTGCCGAGTTGGCGGACGAGGCGAGGCGAAGAGAGCGGGGAGAGGACTCGAAGGCGCTGCAGGAGCCGTGGCCACTCGAGGATTGGCCGGACACGCCCACGAGGTACCTCCTCTGCCGTGACGACCGCATGCTCCCGGCCTCGTGGGCGCGCCGGCACGCACGTGAGCGTCTCGGCATCGACCCCGACGCGATGGACGGCGGCCACTACATCATGCTGAGCCGCCCCCGTGAGCTTGCCCAACGGCTGGCGGCATACGCCGCCGACACTCCATGACGCTGCTCATCGCCGTGAAAGACAACGGAACAGCGCCTGGGCAGGAGGACGCCGAAAGTCCTCTGACGAACTCGTCCGTTCAGTTCATGAGCAGGCGCTCGCGGCCGTCTCGGCGCTCGACGCAGCCTCCTCGTAGGCCTCGACCGCGTCTTCGTTCTCGGCCAGCGCCTGCGTCGCTGCGAGCGAAGCGTCCGCGCAAAGCTCGGCTTGCGCCGCTTCGGCTCGCGCTTGTTCCGCCTCGGCTCGGGCCAGCTCGCTCTCGGCGCGCGCCTGCTCGACTTCGCCTTGCGCCTGGTCCACCGCCGCTTGCGCCTCTGCCACGCTCTGCTCGGCTTCGGCGGCGGCTTGCTCCGCCTCGGCCACGTCCTCGTCGCTGACGACTACCACGCCGGCGACGTCGGAGAGCGCCGCCTCGATGCGCACACGGGCCTCGGCGATACGACTCTCGGCCTCGGCGGAAGCAGACTCGGCCGCATCGGTCTGGGCTTCGAGTTGCTCCTCGGTGTCGTTCAGGTCGTCGTTGAGCAAGAGCGCCCAGACGCCCAGTCCGATTGCGGCGGCGATGCCAAGGCCGGCGAGGATCATCCATGCCACCGGGCGCTTGCGCTTCGCGCCTTCCTGCTGCGGCGGCAAGTCCGGCGTCCCGGCCGCACCCTGTTCGGTCGGTGTGGAGTCGGTCGTCATGTTCGCCTCCTGGTCTAGTCGACTACCGTCGCGCCGTCGCGACGCGGAGCGGCTCCTCGGGGCGCGATGAGATGGTAGGCGTCCTCGGCTCCGGCACATACTGCCATCGCTTCGGTTCACGTCCCGTGTGTCGCTCGTCGCCGGAGTTTCGAAGCCTTCTGCGTCGGCCCAGGCGGTAGCGAGGGCGAGGGACACACACGAGGACTTGCGCAGGTCATCTATACCCGGTATACATACTCGGTATGATCATTGAGGGAGACCCTTCGTGAGCGTTCCCCACGCCCTCCTCGCCCTGCTGAGTGAAGGGCCCAAGTACGGCCTGCGGCTCCAGAACGAGTTCGAGGCCCGAACAGGCGAGGTGTGGCCGCTGAACGTCGGGCAGGTGTATACGACCCTCCAGCGCCTCGAGCGGGACGGGCTCGTCGAGACCGACGACGGGGAAGGCGAGCGCTCGCGGAAGCGGTACAGGATTACGGCCGCCGGCGACCGCGCGCTGGCCGAGTGGCTTCGCACGCCGCCGGAGCTCGTACCTCCCCCGCGCGACGAGCTCGTGATCAAGGTGCTCGTCGCCCTCCAGGTCCCGGGGACCGACGTGCACGACATCCTGCAGGTGCACCGCCGGCATGTCGTCCAGATCATGCAGGGCTACACCCAGGTCAAGGCGGCTGCCGGGGTGGACGACGTGGCGCTCGCGCTCGTCGCCGATGCTGAGCTCTTCCGGCTCGAAGCGATCGTCCACTGGCTCGATGCTGCCGACGTCCGCTTGAAGCAGCTGCCGTCCGCCGCAGGGACCGCAACGGCAGACGTTCCTCTTGAAGGACCAGCTCGAGCTTTGGAGGTATCGCAATGACCAGCGCACTCGAACTGCGCCAGGTATCGAAGGTCTACGGAGCCGGGCCGACCGAGGTGCGCGCCCTCCGTGAGGTCGACCTCGCCGTCGAGCGGGGCGAACTGGTCGCGATCATGGGCCCGAGCGGTTCGGGCAAGAGCACGCTCCTGACGATCGCCGGAAGCCTCGAGGAGGCGACCAGCGGCCAGGTGCTCGTGGACGGGGTCGACCTCGCGAGCGTCTCGCGCGCGGATCAGGCGAAGATGCGACGCCGGTCGATCGGCTACGTGTTCCAGGACTTCAACCTGCTTCCCGGGCTGACGGCGATCGAGAACGTCGCCATGCCCCTCGAGCTCGACGGCGTCCGCGCCAGGTCGGCACGCTCCACCGGCCTCGAGGCGATGGAGGAGCTCGACGTGGCGGACCTCGCCGATCGCTTTCCCGACGAGCTGTCGGGAGGTGAGCGCCAGCGCGTTGCGATCTCCCGCGCGATCGTCGGCGAGCGAGGGTTGCTGCTCGCGGACGAGCCGACCGGCGCCCTCGACTCCGTGAACGGGGAGGCGGTCATGCGCCTGCTCCGCGCCGCCACGCAGCGCGGCGTCGCGGGTGTCGTCGTGACCCACGAGGCGCACCTCGCTTCCTGGGCCGACCGCGTCGTGTTCCTGCGCGACGGCCACATCGTCGACCAGACCGTTGCGCCGCCCGGCCCGGAGTCGCTGCTCGCGGCAGCTGACCGGCGATGACGACGCTCGCTCATCGATCGGAGCTGCGCGGGCCAAAGAACGGCGGCGTTGCCGCCCGCCGCGCCCTTGTCCGCTGGGCCTGGCGCATGTTCCGCCGCGAGTGGCGCCAGCAAATCCTGGTGGTGGCGCTCCTGACGGTCGCGGTCGCGGCCGCGATCGGCAGCATCACCCTCGTCTACAACACGAGCCCTGCGTTCGACGGCGAGTTTGGCTCGGCCAGCGGGCTGCTCATGTTCGACGGCTCCGATCCGCTTGCGCTCGAGGCAGCCCTGGTGTCGGCCGAGGAGTCGTTCGGGACGACGGACGTCATCGGCCACCGCAAGGTGCCCGTGCCCGGCGGCGTCGAGACGGTGGACCTCCGCTCGCAGGACCCGGACGGGCCCTACGGCGGCGATCTCCTCGCGCTCCGTAGTGGCAGCTACCCGACCGGGGCCGGCCAGGTCGCCTTCACCGAGGGTGTGGCCGAGCTCCTAAACGTGGAGCTGGGGGCGACGCTCGATCTCGACGGGCGGCGCCGGACCGTCGTCGGCATCGTCGAGAACCCACTCGATCTCAGTGACGAGTTCGCTCTCGTCTCGCCTGCGTCAGCCGTGGCGCCGCAGAACGTCACCGTTCTGGTCGACGCGAGCGAACAGGAGCTCCGCGCCTTCGCAGACTCCTTGGAGAACGAGAACGGCCGTTCGGGCCTCACGGGACTGGGGCTCCGCGGCGCGATCGAGGCCGCTGACTCGTTCGCACTGTTCTCCGTCGCCTCCGTCTTCCTGCTCCTGGCCTCGCTGGTTGCCGCCGCGGGCTTCGCTGTCGTCGCTCAGCGTCGGCTCCGCCAGCTCGGCATGCTCGCGGCAATCGGGGCTACTCAGAAGCATCTCCGGCTCGTGCTGCTGACGAACGGCGCCGTCGTCGGAGTGATCGCCGCAATCATGGGCACGGTCGCGGGCGGTGCGCTCTGGGTCGTCTTCGCGCCGACGCTCGAATCCGCTATGGGCCATCGCATCGACCGGCTCAGCCTTCCGTGGACCCTGCTCGCGCTGGTCGTCCTCCTCGCCATCCTCGCGGCTACCGCAGCCGCCTGGTGGCCGGGGCGAACGGTCGCCCGCCTTCCCACCCTGCTCGCGCTTTCCGGGCGTCCGCCGCAGCCGAGGCCCGCACGCCACTCGGCGATCGCGGCCGCGGCGCTGATCGCGGTCGGTATCGCCTGTCTCGCACTGTCCGAACGAGACCGAGTGCCGCTCATCATCGCCGGGATCGTGGCGACGATCCTCGGCACCTTGCTCCTGGGCCCACTCGCGATCCGCATCTTCTCCGGAGCCGCCGGACACGCCCCGATCGGCACGCGCCTGGCGCTCCGCGACCTCGCCCGCTACCAGGCCCGATCCGGGGCGGCACTCGCCGCGATCGCCCTCGCCCTCGGCATCGCAGCAGCGGTGACAGTCACCGCGGCAGCCGAGGAGAAGAAGGACGACGACCGGATGGCCGCCGAGCTCCCCAACCTGTCCGACCGCCAAGTCCGCGTGTACACGGGCCCGACGCAAGAAGCGGAGCTCATGCCGCTCCCACTCCAAACGCCCGCCCAGCTCGCACGGAGCGCTGCGCGCGTCCGCCAGATTGCCTCTGGCCTCGGTCAGGCCTCGGTGATCCCGCTTCAGAAGGTCGTCCGACCCGGCGCTACGCCCATCGTCACCTTCGAGGGCGACAGCGCCCTCGTCGCCGTCCGTTTCTCGAAGCAGGACAGCCCGAAGTCCTGGACCAGGGGATCGGGTCTCTACGTCGCCACGCCCGCGTTGCTGAGGTACCTCGGGATCGACCCCGCCACGGTCGACCCGAGCGCGGACTTCCTGGCCGACGCGACCGTTCCCACCGGCGAGTTCGTCATCCTGGACATCCGGGCCGGGAGCCGCGGTCGCCCCCGCGAATCCGCCATCGAGAACGTCCAGAGGATCGACAGCCTGGAAGTTCTCGGCGCTGGAGAGGGGGACACCGGCCGCGTGCCATCCTCCTTCGTCACCCTCAACGGTCTGCGCCGCCACGGCTGGAAGCAGGTCCCGAACGGCTGGCTCATCGAGTCGAGCAGCCCTCTGACGAGCGAACAGATCGCCACCGCCCGCGAGCTTGCGGCGGAAGCCGGCCTCGAGATCGAGACACAGCGAGAGCGCACCTCCCTCGCCACGCCCATCGCGATCGCAACCGCCGCAGGCGCCCTCCTCGCGCTCGCGATCCTCGCCATGACCGTCGGGCTGATCCGCAGCGAGAGCGCCGGTGACCTGCGCACCCTGACCGCGACCGGAGCCACGGGCCGGACGCGCCGTACGCTGACCGCAGCCACCGCCGGGGCCCTCGCCCTGCTCGGTGCGCTACTCGGCGTCGCCGGTGCCTACGTCGCGCTCGCGGCGATGTACTACGACGACCTCGGCTATCTCGGCCGGATCCCGGTGCTCCCCCTCGTGTTCATCGTCGTCGGCGTCCCTCTGGCGGCTGCCGCGGCCGGCTGGCTCCTCGCCGGCCGCCAGCCGCCCGCCATCGCCCGGCCTGCGATCGAGTGATGCGGCGGGCCGCGATCCTGCTCCTGGTGCTCGCTGCGTTGGCGGCCACGGTCGTTGCGTGCAGCGGCGACGACAATTCGGGGGCGGCCGGGTCCACGGAGCCGACCACCGCGGTGTGGGAAAAGGTCGTCCCCGGCGGCGACTGCAAGTGCGCAGACAGCAGCGAATTCGCCTTCTGGGAGCGCCGGGCCGACCCGACGAAGGTCGTGTTCTTTCTCGACGGCGGCGGTGCCTGTTTCGACGCCGAGACCTGCGCGTTCACCGGACTCGGCACCGCCGGCGGGGAGGCGGATTACGACTGGAGCATCTACGGCGAGGATCCGGCGCGGGAGGGCGGGATCTTCGACCTCGCCCGCGCCGACAACCCGTTCCGCGACCACAGCTTCGTCTTCGTGCCCTCCTGCACCGGTGACGCGCACCTGGGCGACGTCACCCGCAAGTACTCGCCCAAGCTGACCGTCGAGCACAACGGCTTCGTCAACGGCACGGCGGCGCTTTCCTACCTCGCCGAGCACTACCCCGACGCCACCCAGGTCGTCGTCGTGGGCAAGACCGTCGGGTCGATCGCCGCCCCCGTCTACGGCGGCCTCGCCTCCGACCTGCTCCCCGACGCCCAGGTCACCGTACTCGGCGGCCAGTCGGGCCATACTCCGGACGACCCCGACCTCAACGCCGAGCTCCTCGGTGAGCTGTGGGGTGCCTATGACACCATGCCCGACTGGGAGGTCAACGAAGGGCTGACGGCCCGCGACTGGGGTCCCCGGCGGTTCTGGATCCAAGCCGGCCTCCACGACCCCGAGATCGTGCTGGCCCGCTTCGACTACGCCTACGACCGATCAGCGGCCGAGGGGGCGGAGGCGAGTGGTCAGGACCCGTCGAGACTCCTCGCCGTGATCGACGACAACGAGGCGGCGATCGAGAAGGCCGGGGTGGTCCTGCACAGCTACACCGCGCCCGGCACCGGCCACGGGATCTTCGAATGGCCGAAGTTCTACGAGCTCGAGGTCAACGGCGAGAAGCTGGTCGACTGGGTGACCAGGCTGATCGAGGGCACATCGGGTCGAGGACGTGCACTGCCAGAAGTGCCGCGTCGGTTGAGCGCCTTTCCGCTTCGGGTGACGGCGGATCGTGGTCGCGTTGTGTGCGATCGCGGCTGTGGCTACGGAACTGCGATCGCGGCCTCGCTCACAGACGTCGTGCGCATACTCATGCGGGCGAAACCGTCTCGCTTGGCGGTCGTCGTCGTAGACTCGCGCGGTGGCAGCGTGTCCTGCGTGTGGCAACGAGAATCCGGACGGCTTTCAGTTCTGTGGGTTCTGCGCCGCGCCGCTGATTGAGCGTGTGTCGGGTGTTCTGCTCGAGGAGCGCAAGGTCGTCTCGGTGCTGTTCTGCGACCTCGTCGGGTTCACGGCCGCCTCGGAAGCGGTCGACCTGAGGACGTGCGGGCCGGCTGCGCCCTATCACGCTCGGCTCCGGGAGGAGGTCGAGAGGTTCGCGGGACGGTGGAGAAGTTCATCGGCGATGCGGTGATGGCGGTCTTCGGTGCGCCGGTGGCCGCGGAGAGGCCGCTCGCCGAAGCCCGCGACCTGTTCGCGTCGATGGGCTACAAGCCTGCGCTGCCGAGACGGAGAAGCTACTCGCGGAGATGGTCGCAAGACGGCGTAGGCCCCGAACGCCGGAACCGGGCGGGGAACAGCCGAGCTCGTGAGATCGCCGCCTCGTCGATGCGGACGAGGTAGCAGAGTTCGCGTGCGAGGGGGCTTTGGCCGCGGAGACAGCGGCAGTATCCATTGGATCATACCATCCACGCCTTATATAAGTACAACTTGATATAGTTCGCCTTGTGCACGCGTTCGACGTCCTCGGCGACCCCGTCCGCAGACGCATTCTCGAGCTCCTCGCGACCGGTGAGCAATCGTCGGGCGCGATCACCGAGAGCATCCGAGCCGAGTTCGGGATCTCCCAGCCCGCGGTGTCCCAGCACCTCCGCGTCCTGCGCGAAGCGGGGTTCGCGACGGTGCGCCCCGAGGGCGCCCGTCGGCTGTACGCCGTCAACCCGCAGCCGCTGCGCGACGTCGACGCCTGGCTCGACCACTTCCGCGCGTTCTGGACCCCGCACCTGGACGCGCTCGCCACCGAGATAGCCCGCGGCCGCCGCCAACGCCGGCTCCGCGCCACCCCCAGAGAGAGGAGCAGCCCATGATCGATGTCGTCCATCAGATCGGCAGCGTCGACCGCCGGGTCGCCAGCAGAACGCTGGAGGCCGGCGAGGCCCGCACCGTCACGGTCTCGCGCGTCTACGAGACGCCGCCCGAGGATCTCTGGGACGCCTGCACCAACCCCGAGCGCATCGCCCGCTGGTTCCTCCCGCTCTCCGGCGAGCTGCGACCGGGCGGCCGCTACGAGTTCGAAGGCAACGCGTCCGGGACGATCGAGCGCTGCGAGCCGCCCCACAGCCTGGCCGCGACGTGGGAATACGGCGGCCAGACCTCGTGGGTCGAGCTGCGCCTCACCCCCGAGCCCGACGGCGGCACGCGGTTCGCGCTCGAGCACATCGCCCACGTCGACGACGAGTTCTGGGCCCGGTTCGGCCCGGGCGCCGTGGGCGTCGGTTGGGACGGCGCCCTCCTCGGCCTGACCCTGTACCTGACCAGCCCCGCCGACCTGCCCGAGCGCGACGCCGTCGAGGCCTGGCAGCAATCCGACGTCGGCCGCCAGTTCAACAGCCTCTCCAGCGAGCGCTGGGCCGAGGCCAGCATCGCCGCAGGCACCGACGCAGCAGCGGCGAAGGCAGCCGCAGCGCGCACGACAGAGTTCTACAGCGGCCAGCCGGCCGCCTGATCAGGCACCTATGAGCGGTCCAAGGGAAAGAACCATCGTGTAATGCGCAGGATGGTTCACCCCTAGGCAGCGATTCCCATCCCGCGCCGCTGGTCGAACGGCTCGTCGACAGATGAGTTCCGTCCCCGATCGCAGTCTCATCACCGAAGGCCGATCCACACCCCGCGATCTGGAGGACCACATGCCCAACCAGGGTGACACTGGCGTTCCCAGGCTCTCCGCCAACGCGATTGCGGCTCACCTCGGGGCCACCTTCGCGGACTTACCCGTCCACGTGTACACGATCGAGCACGCCGACGGCGTCGTCCTCGTCGACACCGGCATGATCGATTCGACGCCGGAGCTGGACGAGGAAGGCGCGCCGGTGCCGATGCCGGAGAACATCCCCCGAGACGTCGTGTGCGTCATCAACACCCACCTTCACTTCGACCACTGCGGCGGCAACCGCCTGTTTCCCGGCGTGCCGATCCACGTCCAGCGACTCGAGCTGCAAGGGCCTCATGACCCACACGAATGGGTCGACTTCCCGGGTGCGAACTACGTCGAGCACGACGGCGAGGCGGAGGTGCTCCCCGGCATCCGGCTGCTGCCGACGCCCGGCCACACAAACGGGCACCAGAGCGTCCTTGTCGACACGCCCGACGGGCTCGTCGTCATCGGCGGCGACGTCGCGTACACGTACGACGAGCTCGAGAGCGGCGCGACCGAGGCACAGCGGCGCGTGCTCGCCCTAGCCGCTCCAACGTGGCTCACGCACGCGGAAGGTGGGCCGAAAGTTCCCCGCCCGAACTAGGACGACGCAAGCCGGAGCGCGGTCCTCGAGACCGCGCCCTCGCGGGTGGCCTTGATCAGGGCGTAGAGCCGGGCCCGAACTCGCGAACCTCCTGCGCACAACGGCAGGCGACGGCGATCCTGCGAGCCCACTCCAGCGCCTCCTCGCGCGAGGGAACGTCGACAACCGAGAATCCGCCGATGTACGCCTTGCTCTCAGGGTAGGGGCCGTCGGTGACCGTCCCGTCGGTGGCCACCACGCTCACCTCTTCGTGGGAATGCAGCCCGCCGCCGAACACCCAAACGCCGGCGTCCTGGGCCTCTCGCACCACCGCGTGCGCTGCCTCGGCCACGTCGGGGAGATCCTCCTCGGGAAACGTCATTGCGCCGTCATCGAACGAGATCAGATACCGCGTCATCTCACGACTCCTCTCTCGGCGGCCTGCTCCGGCCGCATCTCACCCTGCCACGGACACACGCGCAATGGAGACCGACAAACCACCGAGAACTCATCGGTCCGGCCAGATCCAGCCTCACTTATTCGGGCGTCATCGCGGCCACCGGCGCACGCGAGTCGCCTGAGCTGCAGGATCGACCGCGCCGCCAGGACGCATGCGCTCGATCGATGCACTGCGATCGGCGAGACTCCGTCTGAATGGGCCTCACGCCTTGACGAGACGTTGGACCGGAACTCGGTTTGGCTGTCGATCGGGACGCATCTCGACTGTGGTGGTGATGCGTCCTGTCCGTGTTTGTGCGGCCCGCTCGCGACCGGCCATGCCCTGCAGGCCGCTCCTGCAGGTAGGCCCTGCGGTGAGCGCCGCGGTGCGGCGTTATTCCTCGAGCACGGCCGGCAGGCCGAAGCTCGGGAAGATCTCCGGCGTGATGAAGGCGGTGATCTCCTTGATCTGCGCGCCTTCGATCGTCAGCCGTCGATCGCCGTCGCCACCCAGCGCCGGACTCATCGTCGAGCTTGAAGTACGCGAGCGCCGGCTGACCGTTCGCCCGCGTCGGGATTGCGCGCGCGTTGGCGCAGAACTCGACAGCGTCCCTGGCGAACCCGGCGATCGTCTCGCGGCCGCGCCACCAGCTCGCCAGGGCGGCATCGAGAAGATCGCGTCCTCGACGAGCAGCCTCGGAGCGCTTCGACGTCCCCCGACCAGGCGTCGACGTACGCGTCAACGAGGCGCGCTCAGCCGCGCGTCGCCGAGTGCGCGCAGCGTCGCCGCTGACCCGGTCCGGCAGCCGCGCCTCGATCGCCTTCCGCGCACGCTGGAGGGCGCTGTTGACGGAGGCGACGGTCGCGGCGAGGGATCGGACACCTCCGCCGCCGAGAAGCCGAGCACCTCGCGGAGGACGAGCACCGCGCGCTGGCGCGGCGGCAGATGCTGAAGCGCCGCGATGAACGCAGCTCGACGGCCTCGCGCTGCCGTAGCGGGCCTCGGTCGCCGCGTACCCGTCCTCGAGCCCGACCGTCTCGTCAGGGTAGGGCTCGAGCCACACCGACTCGACCGGCGGGACGTCTTGATCCGCTCCAGGCTCGCCGCCGGGCCGTAGTCGACCGGGAGCATGCGCCGGCCGTCGTGCGAGCGCGTCGAGGCACGCGTTGGTGGCGATGGTGTAGAGCCAGGTCCGGATCGAGCTGCGGCTCTCGAAGGCGGCGAGTCCGCGCCAGGCGCGCAGGAAGGTCTCCTGCAGCGCGTCCTCGGCGTCGTGCACCGAGCCGAGCATCCGATAGCAGTGCGCGTGGAGCCCGGCGCGAGCCGCGCGACGATCTCGGCGAACGCGTCCTCGGCCGCCACGCGCGCCGTCGAGCAGCTCGTGGTCGGGCACCGCCGCCACTGCGCGAGAGGGCCACTCACCACCTAGACCGCGTGGGCCGGGCAACTCATCGCCCGACGACGCGCGTTCGAGGGGCGCTAGTGGCCCTGAGTTGGGTGGACCGTAATGCCAGGCGGCGACCGGTGTCGTCCGGCGGCGGCGAGGCGGCGGTCGCGAGCCGCCGTCGGTACATGACGTGACGGGCGAGCGCGTAGGCGAAGCGTCCAGCGAGGTAGTCGGCGTGCAGCGGAACTCGCGAGGGCGGCGAAGTGCACCGACAGGTCAGGTAGCTGGCGTAGGTGGGTGTCGGGACGAGCTCGATCGGTTGGCGGCCGCGAAGGCGCGGATCGAGGGCGCCGGTTGGGCACTAGAGAGGTTTCCCGGTGCATCGCCATGTGACGCTATGGCAGAGACGTTGATCCCAGGCCTTGACTATTCCTCTCGGGTGACGGCGATTCCCTGATCGTCATCTGCCAGTGTGCGATGGCGCGGCGGGTAGTTGCAGCGTGACGCGGAGCCCGCCGGCGGTCCGGGGGGTGAGGGTGAGGGTTCCGTCGTGTGCTTGGGTGATGCTGTTGACGATTGCCAGGCCGAGGCCGACACCTGCGTGGTCGGTGCGTATGCGCTCGGTGCCGCGAAGAAACGGCTCGGCAAGCGTGGAGACCAACTGTGGGGTGAGCTTCTCGCCGGTGTTCTCGACAGTGAGCACCGCACTCTTGTCGTGAACGCTGGTGGTGACCCACACGGCGCCCTGTTCAGGCAGGTTGTGGACGATCGCGTTGTGCACGAGGTTGGTACTCATCTGCAGCAGGAGCGCGTGTGAGCCGAGGGTGGGGGTCATGTCGCCGGAGGTCTCGATGGTGAGGCCGCGTTTTTCTGCGAGGGGGAGGAGCGTTTCAGTGGCTTCTTCCGCTACGAGGGACAGGTCGACGTGTTCTCGGGTGAAGGACCGTTGGTCGGTGCGGCTGAGCAGGAGCAATGCTTCAGTGAGGTCGATCGCTCGGGTGTTGACGGCGTGGAGGCGGTCGACGAGTTCGCCGGTGTCGCGGTTCAGATCGTTGCGGGCCACGTCGAGAAGTGTCTGCGTGATCGCCAGTGGGGTGCGCAGTTCGTGGGAGGCGTTGGCTGCGAATCTCTGCTGTTCGGCGATTGTGCCTCGAGCCGCGCGAGCATGGCGTCGAAGGCGTCGGCGAGTTCGCGGAACTCGTCTCTGCGGCCCGGTAGCCGGATTCGGTGGGAGAGCGATCCGTTCGCGGCCATGCGTGTGGCGTCTGTGATGCGAGTCAGCGGAGCGAGCATGCGGCCGGCGAGAATCCATCCCCCTAGGAGACCGAACACGAGAAGGAACGCCAGCACGATGGCCGCCGCCGGAGCGAAAGCGCGCAGGAGGAAGTTGCTGTTCCCGGGCACCAAGCCACCGGTGGCGCTGATCGCATCGTCGAGGAACTCAAACGATTGCCGGTCCTGGCCGGCGAGCCACGCGGCGGCGAGCAGCAATGCGCCTGCGAGCATGAGGAAGCCGGCGTAGCTGAGGGTGAGTTTGAGGCGAACACTCAGACCTGGGGCTCTATCCACGCTCTTCTCGCTCACGCTCGGTGACTGGTTGCGTGTCGATGCGGTACCCGACGCCGGCCAGGGTCGTGATGATCCAGGGCTCGCCGAGGCGTTTGCGCAGTCCCGAGACCGTGATGCGCACGGCGTTGGTGAACGGGTCTGCGTTCTCGTCCCACGCCCGTTCCAGTAGCTCCTCGGCGCTGACGACACCGCCTTCGGCAGCGACGAGGACTTCGAGCACTGCGAACTGCTTCCTGGTCAGCGCGACGTAGCGGCCGTCGCGGTAGACCTCTCGGCGGAACGGATCCACCCGCAGACCTGCGATCTCTCGCACAGGCGGCCTGTGGTATGCACGCCTGCGGTCGAGTGCTCTGAGCCTGAGCACGAGCTCCTGGAGCTCGAACGGCTTCGTGAGGTAGTCGTCGGCGCCGAGCTCGAACCCGGTGGCCTTGTCGTCGAGACGGTCGGCAGCGGTGAGCATGAGGATCGGCATGCCGCTGCCGGAGGCGACGACGCGTTTGGCGATCTCGTCACCGGTAGGTCCGGGAATGTCTCGGTCGAGGACGGCGATGTCGTAGGCGTTGACGCTCAGCAGCTCCAGAGCGGTGTCGCCGTCGCCTGCGATGTCCGTCGCGATCGCTTCCAGGCGTAGGCCATCGCGGATGGCTTCCGCCATATAGGGCTCGTCCTCGACGAGCAACACACGCATGCCCCGATGCTACGAGCTGGCGCATGTCGTCGGCATATCGAAAACCAGATACGTGCTGGCAACACCACGCTGCCTTGACTGGAGGCGTGACCTACAGCAAACGAGCACGAACGACGACCCGTCGGATTCGGATTCGCAGGATCCGTGTCGCCGGCCTGCTAGTCGTCATCGCGGCGATCGCCGCAGCCCTCGGCTCCCAGTTGCTGGGGTCCTCGTCCTCGTCCGCGACGGCTGCATCACCCATCGACGTCCTTCGCAGTGAGCACCGTGGTCTTCGCAGCGTGAGCCCCGTGGTGCGCTTGGCGAGGCTGACGGTGCCGTCCCCGACGGCACGACGGTCTTTGATGACGAGATTCCGGGTGTAGCCAACCTCGATCTAGCTCTGCTCGGTGCCCTGCGCCAGGCTGCAACCGATGCCGCGGACGACGGGGTCGAGTTCTTCGTCGATAGTGGCTGGCGTTCCCCGGAGTACCAGAATCAGCTTCTTCGTGAGGCGGTCTCGGAGTACGGATCCGAAGGGGAAGCCGCCCGGTGGGTGGCCACCGCGGACACGTCTGCTCACGTGTCGGGGGACGCGGTCGACATCGGGCCCTTGGATGCCACGGCGTGGCTGTCCGAGCACGGCGCCGAGTACGGGCTGTGCCAGATCTACAGCAACGAACCCTGGCACTACGAACGGCGCCCCGAAGCCATCGATCACGGTTGCCCGCCCATGTACGCCGACCCTACGCACGATCCAAGGATGCAGCAGTGACTCAGCACGATCGGCGTAGAAGCGGTGTCAACGCGGCAGTTCAGGGGCTTCGCCGTCCGCTGTTGTTGCTAGTCGGCTGACGAGGGTTGAGCTCGAGCTTCACCACCCTTGGCAGCGCTGACACTCGATCACCCTGCCTGGGAGCAAGGGCGTCCCCAAGGCCTATCCCAGGAAATCCCGCTCGGCAGCGTCACGGCGCGCCGGTCGAGTACGCGGTACCTCCTCGGACGGGGCCATGCAGTAGGCCATCGGATGCAGTCGGACATCGAACGACGCCCGGACAGGTCGCCTATGCTCCCGCCTTCTCGAAGCGCTGACGGACGCTGCCGCGAAAGTCGCGCGCCGAACCGGTTAGGCTCGTCGCCATGGTGTTGGACGAGGTGCGGGGGGACGCGCCGGTACCGGCCGCGGTGCTCGACAAGCTGGAGGAGCGGTACCTGCGCCCGATCGAGCAGGCCGCGAAGCTCGAGGGACTTCTCACAGATCCGCTGTTCCTCGCCGACCCGATCAATCATCCCGCGCTCTTCTCGGATCACGGCCCGATCCACGTACGCGATGTCGCTGCCTGCTACCACGATCTCGCCGAAACGGCGAACGGCCTGCTGATTTCACCGCGCCCGCCGGAGCGGCTCGCGTTCCTGGTCGCCTACGGTCTGCTCGCGACATATCTCCACGACATCGGCATGGTCGACCTCACAACGGCCGGGCGGCGGCTCCACCCGATCTACGCCGCGCACGCGGTGTTCGCAGACGAGTTTGAGGATCTGATCGACCCCCTCCTCGGCTTCGACGGACCGCTCGCGCAGCGGCTGCAGGCGGTCCAGGAAGCGGCGCCGCTTCGCGTCCCGTCCCACGTCGTCCTCCGCGAGCTGCTCAGCCTCACTCTCGTTCACAGCAAGTCGCTCGTCCCCGCGTCGCTGCTCGACGACAGGGATGCGTTGCGGAATCTGATCCAGCGCGCCGTGCTGACCGACCTCGAGACGCACCGGGTCGCGGAGGAGGCGCTCTCCGCTCGTGGTGCGGACCCGTTCGTCGCCTCGGCGAACGTAGATTGGTACGAGAGCCCGCTCGAGGACTCCTTCGCTTGGCTCACGTCGCAGGACGTCGCGCACCGCAGCCTGGCCGATGACGTGCTCGACGCACTCCGATTGCTTCGGGTTGCGGACGCGCTGCGGCAGCGAGGGACCTCACTGCGGACGACCGGTGGGTACGAGATCCTGATCGACGCGGCCACGGGAGAAGTCGTCTTCTCGCTGCGGACGGCGGACGATGCCAAGCTGTACCTGCTTCGCGGCCACAACGCGAGAAGCGCCGGCGAGGCAAACCTGCGGGCGGTGACGGTGACGGCCGAAGGCCAGGTGCGGATCGCCTTCCACCGCGGCGCCTACCTCGAGCCCGAAGCAGCGATCGCGGCCGCCGGGAGCGCTTCGCTGGTAATCGGCGAGATCCTCGCGGACGTCCTGCCAATGCTCACGGCCGGGACTCCAGCGCTCGACCTTCCTGCCCCCGTGATTACCGACGAACCCCATGTTCAAGTGGAGCGTCCGCGAGACAACCCAGACTTCGCGAACCTTGTCGCGCGGCTCGTCGCGGCGGTGCATCCCGAGTCGGCCGGCCGCATCAGCGCCGTCGAGGGCGAGCTTGCAAGCCCCGAGGGCGCCACCCAGCAGGAGTGGCGGCGCTTCCACCGCGGCGCCGCCGTCGATCCACGTTCAAAGGAGGCTCGCCACTTCCTCGAGCAGCTCGCGCAGAGCGGGGCGAAGGTCGACGGGCTCGAGCTTGACGAAGCCTTCGCCGATCTCAGACGCGTACGTGTGGCGGCGGGCGAGATCGTCATGACGGCCGGCTCTCCCTCAGGCTTCGTCTACATCCCGACCGCACCCGGGCTGCGCGTGCAGCCGACCGGCGGGTATCCGGCGGCCGCGTTGAGTCCATGGGTGCCGGTCGGCACGACGGGAGTGATCCGGCGGGCGGAGCGAAACGGCGACGTGACGGCCGAGCTGGAGCTCGAGCTCCTGGTGATCCCCGGCGACCGTTACGTGCGGACCTGGTTCCGGCCGTACGCTGCCGCCGAGCTCGTCTCGATGCTCGAGCGTCTGCATGGGCCATGATGCTGGTCGAGCGCGTGGCGGCCCTTCACGAGGTCGATCTGTTCTCCGCGGTGCCGGGGCGTATGCTCGCCTCGGTCGCCGCGACCGCGGAGGAGGTGACGGTCGAGCCGGGCTCGACGTTCATCGAGCACGGCGCGGTCGAGGATTGCCTTTACGTCGTCGTCAGCGGCCGCGTCCGTGTGCATCATGGCGGTCAGGTTTTCGCTGAGCTCGGCGCCGGCTCGTCAGTTGGAGAGCTCGCGGTGCTGGTGCCCGGCCCGCGATCGGCGTCGGTCACGGCAGTCGACTCGACGCTGCTCCTGAGGTTGCGCAAGGCCGTCCTGGACGAATTGCTTGCCGACCGGCCCGAGCTCGCCACCGAGGTGATCAGGGCGCTCGTCGTGCGCCTGCGCGAGCGTGCCGATGCCGGCGCCGACGACTCCGCCGTGCTCGAGTGAACCACGCGGTTCGTGTGGTCAGGCTGCTGGCCGCACAGGCGTTCGTGTTCGGTCTGAGCGGGTCGCTCCTCGTGATCGCGTCGAGTGCGATCTTCCTCGCCGCCTACGGGTCGAAATGGATTCCGATCACTTTCGTCGCGATCGCGCTCTTCGGAACGCTCATCGCCGCGTGGATCGCGCGGGTTGTCCGGCACCGGCCGCTCCCACACGTTGCCATTCTCGTCGAGTCCGTCGTTGGGCTTTTCTTCTTCGGGGCGTGGGCGGTGCTCACGCTGTGGTCGGGTGTTTGGGTCTCCGCGCCGCTGCTCGTGCTCTTCCCGATCCTGCTCCAGGTCGGCTTCGTCTTTGTCGGTGGGCAGGCCGGACGGCTGCTCGACGTTCAGCAGATGCGGAGTCACTTCCCACGCATCGTCTCCGGCTTCGCGATCGGCTTCCTTGCCGGCGGCCTCGTGGCCATGCCTCTGCTGCGCCTTCCCGGCGGGACGAACGGCCTGTTTCTCATCGCCGCGATCGCCCAGGTTGCGTTCGTCATGCTGCTCGCAGTGACGGCCGGCCGGTTCGCCGAACGGCTGGGCCAGGTGGAGCGCGCACCGCATGGGTTACCGCGACCCCCACTCCACCAGCTTCTCTCCAGCCGCTTCGTGCTGCTCCTGATGGCCTACCAGGTCCTGTCCGCCGCGGGCACGTACATGGCCGAGTACATCCTGTTCGACCGCGCCGCGGCCCGATTCGCCAGCGCCGATAGCCTCGCGCAGTTCCTGTCGCAGTTCACGATCGCTCTCAACGCCGTGAGCCTTGCGTTTCTCGCGCTCCTCGCCGTGCCGCTGCTACGACGTTTCGGGCTCCGGCTCGGGATCGTCGCGAATCCGGCGGTGGTGCTGGTGTTCGCGGTGGCGATGCTCGTCTCGGCGGCAACCGCAGGCCCCGAGTCGCTCGCCCTGTTCGCGCTCGTGGCCTCCGCCCGGATCGCCGACGTCGCGTTGACCGACGGCGTCACCAGGGCGTCGCTCAACACGTCCTTCCAGGTGCTCCCGCTCGAGGACAGGCTTGCCGTGCAATCGGTAGTCGAGGGCGCAGGCATGCCGATGGCAATCGGCGTGACGGGCGTCGTGCTCTTCGCGTTGCGCACAGCCGGAGCCTCGGTCGCCGTGATCATCGCGGTGACCGTCGTCGTCTGCGTCGCGTGGGCTGCCGCTGCGGTCGTGCTCTATCGCGACTACGCGCGCGCGCTCGTCGTTGCGCTACAGCACCGGCTGCTGCGTGACGCTCCTGTGGATGTTGAGCACGCGGAGACTGCCGCGTTCCTGCACGAGATGCTCGGAAGCGACGACGGGCGAGCTGTGAGGCTGGCACTCGACCTCCTTCCGAGCGCCTCCGAGGCCTCAGGGGAGCACCGCGAGCTGGCTCTGCTCGCGGATGACCCTCGACCCGACGTGTACCTGCCGGCTCTCGTGCGGCTCGCGGAGACGGGTGACGGTGAGGCCCAAGCCCGCCTTCGCAAGACGGTGCGAACGCTGCTTTGCGACCCCGACTCGAGCATGCGGGCCGAGGCGCTGGCGGCGATTGGGCCTGCCGACGTCGACCTCGTCGACGAGGTGGTGACGGCGCTAGAGGTCCCGGCCACGATGAGCGCGGCCGCCGCGGCTCTCGGACGCCTCGGCGACGCGGCGCTGCCCCGGATCGCGGCTGTGCTCGCGGAGACGTCGGAGCAGCCCACGCCCGCGACCGCGCGCCTGGTGCGGGCAACAAGGGCTGCGTCGCCCGACCAGGCGGCGATGTGTCTCTTCCCGTACATCGAGCATCGCGACCGGGAGCTCGGGCTCGCGGTGCTCACGGCGCTCGCTGCGGCGGGCGCCGACCCCGCGCCGATCGCCGCGGCGCTTGATCGGACGCTTCGGGCCGACGCCGAGCATTTCGCCCGCTGCGCGGCGGTCAGGCAGGTGGTGGGTGCCGGCTCGGAGCTCGCGCACGCGCTCGGCGACGAGCTCGAGCTCCTGCGCCGGCGCGTCCTCGCACTCCTCGCGGTGCGGTACGGGGCGGAGGAGATCGGCGCGGTCGCCATCAGGCTCGATTGCGACACGGACGACCGCCGCAGCCTGGCGGCAGAGACGCTCGACGTGACGCTTACGCCGGCGGATGCCGTCCTCGCGCTGCCGCTCGTTCGGACGGACCTTCCGCTTCCTTTTCGGCTCCAGCAGCTCGCGGTTGTCGCGCCCGTCACTCCGACGGATCGGGCAGCCGTCCTCGAAGACATCCTGTCGGACGGACAGGGCCACTGGAGGTCAGACTGGCTCCGGGCGTGCGCTGCCTACGAGTCCGGCCTCGTCGTGCGCGCGTGAGAAGGAACGCGCTCACGTCGGCGGCGAACTCGCTGTGGTGCTGGAGGAGAAAGCCGTGGGCCGACTTCAGCCCTAGCGTCTGCAGCATCTCTTCCTTCGTGCCCGTGACGGTCTGCTTGCGGAGTTTCGTTCCCTTCAACGACCGTGGCACGCTGATGACCCACTCGCGGCCTCGGCGTTCGCGGGGAAGTTGACCAGGAGTTGACCAGCGCCTGATCCAGCGTCTCTCGTGCCCTGATGGAAGACAAAAGACTCGCGTTTGCGGGCCTTTTGCTGCAAGCCCTCTGACGGACTCGAACCGTCGACCCCCTCCTTACCATGGAGGTTTCGGAGCGTCACGCGCGTACACGCGCGATCACTCGCGACACGGTTTCTCCTGCAAATCGAGCCAAGCGAGGCGTTAGGGATGCGTCGCGAGACGTCGCGCATGTCGTCTCTGATGTGTCCGTCTTGTGTCGCGCGTCGAGGTGCGCTCAACGTGTCCCTGCACGCGCCTGCTTTGCTCAGGCTGATGTACCCGTCTCGTACCCGTCGGCCCGTCGTCTGTTCTCGCGCTCCCTGATTTCATGGTGCCCAGTCGACTCGGACATGCGAAAGCAAAGCGACGTGACTCGAACCGCCTCCGCCTAGCCACCCTCGGGGCACGGGCGCTGCAGGTAGCGCCGGCACTCCTCGACGGTCAGCGAGCGGGTGACGCGGTCGCGCGCGATCCGGAGGAGGAGCTCGGGGTCGAGCGCCCAGACGTGCACGAACGGCGCCGGCTGCCTCGGGCGCACCGTTGCGACGAGCCGGCCGTCCGGGCTGAGCGCGACACGGTAGCCGCTGTCGCGGAGCTTCAGGATCTCGACGCCCGCGGGCCAGTCCCAGAGGCGGAGCGCAAAACCCCGCTCGTCGACCGTCGTACCGGCGAGTCGCGACCCGTCGCGACTGAACTCCATGTCAGATGATGCAGCGCCCGTCGCCAGCGTGCGCAGCCGCTCGCCGTTCGACGCGTCCCGAACGTCTGGGCCGAGTCCCGATTCGATGAGCACCTGTGCGCCGTCGGGGCTCCAGACGGCGGAGGCGCCGGGGCCGCCGAGGGGCGGGACCGCGCGCAGCTGCCGGCCGGTGCGCGAGTCCCAGATGCGGGTTCCGTCCGCCGCCATCGAGAGGAGTCGGGCGCCATTCGGGCTCCACGCGACCGGATACGTCCCGAAGCCGCCTGGCGTATGCCCGCGGAGGACCCGGAGCTGACGACCGGTGGCCGCGTCGAAAATGCGGACCGTGGCGTCCTGGCCTGTCGTCGCGAGTCTGGAGCCGTTCGCGTTGAAGACCGCGCGGTTGACGCGGCAGAGGCGAGGTCGAAGGCAATGGCGCCCGCTGATGACGACCAGCTGTCGACCCGTCTCGGCGTCGAAGATCCGCGCGCTGCCATCCGCGCTCGCCGTTGCGATGCGCGACCCGTCCGGGCTGACGTCGACGCCGATCACTGCACGGACCGGAGCGTCCGTTCGGGCATGCGCCTGGAGCTCGAGAAGCTCTGCTCCGGAGTCGACACTCCAGACGCGCACAGTCCCTTCGCGCCCGGAGGCGGCGACGAGCCGTCGACCGTTCGGCGTGAACGCGATGCCCGAGTGCTCGTCGGTCTCAGGCCCGGGCAACGTGAGGACCTCCCCTCGGCCCGCGGGGGAGACGTCCCAGACCCGCGCCGCGCCGGGCTGGCCCGACGTGGCGAGCTGGCTCCCGGTGCGGTCGAACGAGACGCTTCCGACCGGTTTCGTGTGACCGCGGAGTGTCACGGCGTCCCGTAGCTTTCGGCGGGTCGCGTCCCAGGTCTTGGCCAGCCCGTCCACGCCGCCCGTGGCGACGCGCCGCCCGTCGCGACTGAACTCGACGTCGAGGACAGCTCCTCCGTGAGCGCGAACGACGTCGAGCTGCTTCCCAGACGGCAATCCGTACAGCTGTAGCTGTCCAGTTTCCGCGTGAACCGCGACGAGCATCGTGCCGTCGGGGCTGACGTCGAGGTCGACGACCCTGGCCGTACCGCCAGGATCCATCACCACGGCGACCTGCTTTCCGGACACGAGGTCAAACACCCTCGCCACGACCGGGGAGGGAGCGCTTCCGCGCATCCACGGCGAGACCGCGATGCGGTCGCGGCCAACGAACGCCACGCCCTCGCCCCAGGCGAAGCTCGCCTCGGTGCGCTCGTGGACACCGGCGAACCCGCGGAGCTGTCGGCCGGAGCGGACGTCCCAGACACGCACCGCGCGATCAGCGCCCAGGGTCGCGAGCCGTGATGCGTCCGCGTTGAACCGCGTCGCGAACACGCCACCGCGGTGTGCGCGGAGGACATGAACCGGGTCGCCGGTGGCGGCATTCCAGAGCCTCGCGGTGCCGTCGGCGCCCCCCGTTGCGACGAGTCGGGCATCCGGGCCGTACGCGGTCGCGAACACCTCTCCCTTGTGGCCAAGGAGGCGCACGAGCTCCTCGCCGGTGCGCGCGTCGCGAATGCTCGCCCCGCCCGCGAGGTCGGCGGCGACGATGCGGGATCGATCTGGCGCAAACGAAGCGACGTGACCGATCCCGGTCTGCCGTCCAACGCCGGGTACGGCCGACAGCACACGAGAAGTCCCGAGCGCGTCGTGCAGAGCCTGCTGGGCATCCGTGAGCACCGTGCCGTCGTGCCGCCGAGTCGTCTCCGCGGCCTCGATCGCGAGCAGGATGCTCCGCTCGGGATCGACGGCGAGATTCCCCTGTGCGGACGCCGCAAGCTGACGGGCCGTCGCGAGGCGCGCGTCGTCTCGCGCCTCGCCCCGCAACACCAGCGCAAACGCTGCGAGGACCGAGGCCGCTGCAGCAAGCGTCGCGAACCCCGCCAGCGTCGCCCGCCGTCTACGCCCTCGCCTCCTTGCCGCCGCGTCGGCTGCATCCCGCGCTTCGGCGAGGAACACACGCTCGCCGGCTGTGAGGGCGAGGTCGGTAGCGCCCGCCCAGGCTTCGAGCTGGGCCAGCCTCCCCTCTCGCGGGAGGTACTCCGGATCGCGGCCAGCGTCGTCCCACTCCGTGACCGCCTCGACGAGGCGCCGGTGGAGCAGGAGGTGCTCGCGGCGCTCTCCGATCCACCCACGGAGCCGATCCCACTGGGACAGGATCGCCTCGTGCGCGACCTCGACGGTCGGCGTCCGCGTCCGCGGCTCGCGGTCGAAGGTGAGCAACCGGTGCTCGCCGTAGCGCGCAAGGATCTCCTCGACTGCGCCTGGCTCGAGCTCGAGCTGGCGGAGCTCGCTGCGACGCACCCTGCGCCTCGTGTCCTGGGCGGCGGGGTCGACGCCGACGAGGCGAAGGAAGACGTGACGGCATGCCGCCTGCGCCGACGGACGGAGGCGCGTGTACAGATCCTCCGCACGCCGGCCGAGCGCGCCGACGACCCCGCCGGTCGCGGCGTAGCCCTCGAGCGTCAGCGTGTCACTCGTACGGGCCGCGAACAGCTCGGTCAACGCGTACTGCAGGAGCGGCAGGGCGCCAGGCTGATCGCGGACGTCGGCGACGATCTCGGAGACGAGCCCCGGCTCGAAACGAACACCGACACGTCGTGCCGGCCACTCGATTGCCCCTGCGAGCTCGTCCTCGGAGGGCGCGGCGACCGCGACCATGCCGGCCCGCAGCAGCTCCCCGAACTCCGGGTAGCGGAGCGGATGGTCGAGGAAGTCGGCGCGCAGCGTCACGAGAACGCGGGCGCCCGAGCGTGAGTCGTTGGCGAGCGCGATGAGGCCGGCGAGGAACCGGCGGCGCGTCTCCTCATCGGCCGTCAGCGTGAAAAGCTCTTCGAACTGGTCGACGACGAGGAGTAGCTCGCTTCTGGGCGGGAGGATCTGCTTCACAACGCGGCGGATCCCGAGCTCGTCCCGCGCCAGCTCCTCGACGAGGTCGTCCGGCCGCTCGACCGCAATGCGGAGGAGAGCCGCCGCGAGCTCCTCGAAGGGATACGAGCCCGGGAACATGTCGGTGACGAGCCACCGCGCCGATCCCGACAGCGCCGCCCGCTGCGGAGCGCCGGGACGAGCCCGGCCCTGACGACGGACGACTTTCCGATCCCGGACGGGCCGACGACCGCGACCAGGCGCCGGTCGCCGACCGCCTGCACGAGCTCGTCGACGAGCGCAGCGCGTCCGTAGAAATCGGCGGCGTCTGCCTCGCTGAACGCCTGCAGGCCCTTGTACGGGTTCTCCGCGGGCGTGTACGTCTCCGCCGTCGGGACGGTGCTCCCCGACAGCAGCGGCGAACGCGGCGACGAATCGGTCGACCGACTCGTAGCGCTCGTCCGGATCCGAAGCGGTTGCGCAGGCGACGACCTCGTCGAGCGCTGCCGGCAGCTCGGGCCGGATCGAACGCAACGACGGTAGCGCCCCGTCCATCGGTGGCCGCTGACCGGTGAGCAGCTCGAACGTCAGCAAGCCGAGCCCGTAGATGTCCGACCGCGGCGTGAGCGGCTGACCTGCCAGCTGCTCTGGTGGGACGTACGCGGGCGACGAGGTGAGCGGGCGACCTGCGGTATCCGAGCCTGCCAGGCGGGCGGCGATCCCGAAGTCGGACAGGTAGGCATTCCCGTCCTCGTCGAGCAGGATGTTCGCGGGCTTGACGTCGCGGTGGACGACGCCCTGCCGGTGGGCGTAGGCGAGCGTGCTCGCCACCTGCGACAGAACATGCGAGGCGGGCTCGAGGTTCCACGGGCCCCGCTCGAGCGCCTGCCGCAGCGAACCCCCTCGCAGCCAGCGCATCACGAGGTACGCCCCTTCGGGGTCTCGCCAGTAGTCGTAGAGCGGAACGAGGTGCAGGTGCTCGAGCTGGGCGATCAGCTGCGCCTCGGCCTCGAACCCGCGCACGAACGAGGGCTGGTTGACCAGCTCTGGACGGATGACCTTGATCGCGACCTCGCGCCCGACCGAGGGCTGGTAGGCGCGATAGACGATGCCGAAGTCGCCGCTGCCGACCTGCTCGCGGAGCTCGTAGCCGCGCACCGAGCGGCCGAACGCGCCGGGCGGGATCGGCGGGGGCAGGCGGTCGATCCGGAGGGGCGGGAAGTCGGCGGGAAGCCCCTCCAGCAGTAGCTGGAAGACGTGTTGCGGGCTGCCGATGCCCTTGAGCCGGACCTCGCCCAGCGCCTTCGCCTGCCAGCCGCCCTGCGACGCCGACAATGCCGCGTGCCCGTCGGCCGAGAGGAGCACCTGCCCGCCGTGCGCGGCGGCGAGCAGACGGCCGGCGCGATTGAGCACCGGCCCGAAGTAGTCCCCGGCGCGGGCCTCGACCTCGCCGACGTCGATCGCCATCCGCACCTGTAGCGGCTCCAGCTCGCCCCAGTCGGCCGCGGCGAGCTCGCGCTGGATCCCGCTCGCGGCGGCGACCGCCGCCCCGACGTTCGCGAAAGCGAGATCGACGCCGTCGCCGACGCGCTTCACGACTCGCCCTCCGGCCGCCTCGGCTGCGCTGAACACGAGCCGGTCGTGCTCGGCGACCGCGGCGCGCATGACCTCCGTGTGCAACTCCCAGAGGACGGTCGAGTCCTCGATGTCCGTGAGCAGGAAGGCGAGCGTCTGCACCTGCGGCTCCGGCTCGAGCAGGAGTGACGGGTCCTGGTTGAGAATCCTCCGCTCGAAGTCCTGCAGCTGCGCCGAGGGCTCGAGCCCCAGCTCTTCCGCGAGGTACGCGCGCGTCCTCTGGTACGCGCGGAGCGCTTCCGCCTGCCGGCCCGAGCGGTAGAGCGCGAGCATGTGCTGAGCGCGGAAGCGCTCGTACACGGGGAACTCCTCGCACAGCACCTCTAGCTCCGCGATCAGCTGGCGATGGCGCCCGAGCGCGAGCTCCGCCTCGATCCGCGTCTCGACGGCGCGGAGGCGGAGCTCCTCCAGGCGCCGCGCCTCGAGCTCGAGCGCGAACGGGCCGGGCAGGTCGGCGTACGGGTGGCCACGCCAGAGCGCGAGCGTTGCGCGGAGCTGGTGCGCGGCCTCGGCGGGATCGGTCTCCACGAGTGCGGTCGCGTGCTCGACCGCCCTCTCGAACTCGACCGCGTCCACGTTCTCCGGATCGGCTACGAGGCGATAGCCGCCGTCGTCGCGAACGATGACGTCGCCGATCGCGGCCCTGAGGTTCGAGACGTACGTCTGCAGCGTCGAGCGCGCCCCGGTGGTTGGCTCGTCCCCCCAGACGCCGTCGATCAGGGCATCGATCGAGACCGGCTTTCCCACCCCCGCCACCAGCAGCGCGAGCACCGTGCGCTGTTTCGGGCCGCCCAGGCGAACGTCGACGCCGTTGCTCAGGACTTCGAGGGGCCCGAGGACGTGAACGTTCAAGTCGGGCGCACGATACGACGCGGCGCCGGAAGTGACTAGCCCACTCGCGGATCGAAGCTGTGTCTCGCTCATGGCCGTGAGAGGCCGAGGGGGCGCGCCGAGGCGCGCCCCTCCAGCTTGTCGCATCACGGATCTACGGTTGATCCGGGATTTGCTCGACTTCAAGCCTGACACCTTGAGCAGTGCCCCGCAGACCCCCGACGACGAGCGCTCCGGTCGGGTCCCGCTGCTCCGAGACCGAGACGGCAGTGAACGTCTTGCCGTCCTGCGCGACTCGCACGGTCGCATTTACCTTCTGCGTACCCAGAAAGGCACCCGTCTGCGGATTGAATCTGAAGAAGACCCTCGTGACTGCGAACTGGTATGGGCCGATTCGCTCCCAGGCTCCGTGGGACGCACCCCGAACCCCCGGTGGGGCCGCCGCGCTCTCGACAGTGCCGCCGTCACCGGTGAACGTCGCCAGGACTCGTCCGGGGGGCTGCCCCGGGAGCGACAGGGCTACATCCCACGTGCCGACGAGCGCGTATCCCGGACTCGCCTTCGGCGGCGTCTTCGAGGCCGATGCGGACACCGCTGCGGTTGCGACCATCACCGTCAGGGCGAACAGCGTCGTCGCCGCGACGATTGACCTCTTTCTTTTCATGGTGAGTCCTCCTCGCGATCGTCGTAACGAGCCGTGATCGACTCGCCCGCGACCGTACGCCCGGCCGCTCCAGAAACGCTCCAAACATCAAGCCGTCCCGGGCCGAACCCGCGCCCTACCGGTGTAGCGGATTACGTGTACCTCGCCGTCGCAAGGTCCGGTTGTGCACATCGGGCGATACGAACAGCGGCGGCCACGGGCTCCTGGGACCCGAGCACGGCTGAGCTCCTCTCGCGAGAGGGGGTCGCTTTCTCGTCTGCTCAGACAACGATCGTGTCTGCTTTGCAGGGATTTCGTCGATCCATGCGATCACATCTAGCCCGAGAGGTTGTGTCGGAAGGCGTCGCCAGACGTCGCAAGGCGTCGAGCGTACCGTAGATGTGTCCGGAATGTGTCCGCGTGTTATACGAGCAGACAACATAAAAGTGCCGTCGATCCCGCTAATCGGCCTCCACGGCCCCCGCAACGTGCTCACGTTCGGCTGGGACATCCTTGCCGTCGCCCTCCTCAGTCTCGCCGTTTACGCCTTTGCGATCCGAAGCCGGCTCCCCGCTGAGCAGGCACTCGAAAACGTCGGCGACCTCACGACGGAAGCAGAAGCCGACGACGCTGAAACGCGGGCGCACGTCGCCTGAACCGCTGAGCTTCTGGCCACGCAATTCGCGCGCGAGAATCCGCGTTGGGGGCTACCAGCGCATCGTCGGCGAGCCGCGCGGGCTCGCGCGTTGCGGGTCTCGGCCTCCATGGTGCGCGACGAGTTCCCTGCGCGCCCAGGCCACAGCGGAGTCGGGCTTTGCGCTTCTTACGCAGCCCCATAAGGTGACCCCCTCCTGGCGAAGGAGCGTGTCAGGTTCGCGCCCGCGCGGGCTATACAAAATTCCCGTTTGCAGGGACTTTCCGTGCGGAAATCAACTTGTCTGGTCAGGAGCACGTCTCAGACCGTGCCGCGAGACGTCGCGCGTGCCCGCTCGTCCCAAAATGCACCCGTCTCGTACCCCGAAGAATCGGAATCTCGCCACCGCAGGCAACATAACATGCCCCTTTGCAGGGCTTTTGTGCAAGCCCTCTGACGGACTCGAACCGTCGACCCCCTCCTTACCATGGAGGTGCTCTACCAACTGAGCTAAGAGGGCGAGGGTCGTAGGGTAGCCGGTTCCTCGCCGACGATCGGGCTCGGCCCGGCAGGCGCCGAGCCGAGCCTCGGTCGAGCCTCAGGGCTTCGGGATGGCGATCGCGTTGTACGGGGTCGTCGGGGTGTTCGGTGTCCCGAAGCGCGCGTTCGGGAGGTAGAGCCTGTTCCCGAAGGCGGCCACGGTCGTGGGGACGTCGAAGCGCGGGTCCGTCAGGTATTCGGTGAGCTGGCCAGTCGTGGCCGCGGAATCGAGTTGCACGACAGCGACCTTGTTGTCCCGGTTCTGTACGACGAACAGCGTACGGCCGGAGAGGAGCAACCCGTCGCCGTTCGTGAGCAACGTCGTCCCCAGGTCGACCTTCGTGGCCTTGCCGGTGGACGTGTCGACCCGGAAGAGGAACCCGGTGGGGGACTGGACGACGAGCAGCGCCTTGCCGTCCGGCGTGCGGGCGATGCCGTTGAGATTGGTGGTGGTCAAACCGGGAACGTGCACGTAGTCGTCGCCCACGAGGGGCAGCTGAACCACCTCGTTCTGGCTCGGTAGTCGGCCGAAGCGGTCGAACGGCACCTTGTACAGGAACGGCTTCTGGGAGTCCGTGAACCACGCCGCCTGCGGCGTCAGCACGACGTCGTTGACGAATGTCGGTGCGTTGCCGAACGCGTAGCTGGCGAGGATCTCGCCGGTGATCGCGTTGACGACGCGCGCGTCACCGCCCGTGCCCCCGGCGACGAAGAGACGCGCGCGAAGGTCGACCTTCAGGCCGACCGACGGCGTCCCGGGCCCCTGGCTGAACACGGAGCCATCGCCGGTGATGAGGTTCACGCGGTAGAGGTCGCCGTCGGCGCGTGAGCCGAAGAAGGCGAACGGGAGGACCCCGATGGCGATGCCCTCGGGGAGCCAGGCGTTGGGCAGGGCGATCTCCGTGGGGAAGAGATCGAGACTGTTGGCAGTCGTCGTGGACTGGGCAGAACTGGCCGTTGGCGTCGCGGCCGCAGGCATCGCGGCGACGATCGCGGCTGCCGCAACCACGGCGATGGCCAGGGCGACGGTGAGACGGCGGGTCATCGTGTGTTCGCTCCCTTCTGTCGACGACACGAGCGATGCACTTGGTGCGTGGCTACCCACCCGGACATACGGGGGAACCACGCGAACGGATCTGACGGGTGAACGAGCGGCGGCGAGCGAGCCGAGAAGCGGTCAGACCGGGATCGTGAGGCTCTCGAGGTCGGTCGGGTAGTCGGTGAGGACCTCGATGCCGTCGGGTGTCACCGCGACGGTGTCCGAATGGCGGAACCCGCCGACCGCGGGGTCGTAGACCCCCGGCTCGATCGTGAACACCATGCCCGGCTCGACCGTCGTGCGATCGCCGAGGTCGAGGAAGGGCGCCTCGTGGTTTCGCAACCCGATCGCGTGGCCCGTGTGCTGACGCCAGTACGGCAGGAGCTCGTGCTCCTCGAAGTAGCGCATCACCGCGCCGTCGACGTCCGCGCAGCTGACACCCGGCCGGAGCGCCGCGAACGCGACCTGCTGCGCCGCGACGGCGTGGTCGAAGAGCTCCCGCATGCGGTCGGTCGGCGGTCCGATCACCATCGCGCGCTCGAGCTCGGCGTTGTAGCCCCAGATCGGCGCGCTCGTCTCGGTGACGAGGACGTCGCCGGCGCGGAACTCGATGTTGTGGGCGATCGCGTGCGCCCAGGCGCTCCGCGGCCCGATCTGCCCCCGGTAGCCGGCCTGCACGCCGTCCGCGGACGCGAGCTGGCCGACGTCGGCGTCACCGGCCGCCGCGAGCAGCGCCAGCGTCGCCTCGTGCCCCGCGCGGAGGCTCGCCTCTGCCTCCGTCACCCCGGGCCGCGTGGACTCCTGCAGCAGCCGGTGCGCGTGCTCGCACCAGCGCGCGCTCTGCCGGATCAGCGCGATCTCGGTCTCGCTCTTGCGCGCCAGCATCGCCTCGATCTCCGCCTCCAGTGACGAGACGGACGCGCCAGTCGCCTCGCTGAGCCGCGGCCCGCGGTACCCGAGGATGCCCGGGTACCCGTCCTGGTCCGCGCCGATCCTCCCTCCGATCCCGAGCCCGTCCAGCACGCGCGCGAGGAGCTGCATCGGGTGCTCGAGGCCCGGGTACTCGGGATACGACTCGACTGCGTCGAACGACGTCTCCGCCCGTACGCGCTCGACCTCGAACTCCGGCACGAAGACGGCCATCGAGCCGTCGGCGCTCTGCGCGAAGACCACCGGGCGCTCCGTCGAGAGGAACCAGAGACCCGCGAAGTAGCGGATGTAGTGCTCGTCGAAGAGGACGTAGCCCGTGAGCCCTCGGGCGCGGACGAGCTCCAGGAGTCGCTCGCGGCGCGTCTCCAGCTCGGTGTCGGGGATGCCGGTGAGCGGCTCCGTCGGGGCGGTCGTCATGCCGAGGCGATCTTCGCACGCGGCGAGTTGCCGCGTCCCCGGCGCGGCGCTAGCCTCGGACGACGGTTCCGTCTAGGTGGAGGAGGCTCCATGGCCACGAACGTCGCCCCGCTCACCCGCGAGCAACTCGCGGCGCTGCCCGAGAGCTACTTCAAGGCGGTCGACGCGAAGGACGTCGACGGGATCCTCGCCCACTTCGCCGACGACGCGACCCTCACCGTGCAGACGGATCACGTCACGTGGACGGGCGCCGACGAGATCCGCCGGATGTTCACCGACTTCACCGAGGGCTCGGTCTCGATCTTCCACGAGATCAAGAACATCGTCGTCGAGCCCGAGGCCGGCAAGGTCGCGACCGAGCAGAGCTACATCGGGGAGCTGAAGGACGGTCAGCGCAACGACATGCACAACTGCAACTTCTTCGACGTCGGCCCCGACGGTCGGTTCACCGCGTGATCATCTGGATGGCCGGCACGAACCCGCTGAAGTAGCGACTCGCTAGTCGCGCACGGACTCCCGCTCCTCCACGGCCGCCGAGTCGTGGAGCGACAGCGAGCCGTCCTCGGTGAGCGGGAACCGGCCCGAGCAGGCCGCGCAGACGGCCGTCGCCGGATCGCCCTCCTCGACGGTGCCCTCGCGAGGCGCCGCGCCGCTGCCTGCGCAGTGCCCGAGGTCGGGGATCGTCATCGGCCGTCGTCCTCGTCCTCGTCGTCCTCCGACTCGGCGTCGTCGACGTCGAGCGGGATCTCTTCCTCGAGCGTCTCGCCGTCCGGGTAGTCCTCCTCGAGCGGGTGCTCGTCGTGCGCCAGGTCACTCATCGCGCTCCCTTCGTGTGGGTGAACATGAGGCTTCCGCATGCCGCGATCGGGGAAACCCTCGTCCAAGGAGACGAAAGGAGCACCAGATGAGCGCCACGTACACGCACAAGAACATCGCCGAGGTGAAGGACTCCGCCCCGGACTTCGACCTGGGAGAGCACCAGGAGGCCCGCTTCGCGACGAAGGACTTCGACGCCACAGAGACCGGATTCAGCTTCCACCGGCTCAAGCCGGGCAAGCGACAGGGCTTCGCGCACCGCCACGACGGGGCCGAGGAGGTCTACTTCGTCGTGACCGGGAGCGGCCGGATGAAGCTCGACGACGACATCGTCGACCTGCGCGAGCAGGATGTGGTGCGGGTCGCCGGCGGCGTCACGCGGGCGTTCGAGGCAGGCGACGGCGGCCTCGAGGTACTCGCCTTCGGCTCGCACCATCCCGAGGATCGTGGCGAGATCCTCCCGGGCTGGTGGAGCGACTGAGCCGGCGGGGTCGTTCCCAGTGAGGTGTCTGGCTGAAGCCAGACACCGGATGCATGGTGCTACGCGTGATCTGTGCCCAACGGTTGGCGGCCGGAGGCCGGCTTCGCCGGCCGGGAGGCCAGCTGCCGGTGGCCCGTGCGCACCCGCGAAGAAGGGGGCCGGCGGGGGAAACATGGTTTCCCCCGCCCGTATGCAGGGGAGAGGATTCGAACCTCTGAAGGCTGAGCCAGCGGGTTTACAGCCCGCCCCCTTTGGCCACTCGGGAACCCCTGCGCGACGCGCCATTGTAGCCGTGCCTCCCTGAGCAACATGCGAGAGTGACGGCGGTCATGCGTGCCGGTCGAGGTCCGATCGTAGGCGTGGGAGCGTCACTGGCGCTCCTCGTCGCCCTGCCGCTCGGCGTCACGCACGTCGCGGGTGCATCCGGGTCGCGCGCGCCCGCAGCCGGCGCTGCGCTCCTCGTCGTGGACGCCGAAGGCGCGACCTCGATGCTCCCCGACGGCACCGCTCGCGCCGCGGTGCCGTGGCTCCAGCCCGGGGACGGTGACCTCGCGGTCTCGCCGTCCGGGCGGCGGGTGGCGTTCAGCAGCATGCGCAGCGGCAACCGCGACCTCTACCTGGCCGACCTCGCGACCGGGGAGCTCGACCGCGTCACCTGGACGTCCGGGCGCGACGACGTGGAGCCCGCCTGGTCGCCCGACGGGTCGCAGCTCGTGTGGGCGAGCGGCAAGGAGTCCGACCACGACCTGTACCGCATCCGCATCGACCGGGCGCGCGTCCGCCGGCTGACCCTGGGGCCGGCCGACGATCGCGAGCCGACCTGGTCGCCCGACGGCCGCCGCATCGCCTTCGCCTCGAACGCCCAGGGCGCGTTCGACCTCTGGGCCGTGGCCGCCGCCGGCGGCCAGCCCGAGCTCGTGCTCGACGCGAGCGGCGAGGCCCGGGCGCCGGACTGGCATCCGTCAGGCGAGCGGCTCGCGTACACCGGCCTCGTCGGCGGAGCAGCCGACGTCTGGGTCGCCGGCCGGGACGGCTCGACGGAGCGCGTGGCGCTCTCGCCCGGGTACGACGGCAGGCCGGACTGGTCGCCCGACGGTCGGCAGCTCGCCTTCCTGCGCGGGCGGGGCGGCACGTTGCACCCGTGGCTCGCCCGCGCCGACGGGGGCGGCGCGACGCAGGTCGTCCGGATGCCTCGGGGCGCACAGCAGCTCGTGTGGGGTCGCGTCCGCGGCGAGCTGGCACCCGCGCGAACGGCGCTCCTGCCCGATCTCGACCAGCGCGCGCCGAGCGACCTGACCGTGAGCTCGGGCGGTGGCCGCCACCGGCTCGGCTTCACCTCGGCCACGGACAACCTCGGCGGAGGACCGGTCTGGCTCCGAGGCCGGCGGCGCACGACCGGGGAACAGATGGTCGTCGAACAGCTCGTGTCGCATGAGGGCGGGGGCGTCTCGACCCTGCGCGGCGTCGGCGTGCTGCGGTACGAGCGCCACCCGCCGCACCGCCACTGGCACCTCGACGACTTCGTGCGCTACGAGCTCCGCACGGTCGACGGGCGCCTCGTGGGGCGCGACCGCAAGACCGGGTTCTGCCTGGTCGATCGCTGGGGTTTCGCGCGAGGGCTTCGCGGGCGGCCTCGGGCGCTGCCGCGGTTCGTCGGCGACTGCGCGGCGCTGCAGCCGGACGCGCTGCGGGTCGAGGAGGGCTCGTCCGTGGGCTACACGGACCGCTACCCGGCGTTCTTCCACGGGCAGGACCTCGACCTGACGGGCGTTCGCGGCGGGCTGTACTTGCTCGTCCAGCATGCGAACGCCGAGCGGCGGCTCCGGGAGCTCGACTACGCGAACAACGTCGCCTCGGCCCTCGTGCGGGTGTCGTGGCCCTCGGGGCGTGAGCACCCGCCGCGGGTCGACGTCCTCCGGACGTGCGGGGCGAGTGCGAGCTGCTACCCGCTCGCTGCCAAGTAGCGGCCGGCGCGCCTACCATGAGGGTCGTGGAGCGCTTCGACGTGCTCGTCGCCGGGGCAGGCCCCGCCGGCTCCGCGACGGCCATCCATCTCGCCCGCGCGGGGGCCACGGTCCTGCTCGCCGACAAGGCGCGCTTTCCCCGCGACAAGCCGTGCGGCGGCGGCCTCACCGGGCGCGCCCTGAAGCGAATCCCGGTCGATCCCTCTCCGGTCGTCGAGCGGGACGTCGACCGCTTCGAGCTGCGGCTGCGGTTCGGGCCGAGCTTCTCGCGAAGCCACGACGCGCCACTCATCCGCATGACGCAGAGGCGACGGCTGGACGCGTTCCTCGCCGCGGAGGCTGCGGACGCGGGCGGCGAGCTGCGCGAAGGCGCGTCAGTCGGTGGGGTCGCCGTGGACGACCGAGGCGTGATCGCGGAGGTCGGGGGCGAGCGCGTCCGCGCCGACGTCCTCGTCGGCGCCGACGGCGCGAACGGGGTCGTCGCGCGCAGCGTCGCGCTCGGTGACGGGATCGTGCGTGGCGTGGCGCTCGAGGGGAACGTGCCGCTCGACGCGCTCGACCGCGACCTCGAGCGCACGGCGGTGATCGAGCTCGCCACCCTGCCCGGTGGCTACGGCTGGGTCTTCCCGAAGGGCGACCACGCGAACGTCGGCGTGGGAGGGTGGGGGAGCGAGGGGCCGCGGCTCCGCGACCACCTCTCTACTCTCGCGCGCGCCCATGGCGTCGATCCCGGGACGCTCACCGAGGTGCGAGGGCACCGGCTGCCGATGCGGAAGCCGGGGACGCCCGCCGCGCGCGGCAGGGTGCTCCTCGTCGGGGATGCGGCGGGGCTCGTCGATCCGCTCTCGGGCGACGGCATGTACGAGGCGTTCGTCTCGGCGCGGCTCGCGGCGGAGGCGATCCTCGCCGGCGACCTCGAGCGCTACGCCGCCTCCCTGGCAGCGACACTCGACCGCCACGCCGCGGCGTCGTGGGCGGCGAAGCGGGCTTTCGACCGGCATCCGCGGGCCGTGTTCGCGGCCGCACGCGCGCCCGGGGTGTTCAAGGTCGTCGCGGGCCTGCTCTGCGGCGAGGTCGCCCACCCGGGCGACGCCCGAGGCGTCGCCCGCGGCCCGCTGAAGCTGATCGCCCGGCTCGCGGGCTGAGTCACTCCTCGGCGAGCGCCTCGGCGAGGAGCGAGGTTGCGTACACGTTCCACGCGAGGTCGCCGTCCGAGAGCAGGAGCCGCAGCGACTCGCGAGCGCCGCGGAGGCCCGCGACCTCGTCGCGCAGCGCTTCCAGACCCTCGGTGAGCGCCTCGCGGCGTTCGGGCCTGTCGAGGTCGTCGGCGAGCGCCGTCGCGGCGCGACCGAACGGATCGAGCGGGCGATGCGGGTCGCCTCCCGCGGCGAGGAGGAGCTCCGCGCGTCGCACGGCGCCGTTCAGCTCGGCCTCGTCGATCTCGACGCGACGACCCGCGAAGTAGCAGAGCATCGTCCACTGCTCGGCGGGCTCGGCCCGCTCGAGCGCGCGCACCCAGTCGCGGACCGTGTCCCGCGTCATGGGCGCCGTTCTACCGGAGCCTCGCGACGAGCGCGTTCCAGCGCTTCTCGGTGCCGGCCGACTGGAACCCGTACACGAAGCGGCCCCCCGCGTCGATCAGGACGAAGGCTGGCTGATACGTCGCGCCGAACCGCCGCGCGAGCGCGCGCTGCGGATCCTGGATGGACGGCCACTTCCAGCCGTAGCGGCGCACGAAGGTGCGAGCCCGATCGGGCGTGTCGGCGGCGTTCAGCCCGAGGAAGTGGAACCGCGTCCCCTGCTTCGCGACCCAGCGTGCGTAGGCGACCGCCTCGCTATTGCAGGTGCGTCACCAGGACGACCAGACATTGATGATCACGGGCTTTCCGCGCAGGTCGCGGAGCGCGAGGCGCTTGCCGTCGAGCGTCGTCCCGGCGATCGGTGGAGCCGGCTTGCGCGCCGCGGCGGCGGTCGTGACCGCCGCGATGGCGAGCAGCGCGCAGAGCGCGAGCACGAGACCCCGTCGCACGCTCCCCACCGTAGCCGCGAAACCCGCTGGAAATGGGGATGTTCGGATTTCGTTCACATCGTCGGAGGGTCGATCAAGAAGTGTTCTCGCACGTCCGATAGGACACATCATGGGGTCGAGGCTCACCGGGCTCGTCGTCGCCGGCGTCGCCGCGCTCACGCTTGCCGCGTCGGCCTCCGCCGTCGACCCGCCGACGCCGGAGCCGCTCGCGCAGCCCGTTGCCGCTGCCCCGAGCTGGGCCGCACCGCAGATCGCCGCGGTCGTCGCCGCCGGGCTCATGGGCCCGGACGTCATCTCGTTCCGCCCGGAGGAACCGCTCACCCGCAGCGAGCTCCACGCCGCCATCGTCGCGCTCGGGAAACCGCACCGCGAACCGTCCGATCCCGCGCGTCCCGTGACCATGCGCGAGCTCGACGCGCAACTCGTCGCCGCGGCCGGGCTGCTGCCCTCGGCGCGCGCGATCCGGCTCGCCGCACGCAGCGCAGGGCTCGAGCCGATCGACATGCTCGGCACCGAGACGGTCGCGAGGCTCCTCGGGCTCAGGGTCAACCACCCGTCGGGAAGCGAGCACCTCGAGCGGGCAGCCAGGGTGCCGGCCTCGCGCGCCGAGGCCGCGTACTCCCTCGCCAAGATGCTGACGCTGGAGGCGTGGCGGGTGACGTCGATCCAGCAGCTCGCGACGGCATTCGTCGTGCCGGAGCTCTCGGAGTGGCAACGTTCGATCGTCTCGAAGGCTCTCCGCTTCGTGGGCTATCCGTACGTCTTCTCGGGGATGTCGGAGAAGACGCAGAAGCTCTGGAGCGCGACGGCGCCCGGAGGCACGATCACGGTGCCCGGCGGCTTCGACTGCTCCGGGCTCATCTGGCGGGTCTACAAGCTCGAGCCCTACGCGACCGCTCCGCTCCTCGCCGGCGTCCTCAAGGGCCGGACGACGTACGCCATGAGCGGCGAGGTCGCGAAGCCGCTCCGGATCGACGCGGCGGCGCTCGCGCCGGGCGACGTCATCTTCTTCGGCAGCAAGGGGCCGAAGTCGAAGCCGACCGAGGTGGGGCACGCGGGGATCTATGTCGGCAACGGCTGGTTCGTCCATTCGTCGAGCGGCGGTGTCACGCTGCAGCCGCTGCAGGGCTGGTACTCGACGCAGCTCGCCTGGGCGCGCCGACCGCTCGCCGAGGCCGGGCTGTAGTCCTTGTTCGCCAGGCAGGATTCGGCAGGAGCCGAATCCTGCGGCTTGATCCCCGCCTGCGGCGGGGCAGATCCCTGAAGGCGTCGGCTTCGCCGCCGCAACTTCCTCTGTGCCACGAAGCTTTCGGTGTCTGGCTTAAGCCAGACACCTGCTCTCCCGCGCGGCGGTTGCAGTCGTAAGGCGCGGGGTACGCTCCGCCCGTGCGGTGGAAGAAGGTCCAGGGGCAGGGCGACGTCCAGGATCGTCGCGGACAGGGCGGCATGATGGGCGGCGGCCTGCCGATCCCGATGGGCAAGGCGGGCGGCGGTCTCGGCTTGATCGTGCTCGTGGTACTGGCTCTCGTCTTCGGCGGCAACGTGATCGGAGGCGGAAGCGGCGACAGCGGCTTCTCGCCCGGTGGCTTCGATCCTGGGCCGCCGGCCGGCGCAGGCGCGCAGCCCGGGAGCACCGACGACACGGTCTTCGAGTTCACGAAGTTCGTCGCAAAGGACGCGCAGGACACGTGGGAGAAGCTCTTCGCCGCCTCCGATCGCCGGTACCCGCGCGCGCCGGTCGTGACGTTCACGGGCGGCACGCAGACGGGATGCGGGCAGGCCTCGTCTGCGACGGGGCCCTTCTACTGCCCGGCAGACAACAAGGTGTACCTCGATCTCTCGTTCTTCCAGGAGCTGTCGCGACGGTTCGGAGCGCCGGGCGACTTCGCGGCGGCGTACGTGATCGCGCACGAGATCGGGCACCACGTGCAGACCGTGCTCGGGATCGAGGCGGATGTCCGGCGCAAGCAACAGGAGGACCGCGAGAACGCGAACGTCTACCTCGTGCGGCTCGAGCTCCAGGCGGACTGCTTCGCCGGGGTCTGGGCGCGGTCGACGTACGACCGGGGCCTGCTCGAGTCGGGCGACCTCGAGGAGGGGATCGGCGCCGCGGCGGCTGTCGGTGACGACCGGCTCGGCGCCCGTAGTCGCGAGCAGTGGACGCACGGCTCGTCCGAGCTGCGGGAGCAGTGGTTCAAGACGGGCTTCGACTCGGGCGACCCGGGCGACTGCGACACCGGCGACGTCACGATCTAGCGGCGCCGTCGTCCGCCAGCGGAAAGAACGGTGTCAGACACCGAGGTCTGTCTACTGTCCATCGCGCCGAATGAGTGCCGATCGCTCCCCAGGGCCGATGCCGCTTCGTTTGGACGTTTCGACCTTCGTGCTCGCCGGTTGGGACGATGACGGTTTCGGCGCTTTGACGGGAAGACGTGTCCGACACGGTCTGAGACGCCCCACGCCTCGCAGCGCGTCTCGCGCGATACCCTCAGGAGAACGGAGACTTGCGAGGAGGACGGAGCGATGACGGAGCTTGCGGAAGCCCCCACCGGCGAGCGCGACCGGGCGATCGAGCGGATTCCCCACTGGATCGGCGGGAAGCGGGTCGAGGGGACCTCGGGTAGGACCGGCCCCGTCTACGACCCCGCTCTCGGCGTGCAGACGGGCGCGGTCGACCTCGCGTCGACGGCAGAAGTCGCCACGGCCGTCGAGAACGCCGCCGAGGCCTTCGAGTCGTGGCGGGCGACGTCGCTCTCGAAGCGGGCCGACCTCTTCTTCGCAATCCGCGAGCTCTTCCACGCCAGGCGTGAGGACCTCGCGAGGGTGCTCACCGCCGAGCACGGCAAGGTGCTCTCCGACGCGATGGGTGAGGTGGCGCGCGGGCTCGAGGTGATCGAGTTCGCCTGCGGGATCCCGACGCTCGTCAAGGGCGGCTTCTCCGAGCAGGCCTCGACGGGGATCGACGTGTACTCGATCCGGCAGCCGCTCGGCGTCGTGGCCGGGATCACCCCGTTCAACTTCCCGGCGATGGTGCCCATGTGGATGTGGGCGCCGGCGCTCGCGTGCGGCAACTGCTTCATCCTCAAGCCCTCCGAGAAGGACCCGTCGGCGTCGCTCCTCGCGGCCGAGCTCCTCGCGGAGGCGGGCGTGCCGCCGGGAGTCTTCAACGTCGTGCACGGAGACAAGGAGGCGGTGGACGCGCTGCTCGAGCATCCGGGCGTTGCCGCGGTGAGCTTCGTCGGCTCGACCCCGATCGCCCGCTACATCTACGAGACGGGCACGAAGCACGGCAAGCGCGTGCAGGCCCTGGGCGGCGCCAAGAACCACATGATCGTCCTTCCCGACGCCGACGTCGCGATGGCCGCCGACGCCGCGGTGTCGGCCGGCTACGGCTCGGCGGGCGAGCGCTGCATGGCGGTCTCGGTCGTCGTCGCCGTGGGCGACGTCGCCGATCCGCTCGTCGACGCGATCAAGGAGCGCCTGCCGAAGGTGAAGGTGGGCAACGGGCTCGAGGCCGACTCCGAGATGGGCCCGCTGGTCACGCGCGAGCATCGCGACAAGGTCGCCTCGTACATCGCGTCCGGTGCCGACCAGGGCGCGACCGTCGTCGCCGACGGACGTGAGACCGCGCCGGAGGGCGACGGGTTCTTCCTCGGCGTCTCGCTGCTCGACCACGTGACCACCGAGATGGACGCCTACCGGGACGAGATCTTCGGCCCCGTGCTCTCGGTCGTGCGGGCCGCCACCTACGACGACGCGGTCGGCCTCGTCAACGACAATCCATACGGCAACGGCGTCGCGCTCTTCACCCGCGACGGCGGCGCCGCGCGCCAGTTCCAGTTCGACGTGAACGCCGGGATGGTCGGGATCAACGTGCCGATCCCCGTGCCGGTCGCCTACTACTCGTTCGGCGGCTGGAAGGCGTCGCTCTTCGGCGACTCGCATGCCTACGGGCCCGAGTCGATCCACTTCTACACGCGGGGGAAGGTCGTCACCTCCCGCTGGCCCGATCCCGCGACGAGCAAGGTCGACCTCGGCTTCCCGCAGACGCGGTAGTAACAGCAACCGATTTGCACTTCACCGTTGACCGCGGGGTCTCGGTGAGTGCAGAATCTCCTCCTGTCGATCGGGGCGGGACTGCGGCGCCGCCCCGATCGCCATCCTGCCCAGGTGAGTGCGCCCGCTGCTGTGCGAGACTCGCGTCGTGCGCGTGACGATGCTGCTGGCCGACTTCGCTCAGGTGAGCGACGGCAAGCTCACGGTCGTCGGCGGCGGCTGGTCGCTGACCGGGCCCGAGCCGGCGCCGTTCGGGATCGCGATCCTCATCCGCGTCCCCTGGGACCAGGCGAACCAGCGGCACGTGATGCGGCTCGAGCTGCTCGACGCCGACGGGATCGCGGTCGAGGTCGACGCCGAGTCGGGCGACGGTTCCGAGCCGATCGTCTTCTTCGACGACGTCCCGTTCGAGGTCGGCCGTCCGGCAGGTCTCAAGCCGGGCACCCCGCTCGACTTCCCGGTCGCGATCAACTCGGGGCCGCTCATCCTCGCCGCCGGCCGCTACGAGTGGCGGCTGACGATCGACGGCAAGGCCGACGACGAGTGGCGGCTCCCGTTCTCCGTGCGCCAGGACGAGGAGAACGGCATCGCCTGACTCTCAGTGAGCCGCGGTCGGAGTGCGGCCGCGCCCCAGCTGGAGGAGCCCCCAGGCCGAGACGATCGCCCAGACGAGCTCGAGCAGGAAGAACCCCCACTGGGCCTCGCGCCAGGCGTCCACCGTGAGGATCGCCGACCCGACGAGGTTGACGACGAGGTACCAGAGCGACTGCGGGTCGAGCATCCGGAACTGGGCGAGCACGAAGCCGGCGAGGATGAGGAGCGCGCCGACGATCTGGATGACCTGGTGCACGAGCGACCTCCGAGGCAGAAACCGTCCGGACGGCAGGTGTCGCTGCGACGATAGCCGGGTCGTGCCGGCCCGCCTCGCCCTCGTCGTCCTCGCCCTCGCGCTGCCGTGCGGCGCCACGGCCGCGGGAGCTGCGGCTCCCGTACCGCTTGCCCAGCTCGTCGGCCCGCGGCTGGTGGTCGGCATGAACGGCACCATGCCGAGCGCGGGGCTCCTCGAGCGCATCCGGAGCGGCCGGGTCGGAGGGGTGATCCTCATGGGCGCGAACGTCCGCACGGCGCCCCAGGTGCGCGCGCTGACGGCGAGCCTTCGCGCTGCCGCGCGGTCGGGTGGCAGGCGCATCCTGATCGCGACCGACCAGGAGGGAGGTCTCGTCCGGCGCTTCCGCTGGGCGCCGCCGGCGGCCTCGGCCGAGGAGCTGGGGCGGCTCACCGAGGGCGCGATCCGGCGTCGGGGACGGGAGACCGCGACCGCGCTCGAGCGCCTCGGCGTCGACGTCGATCTCGCGCCCGTCGCCGACGTGCCCGGCGTTCCCGGGTCGTTCATCGCCGCCCAGCGACGCGGGTTCTCGACACTCCCCATGCGCGCCGCGAAGGGGGTGACGGCATTCGCCGCCGGGTTGCTCGACGGCGGTGCCGTACCCACTCTGAAGCACTTTCCCGGCCTCGGGCTCGCCACGGTGTCGACCGACGACGACGCGGTCACGATCGACGCCGGCGCACCGGCGCTCGCGCCCGGCCTGGTGCCGTACCGGCGCGCGATCGCCGCCGGTGTCGTCCCCCTGGTCATGGTCTCGAACGCCGCGTACACGGCGTACGGCGGACGCCCTGCCGCCTGGTCTCCTCGCGTGCTCGCGCTGCTGCGGGGCCTCGGCTTCCGTGGTGCGACGATCACCGATGCGCTGGAGCCGCTTGCGAGGACGCACGGCGTCACGCTCCCGGAGACGGCGATCCGGGCCGCCGCCGCGGGCGTCGACCTGCTGCTCTTCGTCGGATCGGAGAGCTCGACCGTCGAGGTCTACGACGCGTTGCTCGCAGCCGCCCGCTCGGGTCGGCTGCCCCGCGCGGCGCTCGAGCGGAGCGCTCGGCGGATCGACGACCTCGCCGCCACGTACGCGGGCTAACCTCGTGCTCGTGCCCGGCCCGAGAGCCATCGCGACCTCGGCCGCGCTCTACGGTCGCAGTGCGCTCCGGATCGCTCGGAGACGGCGACGCCTCGGCTCGGAGGAGCGCCTCGTCTTCGTCGTCGGCTCGCCGCGCTCGGGGACGACGTTCACGGGCCGTTCGCTCGGCTCGCTACCGGGCTTCGTCGACCTGGACGAGGTGCAGCCCTGGAAGGCGGCGATTCCCCAGCTCCTGGACGAGCCGGAGGATGCGGCCGCTGCTCGCCTGCGGGGAATCCTCGAGCGGGTGCGCCTTCTCGGCCTCGCCCGCGGCCTGCGCGGGGTGGAGCAGACACCCGAGACCAGCTTCGTGCTCCGCGCCGCGCTCCGGGCGTACCCCGAAGCGGTCGCCGTGCACGTCGTCCGCGACGGGCGCGACGTCGTCACGTCGCTGCTCGAGCGCGGCTGGCTCAGCGCCGAGCGCACCGGCGCCGACGACGCTCGCCTCGCCTTCGGCCCGCATGCGAGGTTCTGGGTCGAGCCCGGGCGAGAGGCCGAGTTCGAACAGGTCTCCGACGCACGGCGCGCGGCGTGGGCGTGGCGCAGGTACGTCACGGCTGCTGCCGCGATGCCCGAGCGCACGGTCGAGGTGCGGTACGAGCAGCTCGTCGCCGATCCGAGGGGCGCGGCGGAGCCCGTGGCCGAGCGTCTGGGCGTCGCGGTCGAGCCCGTCGCGGAGGCGTTCTCGGCCGTTCACGACCGCTCGGCCGGCCGCTGGCGCCGCAGCCTGACCGCCGTGGAGCTGGCGGACGTCGAGGGCGAGGCGGGCGAGGCGCTCGCCGCGCTCGGCTACGAGCTCAGCGAGCCGCGGTAGCCGCCGGAACCACGCCGCGCCGCTCGAGCTCGTCGAGCACGAGCGCGACGGACTCCTCGGGGCTCAGCGCGACCGTGTCCGCGACGACCTCGGCGTCGTCGGGCTCCTCGTAGGGATCGTCGACTCCCGTGAACTGCGTGATCTCGCCGGCGAGCGCCTTCGCATAGAGGCCCTTCACGTCGCGGCGGACGCACTCCTCGACCGTCGCCTTGACCCAGACCTCGACGAATGGTCCCTGCTCCTCGACGAGCGCGCGGACGCGCTTGCGGGTCCCGTCGTACGGCGAGATCGCGGCCACGACGACCGCCGCGCCGTGCCGCGTCAGCCGGGAGGCGACCCAGCCGATCCGCTCGATGTTCGTGTCGCGGTCCTCGTGCGAGAAGCCGAGGCCCTTCGAGAGGTGGGTGCGCACGACGTCGCCGTCGAGAACCTCGACGTGCAGGCCGCGTCGCTCGAGCTCGGCCGCGACGGCGTGCCCGATCGTCGTCTTGCCGGCGCCGGAGAGGCCCGTCGAGCCAGACGGTGAAGCCGTTGATCTCGCTCGTGGCCACGGCGGAGTTCTAGCGGGCGGACGGATGCAGCAGCGGCAGGTCGGACGACCAGCCGGCCCTCAGCACCGCGACGAGGGACGGCGGGGTGACGAGCGTCGCACGTCCCGCCGGTCGGGCCGACCGGGCCGTGTAGCCGCCCGGCGACCACGTCAGGAGCGCGTTGCCGAGCACGAGCCTCGGCGCGTCCTCGTGCAGCACGAAGGCGCCGTCGGGAAGCTCGCCGAGCTCGGCCTCGTGGAGCCGGTGGCGACGGGTCTCGGGATCGACCCGCTCGGCGTGGAGCCGCTCGTCGATCGTGTCTGCGCCCCGCTCGCCGTGCAGGCCGAGCCAGAGCGACGAGAACCGGTCGTAGTCCGCGCGACGGCAGAGCGCGCACGGGCGGTGGCCTGCCGCGAACGCCGTCGCCTCGTCGAGGAAGAAGAGCTCCGTGAACTTGCCAGGCTGGAGGAGCGGCGAGCGATGCCAGTCCTTGAAGACGAGACGACAGGAGATCCAGCGCCGAACCGCGTAGCGCCGCCGGATCCGCCCGGCTTCGTCGTGCAGACAGCCGCGGTTCCCGTAGACGAGCCCGCGGCCGGGCTCCGCGACGAGCTCGCCGAGCGGAGTGACGCGGTTCTGCAGCGGCACCGCGCCACCGTAACGGCGGCGGGGCTCAAGTCCGCGGGGCGGGGCGGCTAGCCGCGGAGCGCGACGACGAAGCTCTGCTCGTGGCCTTGGCGGGACGCTCGGAGAGAATGCGCGATCGAGCGCAGGAGCGACACCGCAGGCGGGTTGTCGCCACAGACCGTCGCGGTCAGCTCGCGGACTCCGGCCGCTCGGGCATCGGCGGCGAGCGCCGCTGCGAGCGCCCGTCCGATGCCGTGCCCCTGGTAGGCGTCCGCCACCTCGAACGCGATCTCGGCCGAAGGTCCTTCGCGGACGAGGCGGGCGAGCCCGACCGGGTCGGAGTCTCCGTCGACGAAGCCGACCAGCACATGGTGGTCGGCGTCGACACGCGAGAGCGAGGCGAGCTCGCGGTCCGAGAGTCGCGGCTTGGCACCGCAGAACCGTCGAAGCCGCGCGGCCGGGCCGAGGCGGTCGAAGAGCGCGGCCACGGTCCGGTCGTCGCCGTTCCGCAGCGGCCTGATCGTGAGCCCGTCGGCATAGCGCGACTGCATGACGGCATCGTCCTCTGTCGGCGGCCGGTCGGCTTCGCCGCGACGGGCCATCTTCTTGCCATGGCCCGTTCGGGCCAGTAGCGTGTCGGGCCATGGAGCAGGACATCCGGTTCTGCACGCTCGCCGGCCAGCGGATCGCGTACGCGAGCGTGGGCGAGGGGCCGCTGCTCCTCTTCGGCGGGAGGTGGGTGACGCATCTCGAGCACGAGTGGGAGCAGCCCGCCGCGCGGCGGTTCTACGAGAGCCTCGCCCGGACGCATCGCGTCGTGCGCTACGACCGGATCGGGGTGGGCCTCTCGGATCGTGAGCTCCTCGCTGCTCCGACGGTCGGGTCCGAGGCAAAGGCGATCGCGACGGTGCTGGAGGCGTGTGGGGGAGGACCCGCCGTGCTCTTTGCCTGCTCCTGCGCCGGCCTCGCGACCGCGCGCTTCGCGAGCGCCGAGCCGGAGCACGTCAGCAGGATCGTCTTCTTCGGCTCCTACGTCGCGCGCAAGGACATCCCGGAGGCGACGCGCACCTCGATCGTCGACTTCGTGCGCACCAACTGGCCGCTCGCCTCGCAGATGCTCGCCGGTCTGATGCTGCCCCACGCGAGCGGCGACGAGATCACGGCGGTGAGCCGCTACAAGCGGCTCTGCGCCGAGGCGGAGGTTGCCGCGGCCTTCCTCGAGCTCGATCTCACCGCCGACGCGAGATCGTTCCTGCCGGCGGTGACGATGCCGACGCTCGTGCTCCACCGTCGCGGCGATCGCACCGTGCCGCTCGGACACGGCCGGGAGCTGGCCTCGCTGCTGCCCGACGCCCGCTTCGTCACCCTCGCCGGAGACTCGCACCTCCCGCACGCGGACGACCAACGCGAGCTGCACCGCGCCCTCGCAGGGTTCCTCGGCGACGACGTGCCCGTCGGGGAGGACAACGGCTCGCCGTTGACGCGGCGCGAGACCGAGGTCCTCCGGCTCGTCGCCGCCGGTCTCTCGAACCGGGAGATCGCCTCGTCGCTGCTCCTCAGCCAGCACACGGTGCATCGCCATGTGGCGAACATCCTCCGCAAGCTCACCCAGTCGTCGCGAGCCGCCGCGGTCGCCCAGGCGACGCGCGCCGGGCTGATCTAGACGGCAGGGCCGTCCACGGTCGTCGGCTCTGGTACGACTTCCCGTATGAGCCGGCTGCGCGGAGGTCTCGCCGCAGTCCTCGTCACGGTCTGTGCGCTCGCCGCCGCCGCGACCGCAGTCGCCGCGCCCGGGTGTCCCGCGACGCCACCTGACGGCTTCGGCCCGTTCGGTCGCGGCTCGCCACCTGTCCGGGCGAGCATCGGCAAGGGGCATGTGCTCAGCGGCGTGATTCTGTCCTCGCTCACGTGCAAGCCGATCGCCGGAGCGCGGGTCGAGCTGTGGCAGGCGAACGCGAAGGGCCGCTACGTGCGCGCGTCGAGCGGCACGGTCCTCGCCGACCGGAGCGGCCGGTTCCGGTTCGAAGGGCCGTATCCCGCGGTGTACGAAGGCGGCCCGCCGCACATCCACCTGCGGGTGGTCGCCCCCGGCCACGAGGTCCTGCTCTCCCGCTACGTGCCTGCCCGCGGCGCCCGCAGAGGCTCGGTTCGACTCGTGCTGCTGCCGCAGGCGGTCTAGGTCGCGTCGCACGAGCACCGACGCGGCCATCCCGACCGGGGCCGTAGGTTGGGGCATGAACACCACGCCGATCGTGCTGGTTCCCGGGTTCTGGCTGGCGCGTGGGCGTGGGACGAGGTCGCCGGCGCCCTGCGCGCCGACGGGCACGACGTCAGGCGCTGACGCTGCCCGGCCTCGAGTCGCCTGACGCCGCAGGAGCTCGCCGCGATCATCGGCGACGTCGCACAGGGCGCAGCCAGGGCCTGACGCCACCGCGAGAACGCGGTGCCGCTCCGGGGTGGGCCTGACTGCAGCACATACCTAACGCTGCGATGTATAGTGCTGCTATGTACTACGCGGACTCGCGCTCGTTGGCGTCGCACGACGGGTGATCATGGAGATCAACAAGGACCTGATAGCGGCTTCCTCGACCCCGATCGTCCTGGCGCTCCTGGCCGAAGAGGACAGCTACGGGTACGCGATCCTCCAGCGCGTTCGGGAGTTGTCCGGAGGGCGCATGGAGTGGACGGACGGGATGCTCTACCCCGTTCTGCATCGGCTCGAGCGGCTCGGCCACGTCGAGGCGCGGTGGGAAGTCGCGGAGAGCCGCCGCCGTCGCAAGTACTACGCGATCACGTCCCGGGGCCGGGAGCGGCTCGCCGAGGAACGCAGGCAGTGGCAAGCGGTAGACGCCACGCTGCGCGGCATCTGGCGGGCGCTCGTCGTGCCCGTCCCGACCAGCCACGTAGCATCGACCGCGACGCTGCCACAGGGAGCCTGACGATGCCGGCGCCAGGTGACGCGGTATCGCTCGAGGAGCAGATCGACCAGTGGCGGAGCTACCTCCGCCGGCGGCAGGCGATCCACTCGGTCGACGTCGCGGAGCTGGAGGACCACCTGCGCGAGCAGGTGGCGGTGCTGGCCGACGCGGGGCTCGCCACGGACGAGGCGTTCCTGATCGCCGTGAAGCGCATGGGTGACCTCGACGCCCTCTCACGGGAGTTCGCGCGCGAGCACTCGGACCGACTCTGGAAGCAACTGGTGGTGTCCCCTTCCGACACCGAGGAGCCGCGGGCGGCGGCGCGGACGGACGCCATCGTCGCGTTCTCGCTCGCGGTGGCGGCGGCCGTGGCGGTCAAGGTGCCGGCGCTCTTCGGACTGGACCTGGACGATGACGCCGAGTTCTACGCCCGCAACCTGAGTCTCTTCGTCTTGCCCCTGCTGACCGGCTACTTCGCGTGGAAACGACGGCTCGACCCCGGCACGCTCCGTTGGCTGGGGCTGGCGTTCGTCGCGGCGGCCGTGTTCGCCAACGTCTATCCGTTCGAGCCGGAGGGCTCCACCGAGGCGCTCACGGCGCTGCACCTGCCGATCGCGCTCTGGCTCGTCGTGGGGATCGCATACGCCGGCGGCCGCTGGCTCCAGGTCGAGGGCCGCATGGACTTCATCCGCTTCTCGGGTGAGCTCCTCATCTACTACGTCCTGATCGCGCTCGGCGGCGGCGTCCTCACGGCGTTCATGGTGGCGCTGTTCGAGAGCATCGGGATCGACGCCGAGTCGTTCATCCAGGCGTGGCTGCTCCCGTGCGGAGCAGCCGGGGCCGTCCTGGTCGCCGCCTGGCTGGTCGAGGCCAAGCAGAGCGTGATCGAGAACATGGCGCCCGTGCTGACGCGCCTCTTCGCGCCGTTCTTCGCCGCCGTCCTCGTGACGTTCCTCGGCGCCCTGCTGTGGACCGGACACGGCGTCGACGTCGAGCGCGACCTGCTCATCCAGTTCAACCTGCTCCTGGTGGTGGTGCTCGGCCTGCTGCTCTACTCGCTCTCCGCCAGGGACCCCCGATCGGCGCCCGACGTCTTCGACGTGATGCAGGTCGTGCTCGTCGTCAGCGCGCTGCTGGCCGACGCGGTGGCGCTGTGGGCGATCGGCGCGCGCATCACCGAGTTCGGCTTCAGCCCGAACCGCGTGGCGGCGCTCGGCGCGAACGTGATCCTGCTCGTCAACCTGGCCTGGTCCGCCGTGCTCTACATCCGCTTCCTGCGGGGGCGCGGACCGGTCACGAGCCTCGAGCGGTGGCAGACGAACTACCTGCACGTCTATGCCGTGTGGGCGGCGATCGTCGTCATCGCCTTTCCGCCGGTGTTCGGGTTCGACTGATCGGGACGCTCACCGTTCCCCGCGGCGGAATTCGCGGCCGTCCGGCATCAAGCGATCGCGCCGCTACCTCTCGTGCGCGCCGGGTGCCTGGTACTGGACTTGCCCGGCCTTGCGCAAGGCGTCCATCGTCTCGTCGACGGTGAGGAGGACGGTCGTCTCGAGCGAGCTGAGCGCGCCACCGCCGCCGATCGCCATCGCGACGGCGGCCATCGACACGTTGTCGGGAGCCTCGAACAGGTTGTAGCCGTCGTGCGTGCCGAAGGCGTACCAGAACCCGTGGAGCTTGCCGCCGACCGACTCGATGTACGACTCGGCGGCCTTTCGTCGGTCCTCCGGGTTGGCGATCAGCCGGGCCCAGGTCTCGGGCGTGTAGCTGAACTTCGATAGGTAGAGCGGCATCGTCCCTCCCACTCGTTGGCCGACCTGGCCGGTCGTCGTAGGCGTCGAAGTATGACCGCCACGCGTCGAGGCGAGGCAAGGGTCGAGCCACGTCTGCCGGCATCGGACCCGCGGCGGGCCGGAATCCGCACGCGACGATCGACCGTAGGGCATGCTGATGAGGCCCATCGTCCGTTCCGAAGGAGGCCGGACGTGAACGACGACAACCTCGACCCGAGACTCACGCGGTCGGTTGCGCTGCGGCTCGCCGCTGCCGGCACCGTCGGCCTTGCGCTCGGCGCCGGACGCGCGCACGCCGCGCCATCCGACGCAGCATCCGTCGAGGCTGCGGCACGCGCGTTCCTCGCCTCGCTGTCACCGGACAGCCGCGAGCGGGCGTCGTTCCCGTTTTCGGGCGGCGAACGCACCCGCTGGCACTGGACCGTGCCGACCTCGGTGCCCAGGAACGGACTGCCCCTCGGTGAGATGTCGCCCGGGCAACGCCGGCTCGCGCTCGCGCTGCTGCGGGCGAGCAGCTCGCCGACGGGCTACCGCAAGGCGGTCGACATCATGGCGCTCCAGGGTGTGCTGCAGCGGATGAGCCCGGGCAGCGGCGACACGTTCGACGCCGACCGCTACTACGTCTCGGTGTTCGGCGCGCCCGGAGCCGGACCGTGGGGCTGGCGGTTCGAGGGGCACCATCTCTCCCGGCACTTCACCCTCGTCCGCGGCACCGTCGTCGCCGAGCCGTTCTTCCTCGGCGCCTGGCCGACCCGAGCCGGGAGCGCGTACCGCTCGGTCACTCGGGGCGAGCGGACCATGCCGCGAGAGGAGGACGCGGCGAGGGAGATCGTGCTGTCGCTCGACGGCCGGCTCAGACGGCAGGTGCTGTTCTCGGCTGAGTCGCTGACAGACCACCTCACCCAGAACGCCGCCCGCGTGAAGCCGCTCGACCGGGTCGGCGTGGTCACCGGCGATCTCCCGTCCTCTGCACAGAAGCGGGTGCTCGAGATCCTGCGCACCTACCTCGCGAACCACCCCGGCCCGATGGCCCGCGACGCGTTTGCCCGGATCGAGCGAGCAGGCCTCGCGCGCACCACCTTCGGCTGGGCGGGCAGCACCCGTCCCGGCGTTCCCCACTACTACCGGCTGCAGGGACCGACCTTCCTCCTCGAGTTCGACAACTCCCGGGACAGCGGCACCCACATCCACAGCGTCTGGCGGGACTTCGACCGCGACTTCGGACGCCATCTGCTGTAGGAGGCTTGATGCGAAACCCGAGCACGCACTCCGATTTCGCATCAAACCTCCAGGAGGCCTCGTCGTGACCGAGTTCCAGCGCTACCTGGCCGAGGAGATCGCCGAAGACCACGCCGACGGCCACGTCTCCCGACGCGAAGCGCTACGTCGGTTGGGGCTGCTGGGCCTCACCGGCGCAGCGGCCGCGTCGTTGCTTGCCGCCGCCGTGGCCGCCGAGGCGAAGGCGCTGACGGTGGGCGCGTCGGGAAGCGCATCCGCAGCGGTCCGGGTGGCGGAGGTTGCGGCGCTCCCGACCCGGGAGATCACGTTCCGCGGACCTCAGGGTCGGCGCCTGATCGGTGCGTGGGCGTCCGCACGTCAGCCGCGCGGCGGTGTGCTCGTGATCCACGAGAACCGTGGGCTCACCGACTCGATCCGCACCGTCGCCGGCCGGCTGGCGGCCAGCGGCTACTCGGCGCTCGCGATCGACCTGCTGTCCGCCGAGGGCGGCACGAAGGCCTTCGCGGACGAGTTCGAGGCGATGGCGGCACTCGGAGCCGTGGCTCCGTCGCGGTTCGTGGCGGACATGAAGGCCGGTGTGACCGAGCTCCGCCGCCGCGTCCCCGGGAAGAAGGTCGCGGCCATCGGCTTCTGTTTCGGCGGCGGCATGACGTGGCTGCTCCTCGCCTCGAAGGAGCCGCGGCTCGCAGCCGCCGTCCCGTTCTACGGCCCGTTCCCGGACGCCGGGAACCTCGCGGGCAGCAAGGCCGCTGTGCTCGGTGTCTACGCGGAGCTCGACGCGCGGGTCAACGCGTCGCGGGCAGCGGCGCGCGCGGCGCTTCGCACCGCGGGGCTGAAGCACGCGATCGTCACCTACCCGGGCGTCGACCACGCGTTCTTCAACCCGACGAGCTCGCGCCATGACCCGACGGCCGCCGCGGCGGCCTATCGCCGGATGCTGAGCTGGTTCGGCACGTACCTCGCGACCTGAGCCGGCGGTCGCAGCCCGTGAGTCATCAGCTGGGCCTAGAGCGCGGCCACGCGGTGATCGAGTGGCTCCTAGCCGGGGATCCCGTCATTCGCTGGCAGGTGATGCGCGACCTCCTCGACGAGCCGACCGAGACATGGGAGCGGGAGCGAGCGCGGGTCGTCGAGATCGGCTGGGCGGCCGACCTACTCGCGTCCCAGGGATCCGACGGCGAGTGGCCCAAAGGCCGTTGGACCGCGTCGGTGTGGACGCTGCTGCTCCTCGTTCAGTGTGGGATCCCCGAAGGGCATCCGGCCGCGCGTCGCCCGCTCGAGAGCCTTCTCGGGCGATTCATGCCGGCCGGAGAGGAGGTCGACGGAGCCTTCTTGTTGAAGCGCGTCGATCTCTGCCATCTTGGCTTCTGGCTCGGGCTCGGCGCGTACTTCCTGGGAGAGGATCCGCGGCTTCCTCCTCTCGGCGAGGCGCTGCTGAGTGCACAGTTCGACGACGGCGGCTGGAACTGCCAGATGCGCAACTACCCGAGCACCCGTCACAGCTCCTTCCACACGACCTTCAACGTGCTCGAAAGCCTTCGAATCGCAACCGCGCGAGGGGTCGTCTCGGACCACGCATTCCGCGACGCCGAGACGCGGGCGGTCGAGTTCATGCTCACCCATCGCCTGTACCGCTCCGACCGCACGGGCGAGGTGATCTCGGAGAGGTTCACTCATCTGACATACCCATGGCATTGGCACTACACCGTCCTTCGTGGGCTCGACTACCTACGGCTGACCCCAGCGATCTCCGACGAGCGACTCGCCGATCCCATCGACCTGCTGCATGAGAAGCGCAAGCCGAACGGGCGCTGGCCACTGGGGAAGCGAATCCCCGGAACATTGCTCGTCGAGATGGAGAAGCCCGGCCAGGAGAGTCGCTGGAACACACTCCGGGCGCTCCGTGTTCTGCGGCTACGAGACCACCTCACGCCTGTCGCCGAGGCAGTCGAGGGCTTTCGATCGACTCGACTGCCACGAATCTGACCTAGCGGGGGGCCTGTCGAGCCGTGGCGCGTGATCTTCTCGGCTTGGGTGGTGAAGGGCGTCAGCCGCCTGCGAGAACACTGGTCAGCGCGGAGGCGGTCTCGGGGCCGACCCGACCGTCGACCGAGAGACCATTCGCCTGCTGGAATGCGACGACAGCCGCCTCCGTACGCCGACCAAAGGTCCCGTCGGCCGGACCGGGGTCGTAGCCGGCCCTCGACAGGATCTGCTGGAGCTCTTCGATGAGTGCGGGATCGCCTTCACCGCGCTGGAGCTTCGTGCCCTCGGGGAGCGCGAAAATCGAGGCGCCGGCTGTGGATGGCGTGGTCGACGGCGGCGTTGTCGAAGGGCTCGTCGATGGCCCGGTAGGCACAGTCGACCGACTGGTCTCACCGGGAGCAGGCGTCGTGGTGGTGGGCGCGGGGCCGGCTGCCACTGGCGCCTGACCTCCGCCGCGCAGGAGTAGCACTGGGATCACGACGGCAAGTCCGAGCACCACGACCAGCACGAGCCCGGCGATGAGGCGCCGCCGCTCGATGACCGAGCGGTCGGCCTTCGCGGCGACCGGTCGGGCCGGCAGGGGACGATCGGCTGTGGGGCCGCCCGGGAAGTTGCCCTCACCTGCGGAAAGGTCCTGGTCGGCCGGTGTGGAGCGTCGGCGCTCGGCGCGCTCCGTCGCATTCTCGCTCCAGTCGTCGTCCGCGATGTCGCCAAGCCAGTCGTCGAGCGGTTGCTCGTCTGGCCGCACCCCGACCGCGCCTACCAAGGAGCCCTGGTAACTGCGGGGACGTGTCTCATGCACGTGAGCAATGCTAGGCGGCCCCTCGGCGAGCACTCAGGATCCGCATCGGTCTGCGCACCGGACAGGTACAACCCGATGGGTGGCACCGCGGTCGGTCCGCCTCTCGAGCCCGGAACGCGTCCTGTTTCCCGACGAAGGAATCACGAAGCAGGACCTGTTCGACTACTACGGAGCGATCGCCCCGGTGCTCGTCCCGCACCTGCGCAACCGGCCGTTCACGATGAAGCGCTCGCCCTACGGAGTGGCCGGCGACGCGTACTTCCAGAAGCAGGCGCCGAAGGGGATGCCCTCGTGGATCCCGACGCGCACCTACCGCACCTACCCGCGCGAGGGAGAGTCGCGGCTCGTCGACTTCCCGCTCGTCAACTCGCCGGAGGCGGTGCTCTGGATGGTGCAGATGAACTGCATCGACATGAACGCCTGGTACTCGCGCGTCGACAAGCCGCACCGCCCGGACTTCGTGCTCTTCGACCTCGACCCGCCCGACGGCGGCTTCGCGCTCGCGATCCGCGTCGCCCACCTGATCCGCGAGGAGCTCGAGCGGCTCGAGCTCGAGTCCCACGTCAAGACGAGCGGCGCCGACGGGATTCACGTGCTCGTCCCGATTGCGCGCCGAGCGACCTTCGAGCAGACCTACGCGTTCGCGGAGCGCGTGGCGCGCGGGCTCGAGGAGCGGCACCCGGGGCTGGTGACGACCGAATGGCTGAAGCGCAAGCGCGAGGGCGTCCTCGTCGACCATCGTCAGAACGCGCGGGGGAAGACGATCGCCTCGGTCTACTCGGTGCGGCCGAAGCCGGGCGCGCCGGTCTCGATGCCGCTTCGCTGGGACGAGCTGACGGAGGACGTGACGCCGCGTCGCTTCGGGATGCGCGAGGCGCTCGAGCGGGTCGAACAGGCACGGCGACCTGTTCGAGCCCGTGCTCGCGGGCGGCCAGGCACTCGGACGTGCCCTGAAGAGGTTGCGCTAGTTGGATCACGGTCAGCCGCACACCCGATCAGCGAGAGTCGAGGGGGTGGGTACCCGTCCGCGCCGCGTGCGTGCGCGTGCGCGCGAGAGGAGATGCAGAGGCGTTTGGGCCAGCCGGTTTCCCGGATCGCCTGAGTCCATTGTCCCCGGTGTCGGGGTGCCCTAGAGTCGCCACGCGTGCCATCCCGACTCCTGCTCTCGCTGGTGCTCGCCACGATCGGCGCGAGTCTGCTCGTCACGGCGACTGCGCCCGGTGGGAGCGCGGCGTCGGACGCGACGCAGCAGTGGCAGGCAAGGAAGGGCGGGACGTTCAGGATCCTGAGCCCGAGCGACTTCGATCACATCGATCCGGCGCTCGCATATGGGGCCCACTCGTGGGAGATGCTGGGTGCGACGCAGCTTCGGCTCTACTACTTCCCGTACGTCAGCGGTCCCCGGGGTGGGCGAATCGCGCCGATGGCGGCGACGGCGATGCCCAGGGTCTCGAACGACGGCAAGACGTACACGATCCGGCTCAAGCAGGGGTTCAGGTTCTCGAACGGTCAGCCTGTGACGGCCGCCAGCTTTCAGCGCGCCTTCGATCGAGCGACGAACGAGAAGCTGCAGTCGCCCGCGTCGCCGTTCCTCGACGACGTGGCCAGCGTGCGGACGGGGGGGAACACCACGCTGGCCATCACGCTGGAGCGTGTCGCGCCCGACTTTCTCGCGCGGTTGACGTTGCCGTTCTTCTCTGCCGTGCTGACAAGCACGCCGCTGGACGCGGCGGTCGACAGGGCGCCGCTCCATTCCGCCGGCGCGTACTACCTCGCGGAGTGGAACAGGGGGGCGTCCGCGCTGGCTGTCCGCAACCCGTACTGGAACGGGCGCCGGGAGCCGTGGAAGTCGCTCGGCTTCGAGAACAACGTCGACCGCATCACGTGGGGCGGCCGGGGCTTCGATCTCGCGACGTTGCGGCTCCTCTGTGAGCGCAGCGAGGGCGACGCGTGCGGATTCCCGCCCGCGCAGGCCAAGGAGCTCGCAGACAGATACGGGATCAACAAGGGCCGCTTCTTCGTGACGAGCCGTCTTCAGGTCTGGCGGCTCGACCTCAACAACGAGCAGCCGTTGTTCCGCGACAACCCGAAGCTCCGGCAGGCGGTCGCCGAAGCGATCGACCGGCGCTTCATGCTCGCGCAGCACGGGTACATGGCCGGACAGCGCACCGATCAGAACCTTCCGTACGGTATGCCGGGCTTTCGGGAGGCGGTGATCTACTCCCTCAAGGGCCCGGACTACGCGAATGCCCGCCGGCTCGCACAGGGCAACACTCGCTCGGGCAAGGCGATCCTCTACGCCTCGAACGTCGGACACAGCCCGGCGGTGGCCCAGTCGGTGCAGTACAACCTCAAGCAGATCGGGATCGAGGTCGCGATCAAGCTCTACGAGCCTCTCGTCGCCTTCACGAAGGCGGGGATACGGGGCGAGCCGTTCGACATCGTGATCACGGGCTGGAATGCGGACTACCCCGACCCATCGAGCTTCGTCAACGCGCTGCTCGACGGCCGCCGGCTCCAGGCCGAGAACAATGTCAACACGGCGTACTACACGGGCAACGGCATCAGCGACTTCGCGCGGAAGCTCGATGCGGCATACGCAGCCACGGGAGCCGAGCGCCTGAACCTGTACGCCCGGCTCGACCACGAGATCGCGTTGAACGGCGTACCGTCGGTGCCCTACATGTCGGGTCGGAGCCGCTTCTTCTTCGGACCCGACGCGGGCTGCGTGAACACGAACGCGCAGGTGCAGCTCGTACTCGTCAACGTCTGCAAGACATGAGCTGAACGCTTGTCCAGTCGCACGACCGCGAGGCCACGCGGAGCGGGTGCGCGCGCATCGCCGCCAGAGGGCCGCTGTTTGCCGTGGGAGCCCAGCAAGCGCGACATCCCGGTTGCCGCCATACGGATCGTTCGAGGCTTTGGGCCTCTGGCCTCACTCGATCGCCGGGACGATCCGTCCAGTGCCAATCCCAGCGCGTCGGCAAGCCTCGCCGATAGCCTCCTCCGACGCCGCTTCGAAGACGTGAAGGCACGTCTCGTCGTCGGGGAGGAACGTCGTGCGGACGTGGCGAACCGGCGTACCTTCGCGTACGAGCTCCTCTGCAGCCATGCGAGCATCGCGTGCCGCGGCGCGAGCCTCGCGCGGCCGGGATCGGGGGACGTACGACTCGACGAGGTACCTGGGCAAGACGAGCTCCATCCTTGGGGCGACGCCGGGCCGGGCGGAAAGCCCCGGCCCGGCAAGTTGCCGGCATGGCCGCACGACGGCCGGGTGTCGCTCCGGCTCGCGCGATGTCCGTGTGCCGTTACTGCCGACCTCGGAGCAACTGCATCGAGTTGGCGTTGACGTACTCGGCGACCGCTGCGCCCGTAGCGTCGCTGAGCGCAACCGTGCTCGGGTAGTGCATCCCGCCCCAGATCCGGGCGCCGTTCCCGTCGGCGCGCGCTCGCGCGATGCCGGCGTACGTTTGGTTGGCCAGCCCCGGCGTCGTCAACGTAAACGTCTGGGCATCTGCGAAGTGACTCAGTAGGACGGTCGCGGCGGAGCCGTTGAGGGCCGGGTGGCCCGCCGGATATTCCGGGTGCGACGGGGTGGCGACGAGCGGGAGCCAGTTCGGGATCCGCCTCTGTTTCCGCGATTCCGTCCGTGTCCGCGAGGGTGATCGCCGTAAGCGGCCGCCAGGTCACCTCGGCCGGATCGGCGCCGTAGTGCCGCTTCGCGCTCCAGATCGTCAACGCCGTGTCGGCCAGGGCGACGTTGAGAACGGCGAGCAGCCGACTGCTCTTGGACATCGACAGATGTTCGGCGCGCGCAATCTGGTTGGCAGCCTGATTCCAATGGACGCTCGCGTTGCCCTCCCAGAACGGTGCGAGCTCCGTCTGAGACTCGGTACGCGTCGACCCCGTTCTGCGCCCGAGCGCCTTCACGACGTCGAAGTCCTCCGCGAACGTAGCGCTCGCGAGACCGCGCGGGGGTCCCGGCCGGAACTGCGTATTGCTTTCGACGACGAACGGCGCAGTGAATGCCAACCCCTGGGCGCTCATCGCCGTGGCGGGCGCTATCGGCCGCCAGTGACCGACCGCGGTTCCTCCGGCGAACGCCGGGTAGGTCGCGCCGAAGCCGTCTGCGGAGCGCCAGGCGAGCACGGCTCGAGCGACATGTGTGCCCCAGGCAATGCCGCGCTCCCGTGACGTCCGCCGTCTCCGCCGTCGTCGCTGAGCGCCGCGAGCGAGGCTCGTAGCTCTCGCCCAGCTGCGTCGCCCGAGCGGGGAACAGGCCGACCAGCGCGGTGTACGCGGCAGCGACGACCGCTGCTCGGCGCGACGCTCCGGGAGGAACGCTGCTTTCTCCGTTGCCGTCGACGTTCTGGACGAAAATCGGCGTGTAGCGGCGCTCGATCCCGTTGAAGGCATCGAAGATCGCTGTATGAACGATCGCTCCGAGCCGTTGACTCGACGAATTCGGCGTGCTCGTCGTAGTCAGTGTCTCGATGAATATCTGATTCCACTCCAGAACCTGGTTCGGGTGCTGTTGCGACGCCCGCGAAGCCTTCGCGCTGGAACCTGGGCTACTTGGGGCAATCGCCGCGGTCGCTGCGGCGAACACCGCGATCCCGGTCGCGGCAATGACGAGTCTCCGCCGGAGATCCATTGCCTTCTCCCTTCTGTTCGCTGATGGCACAGAAGGAAGGCTGACCCCGAGCGACCCACGTCGAAAGCTGGAAACCCCTACAGTTTCGCCCGGTGCCGCCTACCTCTCGTGCCCGAGCCGGCGGGCGAGCTCGGTGCGGGAGCGGACGCCGAGCTTCCGATAGGCGCGCGTCAGCGCGCCTTCGACAGTGTGCACGGTGACGAAGAGGGCCGCGGCGACCTCGCGGTTGGTGCGGCCCTCCGCCACGAGCGCCGCGATCCGGCGCTCGGCCTCCGTCAGCTCACCGCGCCCGGGCGCGCGCCCGCCGATCCGCGCCAGCTCGCTCTGCGCCTTCTGAGCCCAGAGCGGGGCGCCGAGCCGCTCGAAACCGGCGAGCGCCTGCTCGAGCGTCACGCGGGCCGCGCCGCGCTGCTTTGCTCGCCGCTGCGTGACCCCTTGCGCGAGCAGGGTGCGCGCGTGCTGGAACGGATCCTGAGTCCGCGCGTGCTCGGCGAGCGCGCGCTCGAAGCCCGCCTGGGCGCCTGTCGAGATCGCACCGCGCGGCGAGGAGGAGCGCGCGGCACCGGGCCGTGATCGCGAGCGCCCACGAGCGGTCGAGCGTCCGCGCTCGCTTCTCCCACGACACGAGCTTCCGCTCGGCCTCCGCGAGCTCGCCGACCGCGATGAGCGCTTCCAGTGTGTCCGCGAGGTCCAGACGGTGGCCCGGCTCGAGTACGCGGACGCTGTCACGGATCTCCCAGGCACGTTGGAGGTTCTCGAGCGCTGCTGCTGGATCGCCGCGCGAGAGCTCGATGAAGCCGAGCACCCAGCGATGGCCCGACTGGGCGATCCGGATGCCTTCTTCCTCCGCACGTGCGAGGGCGCGCTCCGACCGAACGCGCGCATCCTCGATTCGACCCTGGTGTGCCGCGATCAGCGCGGCGGGAAGCTCGGCGATGGGCTGCTCCCCCTCGCGGCCGAACTGCGCCCGCAACTCGAGGTAGTCGGCCGCATGCCGCGCCCCCAGCTCCCAATTCCCCGCCCGCCACTCGAGCAAGCTCAACATCCACAGCCCGGCCTCCCCGGGGTCGTCCCGTGCCTGCAGAGCCGCGCGCTGCTCCTCGAGGAGTTCCCGCGCACGATCGAGCTCGCCCGACCAGAACAGCTGGGCCACGAGCGCCGACGTCGCCTCGCCGGGCAGCCGGCCGTGCGGCAGCGACCGCTCGAGCGCGAGCGCCTCCTCCATGTGCTCGCGTGCGATGCCGCGCCCGACCCGGAAATGCAGGAACCCGAATCCCGCCAGCGCTACGCACTGAGCGCGGCATCCCCGGCCCGGGCCGCAGCCTCGACGGATTGCTCGGCGTGGGCCAGGCCGCCGTTGTCCCTGAGGAGGCCTGCGAGGTACGAGATGAATCTCGGCCTCGAGCGTCGCGTCGCCTTCGGCCTCGACGAGTCCCTCGCGGAAGAGGTCGAAAGATCGACGCGGGCCGACGAATCCGCCACGGTGCGAGGCGCAGGACGGCACGCCACAGGTCGGGGGGCGCGTTTCCCGCGCCTGTGGGCAGCGCGACGCGCGGTAGCCACCACCTGCATCGCGGAGCCGATCGAGGAAGGCGAGCGCCGACGGGCGCCGTCACGTCGTCGACAGGCGCAGCCGGACCGCCAGCGGCCAGCTCGGCGGCGGCCGCGACCGCGCCTCGTGCGTGAACGCTGTCCGCAGCCTCCTCGACGACGGCGGCGACCTGGCGACTCGGCCGGATCGCGGCGAGCGCAAGATGCCGTGCTCGCTCCTCTGTGCTCGGAGCGACCTCGGCGAGCCGCGCGTGGAGCGACCGCCGCTGCGCCGGTGTGGCGCGCGACCAAACCGCCGAACGGAGCAGGGGATGCGTGAAGCGAAGCCGTTCCCCGTCGACCTCCAGGATTCGGGCTTCGATCGCCTCGCCCAGTCCGGTCTCCGCGGGGCGCCCGGCGGCCGCCTCGACGAGGCGCACCGTCGGGTCTGCGAGCGCGGCTACCACCCGCGCGACCAGGAGCCCTGGAGCCCCGAGCCGGCCGACGCCTCGTGAACGAGCGCCTCCCGGTTCGCGGCAATGGCAGCTCCTCGTCCAGACCCACCTGCCGCCCCGTCGCTGAAGCGCGAACGCGAACACGAGGGCGAAGAACGGGTTTCCTGCCGACGTTTCCCAGATGCGATGGAAAGTCGGTCGCGGAAAGACAGCCCCGAGGCGCGTTCGCAGCAGCTCGCGCAGCGCGCCGACGCTGAGCGGGCCGAGCTCGATGCGGCGGAGCCGCTCATCGGGCAGTCCCTCTCCAGCCAGAGCGGCACCTCGTCGCGAGCGGTCAGGATCGCGACGACCGGCTCCATGTCGAGGCGGGACAGAGCGAACCGAAGCATCGCAAGCGACGGTGCGTCGAGCCACTGACGTCGTCGAACGCGAGCAACAGCTGGTTGTCGACGAAGAGCGTCCGCAAGGTGCTCAGGAGAGCGAATGCAACAACGCCCTCCTCGGCGGGAAGGCCGTCGAATTCCGAGAGCGCAAGCGCGGCTTCGAGCGCCCGCCGTTGCGGCCGTGGCAGCTGCGGCAACACTTCGGGGACGACGTCTCCGATCAGGTCGGCTAGCCCGGCGAACGAGAACGCCGCTTCCGCCTCGGCGGGGCGGCAGGAGAGCACCAGGTCTCCACGTGCCTGCGCCGCGCCGACGGCTGCGAGCCACAGCGTGGTCTTGCCGATCCCGGCCTCGCCGACGACCACGGCAGTCGTGGGCATTTCATCGGACGCGTCGAGGAGATCGAGGAGAGCGGCGAGCTCGTCCTCCCTGCCAGGAGGGTGAGGAACGCTGACTGCCACGCTTGACTCTCCGAGGATTGTACGACCGGGCGGTGCAATGTTGGCCCCCCGCGCCTCTCAGATCGTGGGGGAGGTCAGCCGACCTCAGCGAGGGCAACAGCCAGCGTCGCACGTTCCTTCCGGCCCCAGCTCTCGAGCTGGTGGAGCGATGCGGCGGTTTCTCGCCCCAGCCGTCGGCGCCGCCCTACGAAGGATCGGAGGCAGCCGTACACCGAGGCAGACCACCGGTCCGTCACGGGACGAGGTGAATCTCGAGTCTCCTTGTGCTCTCTCCCACGTTGCGGAAGTTCATGGTTCCCCCTGCGTGGCGTAGACCCTGTGCCCCTGAGCCGGGGAAGGTGATTCTGAAGACCGTCGGGACTGACCTGCCCGACCGTCCTCCCCTAGCGGTCAGCGTCGCGCGCGGCTGGCCGCCAACCGGGCATGGACGAGCTGCACGGCCATGGCGCCCTCCCCGACCGCGGCGGCGCACCGCTTGGTCGAGCCTGCGCGAACGTCTCCGGCGGCGAACACGCCGGGTAGGCCGGTTTCGAGCAGGCCCGTGGCGCCGGCCGCCGCGCCGGTAAGCACGAAACCGTGCTCGTCGCGTGCCACCGTCCCGTCGAGCCACTCGGTGCAAGGCGCCGCTCCCAGGAACAGAAACAGGAAGGACAACGCCAGGCGCTCGCCGCTCTTCAGGGTCACGGCGTCGAGCTCCCCGTCCTCTCCGTGAAGCGCTGCCACCTCGGTCCGATCGCGAACGGCCACGCCGTAGCGTTCGAGGTCGTGCACGAGGTAGTCGGACATGGTCTCGCGAAGGTCGGCGCGGCGGTGGAGTAGCGTGACCAGAGCGCCCCCGCGCGCGAGCCAGACTGCAGCCTGACCGGCCGCATTCCCGCCGCCGACGACGGCGACGCGGGAGGCCCCCGCGAGCTGGGCCTCGGGCGGGCCGGCAGCGTAGAACACGCTGATGCCCTCGTAGTCGGCGAGGCCGTCGACGGGCAGCCGTCGATACTCCGCGCCGGTCGCGATGACCACGCACCTCGCGACGATCTCGTGGTCTTCCTCGAGGCGGACGATGTACCCAGTGTCGGCCGGCTCGAGCGAGAGAGCTCTGAACGGCGTTGCCGTGCGCGCGCTGAACTTGCGGGCCTGCGTGACGGCTCGACCGGTGAGCTCCATCCCGCTGATGCCTGCCGGGAACCCGAGGTAGTTCTCGATCCGGCGAGACGACCCTGCCTGACCACCGAGCGCGGTGCTCTCGACCACCAGCGTGTCGAGCCCTTCGGATGCGCCGTAGACGGCTGCCCCGAGCCCTGCCGGCCCGCCCCCGACGACGACGAGGTCGACGCTCTCACGCGGCGCAAGCTCGAGCCCGATTCCGAGCGTGCGGGAGACCTGGCCGGTCGAGGGCGCCTGCAACTCGCTGCCGTCGGGCAGGCGCACGATCGGAAGGCTGGCCGTCTCGAAGCCCGCGACGATCGCGGCTGCCTCCTCGTCGTGCGACGGGTCACGCCAGGTGAACGGGATGCGGTTCCCGCGCGCGAAGGCGACCATCTGCATCGTGGCCTCGGACGAGTGCGGGCCGATGATCTGCGGCCCGATCCCCTGGACGCGCTGCAGCGCCTCGCGTCGCGCAGCGAACGTCGCCAGCAGAACGTCGCCGAGCGAGCCGTCCTCGAACAGCAGCGTCCGGAGGGCGGTCCGGTCGACGGCGATGTACCGAAGCGGTCGCGTCACGACCGCCGTCAGGAACACGGACTGCCCGGAAAGAAGATTGAGCTCGCCCAGGAACCCGGAGGCGCCGTGCCGGACGAGCTCGTTGCCCGCAGCGTCGAGGATCGCAACCTCTCCCTCGAGAATCGCGATGAACGGGTACTGGCGATCGCCGACCCGGTACAGCACATCGTCGACGCGGGCCGTCCGCTCCTCGCCAAGCGCAGCGAGCGTCGCCAGCTGCGACGCGGAGAGCGATGGACTCGCAGGACCGGCCAAGGGCGCTGCTTCTACGTCCTCGAGCGCGCGGCTGCCGCCAACTCGGTTGCCGGTGGCGCCTGCGGTCGCTGGACGCCTGCCACGGCGTAGGCGTCGTCCTCGTCGAGCGTCTCGTGCTCGAGCAGCGCGCCCGCGAGGGCGTCGAGTCGCGATCGGTTCTCGGTCAGGAGGGCGAGGACATCCTGGTACGCCTCGGCGACGATGCGCCGTACCTCGTCGTCGAGCAGCTTGTGCGTCTCCGGCGAGACGTCCGCGGCGCCCGGGAGGAAGGGCCCCGACCCGTCGCGTGGGATCACCGAGACCGGACCCAGTGCGTCGCTCATGCCCCAGCGCCCGACCATGTGCCGCGCGAGTCCGGTCAGCTGCTCGATGTCGGACTCGGCGCCCGTGCTGATCTCGCCGAAGACGATCTGCTCGGCGGCACGGCCGCCGAGGGCGACCTTGATCTTCGCGAGCACCTCCGGCTCCAGGTAGTTGAAGCGATCGGCGTCGGGGGCGGAGAACGTCACGCCAAGCGCCATCCCACGCGGAATGATCGAGACCTTGCGCACGGGATCCGCGCCGGGTGTCAGCATCCCGACGATCGCGTGCCCACCCTCGTGGTAGGCCGTCCGCCGCCGATCCTGGTGGCTCAACATCACCTGGCGCTCCGCGCCGAGCACGATCCGCTCGAGCGCGTCGGTGAAGTCGGCTTCCTCGACCACGTCGTGCCCGCGCCGGGCGGCGGTGAGCGCTGCCTCGTTCACGAGGTTGGCGAGGTCGGCGCCGACCATCCCCGGCGTCGTTGCGGCGATGCGAGCGAGGTCGACGTCGGGTGCGAGCGGCACATCGCGGGTGTGGACGCGAAGGATCGCCTCTCGCCCGGTACGGTCGGGTGGCTGCACCGCGACCCGACGGTCGAACCGCCCCGGCCGGAGGAGTGCCGGATCGAGCACGTCGGGCCGATTCGTCGCGCCGAGGACGATCACGTTCGTCGCCGAGTCGAACCCGTCCATCTCGGTCAGGATCTGATTGAGCGTCTGCTCGCGCTCGTCGTTGCCGCCGCTGAAGCCGGCCACGCCGCTCGTCCGTGACCGTCCGACCGCGTCCAGCTCGTCGATGAAGACGATCGCCGGGGCGTTCTCCTTTGCCTCCTTGAAGAGGTCACGCACGCGAGCAGCGCCGACCCCCACGATCGCCTCGACGAACTCGGACGCGGCCATCGAAAAGAATGGAACGTTCGCCTCTCCGGCGACCGCGCGCGCGAGCAGCGTCTTCCCCGTGCCGGGCGCCCCGGAAAGCAGGACGCCGTGGGGGATCCGGCCGCCCACCTTGCGGTACTTCTCCGGGTTGCGCAGGAAGTCGACGACCTCGCGCAGCTCGTCCTCGACCTCCTCGATGCCGGCGACGTCCGCGAAGGTGACCTTGTCGCCTGACGGCTCGTAGCGGGACGCACGGGACCGACCGAACGAGCCGAGTGGATTCTGCACGTTGCGCGCCCGGCGGAACAACCAGAACAACAGGAGGACGAACAGGATCGTCGGGCCGAAACCGACGAGCAACGTCTGCCACCACGGCGCTCCCCGGTCGAGCGGCTCCGCGTTGACCGTGACGTCGTTCTCCTGCAGCAACTGGGAGAGCTCGTCGGTGTTGGCGAACGCGGGAATCTCCGTTCGGAACCGTGTCGTTGGCTTCGACTCCTCGAAGGTCAGCTCCTTCTCGAACGTGCCCTGGATGTCCGTCCCCTTGGACGTGATCTCCTCGACGTTGCCTTTCCTCACTTGCTCCAGGAAGAGCGGGCTGTAGGGGACACGGACACGCGACTCGGGTCCCATCGCCCGGCCACTGATGAAGAGGTTGACGGCGAGGAGGACGAAGAAGAACGCGATCCAGCGCGGCGACACCCCGAACCTCGATGGCCGAGGCGGCGTCGAGGAGGATCCTCCCGCCCGAGGAGGCGATCTCGTCGCGTCGGGGTCGGCGGACCGATCGGCCATCGATCCAGGCTACTCCTCGCCGTGGGTCGCCAGAATCTCGGCCGCGAACGCCGCGTCCGCTTCGGCGACGAGGAGCCGAGCGCCACCGCTGAGGTCGAACGGGTACGCGCCGCCCGCGTCGTCGGACGCGATCACAGAGTGGATGCCGGCCGTGGTGAGAGCCGTCTGCGCGAGCTCTGCGTCGCTTCGTGTGGGGTAGGTGCCGATCTCGATCATCGGGACTACGCCGCGAGGCGGCTGTCGTCGTAGTCGACCGTGCTGGAGCGGTGTGCGAGCTCGGCAGGTGTGTGTGTCGACAGCTCGGTCATGGATCTCCTCCTTTGTGTTGCCGGAAGGAGCATCGCGGGTCAGCGGGGCCGTCGCCTCCGTCGGATGCCCTGGCCGACTCACTGGTGTCGGTAGAACGCCCGACCGGCAAGCGTAACCGCACTGCCCGCTTGGCCGTGAACCGCCCTCGGTAGCACCGTGTTGAAGGACGGCGCACGCACCGCCGGGGAACCAGGGAGCAAACCAGGGTCTTCCACGGGTGCGACGTTCCTCCAAGCCGAGCAGGCTGCGTGGTGTCACCGATCGAAGCCCCAGGGCTCGGGAAAGGAGAGCGTTCTGAGTTCATTCTCGAACGGAGGCTCCACGCTGGAGGGCCAGGGCGCCGTCTCCGGGGCGCTGAATCTCCCCGCGGGATCCACCGACTCTGTCGCAGATCAGTCAACGAGCCGCGAAGAGGCAACCACTTTGCGGCCTGGCAGGAGCCGGACCTCCTCGAGATCCGTGCTGCGTTCAGGTCGCTGCGCCAAGGAGGCGTCATGAGCACCACCGTCGACACCGCGACCGACATCCGGTCGTTCCAGAGTCGAGATTCCAGAGGAGCAGATCGACGACTTGCGCCGGCGCATCGCGGCGACGCGCCTGCCCAGCAAGGAGCTCGTCGATGATCGGTCGCAGGGCGTACAGCTGGCGACGATGCGGGCGCTGGCCCGCTACTGGACGACCGAGTACGACTTCGGCCGGATCGAGGCGCGGCTGAACGCGCTTCCGCAGTTCACGACCGAGATCGACGGGGTGGAGATCCACTTCATCCACGTCAGATCGCAGCACGAGGACGCGTTGCCGCTGATCATGACGCATGGCTGGCCCGGCTCGGTCATCGAGCTGCTGGAGACCGATCGGCCCGCTGACCGACCCGACCGCGCACGGCGGAAAGGCGGAGGACGCGTTCCACCTCGTGCTGCCGTCCATGCCGGGGTACGGGTTCTCCGGTGAGCCGGCCGAGCTCGGCTGGGACGCCGGCCGCGTCGGACGCGCGTGGGCGGAGCTGATGCACCGCCTCGGCTACACCCGCTACGTCGCCCAGGGCGGCGACGTGGGTGCCCTCGTCACGGATCTGATGGGCCGCCAAGCGGTCGAGGGTTTGGTCGGCTACCACCTGAACCTGCTCACGGCGGTGCTCGCAATCGGCGATCACCTGCCCAAGGAGTCCGACCAGGAGCGCGCAGCGGCCGAGGCGGTTGCGACGTTCAGGCAGGACGGGTTCGCCTACTTCCTCGAGATGGCCACGCGGCCACAGACGATCGGCTACTCCCTGCTCGATTCGCCCGTTGGTCTGGCGGCCTGGCTGCTCGACCACGACACGGACAGCTACTACAAGATCGCCGGCGCCTTCGTCGACGGAAAGCCCACCGGCAGCCTGACACGGGAGTCGATCGTCGACAACATCACGCTGTACTGGCTGACCGGCACCGCGGCGTCGGCGGCCCGGTCGTACTGGGAGGACGGACGAGCGCTGGCCGCAGCGCTTGCGAGCGGCCAGCCTCCTCCGCCGGTCTCGGTTCCGGTCGGCTTCACGACGTTCCCCGGCGAGATCTGGGCTTCCCCGCGCAGCTGGGTCGAGGCGGTCTACCCCGACCTGGCCTACTTCAATGAGGCCGACAGGGGCGGCCACTTCGCCGCCTGGGAGGAGCCGGAGCTCTTCTCCACCGAGGTGCGGGCTGCATTCAGCTCACTGCGCTAATTGCGCTCCCTCGGCGGGACCGAGTGGCTCAAGTCACTCGGTCCCGCCGTCTGCGCGAGCACAGGGATGAGGTCCAAGCCGCATTCAGGACAGTCCGTCGATCGAACCCGCCCGACCAGGAACAGGAGCTCGTCATGACCAGCACCGTCGAAACAGCCACCGAGATTCGCCCCTTCCAGGTCGAGATTCCCGAAGAGGCAGTCGTCGACCTTCGGCGCCGCATCGCCGCCACGCGCTGGCCGGAGCAGGAGACCGTCGCAGATCAGTCGCAGGGCGTGCCGCTCGCGATGATCCAGGAACTCGCCGGCCATTGGGCGACGGACTACGCCTGGCGCGCGTGCGAGGAGAAACTGAACCACCTGCCGCAGTTCATCACCGAGATCGATGGGCTCGACATCCATTTCATTCACGTCCGCTCGGAACATGAGGACGCGCTGCCGCTCATCGTTACGCATGGGTGGCCCGGCTCGATCATCGAGCAGCTGAAGATCATCGATCCGCTCACCGATCCGACGGCTCATGGCGCAGATGCGTCGGACGCTTTTCACGTCGTGATCCCGTCAATGCCGGGGTACGGGTTCTCCGGCAAGCCGACGAACACTGGCTGGGGCCCCGAGCGCATGGGCCGAGCCTGGGCGGAGCTGATGAGGCGCCTCGGCTATACCCGCTACGTCGCCCAGGGCGGTGACTGGGGCGCGTTCGTCGTCGACCAGATGGGCGTGCAGGCGCCTTCGGGATTGCGCGCCATCCACACCAACATGCCCGCCACCGTCCCAGCTGACGTCGACCGGGCTCTCCTGCGCGGCGACCCGCCGCCAGCTGGTCTCTCAGCTGAGGAGCGACTCGCCTATGAGCAGCTGGACAGGACGTTCAAGCAAGTCGACTACGCCAGGTTGATGGGGTCACGCCCGCAAACCCTGTATGGGATTGCTGATTCGCCCGTGGGCCTGGCCGCCTGGCTTCTCGACCACAACGATGCTGACGGCCAGCCGGCCGCGGCGGTCGCCTCGGCTCTGAACCGGACGACGAGCGTCGCAGGCGAGCTCACGCGAGACGAAATCCTCGACAACATCACGCTCTATTGGCTGACGAACACGGGCGTTTCCGCCTCTCGTCTCTATTGGGAATACAAGGGTGGCTTCTTCAACGCCAAGGGCGTGTCGATTCCGGTGGCCGTGAGCGTCTTCCCCGGCGAGCAATATCACGCGCCGCGGAGTTGGACGGAGCAGGCGTATCCCAATCTCATCTACTACAACAAGCTCGATAGAGGCGGCCACTTCGCTGCCTGGGAGCAGCCGGCCCTCTTCGCCTCCGAGGTCCGCGCAGGATTCCGGTCGGTTCGGTAGATGAACGTCTTCGAACGTCTGCACATGCCTTCGCTCGGCGGGGCGACCGGGTGGCTCGGCTCCGGCCACCCGGTCCCGAGCTGCGCGGCCACGTCGTCCTTGTCAATTTCTGGACGTTCACGTGCATCAACTGGCTGCGCCAGGAGCCTTACGTGCGTGCCTGGTCGCAGGCCTACCGAGACGACGGGTTGATCGTCGTGGGCGTCCACACGCCGGAGTTCTCGTTCGAGCATCTGATAGAGGGCATTCGGAAGGCGATCGAGGAGCGCGAGATCGACTACCCCGTCGCCGTCGACAACGACTACGCGATCTGGACCGCCTTCGACAACCACTACTGGCCCGCGCTCTATTTCGTCGACGCGGACGGCGTCATCCGCCACCGTCACTTCGGCGAAGGGCGCTACGAGGAGTGCGAGCGGGTGATCCAGGAGCTGCTCGGAGTCGAGCGCGAGCTCGTCTCCGTTGCAGGCGTCGGCGTGGAGGCGGGGGCCGACTGGGAGCACCTGCGAACGCCGGAGACGTATCTCGGTTACGGCCGCGGGAGCGGGTTCGCGTTGGCGAACGGCCACGCCCTCGTTGAACCCCGCCTCTACGAGTTGCCCGATCGGCTGGGTTCCAACGAGTGGGCCCTTGCCGGCGAGTGGACGATCGGGCGCGAGAAGGTCGTGCTCGGGCGGGCCGGCGGGAGCATCGCCTTCCGGTTCGACGCGCGCGACGCGCATCTCGTGCTCGCTCCCGTAGCGCACGAGGCGATTCCCTTCCGCGTGCTCCTCGACGGCGAACCTCCGGGCGCAGCTCACGGTGTCGACGTCGACCAGGGCGGAAACGGCGTTCTCCAGGAAGGCCGGATGTACCAGCTCGTTCGCCAACACGACACGGTCCGCGAGCGAACGCTGGAGATCACCTTTCGCGAACCAGGGGCCGAGGCGTACGCGTTCACCTTCGGGTAACGGCGATTGCCTGGTGCCAACGCCCCGTTCCTCGGCGGCGTGGCTGTTTGTGAAACGCTGCGGAGTCACGTGTCGAACGACACATGGACAATTCCGAGCGGGCAACATGGGTCGGCGGTGGGACCGATCAGCTCTGGCGTGCGCTTGCTCGTGGGCAGAGATGCCGAGCTCGAGAGGCTGGGCGAGTTGCTCGCGACTGTCGCAGCAGGTGGGAGCGCGGCGCTCGTCGTAGGAGGCGAGCCAGGCGTCGGCAAGTCCGCGCTCCTGGAGCAGATGATCGCCTCGGCGTCCGGGTTCCAGGTCGCCCGCGCAGAGGGCGTCGAAGGTGAGGTCGACCTTCCTTACGCGGGACTGCAACAGCTGTGCAGGTCGATGACGGGTGCGATCAGTGCATTGCCGCAACCGCAGTCCGATGCGCTGCGCGTCGCGTTCGGGCTCTCCTCGGGAGACGCTCCCGACCGCTACCTGGTGGGACTCGCTGCCCTCAGTCTCATGTCCGAGGTCGCCGGCAGGGAGCCCCTCCTGTGCGTGGTCGACGGCGCACAGTGGCTCGATTCCGAGACGACCCGTGCGTTGGCCTTCGTCGCACGCCGTCTCGGCGCCGATTCCGTGGGGCTCGTCTTCGCAAGCCGGGAGATCATCGAGGAGCTCGACGGCGTCTCGGAGCTGCACGTCGGCGGGCTCAGTGCGGCCGACTCGCGCGCCGTGCTCGATTCGGTGCTCCCGGGGCACCTCGACGGCATCGTCCGGGATCGCTTCCTCGCCGAGGCGCACGGAAACCCGCTCGCGCTGATCGAGCTTCCCCGATCGCTGACGTCTGCCGAGGCGGCGACGGGTGTCGCTCGCCAGTCGCGCGACTCGCTCACGGCCAGGATCGAAGACAGCTTCAGACGTCAGCTGGCGGTGCTCCCCGACGAGACGCGACAGTGGCTGCTGCTCGCGGCGGCCGAGCCGCTGGGCGATCCGCTTCTGCTCGTCCGCGCTGGAGCGCAGCTGGGCCTGAGCGTCGAGTCCGCCGATCCTGCCGAAGAGGCCGGCCTCGTCCAGATCCGCGAGCGGTGCTCGTTCCGGCACCCGCTCGTTCGCTCGGCCGTGTACGGGGCAGCGACGCCGCGCGAGCGAAGGCTCGCCCACAGCGCGCTCGCCGAGGCAACCGACGCTGAGCTCGACCCGGATCGGAAGGCGTGGCATCGCGCTCAGGCAACCTCGGCTCCCGACGAGGAGGTCGCGACCGAGCTCGAGCAAACAGCTGCCCGCGCCAAGGCGCGCGGCGGCCTGGCCGCGGCAGGAGCATTTCTCGAGCGTGCCGCCATGCTGACGCCAGATGCGGGCAAGCGCGACGAGCGCGCTCTCGCCGCAGCAGAGGTGATGTACGAGGCCGGCGCGAACGATTCCGTCGAGGAGCTGCTGCGCTCGATCGACGCGGGGCATCTCGACGACCTTCAACTGGCGCGCGTCGAGCGCCTCGAAGCCGAAGTCCTCCAGGTGCGCGCCGCCGGCGAGGAAGAGGCCGAGGCGATCCTGAGGCTTCTGGCCGCCGCCGACCGGCTCAAGGAGCGGTATCCGGCGCTCGCGTACGCGTCGCACCTTCAGGCGATGGCGTACGCGTTCTGGTCTGGCAAACCGGAGGTCCTGAAGGCCGTGTCCGATGCACTTGCCTCATATCCGGCTTCGGGATCGAGTGCCGGGGAGCTGTTGTTCCGAGGATGGGGGCAGATGCTGCAGCAGGGATATCCAGCGGGTACAGACGTCCTTCGCCAAGGGATGATCGCGCTCCGCGAGAAGCCGGAGCTCGAGGAGCCCGATCTCACGCTGCTGCTGTACACCGAGGGCATCACGAGGACGTACTGGGACCTCGAGAGCTGGGAGACGATTGCTCGCCGTGCCGTTCAGCTCGCTCGCGATGTCGGTGCGCTTCAAGCGCTTCCGCGCGCACTCGGTTCCTGGCTGAACGTCATGGTCGCGACAGGTGACCTTCCCGCCGCCGCAACCGCCCTCGCAGAAGCGGAGGCCATTGGCGAGGTGACGGGCGAGGACACCGAGTATCACTCTCCCTGGCTCGATGCCTGGCGCTTCGACGAGCTCCAAGCTCTCACGCGAATCGATACGGCTGGACACGCGTCCCTGGGAGCGCCGCCCGTCACGGAGCACTCGCGCGCAGTGGTCTACAACGCCGCGGGGCGATACGAGGCGGCGCTCGCCGCCGCGGAACGCTCGTGCGAACTCCATCCGACGGGAATACATGCCTGGGCCTTGATCGACCTGGTCGAAGCGGCTGTCCGCTGCGGCCAGCACGATCGAGCCGGGGTCGCGCTCGCTCGACTCAAGGAGCGGACTCGGCTCGTGTCGACGGAGTGGGGTCTTGGCCTGGAGGCCCGCTGCGCGGCCCTCGTTGCCGACGACACCTCCGCAGAGGCGCTTTACGCCGAAGCCATTGAGCGACTCGGCCGCGCACGGACTCGCCCTGATCTCGCACGGGCTCACCTGCTGTATGGGGAGTGGCTGAGACGGGAGGGCCGCCGACTCGACGCGCGAGAGCAACTGCGCCTGGCGTACGACATGTTCAGCGAGATGGGTATCCCTGGGTTTGCCGAGCGGGCTCGCCGCGAGCTCGCTGCGACGGGCGAGACGGCCCGCAGGCGCACTGACGACACGCGGGGCGATCTGACCGCGCAGGAGTCGCAGATCGCGCAACTCGCATCGGAAGGGCTGACGAACCCGGAGATCGGCGCAAAGCTCTTCCTCAGTCCGCGCACTGTCGAGTGGCATCTGCGAAGGGTGTACCCGAAGCTCGGCGTTAGCTCCCGCAAGCAGCTGCGCGGCGTCCTCAGTTCCAGCTGAGCGGAGGAGGAGGGACGGCGTTGGTCTCAGGGGTTGAGAGGGGCGCTAGCGGTGCGGACGGGCACGGGCGACGCCGTTTTCGCCGATCTCCCGGAGCTGCCCATCCACGGGCTCGATGACAGCAATGCACGCACGCTGCTGCTGGAGAGCGTTCCCGGCCCACTCGACGCGGCCGTGTGCGCCCGGATCATCCGCGAGAGCCACGGGAATCCACTTGCGCTCCTCGAGCTCCCGCGCGCACGGCCGCCCGGAGAGCTTGCGGGAGGGTTCGCGCCCGTCTTCTCTACGGCGAGTGGCTGCGCCGGGAGGGCCGGCGCGTGGACGCGCGCGAGCAGCTCCGCCTCGCGCACGAGCTGGTTCAGCGGCTTCGGCGCCCACGGCTTCGCCGAACGCGCGCGCCGAGAGCTGGTGGCGACCGGAGAGACCGTTCGGGCCCGCGGGAACGAGACGAGGGACGAGCTCACTCCACAGGAGCTGGAGATCGCATGCCTCGCCGCCAAGGGACATACGAACCCGGAGATCGGCGCGCAGCTCTTCCTGAGCCCGCGCACCGTCGAATGGCATCTGCGGAAGGTCTTCACAAAGCTTGGCATCAGCTCCCGCAGGCAGCTCCGGACGGCTCTACCCGAGACCAGCCGGCCATTCGCGACCGTCTAGCGCAGACCCGGGCATCGACCAGGGGCTTCCACGGGCGCGACTGCGTGCCGAAAACGCAACTCTGAGGTCATGAACGGCAGGTCGCGACGCCGCGAGCCGGCGGGCGTACAGGGACGTCGAGCGTGTCCGAGAAGAGCTCGCGAACGCGCCCATCATCGGCGAGAGCGTGTGGCATGGTGCAATGACCGAGCCGGCTGAGGTCGATGGTGCGCCGTGCGATAACCAAGACCCGAGAACAGGAGGTAGGAGATGAGCTTCGTCTCTCGCGGCTTTCGCGGCCGCCGAAGGGAGTCGGACGCCGATGCGACGCGACTTCCTCCGGGCCAGTACCTCACCGACGACTTCCCCGTGCTCTCCGCGGGCCCGACGCCGCACACGCCGCTCGAGCAATGGGAATTCTCGATCGTCGGCGAGGTGGACGAGGCGCGACGCTGGACATGGGAGGAGTTCCGCGCGCTGCCGAGCGCGGAGGTCACCGTCGACATCCATTGCGTGACCAAGTGGTCGAAGCTGGACACGGTCTGGCGGGGCATCTCGGTCGACAGGCTGCTCGACGGGATCGAAACAAGTGCCGAGTACGTCACGGCGTGGTCGGACGGCGGGTACACGACGAACCTGCCACTGAAGGACGTGCGCGACGGAAAGGCATGGATCGCATTCGAGTACGACGACGAGCCGCTCGATCCCGAGCACGGCGGCCCGGCGCGCCTGCTCGTGCCTCATCTCTACTTCTGGAAGAGCGCCAAGTGGGTGCGCGGGCTCGAGCTGAAGCTCGAGGACGAGCCGGGCTTCTGGGAGACGTACGGCTACCACAACTATGGTGACCCATGGCGCGAGCAGCGGTACTGGGGCGACTGAGCTGGCAGCTAGCAACCGTGAGCGGGCTCATCGATGAAACGCGGAATGTGCGAAGCATCGAGCTCGACCCGCCCGCCTGGCGCGGGCACCGCGCAGGTCAGCACGTCGATGTGCGCCTGACGGCTGAAGATGGCTACCAGGCGCAACGGAGCTACTCGATCGCCTCGGCTCCCGACGACGCACGGCTCGTGCTCACGGTCGAGCGGCTCGATGACGGGGAGGTCTCGCCGTACCTCGTCGGTGAGCTCCGCCTTGGAGACGAGCTAGAGGTTCGCGGCCCTGTCGGCGGCTACTTCGTCTGGGAGGAAGTCTTCGGCGGCCCCCTGCTCCTCGTCGGCGGAGGGTCGGGAGTCGTCCCGCTGCGCGCAATACTGCGTCATCACCGCGCCGTCGGTAGCGCGGTTCCCGTGCGACTGCTCTATTCGGACCGCACACTCGGCGACGTCATCTACCGCGCCGAACTGGAGCAGCTCGACGCCGCCGAGGTGATCGACATTCACCTGACCCTGACCCGCAGCCGGCCCGAGGGCTGGCGCGGTTACGCTCGCCGCATCGACCGGGACTTGCTCGAGGAGGTGTCGTGGCCGCCGAGCGAGCGGCCGCTCATCTACGTCTGTGGCCCGACGGCGTTCGTCGAGACCGCCGCAAGCGCCCTCGTCGGGCTCGGCCACGAACCGACGCGCATCAGGACCGAGCGCTTCGGCCCAACGGGAACGTGATGGCCGACGGAGGCATAGCGACGCTCGACGGCAATGCAATCGCGGGCCTGCTCGCCGACGTTTTCGGCCAGGAGATGACGACCGCCTCGGGCACGTGCGCCGCGTGCGGATCCGTCGGTGAGGTCGCGACCTTCGCCGTCTTCACAAGGGCGCCCGGCACCGTGGCGCGTTGCCGAGCGTGCGCCTCGGTGCTCATGGTGCTGGTGACGATTCGCGAGATCACGTGCGTGGACTTGCGCGGACTCGTGTCCCTCGAGCCCCCGAGGAGGCCAGCAGAAGGATGACCCCGCCAACGAGCAGCGTTGCGTCAGGCGAAGGTGACGGCGCGGTTGCCCCGGTATCGACGGCGCGTGTCGCGGTCATCTACTACAGCGCAACGGGCAACGTCCACAGGCTTGCCCACGCACTCGCCGACGGCGCCGAGGCGGAGGGCGCACAGGTTCGCCTCCGACATGTGGAGGAGATCGCGTCGGAGCTACAGATCTCCCACAACCAGCACTGGGGTCGACACCGTGCAGAGGTCGAGGACGAACCGGTCGCAACGCTCGAGGACCTCGAGTGGGCTGACGGCGTCGCCCTCGGCACCCCGACGCGATTCGGCAACGTCGCCGCGCAGCTGAAGCAATTCATGGATCAGGCCGGGCGCTTGTGGCAGGAGGGCAAGCTGGCAGACCGCGTCGGCACAGCGTTTACCGCGTCGATGACGGCACACGGAGGACAGGAGTCGACCATTCTTGCGCTCAACAACACCCTCTACCACTGGGGGATGGTCATCTTGCCCCTCGGCTACACGGTGAGTGAGGTGTTCAACGCAGGCGGCAACCCCTACGGCACGTCCTTCACGAGCGGAAAGACGACCGCAGGTCCGGACGACGAAGCGCTGGCGGTCGCGCGCTACCAGGGACAGCGACTGGCTCGCTACGCGGCGGTCATCGCCGAAGCTCGTGCAGCGGGTGCCATTCAGGTACATCGGCCGCGGCCGGAGCAGTTCCACGCCGCGGCCCTCGACTGACCGGTCGCGCGGCGTGGGCTGAGGTCGTACGACCTACCGGGCCTCCTCCGAATCATCAGTGCCTCTTGGCGCGTCGGTGAATTCAGTCTCGCCTTGTTCACGTGCGCGCACGGCGGCGTCGATCGCCTGACTCAAAGCCCTCGTCTCCGTTGCCTGACCGAGAAACTCAGTCAGCTCTGATGCGACTCTCTCAGCTGCATACTCACCGGCTGAGTCCTTCTTTCGTCTGAACCACATCAGCGAACCTCCGTGCCTTCGACGCTACCGGCATGCGTCACTGCGCGCCAACTCGCGACCTGCGCTGGTAGCGACGCGCTGGATGCTCCATGGGCTAGAACCCGACCACTTGACGAAT